>JBOHGM010000070.1:0-28500 GCA_050699435.1 Pseudonocardiaceae bacterium | reverse complement strand
ACGCTGGCACCTCAAGACGAGCGCAGCAGCACAATCTTCCGTCGAGTCGCCGTCGATCGCCGCTATCCTGCTTAGCCGTCGTCCACCTCTGGTTGTTCACGACCCGACCTACCTGGTCACCTCGGCCCTAGTACTACAGCGCTAGATCATTAGGGTTTGTAGGCGAAGTCGGCGTCGGATGTGGGCTCGGCGGGCCTGGGCTTGGTGTCGGCGGCGCCAGGTTGACCAGTGCAGGCCGTGGGTGATGAGGTGTCGGTCGCGGTGCATGAGGTTGAGGAGTCGGCGGATTTCGGCGAGGGTGAGCGCGATAAGGCGTCGATGGATGGGTGGCGTGGTTTCCGGTTCGGTCGGCTTGTGGGGTCGATTGTCTTGTTGGTGTAGTCTTCCGGTTTGTTGGGTCCCCCTTTTTTGGCTTTGTGTGTGGTGACGGTGAGGAAGGTGTGGGTGAGCATGGCGAGGGTGATATGTCGGTGCCAGGCGTCCCAGGTGCGGACCTGGTAGTTGTCGAGGCCGACTTCGTTCTTGGCCGATCCGAAACATTCCTCGATGGGCCAGCGTGCCCCGGCCACGCCGACGAGTTCACCGAATCCTGCGTGGTTCGGGTTGTAGCAGTGGTAGAAAGCGAGTTCACCGTCATCGATGGAGCGGCGGATCATGTACTGGTGGTCGGGGTCGGCGGAGTCGAGGAGTGCCCAGTCATAGGACCGGGGCCCTTTCGAGCCGATTCCGCAGGCGCGGCGTTGCCACGCATTGCGGCGCAACCGCCCCGCGAGTGCGTTGACCTGGACTGTCTGTCCGGTGGTGTCGGTGAATTGCGTGGTCTTCGGCACGGCCATGACATAGGGGATACGGCTCGTTTCGAGGTAGTCGCACAGGCCAGGGTTCTGGCCGAACTCCTCATCGGCGGTGAACTACGCGAACCCCACCCCCGCCTCACGTGCGGCCCAGGGCAACGCCATGATCACCCACCGTTCAACGTTAGCTACATTAAGTAGTTGGGTGTGGGTACCGGTCCGGTGCTCCCGAGTGCCCCGCGGTCATGTCCGCGCGGAGGCCCACCCGAAGCGCCAAAAAAGGTTCCATTTAGTCGTCCGCAGGCCGCCTGAACAGCCAAAAGGCTCTGTTTAGCCGGCTTTGCGTGCGCGGGCTGAAGCTCGGCGAGGGGATCTGCGCGGCCGCGGCCCTACCTACTCGACAAGCGGCTACCCAGAGCGACGATCACTGACACTGAGCGATCATGACGTTGCCCTGCGTGCGGCCCCGATCTCTCTCTGACCTGTACCGGCCTGGTCTTGAAGGTGAGGCCGGGCGGGACACCAGCGGCCGCGCAGCGGGCCGGGTCGGCCATCCAAGATTCCTTCGGCATGTACAGTCGCCGGTCAACCAAGATCCGGTCCCGGCCCGCGGTTACATAGCCGAGGAACGTGGCGATCTGACAGTTGTCGACCCGCCCTAGCGTTCCGGTGTACTGCCGCTGCACGGACATACTGCTCCGCGTGCTTCTTCGACTCCGTCCGATAAAACAGTGGACGAAGTCGTGCGACCAAGCCCTCCAGCTCAGATTCCCACATCTCCAGATCAGCGGGTGTCACCGCGCCACACCATCCACAGCGATCCGCACGCCCGCGAGGTCACCAGGCCAGCGCCCACGCGCACCCACACGCCGGGAAACCGGCCAAGAACATCCTCACCTGCACCGATGACACTCAAGCAAAACGATCTAGCGCTGTAATACTAGGTCCGGTTCACGGGGGGTCCGCTCCTCTCAACGATGCTCCCCTCCACCTTGCCGATCAGATCGCCCGAATAGTTGATCTGCGCTCCGAGCCGGTCGTGCGACAGACCCGCCAACTCGCGCCACTGCCGAAGCTCGGCACCAAGGAAATGCCGCAGCGAGACATACGGTGTCAGCTCCCGCGGGGTCTGCGCCACTGGCCCCCTCCCCGTACCAGGATGTCGACACCGTCACAGTCCGCATCCGTACTATCGACTCCTGTCCGATTCGCGGCATCAATAGTCACGAACGGTGAGCGTGATCTTACCGCTGAACACCGACAACCAGACAAGCAACACCAGGAAGGAGTGACCTGACGGTGGCCAACACACCGGGGCCACTACGAACTCGGCCCGGACATCGACCCACAGCATCGGCTTTCGGCGGCCTTCGCCGAACTCGCGCTCGCTATCTGATCACAGCACCACCGCGGCTACGTCTGCCCGCACTCGGTCAACGCAACACTGCCAACCGGACCGTGTGGAAGTACCGAGCTTTGGCGACGACGGGGTCGGCCCTGCCAGCCTGATCTTGGCCTGCAGCAACGCGCAGCCCCGCTCGCCGGCAGGTCTTGCTCCTGGTTCCGGCTGACCAACCGACAGTGTATCCTTTCGGATACATGAAGGAGGTCGTCATGGGCGCTGAGGACCTGCTGGCACAAGCACGTCGCACCGCAGGGATGAGCCAGGACGAACTCGCCCGTCGTGCACACACCTCGCGGCCCACGCTGTCGGCCTACGAGCACGGACATAAGTCCCCCACTCTGGAGACTGCGACCCGGCTACTCGCCGAGGCTGGGTTCGAGCTCACGATTCAACCGCGAGTGCAGTTCGTCGAGCAGACCACTCCGCGAGGACGCACCGTGGCAGTGCCGACAGCGCTCCCCCGGCTGCCGATCGAGCAAGCCCTGGCCACGGTCGCCTTGCCGCTACACCTGAACTGGTCCGCACCCGGGCGACAGTTCCCCATGCGTGACCGATCCCGGCGGGCCCGGGTGTATGAGATCGTGCTGCGCGAAGGTGGTCCCGAGGATGTGCTCACCTACATCGACGGCGCACTGCTGATCGACCTGTGGGACGAACTCGTCCTGCCGCGAGACATCCGGACCGCCTGGGCCCCGGTGGTTGCGAACGCAGGGCAGCAGGCCGCGTAGTGGACGACCCGACCGACCGGGGACCGGCGGCCACCGCCCCCGAGGGATTGACCTCGTTCCAGATCCAGGTGGCGCAACTGTTCTTCAGCCTGCCCGCCAGCAACGGATTCCTCCTCGCGGGAGGCGCGGCCCTCGCCGCTCAGCACCTCACGACCCGGCCCACTCGGGACTTGGACTTCTTCACCGGGCCAGGACGAGGAGACGTGCCCACCGCACGCGATGCGTTCGAGGCCGCCGCCCTTGCCCACGGCTGGGCAGTGCACCGCGTGCGGGACACCGCCACATTCTGCCGACTCCTGGTCCACGGGCCCGAAGACCTTCTCCTCGACCTCGCCCTGGATGCCCCACCCCGCCTTCCCGCAATCGCGAGCATGGCCGGCCCGACATTCGGACGTGAGGAGCTCGCCGGACGCAAGGTCATCGCGCTGTTCGACCGCGCCGAAGCCCGCGACTTCGCCGACGCCTACATCCTCGCCCAGCGCTACACCAAGCCACTCCTGCTCGCCCGCGCCGCTGAGGTCGACGGCGGCTTCGACCTCGCCATCTTCGCCGACATGCTGGACACACTGTCCCGCTTCACCGACGCCGAGATCCCCGTGAACCCCGCTGAGGTCGACCTCCTGCGCGAGTTCTTCACCCGATGGGCCACCGAACTACGTTCCTGATCGACCAGGCACCTGACCACTCAGATCCAGGTTCGCAGTCCAAGGTCCTTCCCGGCACCGAACGACTGTTTCAAGATCGCATAGGTAGGCGAGGGATCGTACCAACAGCGCGTGGCTAGGGAGTCTCACGCCTGGCGACTCGCCACAACCCTGTGACGGCGTTCGAGCGCGGGCGGGACAATCATGATCGTCGTCTCGGAAGAACGAGCCGCGCCGCGCGCGGTTATCGCTTCCAAGATGGCGATCATGAACCGTCCAAACGGGCGCAGCGCGCCTGCTACCTCTGCGCGGCTGCGCCGACCAGCATCCCCCCGACCACGCTTGCCCAGACCCCCGAGCTCGATACCAGAGTTGCCCATGGTCTGCCCGACAACCCTTCGGGATCGGTAGTGCGGACGGCACGAGGATCACGAATCAGGTGGGCTCAGTACCAGGCGTGATGGGTGTCGATGAGGTGGGCGTACCCGGCGTAGCCGTCGCGCACGATCGTGCCGCCGCAGCCCGGGCAGGACCTGACCAGCATCGATGTCGGCCTTGCTGCGCCCGCCGGTGTGCATCACGGTCAGGAACTCACTCGCCGCGACGTGGACGTATTGCAGCCCACCCGCGGCGCGGCCGGGGGTCTCATCGACATGTAGCACCCCGGCCTGGCGCAGCAGCTCGCGGACCGGGGGCACCAACGTCGCCTCCAGCACCCGGGCGGCCCGCCCCCGCACGCCAGCCATGAACCCCACCGACACCGCCACACCCAGCATCGAACGCATCAACTGGTGGCCCGGGCCACCGTGATGCACTTCAGCCCGGATCCACTCGATGACGATGATCTGTGTCATCTTGAGATTTTCTAAAGTGGATCAAGAAGCTTGGCTTTGGACCCTGATAGACCGACAACCGTTGTCCCGGCCAGCTCACTCGGTTGGCCGATCCCGGCTGGCCTGCTCAATCGGTGTGCTGCGTCATGCCCGGGAGCAGGCCGACAAGCGGACTAGAGGTCACCATTCCAACGGTTTACGTTCGTGGAAGAACCCGCCGGTGGGGCCGTTGTCGGGGAGGGCGGCGAGCCATACGGCGGTGTCGGCGCCTTGCTGGACGGTGCGGGGGGCGTTCGGGCCGCCGAGGTCGGTGCGTACCCAGCCGGGGGATGCGGAGTTCACGAGGATGCCGGTGCCGGCTAGGTCGGCGGCCAAGACGCGGGTGAGCGCGTTGAGGGCGGCTTTGGAAACCCGGTAGGCGGGCTCGGTCGCGCGATCCATGTGGTGCAGGGAGCCGAGCGTGCTGGACATATTGACGATCCGCCCGTAGCCGGCGTCGCGCATGGCGGGGATGACCGCTTTGGCGCATTGCCAGGCGCCCAGCACATTGACCTGCCACACGCGGGATGTGAGTTCAAGATCGGCGGTGGACGGCTGCTGGTCGCCGTCACTGATGCCGGCGTTGTTGACCAGAATGTCGATCCGACCGTGCTCGGCGATGATCCGCCCGACAACGTCGTTGGCAGCGCCTGGTACGGCCACGTCGAGTCGAGCGGGAGACGCGGCGCAGCCCCGCTGAGTGAGTTCGGCAGCGGCCTGGTGAGCTTGATCCGCATGGCGCGCGGCCACAATGACACGAATGTCGCGTGCGGCGAGCGCATGGAAGATCTCCCGGCCGATGCCGCGGTTGGCGCCGGTTCGTCAACGCGACTCTGTGTAGCCAGAGTCACGCGGTCTGGACGTCGAGGTCACGGAGGTGGTCATCGAGTTCCCGGACGGGAGCCTCGTGATCGTGCGGCGCCATGCCGAGACGTACCGTGCCAATGATCTTTAGCGGACGGACCGAGCCGGTACAGCGTACCAGGTCGGCGGCGGTACGGAGTTCGTGACACGCCGACTCAAGTTCATTGGCATGCAGGTACGCCTCCCCGCTGCGGGCGTGGTAGAGCGCCCGGTCGCGCACATAGTTCGGGTTAATGCTGCGCAGGGCATCATCAATGAGCGGGCGCGCCCGCGCAGGCTGGCGAAGGTCGACCCAGCAGGAACCGGCTTGCGCGGCGAGTTCAGCGTCGTCGAAGTAATAGAGCCAGGCAGGTTCGGTGGTATCCGTAGTCGCCTTATCGAGACTTCGTTCGGCATCACCCAGGGCACGTCCGCAGGCCACGGCATCGCCGGCCTTGGCGTAGGCGCGGGCTTTCCGGCTGGCCAGCAGCGCAGTGAGTCGCGGGGTCGCATGGTGCCGAACATGCTGCTGTGCGCTGTCAATCAAGGATACCGCGTCCTGATGATGGGAAGTCATCGCAGCTTGCAGGCTCATGCAGGCGAGCACATTCGCACCGGACATCGAATCGCCTGCGGTTGCCGAACAACGCAGCCCGGTCACGTAGTAGGACTGCGCCACCGCATGATGTGCAGAGTCGAAATGCAACCACCCGCACAGCCTGGCTGCTTCCGAAAGAAGGCTGAACAACCGTTGTCCGGAATCGGTGTCGTAGACGGCGTGATCGGCTAGGTGTACCAGCCAGCGGAACTCGGCGACGGCGAGCCTGCGCAGCTCGGCGCCGCCCTGCGCATCATCAAGATTCCGGAGGTCCGCCAGCCTGCTGCCGAGCCGGTCCAGCAGATCTGGGTTCAGCCGATCTTGGCCGCTGCCGTGCAGACCCGCTGCGAGCGACGAACCGGCGACAGCGGCGCCCCACTGCCCGACTAGTGACGTCAACGCGCCAGCACTGATGACCGCGAATCCACGACGGTCCATAGGTCCTCCTGCCATCTCGTGGAGCACCTGCATGGTACCGGTGAGCGACCAGGGCGGTTCGAGTAGCGACGCTACGCTGCTGATCGCGTGTCGAAGCCAGCCCGGCCACCCCTCCTCCACGATCACGCTACGGGGAACGCCGAGCGCGTCCGCGAGGTAACCCTGGGACTCCGCGGTCGGGGTCCGGCGGCCGGTCTTCCACTTCCACATCAGGTTGCGATCCGCACTGGAGCGCAAGCCGTCAGCAGCGACGGCTTGGAGGTAGAGCCTGGCCAGACCCGCCAGGGACAACTGCCGGTCAGCCAACACATCGCCGAGCGGATTGGGCTCCGCTGCTTCGTGTGGCACCAGGACCTCCCGAGTGATCGATGTGATTAGCGAAGGATCAACCGTACGACACGGCCTGCCGGTCGCGTGCTGGCACGCAGCTGGCACACACCGATGCCGTGGACTCCGGCGTGGCCGTGCGATGTGCTCATGAACGGAATCAGCCGCCGCAGATCACGATGAAAGAGGCGCCGTGAAGCTCGCTGGTGAACGCCTGCATCCAGCCAATCAGCCCCGCTGCCGAGCGGTGTGGGTCACCTGTGGTGCAGGCGGCACCGAGCATGCGGTGACTGACGAGCAGATGGCTGCAGGGCGCTCTGGTGTGTACGTCGCACAGTGCGAGCTGCGGTTCGTCGCCGCGCCGATGGTGACGCCCGCGCTGCGGCGCTGCACCGACTGCCTGCTGCTCACCCCGGCACTTACCCACCGCGTGGGGGTCCCACGCGGTGGCCTGCTGGGCTGTTGGGCGGGCCGGCTGCGTCGCCTGCTCCGGACTCCGGTCACCGTGTCGTCGCATCCCGAAGGCGGCGGCCCCGCCTCACGGCCGGGCGGGAGTCACGGCGGGGTCGGGGAGCGCACCCCTCGGCGCCTCGACCCCGCCGTGACTCACCACAACGGCAGCGCGGTGACGTCGTGACCGACCGAGCGGGCGCTGGTCCAGTGGTGGCGGTCCGGCAGTGCGCCGAGACAGCAGGCATGCCGACCGGGGCGGTGCATCTGGCAGTGCGGCCGGCCCAGCCGGCGTCAGGGGCGATCAGTACCGTCTGCGGGGCGCTCATGGCTAGGGAGCAGCTCGAGGTGGCCGAGCTGGGTTCGGGTGTGCCCTGCTCTCTGTGTCTGATCCTCCGCGCTGCCACAGAGCAGCCGGTCACTCCAGCGCGCGAGCTGTCTGCGGCTGGGCCGACACCGACCCACCGCCGGGTGAGCCCCGAGGGCTATGCGGCGCTGGGCTGGCCGGTCACCCTGCGAGGGGACCAGGTATCGCTCACCCTCGACGGCGAGGTGACCGCACTGGTCCTGCCCACCGCTCTCGCCGAGCAGACGATGCAGGTCTTGATCGCACACGCCCGGCCCGCACCGGTGCTCACGCATCCGGACGCGCCGGAACACCGGGTTCTGATCGCGGGCGAACCGTACGGGATACCGCTGCCCTGGCCGGACGAGGCCCAGGTGGTAACCGGACACCTGGCGTTGCCGCCGACCGTGACCCCGCGGGGCGCCGTCACGTGGGCGCATCTTCCGGACGGGCACGCGCTGACGCTCTGCCGGGAAATCGACCTCATCGGCGCGATCTACACCGCACGGCACCCTGTTGCCCAGCCATGACCAAGACGCGTTGGTACGTGGCCTCCCTCGCCGACGGCCAGACACACCTGGCCGATCCGGCCGACAACGTACTGGTCACGGCACGATGCGACGGGCGGCAGTTCCGGCCCCTCGCGATACTGAATGGTGCACCACTTGATCCAGAACAAATCTGCCCCGCCTGCCACAGGATTCCCATCGCACAAGGCAAGTGAACTGCGTCGTCAAACCCGCAACTATGGCTGCCGGAAGATGTCGTGCGTGCCGACTCGGCGCCAGATCACATGCGGCTCGCCGGGGTGCCGCTCCGAACCGTACTCAAAGGTGGCCCGGCCGTCCGGCGCCCACGTCATCTCCAAACACCGGGCCAGCCTTGGACGCGCTTCACGCGTAAACCCGGCCGAAAGTCCCGACCAGCTTTCACGTCGGCCACCATTGCCGCGACTGCCGTGAGAAAGCGGCGCTGCTGCTGGTCAGTGAGTTTCACGAAGTCCCGAGCGAACGCCGGCTCCCGCGCGTACGTTGGACTCACAGTTTCGATGGGTCTTCGATGACCGCTCCCAGGTAGGCCAGAAAATCCTCGCCGGAATTGAATTCTCGATCCCGGATACCCGCAGCCCTTTCTTCGTCGACCTCGCGTTCCCTGGCCTGCCACTCTGGTGTCCAGAACCACGCCTGGTCGGGATCGATGGCGTGGACCTTGGCCACGGGACGACCGCCACGGGTGAGGATCACAATCTCTCCATCGCGTTCGACAGCGGCGACCTCTTCAGGAGTAAGGACGAGTTCCCCCTCAGACTCGGGCGGTAGCTCATGGGCATGCGCGGCAGTCATGCCGCCCATGGTAGGGCAGAACGACGCAGGTGCAGGGGTGAGCCGATGACCTCCCGCACGGCCAGTTCGGCCTTCAGGGCGATCACCGAGAGGTTGTGCCCGAGTAGATCATGCACGTCGCGGGCGAACCGCAGCCGCTCCTGGCTGGTCCGTGTATCGGCCGACAGCCAGGTCTGCATCGGCTTCACGCTCCGCGCTCTGGTGACCCTCGGTCCAGAACCAGGCCGTCTCCACATGTCAAGAATGCACGAACCAGAATCCCGGGCCCTCAGCCCTCTCACTCGTTCCGCAGGGTGATCGCGTCGACTGGGCAGATCTCCACGCACTCGCCGCAGGAGGTGCAGCGCGACGCGATGACGACCGGGCGCTGCGGGACTGGGCGCAACGCGTGCTCCGGGCAGGTGAGCAGGCATGCCCCGCAGGCCGTGCACGCGGCGCTGATCGAGAGCGGATCGAGCACGGCTACCGCGACGGTGACGTGCTCGCCGCGCAGCTTGGGCACGACCAGCGATCCCCCGCCGAGGTCGCGGGCGGCGAGCAGCGCGGCGGCCTCGGCGACACTGCGGGTGCCGACGTAACCGCGCACGGAGCGGCTGGGGTGTGGCACGTCGACGGCGTCCAAGGCGGCCGCCGGGTAGCAGTGCAGCGGCGCGCCATGCTCGCCGACCACGGCGAGCAGGCCCGGCTCGTCGCGGCGGCGATCGACGGTGGCGAAGGCAGTGATCTGCGAGAGGTCGGACACGGCAGTCCGCAGCGCCGACCACACCGCTTCTGGGCGCACCCCCCGAGAGGAGCCAAGCCCGACGACCAGTCTCACCGCTGGCCCCACAGCAGCAGCACCGGGTTGGTCGCGGCGAGGCGCACCGACCCGTCGGGCAGCTCGGCGAATCGAGATGCCGCCAGCTGGACACCATCGACCTCGTGACCAGCGTCCCGCAGCGCGGCGCGGCAGGGCGCGAGACGGTCCAGGGCCGCCAGCGTGACCACGACCCGGGGGCAAGCCGTCGCCGCCGCCCGCACCACATCGGGCCCTCCGCCGCCGACGAATACCGCGTCCGGTTCGGGCAGCCCGTCCAGCACGGTGGGAGCCTCCCCTTCGACCACCCGGACATCCACGCCGTGCGCCGCCGCGTTGGCCACCAGCCGGACGCATTGCACAGGATCCCGTTCGACGGCGACCACGGCGGCTCCCAGCCGGGCGCACTCCACTGCCACCGAGCCGGACCCAGCACCCACATCCCACACCAGCCGGCCGGGTCCGGGAGCAAGCCGGGCCAGCGCCACTGCGCGTACCTCCAGCTTGGTGATCATCCCGTCCCGGTGCGCGAACTCCGACTCAGCGAGCGCCCAGCCGGCGGCCGGAGGCACCGGCTCGCCCCCGGCGATCCAGCCCCGCGGCGGCACGGTGTACTCGTCGGCCAGGCACAGCACCACATGCGGGTCGCGCACCTGGCCGCCGCAGAAGCGTCGCACCCGCTCATCGGGACCGCCGAGGTCCTCGGCGACCAGCAGGCTCCGGTCCCAGCCTGCCAGCCCGTCGAGGATCTCAGCAGCGCCCGCTCCCGGTGCGGTGAAGACCGCAACGGCGGGATGCGCGCGGCAGACATTGAGCGCCCGGCGCAGGCACCTCCCGTGCGCCGAGACCACGGCGACGTCGTCCCAGGACCGGCCCAGCAGGGCGAACGCCCGGGCCACACTGGAGCGGGCAGGCAGCACGGTGGGCCGTAGCCCGCGCTTGCGCAGCGCGCGCACGATGCCGAAGAACCCGGGATCCCCGCTGGCCAGCACGACCGTCGGCGTACCGGCCTCCAACTCGTCCAGTTCGCAGGGCCCCAGCACGGCGACGCCGGGAGGCACCGGCACCGTGGCGAGCTGATAGGGCGCGCCCACTACCACCTGCGCACGGGCCAGCGCCTCGGAAGCCCCCGGCGGCAGCGCGGTGCCGTCCAGCCCGACTACCGTGATGCTCATCCGACCCAGTCCGGCTCGGTCGCCGCGACCACCCGCTGACCGGTGAAGTCGACCATGGCTACCTTCGCCGCCAGTGGACGCCCGGCGTCGGCGCTGAACCGGCGCAGCGTGTCGGCCACCCGCGCGCAGACATCGTCACCGCAGGCCCGCAGCAGTCCACCGGCCTCCCAGATCTCGTAGGCTCGCCGGGCGGTCGGGGCGCTGCGGATCTCCGCGACGTCGTCCGGGGATCCGCCGTGCCCGGCGGTGATCTCCGCCAGCAGCCCGGTGTCCACCTTCGACCGGGTGTAGTGGGTCATCAGCAGCCCGGCCGCCAGCTTGGTCAGCTTGCCGATCATGCCGACGAACACCACCTCGGTCAGGCCGTGCTCCACCGCTCGGCGCAGCGCCGCGCCGGTGAAGTCGCCGACCTCCACGAACGCCACCGGCGGCAGATGCGGTAGCAGCCGCATCGCCCCCCGCTCGGTGCGCCCGCCGGTGGCCAGCACCAGGGTGGGCACCTGCTGGGCGGCCAGCACCGCCACCGCCTGCTCGACCGACGCTCGCCAGGAGGCTGTGGAGAACGGGCGGACGATGCCGGTGGTGCCCAGGATGGAGATGCCGCCCTCGATACCCAACCGCCGGTTGGTGGTCTTGCGGGCCATCCGCTCACCATCGGGCACGCTGACCGTCACATCGACCCCTCGCCCATCGCAGGCCTCCCGGACCGCGTCGGTGATCATCTGCCGGGGTACCGGGTTGATCGCGGGCTGGCCGACCGGCAGTCCCAGCCCGGCGCGGGTGACCACCCCCACCCCCGGTCCGCCATGGAGCACCACGTCGCCGTCGCAGCGCCAGGTGACCGTGACCGTCAGGTGCGCGCCGTGCGTGACGTCGGGATCGTCGCCCGCGTCCTTGACCACCACGGCGGTGGCGGCGCCGTCGTGCAGCTGCAGTGAGTGGACGGTGAAGGTGTGCCGATCCCCGGCAGGGAACGGAATGTCCACGCTGGATGGCACCGTGCCGGTTCGTAGCGCGATGACCGCTGCCTTGGCGGCCGCGGCCGAACACGCCCCGGTGGTGAACCCGGTGCGCAGCGCCTGTGGCCGGTCTTTCGCGGTGCGGGGCAGGTCCGGCTCGCGCAGTGGCGGCTGCTTCACAGTTGCGCTCCCCGGCCGCTGCGCGGCGGCAGGATCACCACCGTCGACAGGTAACTCGCCGCCTCGGTGCCGGCCAGCGGGGTGAGCCGCTGGTCCGGGGTGCCGAGGTGCTCGGCGCACCAGGCTCGGTCCAGCGCCCCGGCGGCGCTGACCCGCTCGCGCAGTTCGTCCAGCCGGCGCCCGCCCTTGTAGACCACGACCGTGCCGCCGTGCGCCAGCGCCAGCTCCAGGACATCGAGGCCGCGGGACAGCGGGAGCAGGGTGAGTGGTTCGTTCCCCTCGACCAGGGTCACGCCGACTGCGCTTGCCGCCGCCTGCATGGCGGTGATGCCCGGGATGGTGCGGACCCGGACCTGCGGCAGCAGTTCGCGCACGGTCTGAGCCAGATAGCCGAACGTCGAGTACACCGAGGGATCGCCGAGAGTGGCGAACGCCGCCGTGCCGCCGTGCTCGTGCAGGTGCTCCACCACCCGCGTCGCCGCCGCATCCCAGAGTTCGTGGCGACGCCGCTGGGAGCCGTCGACATCGTCGTTGAGTGCGAACACCAGCCGTTCCAGGCGGTCGTGGGTCAGATGCGCCCGTACTACCGCCTCGGCCCGCCCCGCGACGTCGGGGGCCAGCACCGGTACGAACACCCGTCCGGCGGAGCAGAACTCGCGCACCGCAGCGACGGTCAGCAGGTCCGGGTCCCCCGGACCCACCCCGATCCCGACCAGTTCCGGCGTCACGCCCCACCCTTCACACAGTTCCGTACGAAGCGTGCCACCGCGCCGGGCTGCGCAGCCGGGTGGGTGTGCAGGAACGATGCATGCACCCTGCCCTGCACGAAGCCCTCCGGCTCCGCGCCGGACCAGGCCCACGCCGGTGCACCGGCGCGTGGGGTCACGGCAGTGCGGTGGAACTCGTGACCGGTCAGCCTCGCCCCTTCCGGGTGCAGCACCGATCCGCACAGCGCCACCGCGTCCCGGTAGCCCAGTACCAGCCGTCCGGTCATCACCGCATCGGCGTCGAGCACCCCGCACATCGGCTCGCCGTCCAGCGCGCGGCACAGGTAGAGCAGGCCACCACACTCGGCGTGCACCGGTGCGCCGCGGTGGGCCAACCCGGCCACCTCGGCCCGCAACGACGCGTTGGCCGACAGTGGCCCCGCGTGCTCCTCGGGGAAGCCACCGGGGAGCACCACCCCGGCCGTGCCCGGGGGCAATGACTCGTCGCGCAACGGATCGAACGGTGCCACCGTGGCACCGGCTGCGTCCAGCAGTTCGGCGTGCTCGGCGTAGCCGAAGGTGAACGCAGGCCCGGCGGCCATCGCGACCACCGGCTCGCCGGATACCCGCTCGACTTCAGCTCCCGGTGCCCAGCTCGGACCCGGTCGGCCCGTGGCCAGCGACACGACGGCATCCAGGTCGACCTGCGCGGCGACGGCATCCGCCCAACGCGCCACCACCCTGGCGGCGGCGGCATGCTCGGCGGCGGTGACCAGCCCCAGATGCCGGGACGGCACGCCCAGCGCGTCGTCCCTGCGCAGCGCACCGAGCACCGGCAAACCCACCTCGGCGCACGCCTCCCGGCAGAGGAGTTCATGCCGCGCCGAACCGACCCGGTTGAGCACCACCCCAGCGATCCGGACGCTCGGGTCGAAAGACCGGAAGCCGTGCAGCAGCGCGGCCAGGCTGCGGCCCTGCCCTCGCACATCGACGACGAGCAGCACCGGGGCCCCGAGCAGCGTGGCGACCTGAGCCGTCGAGCCGTGACCTGCTGTTCCCCAGCGGCCGTCGACACCGCAACCGTCAACACCGCAGCCGTCAACACCGCAGCCGTCAACACCGCGGCCGTCGAACAGGCCCATCACGCCTTCCAGGACCGCGAGGTCCGCGCCGGCGGCGCCGTGCCTGGCCAGCGGCGCGACCCGGTGCTCCCCGACCAGTACCGGGTCGAGGTTGCGACCGGGCCGTCCGGTGGCCAGCGCGTGGTAGCCGGGGTCGATGTAGTCCGGGCCGACCTTGAACCCGGCCACCGCGGTGCCCCTGCGCTGCAGTGCGGCCATCAGGCCGGTGGCCACGGTGGTCTTGCCGCTGCCCGAGGCAGGCGCAGCGATCACCACTGACCTCACCACTCGATACCCCGCTGACCCTTCTGCCCGGCGTCCATCGGGTGCTTGACCTTGGTCATCTCCACCACGAGATCGGCGGCGTCGAGCAGCGCGGCAGGGACGTGCCGACCGGTGATCACCACGTGCTGCCTGCCGGGCCGGTCGGCCAGCGTGGCCACCACCTCGTCGGTGTCCACCCAGCCCCAGTGCAGCGGGTAGCTGAACTCGTCGAGCACGTACAGCTCGTGCGCCTGGGCGGTGAGCCGCCGGGCGATCTCCGCCCAGCCCTGGGCCGCGGCGGTCGCGTGGTCCTGCTCGGTCCCCTGCTTGCGGGCCCAGGACCAGCCCTCACCCATCTTGTGCCACTCGACCGGTCCCCCCTGACCGGTCCGCTGGTGCACCTCGCCGAGCGCCCGGAACGCGGACTCCTCCCCCACCTTCCACTTCGCGGACTTGACGAACTGGAACACACCGATCGACCAGCCGGCGCTCCAGCCCCGCAGCGCCAACCCGAAGGCGGCCGTCGATTTCCCCTTCATCTGTCCGGTGTGCACGATCAGCAACGGCCGGTTGCGCCGCTGCCGGGTGGTAAGTCCATCCTCGGGGACGCCCACCGGGACACCTTGCGGCATCGCAGACCTCCTATGCGCACCGGGCCGCGCGAACCACCCCGGCCACTGCATCAGCGGACAGTTCCTCCAGCCGAACGCAACCGGCGCCCATCGCGACGGCCAGCCGGTTGGCCAGCCCCAGCCGGACCGGGCCGGACTCGCAGTCCACCACGATGGACGCCACCCCATCGCGGCGCAGCAGACCGGCTGCATCCAACGCGTTATCCAGCCCACCGTGCGTCGCCCTGCCGTCGGTGAGCACCACGAGCAACGCCCGTCGAGCGGGGTCGCGCAGCCGCTCCGCAGCCAGTACCCGGGCCGAGCGCAGCAGTCCGTCGGCCAGTGGGGTGCGGCCCCCGGTGCGCAGTGCCCGCAGCCGGGCAGCAGCAGCGTCCACCGCGCAGGTCGGTGGCAGCACCACCTCCGCCCCGCTGCCCCGGAAGCTGACCAGCCCGACCTTGTCGCGACGTTGGTAGGCATCGAGCAGCAGGGCGAGCACAGCGCCGCTCACCGCGGACATTCGGGCCCGGGCCGCCATCGAGCCCGACGCGTCGACAGCGAAGAGCACGAGGTTGGATTCGCGGCCTTCCCGGACCGCCTGCCGCACGTCCTGCGTGCGCAGCACCAGCCCGGGACCACGGCGACCACGGTTGCGCTGGTGCGGTGCGGCGGCGGCCAGCGTGCCCAGCAGGTGCAGCCCGCTGCCTTCCGTGGCAGCGGCTCGGACCGTACGGCCCGCTGCGGTCCGGGCGCGGGAGCGTCGGCCGGGGTCACCGGCGCCGAGGCCGGACAGTTGCAGCAACCGCGCGCGGAAGGGCGCTGCCGGCGCGGGTGCCGGACGCTCGGGGGCGAGGCCGTTCCCCTGCCGGGGGCTCTCGGTGCCGTCGACCGGGGCATCGCCGCACTGGGCACCGTCCCCCGGGCCGTCGCCGTCGGGTGGCTCGTCGGGCGGCCCCTGCTGTGGATCGGCCTCCCGCAGCGCGTCCTCGAGTTGCTCGCTGTCCAGGCTCGGCTGATCGAACGGGTCGCGGCGACGACGGTGCGGCAGCGCCAGCCGAGCGGCGATCCGGACGTCCTGCTCACTCACCGCATCCGCCCCTCGCCAGGCCGCGTGCGCCAGCGCGGTGCGGGCCAGCACCAGGTCGGCGCGCATCCCGTCCACCTCGAACGCGGCGCAGACCGCGGCGATGCGGCGCAGCTCACCGTCCGGAAGCACCACCTCGGACAGCACCGACCGGGCGGCCGCGATCCGCTCGGCGAGGGCGGCATCCTCGGCCTGCCAGCACGCCGCGAAGCCGGCCTGATCCGCCTCATAGGCCAGTCGGCGGCGCACTACTTCCGCCCGGATCTCGACCTGCCGGGAAGCGGCCACCTCGACGGTGAGCCCGAAGCGATCCAGTAGCTGCGGGCGCAGCTCGCCCTCCTCCGGGTTCATCGTGCCGACCAGCAGGAACACCGCGCGATGCGAGACCGACACACCGTCGCGCTCGACGTGCGCGCGGCCCATCGCAGCCGCGTCGAGCAGCAGGTCGACGAGGTGGTCGGGCAGCAGGTTGACCTCGTCGACATACAACAGGCCACGATGCGCGGCGGCCAGCAACCCCGGCTGATAGGCGGAGACGCCCTCGGTGAGGGCGCGCTGCAGATCCAGCGAGCCCACCAGGCGGTCCTCGGTAGCACCGACCGGCAGTTCGACCAGCCGGGCCGGACGGGTCTGGGTCGGGCGGCGCTGTTGCTCAGTCGCGGAGTGTGGGCCATCTGGGCAGGCCGGGTCCGGGACCGCGGGGTCGCAGCCGAAGCGACAGCCTGGCACCACACTGACCGGGGGCAGCAGCGCGGTCACCGCCCGGACCACGGTCGACTTCGCCGTGCCCTTCTCACCGCGCACCAGCACGCCGCCGATCCCGGGGTGGACGGCCGTCAGCAGCAGCGCCAGCCGGAGATCGTCATGCCCGACGATCGCGGCGAACGGGTAACGGGCAGCGCTCACCGGGCCATCGTCGCAGACCGCCGACCTGGAGCCGGTCAGCCCACCCGTGCCGATCCCGCCCGGCGCATCGGCACGTGGGCAATGCCGTCCTCGACGAACTCCGCCCCGGCCAGTACGAAGCCGAACCCGCTGTAGAGCCCGGTCAGATGGGTCTGCGCGTCCACGGTGCAGGGCGCGTCACCCACCTCGGCCAGCGCAGCCTCGAGCAGCCGCCGCGCCGCGCCCTTGCCACGGGCGTGCCGGGCCACACAGACTCGGCCGATCCGGAATTGGCCCTCGGTCGGCTCCAGCATCCGCAGGGTCGCCTGAACGTCCTGCATGGCACCGTCGGGCGCGAGCCAGAAGTGCCGCGTGGTGGGATCCAGGTCCCGGCCGTCCAGCTCCTGATAGGGGCAGGCCTGCTCGACCACGAGCACCTCGACCCGCAGGCGCAACAGGGCGTAGAGCGTTGCGGGCGCCAGGTCGGCGGACAGTGAACTGCCCCGGCACGCCGGATCAACTGAGCAGTGCGCTGATCTCCCCCGCGTAGGACGCCACCCGGACGAACACTCCCGGCGTCCCCTGGCGGGCGCAACCGCTGCCCCATGAGGTGATGCCGATTAACCGGCCGCCCGCCACCAGCGGACCACCGGAGTCGCCATAGCAGGCGTCGGCCCTGCCGGTGGGATCGCCCGCGCAGACCATCATCTGCGGAGTGAACTCGCGGAAGGTGGCGGCGCAATCGGAGTCGGAAACCAGCGACACCTCCGCGCTGCGCAGCACCGGTGAGCTCGGCCCACGCTCGGAGGTGTATCCCCAGCCCAGGACGGTCGCCGGGGTGCCGACACGATACGCGCCCTGGTCGGTCTCCAGCGGCAGCGTGGGGTTCGGCATGGCGCGGTCGAGTACCAGCACCGCGACGTCGTTGCCCTCCGTCGGGGACCGGTAGTCGGGGTGGGTCCAGGCTTGCAGCACCAGTCGCTCCGCGCCGTCGTTGCCGCGCAGGTCAGTGCGCCCCGCAATGACCCGGACAGAGCTGAGTGCGTAACTGCTGATGCAGTGCGCGGCGGTCAGCACCCGGTCCGGCGCGACCAGCGCACCACCGCAGTAAGCCGCATCGCTGGCCGTCGTGGTCAGGGCGACCATCCATGGGTACTGGGCGGCGCTCGACGGCTCGCCGCCGACGATCAGCGGCTCCGCGGGGGCCCCCGCCGCCATGGGCGTGCAGAGCACGGCCACTGCAGCGGCGGCGGCCAGCGCGGCTCGCCCGATCATCCCCACCCGACGAAACGGCACGGGGCGCAGCGTAGCTGATTCGGCGTATGTCACGGTGGGAGGGTGCTGCGGTCTCTGCCTCGGCTGCTCGCCGGTGCCCTGCTCGCGGCCGGGTTGGTGGCCTGCGGCGCAGCACCGCAGCCGGTCCCCGTGGCGAGCCCCCCACCAGCGACCCCGTCTGTGACCCGCTCCACCCCGGCCATACCATCGAGACCGGTGGAGCCCCCGCTGCCTGCTTGGGTAGTGGGGGCGCATCCGCTGCCGCTGCGCCCCGACGGTTTCGGGGACGTGCTGCCCACCCCGCCCGAACTGATTAACCGCAGACTGTCGACCGTGGACCGGCTACCGCCGCCGGTGGCCGGGGACTACGAGTCGAGCGTCAGCGAGGTGCCCGCCGACGTGCTCGCACGCTCCACCTGGAAGCCCGGCTGCCCCGTCGCCCCCGGGGAGCTGCGCTACCTCACGATGTCGTTCTGGGGCTTCGACGGTCGGCCGCACACCGGGGAGATGATCGTGCACGCCGACGTCGCTGAGGACATCGTCGTCGTCTTCGGGAAGCTTTTCGGGCAGCGCTTCCCGATCGAGGAGATGCGGGTGGTCGCATTACCGGAGCTGGACCTGCCGCCCACCGGCGACGGCAACAACACCACGGCGTTCGTCTGCCGGCCAGCTGTGGGCGAAGATCGATTCTCAGCTCACGCCTATGGAGTGGCGATCGACGTCAACCCCTTCCACAACCCATATCAGGACGGCGACCTCGTACTGCCCGAACTGGCGTCCGCCTACCTCGATCGCGACCGGAAGCGACCTGGCATGGTTACGCAGAACATAGTAGTGGTGCATGAGTTCGAAATCCTCGGTTGGGAATGGGGCGGTCGATGGGATTCGCCAGTCGATACTATGCATTTCACATCGACCAACTGAGGCGCCGATCTCTTGGAGTCACCTAAGGTTCCCGCCTACTAATCGACTGCCCTGGTCAAATGAAATCCGATAGTACTTCCCGATTGCAAAGGTGCGTCATAACGAACGTGTAAGTCCACCGGCAATCCCTGCACCAAGTCGACGGAACTCACCATCGACGGCGCAGGTCCCAGCGTGGACACTTCCCCACCGCTTATCCATGCACCAGTAGTCCTCATACTCTCCGCCACCACACAACGAAAATCAGCACCGAACGTAGTAGAAAACAGCTGCGTCCTTACAAGAAGCCGGGCATCCCGCCCGACGTGCTTTCTCAAAAGCACGGAGTAAGAAATGACCTTTCTCCCGCTGGCAGCTCGCAACCCTGCCGGCACGGAATATCCGAATTGCTTCGCTCGATCGCCACGGCGACCGCGAACCTCCTTGGCCCGAAGCTCCCGCCCGTTGACACTAACGTCGGATAGTGCGTGGGTTCAAGCTCCGCAATTGTAGTTACCGGTACGTCCAGATCGTCGATCGACCTTCCGCTTATTGCAGCATCCACAATTAGAAGCTTCGCGAGGCTGGCAGCAGGCAGTTGTGTCTCCGCGGCATAAGACGTAGCCCCCCTCTCGGATAGCCGCTCTATCCAAAGCGAACAATTGGTGCCATTCATTCGTATGAAGTTGTCTACAGCTTCCTGCAGGTTCCGTTTCACTTGAGTGTGTGCGTCCCTTCGTAGGAGCGAGTCGAGGGCTTGAGTTATGCGTTAGCCCGCCAAGGATCGTACACTAGACTCTTAGGTCGACGCTCTTGCGCTCAGGATCAATTGTGGCTCGGCACCCAAGAGGTATCGTATACGAATCAACGCCGTGCCCAACCGGCAGTCCGCCGATTACCGGTATGTTAAAGCGGCCAATTGCTTCTCTGAGTACATCCATAACAGTCGGCTCGCTATGCGTGCCTTCACACCCAACAAACTGGCCGAGCAGGACAGCACCCACCTCACCAAATGCGCCACAACGGTGTAAGTATGTGTCAGCATCCGGATCAGCACGGAGTAGCTACGAGTCGTGCCGGCGTTGTACTGCGGCAGAGTGAAGCTCGCTCGGAGCAGCGAGGCATACAGGATGAGCCTGCCTCGCTGCGCCCGCGTGATCTGGGAGTAGTCGTTCGGCACATCGACAAACTGCGTGGCTGCGAAGTCGTTGACGTATCCGGCGGAATCGTCAGATCGCAGCTTGTCGGCGATCAAGCCCTGGACAGCCTCAACTTGATTGGGATCAAAGAAGTTGATGCCGAGGGGACGGACGTGCGGCTGGCGTCCATCGGCACCAAACTTGAAGATCCGTACGTGTCGGGCGCCGATGGCCGCAATCTCGGTGCCATCCTGTGTTGTTAGGGTTGGCGTACTCGCCCTGTGGATCAAAGATCAGTTGACCAATCGGCCGTCCTCCAGCTGCTCGGCGTCGCTCAGACCCCGCAAAAGTACGCGCGATGATGACCTTTGCTGTATTCGACTTACCCATGCGAGTCACGCCGAGGAGACCCGTCTTGTTCCCGATGAAGTCGTGACTGTTGACCATCACCGCGGAGTCGGCTTGCTTCGAAACCTTGGCGCGCCGACGCGTCGCTGAGTACCGAAACCGACCCGATCCTCACGAGCTCGACAGGCATACCGGTCGGCTTGAGGTAAGTTTTCGACAGGGTGGTTCGCAGCGCCTCCTCGCAGACCGCGAAGAGGTCGGACTCCATGGCCAGCGACGCGGTACCTGCGACCCGCAACAGCAGGACCTCGTCGTCGTGGGGAGTCGCTGTCGATGTCGCGCGCTGTAGCAAGCATGAAGGCGTGCTGCGGATCCCGCCTGCATCGAACTTCCACCGGTCATGGGTCAAGACGATCGCCTCGTGATGGTCGAGTCGATGCACCGCCCCGACGCGGAGAGAGCGATCGTCGGCTAGCAGTATCGACTCGAGCAAGGTTCCGGCGCGGCCTGACGGCCGTGCTCGCGCGGACCGGCCATGCGGGCGGCGGTAGTCGCAAGGCCCTGGCCGTCGGCGGCTCATGGGGCGCCCCTCGCGGGCGGCCCGGAGCACGGGCAGTCGTGATGCCTTCCCTCCGGCGGTTGATCGTCCATGCGCGCGGATCGGTCATTAGGCCGCTGCGCGACGCTGCGCGATGGCCTCCGGCCAGCCTGGACCGCTCCACCGCGGCGAGATCGACGGCCAGGACGAGGGGCACGCATGAGAGTTGGTCAAGACCCGCGCTGTGATCGGATCCAATCCTCGTGCTGACGGGCCCGCTCGTTGCTCACCCAACGCCCGCAGGTCGATGGCGAGGTTGCTGGCCGAGAACAGGGTGTAGGGATGGTCATCGCCCGATCTCTGGGCCGTCGAACGTCGGGGAGAGTCGAGAACACCGGAGAACCAACGCAGTGTCTTCCCTGGTCAACACCAGCGCGCCGCTTCGCGGCGCTGGTTGCCGGGAACGGGGCGGACGAGCTGGCCGGTAAGCCGGATTCTGTGCACCGGGGGCCTCGCGGCGTCCCGGCCGGCGGCCATCCATCTCGGCCTGCCGTCGCCGGCAGGCTCTTGCGGCCTACCCGCAGGCATCGGGCGGGCCACCCTCGATCGCCTGCGCAGCGCGCCGTGGGCCGGCGCGCCTCTTGGCCTTGCTCCGGGTGGGGTTTACCGAGCCGTCCCGGTCACCCGGGACGCTGGTGGTCTCTTACACCACCGTTTCACCCTTACCCCGCTTGCGCGGGGCGGTCTGTTTTCTGTGGCACTGTCCCGCGGGTCACCCCGGGTTGCCGTTAGCAACCACCCTGCCCTGCGGAGTCCGGACTTTCCTCGGCGGGCTCACGTGTGCGAGCCCGACGCGGCCGCCCGGCCAGCTCGTCCGCCCTACCAGCATAGAGCGCCCCTGACCTGGTTAGCGTGCCCCCTCGTGCTGTCGACGTCGGCTCCCGATCTTGCCCTGCTGGTCGTCACCGGCGTCGCGTCGGGAGTCGTCAACGCGGTGGCAGGCGGCGGGTCGCTGCTGCTGTTCCCTGCGCTGCTGGCGGTGGGTTTCACACCGCTCGCCGCGAACGTCACGAACTCGGTCGCCCAATGCCCCGGTTACCTGGGTGTCGCGCTGGGTAGCCGCCGGGAGCTGCGCGGACAGCGCGCCCGGGTGTTGTCCACCGCCGGTGTCGCAGTGGCGGGCTCGCTGGTGGGCAGCCTGCTGCTGCTCGTGCTACCCGAGGAGGTGTTCGATGCGGTGGTGCCTGTGCTGGTGGCGCTGGCCAGCGTGCTGCTCGGCGGGCAGCCGTGGCTCACCCGGTGGATCGGCGAGCCGCACCCTGATGCCCCGGACCACCGCGCGATCCAGCTGCCTGCGGTGTTCCTCGCGGCGGTCTACGGCGGATACTTCGGCGGGGCACTCGGCATCATCCTGGTCGCGGTGCTCGCCCTGACCGCGCATGACGACCTGCGTCGGCTCAACGCCGTCAAGGGCGTGCTGTCCCTGATCATCAGCGTGGTCAGTGTGGTGGTGTTCGCGTTCGGCGCGCGGGTGGACTGGCTGGCCGTGGCGCTGCTCGCCCCCACCACCCTGGCGGGGGGGTTCCTCGGCGCGAAGCTCGCCGGCCGGCTGCCCGTGCCGGTGTTGCGGGTCGCGGTGGTCACCGTGGGGGTAGCTGTATCGATCTACCTCGTCGTCAGGTGAGCGGAGCTCAGGTGAGAGGTGTCGTTGACCAGCCGGACTGAGGCGGGTCCGTCGGGAAAGAACTCGGCCACCGACAGCGAAGCCAGATCCAGGTGCAGCCGGTACAGCAGCGAAGGTCCGGCATCCAGCGCCATCCGTAGCAGCGCCTTGATCGGCGTGACGTGGGTGACCACGATCAGGGTGCCAGCGCCGTACTCGGTGATCAGCTGGTCGCGCACCCGGCGCACCCTGCGGTGCACCGCCTCCATGCTCTCGCCCTCCGGTGGGGCCAGCGAGGTGTCGGTGAGCCAGCGCGCGTGCAGGTCCGGATCCCGTTCCCGGGCCTGCGCGAAGGTCAGCCCCTCCCAGGCCCCGAAGTCCGTCTCGATCAGCCCGTCGTGCACGCTGCACGGCACGCCCAGGGCGTCGGCGACGGGCTTGGCGGTCTGCCGGGCCCGCAGCATGGGTGAGCTGATCACTGCGGTCACGCCGTCCGTCGTGGACAACCGCGCGGCGGCGGCCGCGGCCTGGCGCTCCCCCAGGTCGGTGAGCGGCAGGTCCCGATGCCCGGAGTAGCGGGCCTGCGCGGAGTACTCGGTCTGCCCATGCCGCAGCAACAACAGCCGGGTCGGGGGTGCGGTCGCGCCGGCCCAGTGCGACGGCGGCGCGGTCTGCGCACCGGGGTTTCGGGTGATCCCAGCCTGGGTGTCCATCGCCTCGTTGGCCAGCCGGTCGGCGTGGGCGTTGCGGGCCCGCGGCACCCAGGTGTAGCGGACCTCCCCGAGCTGGCGGGCCAACCCGGCCGCCTCGCTGGCCAGCGGCCGCAGGTGCGGCTGCTTGATCTGCCACCGCCCGCTCATCTGCTCCACGACCAGCTTGGAGTCCAGCCGCGCCTCGGCGGCGTCGGCCCCTTCGTCGAGCGCGGCCCGCAGTCCGGCGATGAGCCCCGAATACTCGGCGACGTTGTTGGTGGTGGTACCCAGCCCCCCGGAGACCTCGGCGAGCACTTCGGCTGTACTGGCGTCGCGCACCACCGCCCCGTATCCGGCCGGGCCAGGATTGCCGCGCGAGCCGCCGTCGGCCTCGATGATGACGCGGCGGGTCACTGTCCTGGCCCCGTCGACACGCCCGACTGGCCCGACTGGCCCGCTTGCCCGGACAGTCCCGATTCGGGGACGCGCACCAGCACGACGCCACACTCCTCACAGCGCAGCACCGCCTCGGGCGCGGCGTCCCGCAGCCGTCCGATCGCGGTGCGATCCAGTTCGAGACGACAGGCATCGCAGCGCCGCTGGCGCAGCAGCGCCGCGCCGATTCCCTTCTGGACGCGGATCCGCTCGTAGAGTGCCACCAGATCGTCAGGCAGCGCGTCGAGCAGGGCGATGCGCTCGGCCTTGCGGCGCACCTCGGTGGTCTCCAGGTCCACCAGCACCTCGTCGCGCCTGCGGGCCGCGTCGGCCAGCCGCTGCTCGACCTCGGTCAGCGTGGCCCGACTGCGCTCGAGGTCGGTACCGGTGGCTTCGCGCTGCTCCATCACCTCCAGGAGTTCGTCCTCCAGCACGCCCTGGCGGCGCTGCAAGGTGGCCAGCTCATGCTGCAGGTCCTCCAGCTGTTTGCCGGAGCTGATGGACCCTGAGTCCATCAGCCCGCGGTCGCGGTCCTCGCGGGCCCGCACCTGGTCGATCTCGCCCTCCAGCTTGCGGATCTCGCGGTCCAGGTCCGATGCCACGGTCTCGGTGGTGACCAGCGCGTCCCGGCCGGCCCGCAGGTCCCGCTCGGCCTGCTCGATCTCGGCCAGCTCGGGCAGCGACTGGCGACGGTGCAGGGCACGGGCCAGCTCGGCATCCACCTCGGCGAGGTCCAGCAGCCGCCGTTGCGCGGCAGGGTCGGCATTCACCGCGGGGACCTCCCAGATGCTTCGGCCGAGCCGATCGTCCAGGGATCGGTACGGCGGTGCGACACGCGAACGTCGACCGTACCTCCGAGCGCCGCGGACAGCACCGACGCGGCCTGGGCACACCACGGGTGTTCGCTGGCCCAGTGCGCAACGTCCACCAGCGCCGGGCCTGCCGCGGCCAGATACTCAGACGCCGGGTGGTGCCGCAGGTCGGCGGTGACGAAAGCGTCGACGCCCGCGCGCTGCGCCTCCGCCAGCAGCGAGTCCCCGGCACCACCGCAGACCGCGACCGTACGCACCGGCCGGTGCGGGTCCCCCGCGGCGCGCACCCCCCACGCGGTCGGCGGCAGCGCGTCGCGCACCCGGGCGGTGAAGGCCCGCAACGACTCGGCGTGCGGCAGCTCGCCGATCCGGCCCAACCCGATGAACGAGGACCGTCCAGTGGACGACGACAGCCCGCTGCAGGAGGGCACCCCGGCCAGCTCGTGCGGGTCGGCAGGCCGGGCGGATAGTGGGCCGGTGACCTGCAGTCCCAGCGCATCGGCCAGCGCGTCGGACACCCCGGGATCGGCCGAATCCGCATTGGTGTGTGCGCAGAACAGTGCTACGCCGGCCCGCACCAGCCGGTGCACCAGGGCGCCCTTGGGGTCATCGGCGGGCACCCCGTGTACCCCGCGCAGCAACAGCGGGTGGTGCGTGACGAGTAGCTGCGCTTCCTGCTCCAGCGCCTCCGCAACGGTCTCGCCGACCGGATCGACCGCCACCAGCACGCGCCGGACCGGCTCGGCCGGATCGCCGCAGACCAGGCCCACGGCGTCCCAGCTCTCGGCGAGCGCAGCCGGGTAGGCGGCCTCCAGCACCGCCATCACGTCACGCACCGTCGCGGTCATACCGTCGCCTCCGCGGGACCACGTGCGTCGGCGGTCATCTCGCCGCCTCCGCGGGACCAAGTACGTCGGCGGTCATCTCGCCGCCTCCGCCGAGGTCAGCGCGGCCCGCAACCCGTCCACGAGCCGCACGGCGACCTCGGGGGGCCGGACCGCGACCCGAAGGTGATCGGGGGTGAGGCCGGGGAAGGTGTCAGCCCGCCGGACCGCGATGCCGGCGTCCCGCAGCGCCGCCCGGACCCGCTCGCCGCGCGGCACCTGCAGCAGCAGGAAGGGTGCGGCGGCCGGCTGGTGCACCGTGACGCCGGGCAGCTCGGCCAGCCGGCGGGCCATCCAGTCCCGGTGCCGCACGGTCCGCGCTGCCGCCGCCCGAGCCTCGGCCACCGCGGCCGGGGCACTGCAGGCTCGTACCGCCTCCAGCGCCAGGCTGCTGACCGGCCACGGTGGGCGCGGCGCCGCCAGCCGGGCCAGCTGGTCAGGCGCCCCGAGTGCGTAACCGGCCCGCAGCCCGGGAAGCGCCCAGGTCTTGGTGAGGCTGCGCACCACCAGCAGGCCGGGGGTCACGCGGTCGGCGGCCAGCGACTCCGGCTCGCCGGGCTCGGCATCGGCGAACGCCTCGTCCACCACGAGCACCCGCCCGGGGCGGGCCAGCCTGCGCACCACGTCGGCCGGATGCAGCACCGATGTCGGGTTGGTGGGGTTGCCGAGCACCACCAGGTCGGCCTCGGGAGGAACCCGCTCAGGGCACAGCCGGTGCGCGCGGTCGGTGAGCACCCGGCGGACCGGAACACCTGCGCGACGCAGCGCCACCTCCGGCTCGGTGAACGACGGGTGCAGCACCGCAGCTGCTCTCGGTGCCAGCGCGGGCAGCAAGGCGAAGCCCTCCGCAGCACCGGCGAGCACGAGTACCTCGGCGTCGTCGCGGCCGTGCCGGGCGGCCACCATGGCCCGGGCGGCGGCGTCCTCTGCAACCGACGGATACCGGCCCAGCCGGTCCAGCGCGGCCGCCAGCAGCTGCCGCAACCACGCCGGGGGCCCGTCGCCGCGCACGTTCACCGCGAAGTCGAGCAGGCCGGGGCCGGTGTCGGCATCGCCGTGGTGACGCAGCATGTGGTCCATCGTGAGGCGACGCTAGCGCGTACCCGTGAGTGGCGTTCCGGGTGGGAACACTGTTATTCACTCACGAGTGCACATCACGTTCGTCTGCACCGGGAACATCTGCCGCTCCCCGATGGCTGAGGTCGTCTTCGCCGAGGCGTTGCGCCAGGAGGGCCTGGACCACCGGGTGCGGGTGAGCAGTGCGGGTACCGGTAACTGGCACGTCGGCGGCCCCGCCGACCCCCGCACCGCGGACACGCTGCGCCGAGCCGGTTACGAGTGCGCGCACGTCGCCGCGCAGCTCGGCGCGGCACACCTGTCCGCCGATCTGCTGGTTGCGCTGGACTCTGGGCATCTCGCCGCGCTGCGCCGGCTGGTTCCGGACCCGGCTCGGGTGGTGCTGCTGCGCTCGTTCGATCCGGCCGCCGACCGGGATCTCGACGTGCCCGACCCGTACTTCGGTGGGGAGCACGGCTTCGACGACGTGCTCGCCATGGTGCGCGCAGCGGTGCCCGGGTTGCTGGCGTGGGTCCGGGAACGGCTGTGAGCGGCGCTGGCGAGGCCGTCACCGTCATCACCGGAGCGTCGGTGCGGGCCGCGACGCCCCACGGTGGGATCTGGTTGGTCGAGCTGACCGACGGGCGCACCGTGGTCGCCAAACGCGGGGCATCCGGGCAGGCCGAGGCCGAGGCAGCCGGGCTGCGCTGGTTGCGGGTACCCGGTGGTCCGCTGGTGCCCCAGGTGCACGGGCACGACGGGCAGTGGCTGGTCACCGAGTACGTGCCGGGCGGGCGGCTGGACGGCGCCGCCGCGCAGCGGCTCGGGGGCGAACTCGCCGCGCTGCACGCCGCGGGCGCTCCGGCCTTCGGCGCCCCGCCACCGGGAGGCCCGCAGCAGGCGTGGATCGGCAACGCCCCGATGGCCAATGTCCCCGGCGAGCGGTGGCCCCAGTGGTACGCCGAGCACCGGGTGCTGCCCTACCTGCGCACCGCAGTGGACCACGGCGCGCTGGATCAGGCCGGGGCGCGTGCCGTGCAGCGGGTCTGCGAGCAGGTCGAACAGCTGGCCGGACCGGCCGAGCCACCGGCCCGGCTGCACGGTGATCTGTGGTCGGGCAACGTGCACGCGGGCGCCGGCGGGCGGGCGTGGCTGCTCGACCCGGCCGCGCACGGCGGGCACCGGGAGACCGACCTGGCGATGCTCGCCCTGTTCGGCTACCCGCACCTGGACCGGGTGCTCACCGGTTACCAGGCCGCGACACCGCTGGCGCCCGGCTGGCAGGCCCGCGTCCCCCTGCACCAGCTGTTCCCTCTGCTGGTGCACGTGGTGCTGTTCGGTGGCGGTTACGGCGCCAGCGCTGCCGCCGCCGCGCGCGCGGCAGCGCGGTGAGCGCCGGTTACCGTGGTGGGGTGCAGTGGCGGTTTCTGCTGCGGCCCGGATGGGTGGCGCTGACGGCGGTGGTGGCGTGCTTCGCCGTCCTCGCGTTCACCGTGCTCGCGCCCTGGCAGTTCGACCGCGGCGAGCAGCGTACCGCGCGCAACACCGCCATTGAGCGATCCTTCAGTACCGCGCCACAGCCGCTGCGCGACGTGCTGGCCCGCGGTGCAGCCCCCGGCGAGGGCACCGAATGGCGCCAGGTCCAGCTCACCGGGCGATACCTGCCGGAAGCCGAGACGGTCGCCCGGCTGCGCACCGTGCAGGGTGAACCGGCGTTCGAGGTGCTGGTCCCACTACGGATGGTCGATGGCTCGACCGTCTTGGTGAACCGCGGCTACCTGCGTCCGGCCGAGGGGGTGCGGGTGCCCGAGTACCCTCCGGTACCCGGTGGGGAGGTCACGGTCACCGGGCGGCTGCGGCTCGACGAGCCGGATCCGCGGCGCGGCGAGGTCGTGGCACAGGACGGCCACCGGCAGGTGTACGCGGTGAGTTCACGCACCGTGAGCGCCGCTACCGGGATCGGGCTCGAGCCGGGCTACGTGGAACTTGTCACCGGCTCGCCGGGGTTGCTGTCCCCGCTACCGTTGCCACAGCTGTCCTCCGGGCCGCACCTCGCCTACGCACTGCAGTGGCTGGCCTTCGGGGCAATGGTCCCGTTGGGGCTGGTGTACTTCGCGTGGCGGGAGGCCCGCGGCTGGCACCGCGAGCAGTGGACCCGGGATCCGCACGACCGGGACGACCCGCA
>JBOHGM010000069.1:4134-28570 GCA_050699435.1 Pseudonocardiaceae bacterium | reverse complement strand
GGCGACCGCACGGCGCACCGGCTAGCCCTGGTTGACCGTCTCTCCGCTGCTTTTCGCCAGTATCCGGCGGATCGAGCCCGCAGCAAGGCGATTACCGCGACCAGGCTCGCCACTCTGCTTTGTCTGGAGGGTGAGCAGCGCGCCGCGCACCAGATGGCCGAGGACGCGCTCGCATTGGCCGGGCAGGTCCGCTCCGCCCGACTGGCGGACGATCTGCGGGTGCTCCTGCAGGTGTTGCCGACCGGGGACGGCGCCGACGAGTACACCCGTGACCTGCGCCAACGCCTGTCCGCCGTGCTCACTGAGATGGCCTGAACGGCCACCGGTCTCGACACTCGAAGCCACGGTCATTTCAAGATCACTGATTGGTTCGGGGATCGGGCAATGCTTGTACATGAAGCGCACCGCCGGCCATGCAGGCTCCGTTAACACCGGCGCGGCCGGCAGGCGGTACTGCCCGAGGGCGTGCCGCGCTCCTGCGCGTCTTATGGATGCTTGTGCAGATTTTCGAGGGCGCGGGAGCCGTCTCATGGATGCTCATGCAGGTCCCAGCACGACAAAGCGATCTTGGCTCGGAAGCAGCGGGTCGGAGTGCGCGCAGGAACAGTGGGCCTCAGTCGCGCAGACATGCTGGTGTCCGGCCGAGTCCTGCTGTTGCTACTCGTTGCGTCTTGTTCATGCGGTGACCTACCCCGCAGCGGGTGAGGCGTCATCACTGGCCACCGCCGAGCTGGGAACGCCTGCGCAGGTGGCGGCGATGGACGAGCACTCCGATGGCGGGGCCGACGATCGCGCCGATCAGCACCGGGCCGCTGACCCCATTCTTGTAGAGGATCGCCAAGAAGCCGAGCACCACGGGCACACAGAGGACGGCTACCCCCATCCTCAACCAGCGGGGACCGGGCGTCTCGATGGTCCGGAGTTCGCGCGCAGGCCTGCGTCTGCGCGATCTGAGCCGCAAGAACCACCAGATCGTGAGCGCGACCCACGCAAGCGCTGAGACGAACGCCAGCACGCCCAGAAATCGCATCGCACCCGGGGAATCGGGGAGCGCAGCGCCGACAAGTAAGACGATGACCGCCAGTACGACGAAAGTCGTAACCGACTTCACGATGCAGCCGAGAATGCGCATAAGGGAAGGTCGTCCTTGGGGATGGATAGCCCTACCGGGGGAACCGGCTTTCGGGTCCGGCTGGTCGCTGGGTTGTCGGGGTAACATCGGCGACCGGCCGGGGATTCAGTAGTGCGCTGGTGCCGGAAACACGGCAGGAGGGCGTTCAATGCGCCCGGACGGCCCGCAGACCGGGCAGACCGCCAGACTCGGCGGAACCGAAAACGTCGAGGTGCGCTCGACCGGTAACTCCCGCCCGCACATCGTCACCAGCACGCCCGATTCAGCAGCCGTGGCGGGGTTGGCGAGGACGTGCGCGAAGGAATCGCCCGGGTCGAACACCCACCGCACACCATCGTTCCCGATCATCGGTCCGGTGTCCCTTCGATGACGACGAGAGGGTAAGGCGGGATTCCCTGCCGGTCACACAAGTCCTCATACCGTGCTCGGCCGCTGGCAGTGACCAGGACCGGGCGCATCCCACACGATTCAGGATCGCCGAGGGTGATATGCTCGACCTCGATCAGCGCGGCCAGACCGTCCGCGATGAACGGCAACACCGGGTGCTGATCCTCCACAAAGTGCTCCCCCACCTGGTCCACGCCGGAATCCGGACGCCAGCACACCCGCCGCAACGCCAGGAAATCGGTCAGATCCGTACCACTCAACGCCGGCCGACTCCGCCAATCCACAGACCCGGCTCCGAACTCGTCACTCACGAACCCAGCCCCCTTCACCCTTGTCGGGCGTCTGCGCCCGCCGGGTGTGCCAGGACCCGCACCGCGGGCACGACGAGGCCACGACACGCCACGGCGACGGAGCAGTGGGTCTCAGTCGCGCAGATATGCCGGACTTCGGCCGATTCCCACTGATTACTTGCTGCGTCTTGTTCATGCGGTGACCTTTCTGCTCGCCCTGCCGCATAGCCTGCGGAGCCTGTGCTCGCTAGCCCAGCAGACCCGATACGATCACCGAAACGGGGCAAAACGGGCTGACCGAGTTGTGCCCCGGGGGGTTTGACCACGCTGGATCGCACTTCGGCATAGGGAGGCGTGGTGGCAGGAAACCCGGTAACCGGCGAGCCCGAGGGGATGGGTCTTACCCCACACCGCGGGCTTCCCCTTCTGTGATCAGCATGATTCCCGCTTCCCAGCTCAGCACCACGGTGAGCACCTGCAGCGCGCTGCCCTCGACCCGATGCTCCGCAGGTCCCGCTCCGCCTACTCGGTGACGCCACGCGAAACAATCACGGGTGAATCCCTCCAGGTGGATTGTGTCCACCCATTCCGCACTGATCCGGCTCCCCACCAGTGGCCCACCCGCAGCCGTGGTGTCCGAGTGGAACGAAAAACCTCGTAGTTTGACACAATCGATCAGCCGAAACGCTCTCGCCAGGTCCGGATTGTCCGCGTTCATGGCATCACCGTTTCGTGGGCAATATCATCCGAAAGCCACGGTGTCCAGCCGGGGCTGCGCCCACCCGGGTGGCCGAGTCTTCCTCTTCCCTCGGCGCATTGATCGGCCAGAACAGCCCACCACGCGGCTCGCGCGAGGCATCGCAGCCGTGGCGCACCCTCGAGCGATGCGGCCGTGACCCGGGCACGCTGCGACTGGTCTCGACAGGTGGCCGCGTCGCGCGTGGTCACCATGTCCCGGAAAATCCCGTCCGCGAATCTGAGCGAACGGTCCACTATGGAAACTATCACCGGGTCAGTCCTCCTCAGTTTGTTGTCTTGGTGGATCCGGCCGGCCGCCAGGAACATCGGAGCGGAAACGGGGAAACGGTGGGGAAACCGCGCTTTCGGGCTCAACCGGCGACCGGCCGGGGCTCACAAAACCGTCGCCGTGGGAAACACCGGCGGGCCACACCGAACCCCCTACGTCGGCGTCGACGACCGTGATCAGTCCACGGCGGTACAGGTCGGTAAGCGGGTCGTCGAGATAGGTCGGCACCCGGCACCCGAGATCGAGGTACTGGCCACCCGACATCGCCACGCGGACACCGCACACCCGCCGCAACGCAATCCACTCGATAAGCTCAGGACCCGACAGCGGAACCCAGCCGGCGCTCATCAGTCCCTCGTGCGCATTGCTCGTGGTGTGCTTCATGTGGCTCTCCTGCGGGGAATCACGCACTTGTTCATCCGATCACCGATGGCTACCACCCGCCGAGCCTGTCGGTGGTGGCGCAGTGTGGAGCCTGGCGAAGTTCGGTACCGGATCCGCGACGATTCAGGTGGGAACTTTTCCCCGCCACGCAGGAGGCGGCTGGCCTGCGCACCCGGCCAGACGAGGGGCGAAATCCCCGCCCGGTTCAGCCGCGCAGCAGCCGTTTCGGTCACAGGTGTGGGTTACGGTGCGCGGCACAGCCAGTACGCCAGGCAACGGTGGGGGTGGGCGATGACCCGAGACCCGGGGGACTCCACGAAGGCGCAACGCGACCAGGTGCGGGAGCGGATGCGCGGCTACGGGTGCACGGTGGACCAGATCGCGGCCGAGCTGGGCCGCCGGTTTCACCTGCGCCCCCGGCTGGCCTGGCGCTACGCGCTGGGCTGGTCGCAGTGGAAGCTGGCCCTGGAATACAACACCGCCCACCCCGGAGCGAAACTGTCCGACCGGCGGGTCAGCGACCACGAGAACTGGCCACACGGCGGCACCCCACCCAGCCTGCACTACCTGGCGAACCTGGCCGCCACCTTCGGCCACGGCTGCACCCCGGCCCAGCTCGTCGACGCCGACGACCTGGCCGAGCTGACCCCCGCCGACCGCTGCCTGCTCACCACCGGCCACCCCCGCACCACCGACGACACCACGGCGCCGGGTACCCGCAACGGGACGGGTGCCCGCAACGGATCACCCAGGCCAGGAACCGTAGCCACTACGACAGGGGTCACCACGACGGGCGGTGAGCACGCTGGTCCCGGCCGTGCGCTCAGGCGCGGAAACGGTGACACTGGGGTGGTCTGGGGTCACCGGCGTCTCGTGCGCTGTGACGCCCGGGGTGTGCCGGTCCGCGAGGAGATCATCATGGCAGCTGAGGAATCCGCCCGGTTCCAGCGGTGGAGCGCCACCACCAACGTCGACGACACGGTCCTGGAACAGATGAGCGCCGACGTCGCCGACCTCGCCTGGGGCGAGCAGATCGACCCGCCAGCCACCACCTACGCCCGGCTGCTCGATGCCCGCGACGATGTGTTCCGCCTGATCGCCGGGCATCAGCAACCGCACCACACCACCGGCCTGTACAAGATCGCCAGCCAGGTCACCGCCATGCTGGCCATGGTCACCTTCGACCTGGGCTATCCGAATGCCGCGAACACCCACGCCCGCACCGCGCTGCACTGCGCCGAGGTTTCCGGCCACACCCCGATCCGGGTTTACATCCGCCTCGTGCAGTCCAACATCGCCTACTGGGACGGGCGCTACGACGAGGCCGCGCAGATCATGGAATCCGCCCGACCCAACGCCACCAGCGGCACCACCCTGCTTCGGCTGGCCAGCCAGCTGGCCCGGATCAACGCCGCCCGCAACCGGCCCGACGAGGTAACTCGAGCCCTGGCCACTGCCGAGACAGCTCCTACCGAGCGCACCCCCGACGAACCCGGCACCCTCGGCATCGATCTCGCTTCGGCCGCCATGTACGCCAGCGAAGCCCACTACGCCCTTGGTGGCGCCGAGCACACGGATGCCGCCGTGGACTGGGCACACACTGCCGTGGACGAATTCACCACTGAGATCCAACCCAAAGCCATGTATGTCGCTGCCGCCCGGTTCGACCTCGCGCACGCCTACCTGGGTAAAGAGGACCTGGAGGCGGTCGGTGAGCATCTCGCCCCGATCCTGGGCGCCACCGGCGCCGAGTACCGCACTGTGCCTATCATCGGCCGGGCCCGGTCCCTGCACGCCCTGCTCGCCGGGCGCACCGACCTCGCCTCCGCCACCCTGAGCGCCCTGCGCGACGACCTCGCCGGATTCATCACCCACCCCGCCCCCACCCCACCACAACTCGAACCAGGCACCACCACCTGACAACCGGCCAGAGGATCACGAAAAGCCGAACTGACGAAGAGTAAGGATCAGATCATCAGAATTGAGGATGACCCGAAGAAGTAGGACACCGTATCCCCGAGTTCGCCCTCTCCAGGCCATCACCCGCTACCGCGCACCGATCCTCAACACCCTCGATCACGGTCTGAGCAACGCCCGCATCGAGACCACCAATACCCCCTAAGGTTGCTCACCGGCCGGGCGGCGTGATCCCACCACCCACAGAAATGTCAGGAGAGCCGATTATAAGGCCACATTCCGATAATCCGAGCATGGGACAAATGTTCGGCATGGCCCCACTGTTCGTTGTGTTCGAGGGTGTTGACGGTGCCGGCAAGACTACCCAGATTGAACTCCTGGAGGAAGCGCTGCGAGCGCGCGGCCTTTCAGTCCTGGTCACAGGTGTGTTCCGAACACAATATGGGCGAGATGCTGGACGTAACGCTGTCGTCTGGCCACTTATCCGTGGTGGAACACATCACTTTACATTCTCTATTGACGGAGTGTCGCGGGTTCTTACCCATCAACTCGTCCGGCATCGCGTAGGCGTAGCCTACAGCCAACAAAGCCAGCGCTACGCCGGTGTCGAGGAAGCCGATTGTGTGGTGCCTCGTAGCATTCGTTCTGACGAGCAGCTTGCCGTCGAGGTGAACATCGTCATACAAACGGCGATGGACCTGTATCGGCGGCTCATGGCGGCTGGTGTACCGAATGAAGACGCCCGCTATGTCCTGCCGCAAGCCGTCGCTACACGGCTGGTGATGACCGTAAACCTCAGAGCGCTCATGCAGATGTATCGGCTCGACGCCTGCCTGCGCTCGCAGTGGGAGATGCGCCACTTGGTCAATGCCATGAAGCGCGAGATACGCCGTATCAGTCCACGACTGGCGAGCGAGCTAAAGATCAAGTGCTTCGCGCAAGGCTACTGCGACGAGGCAACAATGTGTCACGAGCTGCCAGGTGGAATGCCGCGCAAGTACGCATTATTTCACGCCTATCAACAATACAGCCAGACCTACTACCGAGAACTAGCTGTGTCGATCGGCGAGGAAGCATAGTGCGGCGAATCGAACGGCTCGCGCAGGGTGAGGGCATCATCTATGTGGCTGGTCGACTGTTTGACATTGACGAGAAACTTAAATCAGAAGCGCTAGAGGAAGCAGTCCTGGATGGCACACGGAAAGCCGCCACCACGCTGGCCTTGCCGATAGCGCAGCTCCCGACATTCGTGCCCTTCCGCGATGCTGGCCAAGAGGAGCTGATCGTTGAGGATAAGACGCGACGACTGTTCGAGCTTGACCTCGCTCGGTTGCGACGGACCGTCTTGTTGGTCTCCTACATTGACGGCCTGGCCAAAGACGAGGGCGTGTGTTTTGAGATTGGTTATGTCTACGCAATCGGAGGAGCGATTCTGCTGATCTCCACCGACTTCTGCGAGATCGAGCTGCCCAGCGGTCACACCACGCCGCTCGATCCGCTGTTGCACGCAGCCGCGACGCGACTGATACGGCGACCCCGCCTCGTCAGCACAGATGCTACATTCCGCGACAGCTTGCTGAGTAGCCGTGCGCAAGTCCTGGCTGACGTACAAACTGCAACTGCTGAACTGCTCATTGAGCCGGACGCTCGACAAGCACGACTTAACGCGCGCCGATCAATACGGTGCGTTACGAGGTGTTCTTAGACTTCGGCGGCAGCGTCTATGAATGGCAAGCACTGCTTCTGGACGAGCTGGAACAATCGGTCGCGCCGAATGACCAGCTAACGTTCATCCGTGCGCGTCGTTACGATTCGGCGCAGCCACCCGAGGACGCCGCGGCCCATGACCTTATGGCCCTGGCTCGAACAGTGCTTCTGGTCTCCTGCACCGATAGCGACGAAGCGCCAGCTGGCACCGCCTTCCTGCAGGGCGCCATGTGTGCGCTCGGTCGCCCGGTCTGGATGTATAACTTGAAGCGCACCGCGATTCGGGCTGCCAACGACTACCGCAGCTCGCGGAATCTGATGCTAGATTATTCGGCGACACGCACGTTTAGAAGGCTAACGGATCTTGCCACTGCCCTTCGAGAATTGTAGGCTAGAAGTATGATCTTAGGTCATCTCGGCGAAACAACCTCCGGCATCCACCGCTACAGTCTGAATCTTCATCGACTCTACCCGGACCACAGTGATCGCCAACAGTTTGAGCGGCGCTGGCGCGACTTTATCGCCAGTGACGCCGACCATGCCGATTTGTTTAGCCGCGATGGTGAGGTCTTGGTCTACCCGACCGAAAGTTTCCTCACGCAAGCACCGGATAGACGTCCACCCGTGTTGCTTGTCCTCGGCAACCCTGCGTCGCAATCGGTTCGCGCTGGGATGTGCTTTGCCTTTGAACGCGGCTCGCAGCAGGAGCACCGCTTCTGGCGAGCCCTGCGCGTGGCCGGCTGGCTGTCATTCAACGACGCCGGCATGACTGGGACTGACGTAGCAGTTCGAAACGCCGCACGCCGCACCCAGCTCCTGAGCGGCCAGTACCAGTCGCCGTTCCGCATCGGCATAGATGTTTTCTTCACCTTCCCGAGCCCGGCGAGCGCTCCTCGTTGGTCCGGCGTGGCCGGACTGAAGACGCTCTTTGGTAGTCGAGCCTTGCGCTTGATTGCCGAAGCCGAACGAGCCCGCTTATCCACAACGATTGCCCAGTACATAGCCAAACCGGGTGCCGTGGTTGCCTTCCAGCGTGATGCGTACGAGGGACTACGGGAACGCTCAGCACCTCCGTACGCCGCGACTACGGCGAGAGCTGGCGAACTGTCGTCAGCATCGGCCGCTGGCTGCGCAGTACCGCTCTTCGGCGCGCCACCAACCCGCCTGGCCCATTCCCACGCATTCCACGCAGTCCTGCGAGCCTATGCCGCGACCATCACCGCAGCGCGACCTCTACCTGTCTAACCAATCGTGCGGCGGCGACCTGGTTCCGGATCACATCTTCAGCGCCGGTATTGACAACGATAAACGGCCCGTTGAGTGTGGCTGTCCATGCCGTATAGCGGGTTACCAGGTGTTCGACATACGCAGCCGGTACTGTCTCCTCACCCTGCCGGCGACGAGCAGTGACGCGACTGAGCAGAATCTCTGGTGTGGCCATGAGCACAATCGTCAAGTCGGGTATCGGCGCATGGGCCACCAAGTAGCCGTGCAGCTCTTCAAATGTCTGGCGGTCCCGCTCGTCAATGATGCCTTCATCAAAGACATGCACGCCATAGATGCCGTAGTGCTCGGCAAAATGCCAATCCTGACAGATCGGTTCACGCGTGAGCCGTGTCGCAACCTCATCCTGCAACGTCAAGGCTCGCACCATAAAAGCCGTCACCGTGCGGAAACCCCAACGCGGCATGTTCGAGTAGTAGTCCCGAAGGTACGGATTAGCGTCGAGGTCTTCCAACAGCAGCGACCAGTCGAACTCCCGTGCCAGGAGCGCGGCCACCGTGGTCTTACCGGCTGCCAGCGGACCACAGACCGAGATGTAGGGGTGGCGAGGGCCGGGCATCACCACCGACCGGTCCATGCTTCATCGCTCACTCGCTCATCGACAGCCGCGATATCCGGTTCACGGTGCGCCCGAATCCACGGGATGACCAACCGGATAAACGGGTAGTTGAGCGTGCCGACACAGCCCTTCCATAGTCCGTACAACCAAGCGCCAGTCATCACCGACCACCAGGCGCTCGTCGCCACCAGCGGCTCCCCGTAGAAGAACTGCGGCAAGACGAAGAAGGCCAAGGTGAAGAAAATCGTGGCGTCAAGCATCTGGCCAGGAAGTTTCACCACGGCGTTACGCAGCCACAGGTGCCGCCCAGGCGTGAGCGTCTTAATTCGCTTCCATAGGTAGGTCTCGAATGCATCGGTGATTGGGAAGCCCATGACACTGGCTACGATCACGGCTGCCGAGGCGTCGAACACTGCCGCGAAATGCGGCTGGAGCGCCTCCTGCTCAGGCGCGATGGGCAGGCGCAGCGCAAGCTGGCCGAAGAGCAGTGCCACCATGTTCATTACGGTCGCCAGCCGGACCAGCCGGTAGCCAAGGCCAGGGCCGTACACATCAACAATCACGTCCGAAGTCGCAAGACACACCAAGTACGCGAACGTCCCTACCGAAATCGAGATGCCCGCAAAGCGGTGACCTTTCTGCTCACCCTGCCGCATAGCCTGCGGAGCCTGTGCTCGCTAGCCCAGCAGACCCGATACGATCACCGAAACGGGGCAAAACGGGCTGACCGAGTTGTGCCCCCGGGGGGTTTGACCACGCTGGATCGCACTTCGGCATAGGGAGACGTGGTCGCGGAGAACCAGTCAACCGGCCTGTCGACCGGCGACTTCATGCCCGCGCTGGGCAGGCGGTGACCAGATCGATGCGAACACCCCCTATGGGGGCGTAGTGTCCGGAGGCACCTGATCGTGGGCAGAATGTGCCTGTGCTGCGCAGCAGGTGGCTACATGCCAAGACTCCCGTGCAGGTCCGCAACGGCCTGGTGACCGCCCGGCACCCGCTCGCCGCCAAGGCGGGCATCGATGTGCTACGCCGGGGTGGCAACGCGCTGGATGCTGCCGCCGCCGCCATCCTCGCCACCGGCGTCGTACAGCCTTTCGCCACCACCATCGGCGGTGGCGGCTTACTCACAGCGGTGCGCCCGGATGGACAGGCATACACCCTTGACTACCGCAGTGAGGCTCCCGCAGCCGCGACTCCCGACGTTTACGGCGCCACCCACGCCATTCCTCGGCTGTTCGGTTGGGCAGGCGTGCCGGACAGGGCCAATGAGATCGGCCACCGTGCGGTTGCCGTACCCGGTACCCTGCCCGGCCTGAACACCGCGCACCAGGCGCTCGGCAGACTGCCATGGGCAGAGGTGCTGGCTCCAGCGATTGCCCTCGCCGACGACGGCTTCGAGACGGACTGGTTTGGCGCGCTGATGCAGGGCGCGTACCTGGATCGTCTGCTCAGTTTCGAGACCACCGCACGGACGTTCCTGCGCAGCGGACGGTACCCGCATCGGCCACCACTGATCGGCCCTGGAGACCTGTTCCGCCAGCCAGCCCTAGCCGCCACACTGCGCGAAGTCGCGGACAGTGGCCTCGCCGCCTACCTCGACGGCGCGGCCGGGCAAGCGTTAGTTAATGCGATGTCCCAACACGACGCCCTGATCACTGCGGCCGACTTAGCCGGGTATCGGCCACGGCTCGCCGCGCCGCACGCCGTTGCGTTCCGCACCCACACAGTTCTGGGACCTGCCTCCGGTGGCGTGTACGGGCTACTGTTCGCGGTGCTTGACCAGCTCGACCTGGCAAAGCATGAGCCGCTCGCTCCCAACCGATTGCACCTGGTCGCCGAGGCGGTCCGCAGGTGCCGTCGGACCGAGGGGCTGCACGCCGGGGACCGGCGGTCCCCACTGTGGGCCGAGCATCCCGACCTGGCCGGGGAGGTCGCGGAGAGCATCGACCCGCAGCGGCGGGACGATGGATGGCAAGACGCATGGTGGGCGCACGGCTGCACCGTCACCGAAGTCGGCCAGGAGCAGACAGCCCACGTCTGCGCAGTGGACTCCGACGGCATGGTGGTGAGTCTCACTGAGACGATCCTCGCAGCGTATGGCTCGATGGTCACCACGTCGGCCGGGATGCTGACGAATAATGCAATGTTCGCGTTTGTACCAGTACCCGGCTACCCGAACTCTGTGGCGCCCGGCCACCGGCCACAGTCCAGTATGAGCCCAGTGGTCATGGTGGATCCCACTTGCCGTCCGGTGGTCGCTGCGGGGGCGTCCGGCGGCCAGCGGATCTCAGTGGCCGTCGTGCAGGTTGTCGCTTATGTCCTCGACCACGGCCTTTGTGCTCAGGATGCGGTCGCCGCGCCCAGGTTGGATGTGGTCGGGGACACGGTGCTACTCGACGACAGGTTCTCCGACGACACCGCCGCTGCAATGGAACACCGGGGCCACCGAGTGGAGCAAGTGAGGGAGGACCTGTCCACCCTGTACTTCGCCAACCCGGCCGTCGTGACCCTCGCCGATGACGGAACCCTGCGCGCTGGGGTCAACCCGCTGCATCTCACTGCGGCCGCCGGCTGGTGACCGAGTTACGGGTGGCCGTGCTGCGCTCGACCGAGCCCGACCCGCTCGACGGCTGGGGTGACGAGGACGCGATCGCCGGCGTGCTTACAGCCCTGGCCGACGCCGACGTACCCACCGATGAACAAGTCGTGCGGAGCGCGGCAGACTTGGAAGCATTTCGTGGGCGGCCGGGCCTGCTGGCCTTTCCGCACAGCCGACGGTTTGGACGCACGGAGCCACTGGTCGCGCCCCTGGTGGCGTGGGGAGTTCCGGTCGTCGGTTCTGGGCCGGACGGGCTCGCCGCCGAGGACAAAGCGCGCACCAAGACGGTCCTGCGACGGCACGGAGTGCCCACGCCCTGCGGGACGGTCGTCGGCAACATTTCCGACCCGGCCGAGTTGGCCCCTCGGTTTGGCCTACCGCTGGTCGTCAAGCCGGTGTGCGGCGCCGAGAGCCTCGGGGTGGTGCGTTGCGACGACCTGCCCACTCTGGCCGCAGCGCTAGACCGGCCTGCCCTCCTCATCGAGGAATGGCGACGATGCCGGGAGCTGACCGTTGCGGTCCTGGGGAATGGACCGACTCGTGTGGCTGCCCCCGCCGAGATCGTGCTTCCCGACGGGATACGGTATTTAGACGCGGGTACCAAGCGTCACCGGATTGTGTCGACGGTCGTGGCCGCCCCCCATGACGGCACCACCCGCCGAGCAGTAGTAGCCGCGTTGGATGCTTGCCGGGTACTCGGCATCCATGAGCAGGCCGTCCACACGGACAAAGTGGAGGTTGGGCGTGACCGCGTAGCCGCGGTACTCGAAGCGTGGCCGCGTAGACCCATCCCAGCCGTCGACGATGCTACGGATCCTGGCCTCCGACTCGTTGAGCTGGCGACGCAGGGTCGCCGCATCGGCCTGCGGCCAGGGCAGCACCAGCGACGCCTGCTCTAGCACCACGTTGTCCGCGGCGGACGACAAAGCGAGGACGCGAATGCGCACACCGCGTTTTGCTGCATGCTCCACCGCCTCCAGCAGGTCCACGTTGGCGAATTGGAGATTGCGGTAGATAAGGAAGTCCAGGTTGTGCCGCGCCTCGTCCACCGCCCGGCGGAGAAACGCAGGCGTGAAGTAGCCCCGCTCGACGAGCAGTAGTGAGCGTTGCGCTGCCTCACCCACCCGCGTCATGGTGTCCAGGGCATGGCTGATGCCCTCGATCTGCCCGCACAGGCGGACGAGCTCCTCGGCGAGGACACGCGCTTCGCCGTCGCGACCCTGGCGGAGAAAGGTGGCGGCGGACCTCAGATGTGTGGCGAGCGCTTCGGTTCCATACAACTTGCGGAGCAACGCGCGCTCCTCCCGTTGGGCGCGGCGGACAGACTGCACCTTGAACAGCGTGACGACAGTGATGACGAACCCGATGATCCCGATGACCCCACTCAGATTGTTCAGCAACACCATCGGATCCGACCCGGCGGGCTCAGCACGGACCACTCACGGCTTGCACCACTCCACGTACAGCCAGCTGCTGCATAGCCGCCAACGCCTCGACCGTAACGCCGGCCATGTGCGGGCTCCACAGCCCACGGTGGCCTACGGCTGCCACCGTACCGTCGTCGGCCAGCTCGAAGTCGTCCACGGCGAACCGCAAGTCCGGCCGCTCGGTCACCACTGCCCGCAACCCGTCCGAGTCGAAAATCTCCTTGCGGGCTACGTTGACTACTAGTGCACCGGGCGGCAGCATTCGTAGCAGCCGGGCATCCACCAGCCCACGGGTTTGTGGGGTGAGGGGCAGGTGGACAGTGACGATGTCGCACCCGCCGAAGATCTCCTCAAGCCCGGCCGTGGGGAGGTCCGGGTGCCGCTCCGGACGGCGCGTCCAGACCACCGTGTGCATGCCGAGCGCTCGCAGCAGCGGGATCAGCGCGCGGGCCGTTGCGCCGGCGCCGAGCACCCCGACGCGGCGTCCGCGTACCTCGACGGGAGGGTCGAGCATGCCGGCACGGTCCTCGCCGGCCACTACTGCGGCGTGCGCAGACAACGCACGCTTAGCGAGCGCGAGGATCATCATCAATGCGTGCTCAGCGACCGACACCGCGTTGACGCCTGGAGTCGTGACGACCTGCACACCACGATCGGCGAGTGCTACCAGGTCGAGGTGATCCGTGCCTGCACCCACCGAGCCCACCGCCCTGAGCCGGGGGAGGGCGACCAGCACTTCGGCGTCGATGCGTTCCTTGACTCCGACGACGGCCGCGTCCACGGCGTCACCGAGTGCAGTCAGCTCACTGACAGCACGTTCGCGGGCGGTCGCGACCACCACCGTCGAGAAGCTCCGTTCGAGCGCGGCACGGGCGTCCGAGTTGTCGATCAAGTCGGCCAGCGCGACGAAGACGGTCGTGTCCACGCGCCAAAGTGTTCCAGACCCCGGTCGGTGACAGCCGCTATCCGCGCAGACGCATCGACATCACGAGGTAGCGGTAGGAGGCTTCCCCGTTGTCCGGCTCGTCGCCTTCCAGCCCGGTGACCGGCGTGACGACGGTGGGGCGGGTCGGCGTGGTGAACGACAGGATCGCCTGCGGGGTGGTCACCCCGGCGAGCCCGTCGAGCAGGTACCCGGCGTTGAAGCCGATGGTCAGCGGCTCGCCGGTCACGCCGACCTCGAGTTCTTCCTCGGCGCTGGACTCGTCCTCGGCCTCCGCGGACAGCTGCACAGTGCCCTCCGAGAACGCCAGCCGAATCGGGGCGAACCGCTGCGCCACCAGCGACACCCGCTTGACCGCCTCGACGAACGGGCCGACCTCCACGTGCGCGGTGGTCGTCACCTCGGTGGGCCAGAGGGACGCGAACTTGACGAACTCGCCGTCCAGCAACCGGGTCAGGGTCTGCTTGCCTGCTGCGGAGAACCCGAGGAACCCCACATCGGCGGCATTGCCCATCGACAGCACGACTTCGCTGGCCGAGCCGAGCGACTTGGCGGCCTCGGCGAGCGTCTTCGCCGGGATGATGATCGAACCTGAGGGGACCGTCCCGGCCGGCGTCCACGGCACGTATCGCTCGGCGAGACGATACCGGTCGGTGGCAGCGAAGGTGAGCCGATCGGAGTCGATTTCCATCCGCACGCCGGTCAGCATCGGCAGCGTCTCGTCCCGGCTCGCCGCCGCGGTGGCCTGGTGCACGGCGGTGGCGAAGACATCCCCGCGCACGGTGCCCGAGGCAGCGGGCAACTCTGGGACGACGGGGTAGTCCTCGATCTGCATCAGCGGCAGGTTGAACCGGGCCGAACCGCACCGCACCGACAGCCGGTTCCCCTCCACTGCGACCCGGACTTCCTTGGGGGGCAGCGCGCGGGCAATCTCGGCCAGCAGCCGACCCGACACCAGTACCCGTCCGGCGGACTTGTCAGTGACCGGCACCTCGATGCGGTTGAGCACCTCGAAGTCGAAACCCGAGACAATCAACGTGGCATCGCTCACCTCGAGCATCAGACCCGCGGTGACCGGGACGACCGGCCGCGTGGGCAGGCCGCGCGCCGTCCATGCCACGGCGTCGGCGAACGCGTCCCGCTCGAGCTCGAACTCCACGTGCTCTCACCCTCCTGCAAGCCACCCGGGTGCGCCAGCGTACCGGGGGGATGCGCGAGGAGCGGTCTGCGGTGGGCAACGCCGGAGTCCACGGTTGTAAGCCGGGCCGCAGCGGAGCACACTAGGACATACCGGTGGAAGCCGGGCGGCCGATGCGATGACATCACACATCGGCTGCCGGGCAGCAGGAGCATCCTCTTCGGTGCCTGCCTCCGCCGGTGTGCGCTGGCGGCGACCCCCCTGGCCCTGGCGCATGGCCGCCGGTCGGGCACCATCCCGCCCCCCTGATGCCCGGTCGGCGGCCCCCACACCCCCGAACGTCCGGCTCGGTACCGATGACGCGGGGCGGTCACCCCGCACGTTTACGGTGGTTGGCAGCCGGGGGAAGCTCCTGAACTTCTACCGGGCGGGAACCGTGAGCACCGCCCAGACCACCTTGCCGCCCTGAACCCGGGGCGCGTATCCCCACACCCTGCTCAGCTCGGCGATGAGCACGAGGCCGCGGCCACCACCCTGGCGCTCATGGGGCGCACGCAGCCGGGGCGGGCGGGCGTCCGCATCGGCCACCGCAACGGTGAATGCCGCGCCACGCAGCTCGAGGCGTAACCAGCCGTCCGAACGAGCGTGCCGGATGAGGTTCTCAGCCAGCTCGCAGGCCACCAGCACAGCGTCGGTAACGATCTGTGCGATCCCCCATTCGTGGCAGGTCTGTTCGACCACTCGCCGGACCCGCCGCGTGCAGTCCGGGTCGCAGGGCAACTGCACCTTGCGCCTGCGGCAGGGCGGGACGACGTCGAGTGCCGCCACGGCCTCGGCCACGCTGCGATAGGTCGGGACGAACCACGGAACGGCGCTGGTGTCCAGCAGGGTGCGCAGCGATTGGCGGGCCGCCGCCAGCACCATCGGTACTCCCGGCCAGTCACAGATCCGCATCCACACGGCGGGAAGCACCGCCAGCGGCGCAGTGGCGGTCACCCCGATGCTGTCCAGGTCCACCACGATCGCCCGCGGCTGCTGCGCCGCGTAGCGGAGCAGTCCGTCTCGCAGGTCTGCATAAGTGGCCGCGGTCAGTTCCCCGACCGGCCGCACCACCAGCGCGCCGGCTTCGAGGTGGCTGTCCACTCGGAGCCCGGACGTCATGGCGGGCCCTTGACGCCGGGTGTTCCAGCCACCGCGACGTCCCTCGCCAGCACCGGCACTCGCCACCCCTTCCATGGCCCCCACCCGGGAGGATCTCGGCGCCGGGTGTAGTCCTGGGGGTACCCCAGCGCACCCCCATCCACACCTCACATCGGGAACGGATTAGCTCACCCGCCCTGGGCGGCCCCAGCTGAGCCGGAACGGGCGGTGCACGGTGAGCGGCCCCAGGCGCCACCGCCGCGGATGAGTGACGCGGACTTCGCCCATGATGGAGCGGCCGGTGATCACGAAGTGTAACGGGCCCGGCGCGATCCGCCGGATCGTGGAGTCCTTGATGCTGCCCGCCGTCATGCGCAGGCCGTCGGTATCCACAGTGGCACCCTCGGGAACGATAATCGTGGTCGATCCGCCCGTCTTGTTCAGTTCGAGGGTCACCACCGGCCCGCTGAAGATCGCCTCGGTGAAATCCAGGAGCGAGGAGCCGAAGTGCCCGATCAGACGCACCCGGGGGGGCACTCGCCACGGCCCGCGGCGGTTCAATTCGCCGAGATGGTGGGACAGTTCAAGCACATCGTGGGCGGTTGGGCGAGCGAGGATGAAGCCGGGCAGGTCGACGAGCACCGCGTTGAGCTCCCCGCGAGTGCGGGCCACCATCGCAGCATCCATCCGCTCAGTGAACTCAGCAACCGTGAGCCTGCCCTGGCCCACCGCCCGCTGCAGTAACTCCCCGACATACTCACGTTCCGCGTCGGACACCCGCAGATCGCGGGGCTCAACCTCGCCGGTCACGCCTCCACGGTATCGCCGTGCAGGGCGGCGGCAACCCTGGTGCGGGTCAGCCGCACCTCCCATTCGATGCCCTGCCCCGGTCGGGTGCCCAGGGTCAGGGTGGCACCCAAATCGGCCACCCGACCGCGGATCAAGCGCGCCACCCCCAGCTGGCCGTTGGCCTCGACATCGGTATCACTGCTCGACCCGGCACACAGGCCTTCGGTGAGCTGGGTGTCATCGAGGCCAGGTCCGTCATCGCGGATGGTGAGCACCACCTCCGCACCGAGGTCCTCCACCAGCACCCAAGCCTTACCGTCCGGACCGGCGAGCCGAGCGGTGCCTCCCAGTGCCGCCCGGGCGACGGCGACCAGTTCCTCGACGTCGCTAGCGGGCAGCGGAACCTCGGCTGCGGGCACCGCGACCTCGACCTGTGCGCTTGCCAGCAGCTGGAGCGCGGACGCCAGGTCCTCCTCGCCCGAGCTGGCGGCGCCCGGTGGTGCGGCGGAGATCAACGCTCGCAGCGCGATCTCCCGCTCGGTGGCGGCCGCTTCGGCGCGAGCCGCTCGGCGCAGCTGCTCGGTGGCCCGGCGAGCGGTGGTGGCGGCCAGCCCGACCACGAACCCGGCCCCCACCAGCAGCACGGCGTCGCGAGCGAGGTCGGTGCTGACCACGCCGCGAGCCCACCCGTCGACCGCGGAGACGGCGAGGCCGAACAGCACCCCCGCGATCCGGCCTGCGTGCACCGCGGCGGCGACCACCGGGCCGCTGGCCCAGACGGTGGTGAGCAGCGGAGTGCGCTCGCTGAGCTGATCGGGGGACAGCACCAGCACCGAGGACGCCGTCAGCGCCAGCGTCATCACCAGGTCGAGCACGATCAGGTGGATCCGGCGGGTGAGGTCGTAGCTGTAGGCCAGGCAGGTCACCACGGTCCAGACCGCGATCCCGGCGAGCACCACCCATCCCAGATCCGGCCGGGCGAAGCCGTCGTGGTGCGCGATGATCGCGGCGATAGCGACAACCGCGGTGACGATCCGCAGGATCACCACGCCCCGCCACAGCGGGGTCATGATGTCGGTGGCGGCCAGCATGGCCGTGGATCATGCCAGAACGCAGAGAATTCAAACGGGGATCTGCGCTGCCCGCCGCGAGCTCATCGTCCGGACCGTGGCCGCCAGCCAGTCGTGACTGGGCGCCTCCAGCGGAACCGGCCGCCACTGCCCGGCGAGCACATCGCGTACCCGGCGCACGATGTCGGGGCGGGCGAGCACGTCATCAGGCTTGCGCAGCAGGTTCTGCAGCGCGCTGAACTCCACCCAGACCTCAGGATCGCGCTGCGCGGCGAGGAACGCGTCGGCATTGCTCACGGTGCCCGGGGCAGGTGGCACTCCGGCTGGCTCGTGCCCTTCGGGGCGCCAGCGGCTCAGCCGCGCGTCGTCCTGGGCCACCGAGTCGTGGAACCAGGGCGCCAGCACGTCCTGCTGCGCCGTGTCGGCGGCCACCGCGAGGGTTACCGGGTCTTTCCCGTGCGCCAGTACAGCTTGCGCACAGGCCAGCGCCGATTCGCACGCGAGCGTGACCCCCCTGCTGTACGCCGGGTTGGTGGTGCACACCGCGTCACCCACGCCCAGTAGCCCGGGCAGCACCGGCACCCCGTCGGGCGCCAGTGTCCGCAGCCGGTTGTGCAGCCCGGTCATCGCGGCCACCTGGGAGATCGGCACGGCGACCGAGGAGTCCACCCAGCGAGCGACCGTCGGGATGGTTTCAGCGGCGGCGTCGAACGCTTCGGACAGTCGAAGCTCGCGCAGGTCCCGGTCCTCGGGCAGGACCCCGAAGGTGATCGAGACGGTGCCGTTGTCGGCGGGGAACATCAGGCAGGAGAACCGGTCGAACGACCCTCCCGCGGTGTTGCCGCGGCCCAGCTCACCGGGGTCACCGGTGCGGTGCAGCACCCAGTAGCGGGTGTAGTAGGTGATGCCGCACGGCGAGCTTCGCTCTGGCACCGGCCGGGCGTGCTCGGCCAACCAGCCCGGCACCGGGGATCGGCTTCCGCTGGCGTCGACCACGATGTCAGCGTCCACCACGCCACCGTCGACGTGCACCCCGCTCACCCGGCCACCGGATACCACCAGCCCGGTCGCCTCGGCCCCGGCGTGCACCCGGACGCCTCGCTCCTTCTCGACGGTACGGCGCAACACCCACTCGACCACCGGCCTGCGCGCGGCGAGCACCACCTGCTCCGGATCGGTCGGTCCGCTGGGCGGCACCGACGCCGGTGGACGCAGCGCAATCTCCCGGACCCCCGCCGCCTGCAGCCCGGCCAGCACGTCGGGTGCCTCGGCCGCCAGCAGTTGCCTGAACCGGGCCAGGAAGGCATGCGAATGGGCGCTCTGCGGCACCGTGCTCCGATGCCATCCGGCGGCAGCGCGCACTCCGGTAGGTACTGCCGAGCGGTCCCGCTCCAGCAGGTCGACCTGCTGGCCGCGGCGGGCCAAGAACAGCGCGGTGGCCAGCCCGGCCAGGCCACCGCCGAGCACCAGCACCCGTGGTATGTCGACAGCGCTCATCGGGTCACCACCGTCCTCGCGTAGCACCCCCCGGCCGGCCAGCGCGGGGTGCCGTCGCGTCATGTCGCCCAGGTAACGGCGCGTATTTAACGAGATGGTGTCATCCGTAACACACCCCGGTTACCTCTTGGATTCCCGGCGCTGCTTCTCGGTCACCGGCATCGTTGCTCATCCACCTCCCGCGGCTCCTCCTCGACGGGCGGCGGGACCGCAGCGGTGCTAGCAGGACCACATGCTGCTTGGGGCACCGCTCACTTGTCGCTCAACGTCTCCTCCGTGCGGACCGGCGACCCCAGCAAGGGGTCCGGCTCCGGATCGAGGGGAATGTCAGCGGGTGGCAGTGCTGATCCGCGCGGCAACAGGCCGTCACCAGAGCCGTCTTTGCGGCGTTTCCGGCGGACCTCGCGAGGTTCGCGGGTTTCGCCGACCTCGCCGTCCTCGCTGACCAGTGCGCGGATACCCGCGTTGAGCACGGCCAGCAGCGGCACCGCCATCAGCGCACCGGTGATACCCGCAGCCACCGAGCCCACCGCGACGGCCAGCACCACCGCCACCCCGTTGAGTTCCACCGCCCGCCCCAGCAGCAACGGCTGCAGCACATTGCCCTCCAGCTGCTGGACCGCGATCACCACGCCCAGCACGACCAGCGCCTCCACCGGGCCGTTGGCCACCAGCACCACCAGCACCGCGACCACCCCGGAGAGCACCGCACCGACGACCGGCACGAAGGAGGCGAGGAATATCAACGCCATCAGCGGCACCACCAGCGGAGCGCCGACCGCTATCAGCCCGATACCGATGCCGATCGCGTCGACCACCGCCACCAGGACGGCGGCGCGGACGAACCCGACCAGCGAGGCGAACGCCCGATGCCCGGCGACATCGACCCGGGCCCGGACCGACCCCGGCACGAGGCCGAGCAGGTACTGCCACATCGCCCTGCCGCCGTACAGGAAGTAGATCAGCGTGAACAGCACGAGCGCGATGCCGGCGAGAAACTCCCCGACACCGACTGCGGTGGACAACGCGCCCGAGGTGATCGTGTCGCGGTTACCGGCTATCGCCTGGCCGACCGAGTTGAGCAGGTTCTCCGCGTTCACCGGGGGCAGGCCGAACGGGGGATCCGCCAGCCAGCCCCGGATCTGCTGGACGCTGTCCGCGACCTGGGCCCGCAGGTCAGGCAGGCCGGATACGAACGCCTGGATGACGAACGCCAGCAGCCCGCTGATCAGCGCCAGCCCGGAGACCATGACGACCGTGGTGGCAAGTCCCCTGGGGACCCTGCGCTCACTCATCCAGGTGACGACCGGCCCGAGCAGCGCGGTGAGCAGCAGCGCCACCGCGACCGGCACGACTACCACCCGCAGCTGGATCGCCACGTAGCCCACCACGACGAACAACCCGCTCACGGCTAGCACCCGCCAGGACAGGGCAGCCGCGACCCGTAGCGGGTAGGGCACGGCGGCTGCCGCATCGCGGCGGCTCAAGCTGTCGCTCACCCCGGCAACGCTAGCCGCTCCCACCCGCCACGGCGTCCATGAGACGCCACCTGGGACAACCACTCACCTGCTCAACTATCACTCATGAGCCAACACGGAGAACAGCAGGCTGTCGCGCCATTCGCCGTTCGTGTACACGTGATCACGGATGCGACCTTCGTAGCTCATGCCGAGCCGGCGCGCGAGCACAACCGAGGCGGCGTTGTCCGGCCCCATTGCCGCCGATACACGGTGGAGCTCGAGGGTCCGGAAGCCGAAGTCCACCAGCGTACGAGCAGCGTCGAGGGCATAACCTCGCCCCCAGTAGTCGGCCGCGATGGCCCCGCCCAGCTTGGCTGCTTGCACACCATTCAGCCCTAGCCGGGCAAACCCCACCAGACCATCATCTGCAGTCGTTACCGCTAGATAGTAATCGCTGCGCGGCTCTTGCTCGGCGCGGTCGAGGACTCCGCTCAGCATCTCTGCCGCTTGCTCACGAGAACGTGTATCAAAGGAGAGTGATTCGGTTACCCGGTCGTCACCGACCACCGTCATGACTCGGTCCAGATCGTCCGAATGAAATTCTCTGAGGGTTACTCGCGAGCCGCTGAGCTGAATCGGATACATGGTAATTTCTACCTCGCCAGCGCACGCACGGGAGTGCGGGTGTAGATCTCGATCCGTTCTTGAAGGTCGCGGGTGGTGGCGCTGGCGGGTGCGTAGCTGAGAGCCCGATGCACTCGGTTCACCCCTCGGCCGGTTGTTCGGTCCGGCCCGCCGGGTGATCGTCGCTCTGCCCGGTACGGTGGCCGCGCGGACCGCGATTCGGCTCCGAACAGCGGTCTGCGGGCGCCCAAAACCGCGATTCGGCTCCGAATGGCTGTCCAGCCTTGCTTCCAGACTGCCATTCGGCTCCGAATGGCGCTCGGGGTGCTCTGGATGCTGGACTTCAGGTCGAGATCGTGGGCCAAACTCACCCACTGCACACCGGACATCAGCGACGACGAGTCTCCGTGAACCATCCCCGGCTATCGTTCCACCTCGCCGCGGATGAAGGCCTCGACGGCCTGGTAGGCGTCGGAGTCGGAGTACTGCTCTGGTGGCGACTTCATGAAGTAAGACGACGCAGAGACGATCGGGCCGCCGATGCCGCGGTCCTTGGCAAGCTTCGCAGCCCGGATCGCATCGATGATCACTCCGGCCGAGTTCGGGGAGTCCCAGACTTCCAGCTTGTACTCCATGTTCAGTGGCACGTCACCGAATGCGCGCCCTTCCAGCCGCACGTAGGCCCACTTCCGGTCGTCCAGCCACGGCACGTGATCGGACGGCCCGATGTGGACCGACGCCTTCTCCATCTCGTGTGGTATCTGCGAGGTCACCGACTGCGTCTTGGAGATCTTCTTCGACTCCAGGCGCTTACGTTCCAGCATGTTCATGAAGTCCATGTTGCCGCCGAAGTTGAGCTGGTAGGTGCGCAGCAGCTCCACCCCGCGGTCCTCGAACAACTTGGCCAGCACCCGGTGCGTGATGGTCGCCCCGACCTGGGACTTGATGTCGTCACCGATGATCGGAACGCCGGCCTCGGTGAACCTGCGCGCCCACTGCGGATCAGAGGCGATGAACACCGGCAACGCGTTGACGAACGCGACCCCGGCCTCCAGTGCGCACTGGGCGTAGCAGCGGTCCGCTTCCTCGGAGCCCACCGGCAGGTACGACACCAGCACGTCGGCGCCGGACTCGCGCAGCGCGCTGACCACGTCCACCGGCCGCTCGTCGGATTCGGTGATGATGTCGCGGTAGTACTCGCCCAGGCCGTCCATGGTGGGCCCGCGCTGCACGGTGACGCCCAGCGGTGGCACGTCGCAGATGGCGATGGTGTTGTTCTCGCTGGCGACGATGGCCTCGGACAGGTCGCGCCCGACCTTCTTCGCATCGACGTCGAACGCGGCGACAAACTCAAGATCACCGACGTGGTACGGACCGAACTGCACGTGCATCAGACCGGGCACCCGAGTGGTGGGATCGGCGTCGCGGTAGTAGTGCACGCCCTGCACCAGCGACGCGGCGCAGTTGCCGACGCCCACGATGGCGACCCGGATACCGGGACCATCGCGGCGTTCCCGCTCGACGCGGCCTTCAGTCATGGTCGACCCCTTCTGTGTGGTCGTGTGATGTGGTCACTGGCCGCGACGGAGCCGGGTGGGCCCGCTCGTGGTCGATCAGCTCGTTGAGCCAGCGCACCTCGCGCTCAGTGGTGTCGAGACCCATTCGGTGGAGCTCGAGGGTGTAGCGGTCGATCTGGTCACCGGTCCGCGCAAGCGCGGCACGCAGCCCCTCCCGACGTTCCTCGACCCGGCGTCGTCGCCCCTCCAGGATCCGCATCCTGACCTCGGCCGGTGTCCTGGAGAAGAACGCCAGATGCACGCCGAATCCGTCGTCCTCCCAGGTCTGCGGGCCTGCGTCGGCCAGCAGTGCGGCGAAGCGTTCCTTGCCGTCTGCGGTGAGCTTGTACACCCGACGCCCGCGACGGCCCCACGCCTTGCCCCGGCTTGCGCGCTGCTCCTCCCTGCTCTGCAGGCCTTCGTCGTCCTCTTCGACGATGAAGCCGGAGCGCTGCAGCCGACGCAGCGTGGGGTACAGCGAGCCGAACGAGAAGGCACGGAATGCACCGAGTAGCCCGGTAAGGCGTTTACGCAGCTCATAGCCGTGCATTGGCGAGTCGTGCAGCAGCCCAAGTACCGCTAACTCCAACATGCGGCACCTCCTCCCTGGGCTCCGATGTATGTGTCCACTATATCGCCCCGATACATCACCGAGATGTCTACCCGGCTGACGTCAGGACGGCTGCTGGACACACTGCGTGAGACCGGGGCCGCTCGAACGTCCGAGGCGTTGATCACAGAACGGTTGCGTACGCTGTCGAGCGTGCGGACCCAACGGCAAGTAGTGGACTACGCGTTGCGGCGGCGTGCGCTGCTCGCGGAGGTCTACGCAGGCCGGGTCGCGGTGATGGAGGTATGCGACGCGAACCCGTACCTGCTGCGAGCGGCGAAGTTCCACGGCGAGCCCAGCTCGGTCACCTGTCCGGTATGCCGCAAGGAGCACCTCACCCTGGTCTCGTGGGTGTACGGCGACGAACTCAAACATGCGGCAGGCTCGGCCCGGACCGTCGAGGAGCTGAACCGGATGGCAGCGCTGTTTGATGAGTTCAGCGTGCACGTCGTCGAGGTATGTCGGACCTGCAGCTGGAACCACCTGGTGCAGTCATACGTCCTCGGAACGAGGGGCGTGGGGAGCAGAAGGTCCCGGCGCAGGACTGCGGCGGAGTGACCCGCACGCTCGTCACTGGGCGTACCCCGGTACGAACCCCCTCACGACCCGAGCACCGGTCTGGGAGGCCAACGCGTGAGCGACCAGCAAGGAGACGACGGCCGGCACTCGCGGGATCCGGGTGAGGACCGCGCACCACGGTGGCCCGACCAGGAGACCTCGGAGTATCGCCCCGAGGCGGGCCGGCCCTACCCGGGTCCGCCACCGCAGAGCCGACCACCTCAGGGGCCGCCACCTCCAGGTCCGCCACCTCAGGGGTGGTTTCCGCAAGGCCCACCGCCTCGCGGTCGCCCACCACAAGGCCCACCACAAGGCCCACCACAAGGCGGCCCACC
>JBOHGM010000069.1:0-4034 GCA_050699435.1 Pseudonocardiaceae bacterium | reverse complement strand
GGCCCACCACAAGGCGGCCCACCGCAAGGTCGCCCGCCCCGAGGTGGACCGCCACCTCCTGACTGGGGGCCGCGCCCTCCGCAGTGGCGTCCCGGTCCCCCACCGCCAGTCCACGGATCCGGTGCACCGCCCCGAAACCGCACCGCGGTTCCACCGCCTGGCCCGCCCCGGCACGCGACCGATCCGCAGTCGATGCGCCCCCGGAGCCCGCAGGACCCCGATGGCGGTCCCCGGCGCGGCCGCCCAGGTGATGACAGCGAGGGAACCGGCTTCTTCGTACCCGACTTCACCGACGGTCGCGGCGAGCCGGCCACCTCACGGACGCCTGGCCCGCCGCCCGGGCGGTCTCGGCGGGCGCCTGAACTACTGACCCATGCCGCGCACTATCCGGACGACGGCTACCACGACGATGACGGGTACGCCGACCAGGACACCGACGCCGCCGCGAGGCCCGAGCGCGCCGGCCGATGGCGCAAGGCACGAAAGATCGCGCTGGTGGGTGCGCTGCTCGGGCTGCTGACGCCGGTCCTGGTGTTCTTCGCCGGGTGGCTGTTCTTCGACGTGCCGTCTCCGGCGACGCTGGCCGCAGAACGCAAGCAGGTCACCACGATCATGGCCAGCGACGGGACCACCGAACTCGGCCGTTACGTACCCGAGGAGGGCAACCGGATCGAGGTCAGTATCGAGCGGGTGCCCCCCCATGTGCAGCACGCGGTGCTCGCCGCCGAGGACCGCAGCTTCCGTTCCAACCCCGGTTTCGACATCGTGGGCATCGCCCGGGCAGCCTGGAACCAGCTCACCGGAGGTACGGGTGGCGGCTCCACGGTTACCCAGCAGTACGTGAAGGTCGCCACCGGGGAAGACGACTACAGCATGATCCGCAAGTTCCGTGAAGTGGTCATCGCGGCCAAAATGACCAAGCAGAACTCCAAGGACAAGATCCTGGAGGACTATCTCAATATGATCTACTTCGGCCGCGGGGGCTACGGCATCCAGGCCGCCAGCCAGGCCTACTTCGGCAAGGACGTGCGGGATCTCACCGTATCCGAGGCCGCCGTGCTGGCCGGCGCGATCCAGGCCCCTTCGAAATGGGATCCGGCCAAGAACCTGCCGGAGGCGCAGTTCCGGTGGAACTTCGTGCTGGACGGCATGGTTGCCGAGGGCTGGCTGTCCAAGGCGGAACGGACGGCGGCGCGATACCCGGTGACCGTTCCCCCTGAGCAGGTGTCCGGTTCACCGACCGATGATCGGGCGCACATCGTCAAGAGGGTGCTCGACGAGCTGGAGGAGCAGGGCATCAGCCGCGAGCAGCTGGCCCTCGACGGCGGCCGGATCAGCACCACGATCGACCCCCGGACGCAGGATCTGGCCCGCGACGCGGTACTCGGAGAGCTCGATGGGCAGCCGGAGAACCTGCATTCCGCGCTGGTCGCGATCGATCCGCACACCGGAGCGGTGCTCGCCTACTACGGCGGCCAGGACGGCATCGGCTTTGACCTGGCGGGCGGCCCGGTGTGGAACCCGGGCTCGTCCTTCAAGCCGTTCGCCATGCTGGCTGCCCTCCAGCAGGACATCGGCATCGACTCGATCTACGACGGCGACTCCCCCCTGGAGATCGACGGCATCCCCTACTCGAACAACGAGAGCCGCAGCTACAACGCGCTGACCCTGCGTGAGGCCATGACGCAATCGGTCAACACGACCTTTGTGCAGCTGGCCGAGGAGGTGGGACCAGCGGCGGTCCGGGAGGCCGCGATTGCAGCAGGCATCCCGGAGCAGATGAATGGCGGGCCGGCGCTGCTCGAGCCGAACGGCGGATCGCCGGGGGTCGGTATCGCACTGGGCCAGTACCCGGTGCACACCATCGACATGGCCAGCGCCTACGCCACCTTCGCCGCCGAGGGAATGCGACGCGAGCCGTTCTTCGTCCGTGAGTACGCCGACGCCCGTGGCAACGTCAGCTACGCCCACGTCGACAATCCGGAACGTGCCTTCGACCCGGCGGATCCGGTGCGCAATACCCAACTGGCCCGCAACCTCACCGCGACGATGACCGGGGTGGCCCGGGCTTCGGAGATCCCGCTGGAGGATGGTCGCCAGGTCGCCGCGAAGACCGGTACGCACCAGCGCGGCGACACCGGCACCAACTCGGCCGCCTGGACCGTCGGGTACACCCCGTCGATCTCGACAGCGGTCTGGGTGGGCGATCCGGCGAATACGGCGATCAAGGACGAAGACGGCAGCGACATCCTGGGGCGGGGCCTGCCGGGTGCGATCTGGCAACGGTTCATGAACTCCTACCTTGAGGACCGCCCCAAGGAGACCTTCCCGCCAGTCGAGCTGATCGTGGGGACGGACGCCGGGCCGGCCGCTGCTCAGGTGCCCCCGCCGACACCGGAGCGTCCGCAGCTCCCCTCGCCGTCCCCGACATCCGAGCCGGCACTCACCGACGACCCCGAGCCGCCGCCGACCGAGGAAGCGGAGGTGCCGACCGAGCAGCCCACCGAGCAGCGGTGCTTCCCGTTCAACTGCGAGGAGCCAACGGAGGAACCGGGCCCCGGGGGTGGACCCGGCGACCGAGGGCCGTTCCGTCCGTAAACCTGCCCGCAGCTCCGTAGCATCACCCGGGTGACCCGTCCTACGGGCGAGCTGCCGGGGGGTGCCCGCAGGCTCGACGAGCGCACCTTGGCGCCCTCGGAGCGGGTCGTGCCCAGCTGGACGGCGTCGGTGCCACAGCGGGCCAGCGGGGTCGTGGGCGGTCCGCTGGGTTACCACGCGGTGCTCGGCAGGCACTGGTTCTGGACCCCCCTGCGGGTGGTGCTGCTGCTCGCCACGATCACGCTGACACTCGGCTGGCTGGCCAAGGCACCCTGCCTGCAGACCTACCGGGACAGCGCGGGTGCGCTCCAACTGGACTGGCGCGACGGCCGCCAGTACCAGGCGATGTGCTATTCGGACACCATCCCGCTCTATACCGCCGAGCGGCTGGACCTGCCCGGATTTGCGGGCTTCCCGTACGCCACCTCGTGGATCGAGAACGAGGGCGAGCCTGGTGAGCAGGTGCGCTACATGGAATACCCGGTGCTCACCGGGATGTACCAGTGGGTGGTCGCCAAGCTCGCGCAGGCATGGGTGGCCGGTGCCGAGGCGGGCTGGTTGCCCGGGTCGCTACCCGCTGTCGTGCACTTCGACATCAGCGCGCTGTGGCTGACCGCCGCGTGGCTGGTGACGGTGTGGGCGCTGGTTCTGCTGTCCCCGCGACGACCGTGGGATGCGGCCTTGGCGGCACTCTCGCCCCTGGTCGTGGTGCACGCGTTCACCAACTTCGATGTGCTGGCCACGGCACTGGCGACCACCGGACTGGTGGCGTGGGCGCGGCGCAGACCGGTACTGGCCGGAGCGCTGCTTGGCCTGGGTGGAGCCGCCAAGCTCTACCCGCTGTTCCTGCTCGTCCCGATCCTGCTGCTGTGCCTGCGTGCCGGACGGCTGCGTACCGGGTTGCAGGCCACTGCCATCGCCGGGCTGACCTGGGCACTGGTGAACGCCCCCTTCGCGGTGTTGTTCCCCGCTGGGTGGGGTGAGTTCTTCCGGCTCAACGGCCGGCGCGGCGCCGATCCGGACTCGCTCTACACCGTGGTGTCCGGGTTCACCGGCTGGCCCGGGTTCGACGGCGCGCTGGCTCCCGGCCAGTACCCCACCACCCTGAACGTGGTGAGCGCGGCACTGTTCCTGCTGGCCTGCGTGCTGATCGGGTGGGTGGCGCTGGCCGCGCCGCGCCGGCCTCGGCTGGCCGCGCTGTGCTTCCTGGTGGTGTGCGCCTTCCTGCTCACGAACAAGGTGTGGAGCCCGCAGTACTCGCTGTGGCTGGTGCCGCTGGCGGTGCTGGCGATCCCCCGGTGGAAGCCGGTGCTGGCCTGGATGGTGCTCGACGCGCTGGTCTGGGCCCCGCGGATGGCCTACTACCTCGGCCCGGATCGAAATGGGCTACCCATCGAGCCGTTCCTGGGCGCCGTGCTGGTGCGCGACGTCGCCGT
>JBOHGM010000068.1:0-28835 GCA_050699435.1 Pseudonocardiaceae bacterium | reverse complement strand
CTGAGGTGCCGCGGTCCCGAGACGGTGCTGGACGGCCAGGACCGCGGAATCACCGCCGACAGGCGGGTAGACCTGTCGGTCCCGCGTAACGCCAAGGCTGCGCTCTGCGATGACATCAGTAGGGGACGAGTTCGACGTCCTAGTGGGTTCGGCCGTCGATGGCGATCGAGATGCCGTCGAGGGGGTTATCCGCTGGGTTCGCCCCCTCGTGGTGCGGTACTGCCGTGCTCGCGTCGGAAGACAGGAGAAGACGTTCGCCTCGGCGGACGATGTGGCGCAGGAGGTGTGTCTCGCGGTGCTCACGGCGTTGCCCAGCTACCGCGACCAGGGTCGGCCGTTCCTCGCGTTCGTGTATGGCATCGCGGCGCACAAGGTGGCCGATGCCCATCGGTCGGCCGCGCGGAATCGTACGGAGCCGGTTGCGGAGATCCCCGATTCACCAGCAGCTCTGGCCGATGGTCCTGAGCAGCGGGCGATGCAGGGTGAGCTGGCTGAGCGGATGACCAAGCTGCTCGGCATGCTGCCGGACAAGCAGCGCGAGATCCTCATTCTCCGCGTTGTGGTAGGACTGTCCGCCGAAGAGACGGCGGACGCGGTCGGGTCAACACCCGGAGCGGTCCGGGTCGCGCAACATCGGGCATTGGGCCGGCTGCGCAAGGTGCTGGCATCGGAGGGGGTGGTCTGACATGTCCGGACGCGACGATGAGCATGGCGGCTACCCGTTCGGGAATCCGTTCCGGCGGCGCCACGAGGCCGATGATCCGCTGGGCGCTTCCAATGAGACACCGGTCGACCTGGCTGCGGTGCAGGCCGACGACGCCCTGCTGGACACGCTCGGCAGCGCAGGCGTGGGCCGGGGCGACGCCGATGCGGAGTTGGCCCGCGTCCTGATGGCCTGGCGCCGCGACGTGGACACCGAGGCGATCGGTGAGCTCGTGGACACCGACACCGCGGTAGCGGTGATCAGGTCCGCCCGCAAGCCTGCCCCCCGCAGGCACCCCGTACTCGGCCCCTTCGCAGCGGCTGCTGCGGTGCTGGTCATCGCGTTCTCCGGAGTGGGCCTGGCTGCCAAGTCCGCCGAACCCGGCGACCAGTTGTTCAGCCTGACCAAGGTCCTCTATGCCGACTACGCCCGCTCGGTGGAGGCGGCGCAGACAGTCGAAACCGAACTGGCTGAGGCCGACACGGCGATCAAGCAGGGCGACACCTCGCGGGCCAGGGAGTCGCTTGAGCGCGTCCAGGAACAGTTCCCGGTGATCGCCGAGGCCCAGGGTCGTGATGACCTCGCCACCAAACGCGATGAGCTCGCGGAGAGGCTGCAGGCGATGGCCCCGCCGGCACCGCCAGCCCCGGAAGAGAACGTGACGTCGACCGAGCCGGTCCCCGAGGTCACCCCGTCGTCGGAGGCTCCGGTGCAGCCGGTGCCCCCTTCGGAATCGCCCACCAGCACGCTGGTCACCCCACCGCAGCAGAGCACACCACCCCCCGACCCGAGCACGCCGCCCAGCCCCTCGGGGGTGTCGGCCCAACCCGATCCGGGCACGTCGCAGATCACACCTCGGGCGTCGCCCCCGTCGGACGGCAGTGGATCTGCGCCACCGGAGCTGCCGCCGAGCAGCTGAGCGGGGGGGGGTCAGTCGCCGTCCTCGGTGAGTACCGCGTCGGCGTATCCCCGGCAGTACTCCCAGCTCACGTATGCGGCTGGGTCCGGGTCATAGGCGGGCTCGTGCGGGCGCATCCGGCCGGCGTCGAGCAGTTGCTGCAGGCTGGCCCGTAGCAGAGTCCAGTCGTGGTAGTGCTGTTCGGCGCAGTCCGGGCAGTCCACCACGATCCCGCGTACCCCGCGGGGCTCGAGCAGCGCCTGGTAGACGGCCAGATCAGTGAGGTCGGAGAGCAGCCCCGCGCGCTCCTCGTCGTTCAACGGTTCCTCAGCGTCGTACTCGGGGTCGTCCAAAGCCCCGAGCGCCTGGCTCGGGTCTTCCGGGTCACCGGCGAAGGGATCGGGGGGCAATGCATCGGGTGCCACGACGCGCACGGTACCCGTCCGGTGGGTTGTGCGGTGACGGATACCATGTATCGACCTACCCCGTGAGGGGGTTCACAGGCGTCAACCGAACCACCAGCCCCGCCGTCAGGAAGGTCCTTCCTCCGCATGACCAGCGAGCTCACCGCGCCCGGCTTCCCTTCGAAGTTCGCGCTGCTCGGCCTGACCTTCGACGATGTCCTGCTGCTGCCCGCCGCGTCCGACGTGGTGCCCGCTGAGGTCGACACGTCGACCAGGCTCTCGCGCCACATCACGCTGCGGATTCCCCTGGTCTCCTCGGCGATGGACACCGTGACCGAGGCGCGGATGGCCATCGCGATGGCGCGCCACGGCGGGATGGGGGTCCTGCACCGCAACCTGCCCGCCGAGGAGCAGGCCGCGCAGGTCGAGGTGGTGAAGCGGTCCGAGGCGGGCATGGTGACCGATCCGGTCACCTGCTCGCCGCAGGACACCTTGGCCGACGTGGACGCGTTGTGCTCCCGGTTCCGGATTTCCGGGGTTCCGGTCACCGACTCCGACGGGGTGCTGGTCGGCATCATCACCAACCGGGACATGCGCTTCGAGGTGGACCACGGCAAGTCGGTCGCCGACGTGATGACCAGGCCGCCGCTGATCACCGCCAAGGTGGGGGTGACCGCCGATGCCGCGCTGGGCCTGCTGCGCAGGCACAAGGTGGAGAAGCTGCCGATCGTCGACGGGCACGGCCGGCTGCGCGGCCTGATCACGGTCAAGGACTTCGTCAAGACCGAGCAGTACCCGCTGGCGACCAAGGACCCCAATGGGCGGCTGCTCGTCGGGGCCGCGATCGGGATCGGTGCGGACGCCAAGCAGCGGGCCGCTTCGCTGGTCGACGCCGGCGTCGACGTGCTCGTGGTGGACACCGCACACGGGCACTCCCGCATGGTGCTGGAGATGATCCGACTGCTCAAGGCCGAGGTGGGCGGCACCGTCGACGTGATCGGTGGCAACGTGGCCACCCGGGCAGGCGCCCAGGCGCTCGTCGATGCCGGGGTGGACGGGGTGAAGGTCGGGGTCGGACCGGGCTCGATCTGCACCACCCGGGTCGTGGCCGGGGTGGGTGTGCCGCAGATCAGCGCCATCTACGAGGCGGACCGGGCCTGCCGTCCCGCGGGTGTCCCGGTGATCGGTGACGGGGGCATCCAGTTCTCCGGCGACATTGCCAAGGCCATCGTCGCGGGCGCCAGCACCGTGATGCTGGGCAGCCTGCTCGGCGGTACCGCGGAGGCCCCCGGGGACCTGATCCTGGTCGACGGCAAGCAGTACAAGACCTACCGCGGGATGGGCTCGGTGGGCGCGATGGCCTCTCGTGGCGAGGGTCGGTCGTACTCCAAGGACCGCTACTTCGCCGATGACGTGCTCTCCGACGACAAGTTGGTACCCGAGGGCATCGAGGGGCGGGTTCCCTACCGCGGACCACTGTCCCTGGTGGCCCACCAGTTGGTGGGTGGCCTTCGGGCGGCGATGGGGTACGCAGGCGCCGCTACGATCTCGGCGCTGCAGAACGGGCAACTGGTGCGAATCACCGCGGCGGGCCTGAAGGAGAGCCACCCCCATGACATCACGATGACAGTAGAGGCCCCCAACTACACGCTGCGCTGACACCCCGACCGACAGGGATGAGGAGCTGTGCGGGACCTGGTGGAGATCGGCATGGGCCGCACCGCGCGGCGGGCCTACGACTTCGACGACGTGGAGATCGTGCCTTCGCGGCGCACCCGCTCGTCCCGGGATGTCTCCACCGCGTGGCAGATCGACGCCTACCGCTTCGACATCCCGCTGATCACCCATCCCACCGACGCGATCGTGTCGCCTGCGATGTCGGTGCGGATCGGCGAACTCGGCGGGCTCGGGGTGCTCAACGCCGAGGGGTTATGGGCGCGGCATCCGAACGTCGACAAGCTGCTGTTCCGGCTCACCTCCGCGATGGACGAGGCCGATGAGGCAGCTGCGGTGCGGCTGCTGCAGCAGTGGCACGCGGCCCCGATCCGGATCGACCTGCTCGCCGAGGCGATCGGCCAGGTGGCCGAGTCGGGCGTGACGGTGGCCGCCCGGGTCAGCCCCCAGCACGCCCGCGACCTGGCGCCGGATCTGCTCGCTGCCGGCGTCGAGATCCTGGTGGTGCAGGGCACGATCATCTCGGCCGAACACGTGTCCCGCGGGCTCCAAGGACGAGGTGGCGGTGGTGCTGAGCCGCTGAACCTCGAGGAGTTCATCGCGTCGATGGAAGTCCCCGTGATCGCGGGCGGGGTGGGCGACTACCGCACTGCGATGCACCTGATGCGCACCGGCGCGGCCGGGGTGATCGTCGGTTACGGGGCGGGGGAGAGTACGTCGACCGCCGATGTGCTGGGTATCGGGGTGCCGATGGCCACGGCGGTGGCCGACGCCGCGGCGGCCCGGCGGGACTACCTGGACGAGACCGGTGGGCGCTACGTGCACGTGATCGCCGACGGCGGGATACGCACCAGCGGCGACGTGGCCAAGGCGATCGGCTGCGGGGCAGACGCGGTGATGCTCGGCGAACCGCTGGCCGCCGCTGCCGAGGCGCCCGGCAACGGGCTGTACTGGACCGCCGCCGCGGCGCATCCTTCGCTGCCGCGCAGCCACGTGATCGACGTGCCGGAGGGCTCGATCGGCATCGACACCCTGCTGTTCGGACCGTCCTCAGATCCCAGTGGCCAGGTGAACCTGTTCGGTGCGCTACGCCGCGCGCTGGCCAAGACCGGCTACTCCGAACTCAAAGAGTTCCAAAAAGTAGGCCTCACCGTCCGCCCCTAACCCGCCCCCTATTCGCCCGGATCGACCTGTTCGTCCTCCACTGCCGCTTCGACCACCAGGTCCCGATCGACGAACTCGGTCAGATCCGTGGTGAACCGCAGCCGTTCGGCCGTCTCGTCCCGGTCGGCCTCGGTCAGCTTGTGGTGGCGCAGACCCCGGTCCAGCGAGGCCAGCACCCGCTTGCGACCGGCGCCGAGAGCCTCGTCGGTGACTTCGGCCACGACCACATCCATCCCGGACCGGGCGCAGACCTCGGCGATCCCGGAGCCCATCAGGCCGCAGCCGACGACCGCCACCAGGCTGATGTCGCTCATCGCTGCCCCCGACCGAAGGTGTGGACACGTTGGCGTTCATTGTCGCTGCCGTGCCAACCGCCCGCTTACCGGGTCAGCGCCTAGGCTGGCTACCCGTGGAGAGCCGGCCGGTACTCGTCGTCGACTTCGGCGCGCAGTACGCCCAGCTGATCGCCCGCCGGGTCCGCGAGGCGCAGGTGTACTCCGAGGTCGTGCCGCATACCGCGGCGGTCACGGCACTGCTCGACCGCAGACCTGCGGCGATCGTGCTCTCCGGCGGTCCGGCCAGCGTGTACGCCGCGGACGCACCCCGGGTCGATCCGGCACTGTTCGCGGCCACGGTGTCCGGGGAAACAGTGCCGGTGCTGGGTATCTGCTACGGCTTCCAGGCGATGGCCGATGCGCTGGGCGGTGCCGTGGCGCGCACCGGCACCCGGGAGTACGGGCGTACCGATCTGCAGCTGCTCGACGGTGGCGGCGTGCTGCACCGGGAGCTGCCCGCGCGCGGTCCCGTGTGGATGAGCCACGGGGACGCGGTCACCGCCGCGCCGGCGGGGTTCACGGTCACGGCCCGGTCTGAGGGGTCCCCGGTGGCGGCCTTCGAGGACATCGCCCGGCGGCTGGCCGGGGTGCAGTACCACCCTGAGGTGGTGCACTCGCCGCACGGCCAGGAGGTGCTGCGCCGGTTCCTGCACGAGGTCGCGGGCATCCGGCCGCGCTGGACCACCACGGGCGTCATCGACGAGACCGTGGCCGCGATCCGGGCCCAGACCCGGGGGGGCAGGCTGATCTGCGGGCTGTCCGGCGGGGTCGACTCCGCGGTCGCCGCAGCACTGGTGCATCGGGCCGTCGGGGACGCCCTCACGTGCGTGTTCGTCGACCATGGCCTGCTGCGCGCCGGGGAGCGCGCCCAGGTGCAACGCGACTACGTCGCCGCCACCGGTGTCCGGCTGCTCACCGTCGACGCCCGGGAGCGGTTCCTGGCCGCGCTGGCCGGGGTGGCCGACCCGGAGGAGAAACGCAAGATCATCGGCCGGGAGTTCATCCGGGTCTTCGAAGCCGCCGCGCGCGACGTTGCGGCCGAGGCGGGCCGCCGCGGCGAGCAGATCCGGTTCCTGGTGCAGGGCACGCTGTACCCGGACGTGGTGGAGTCCGGCGGTGGCGCGGGCACCGCCAACATCAAGAGCCATCACAATGTCGGCGGGCTGCCCGAGGACCTCGCCTTCGAGCTGGTCGAGCCGCTGCGGGCGCTGTTCAAGGACGAGGTGCGCAAGGTGGGGCTGGAGCTCGGGCTGCCCGAGACGATCGTGCACCGCCAGCCGTTCCCGGGTCCCGGCCTGGCGATCCGGATCATCGGGGAGGTCACCGAGGAGCGGCTGGCCACGGTGCGGGCCGCGGACGCGATAGCCCGCGAGGAGCTCACCGCAGCCGGACTGGACCGCGACATCTGGCAGTGCCCCGTGGTGCTGCTGGCCGACGTGCGCAGCGTCGGGGTGCAGGGGGACGGACGCAGCTACGGTCACCCGGTGGTGCTGCGTCCGGTGTCCAGCCAGGACGCCATGACCGCGGACTGGTCCCGGCTGCCCCACGACGTGCTGACGCGCATCTCCAGCCGGATCACCAACGAGGTGCCCCAGGTGAACCGGGTGGTGCTCGACGTCACCAGCAAGCCCCCCGGCACCATCGAGTGGGAGTAGTGCCTCCTTGAGGGTTCCAAGTCTGCTGACCTCGTTTGCCGCGCGCACCCGCAGCTGCATTGGATACCCTGCTGGCGGACAGTTGGTCATCAATCTCGACTGCGGGCTGCGCCATCTGCCCCCAGATGTCGCCAGGGCGAAGCTTTGCGCACAAATCCACATCCCGTTGCCCGTCCCGGATCTGAGCGTTGAGCAAGGAGTGTGATCCCATGCCTCAGTTGGACACCATCGAGTACCTGTTCACCTCTGAGTCGGTGACGGAGGGCCATCCTGACAAGATCGCCGATCAGATCTCCGACGCCGTGCTGGATGCGGCGTTGAGCATGGACGCGAACTCCCGGGTGGCCTGCGAAACGCTGATCACCACCGGGATGGTCGTGCTTGCCGGTGAGATCACCACGCCGGGCTTGCTGGACTACACCCAGATCGTGCGCGATACGATCTGCGATATCGGCTATGACGACGGGGTCTACGGCTTCGACGGGCACAGCTGCGCGGTGATGACCGCGCTGGACAAGCAGTCGCCGGACATCGCCCAGGGTGTCGATATGGCCCACGAGCGGCGGGGGAAGCTGTCCGAGGACGAACTGGACAGCGCGGGTGCGGGGGACCAGGGGATGATGTTCGGATACGCCACGAACGAGACGCCCGAGCTGATGCCGATGCCGATCGCCCTAGCGCACCGGCTCTCCAAGCGGCTGGCGCAGGTACGCAAGGACGGGACGCTGCCCTACCTGCGCCCGGACGGCAAGACGCAGGTGACCGTCCGCTACCGCGATGGGGTGCCGGTCGGCGTGGAGAAGGTGCTGATCTCCACGCAGCACGCCGAGGACGTCAGCTCCGCACAGATCCGGGCTGACCTGTGGGAGCATGTAGTGCTGGCTGAACTGCCCCCCGACTTCTACGACGAGGCCGAGTTGGAGCGCAACCTGTTCGTGAACCCCACCGGGCGGTTCGTGATCGGTGGACCGGTGGGTGATGCCGGACTGACCGGCCGGAAGATCATCGTGGATACCTACGGTGGCTTCGCCCGCCACGGTGGTGGCGCGTTCTCCGGCAAGGACCCGTCCAAGGTGGACCGTTCCGCGGCGTACGCGGCCCGGTACGTGGCCAAGAACATCGTGGCGGCCGGCCTCGCGGACCGGGTCGAGGTGCAGGTGGCGTACGCGATCGGGGTGGCCAGGCCGCTGTCGTTGCTGGTGGAGCCCTTCGGTACCGAGCAGGTGTCCCGCGCCACCATCGAGAAGTTGGTGGGGGAGCACTTCGACCTGCGCCCGGCGGCCTTCCGCAGTTACCTGCGGCTGCACCGGCCGATCTACTTCAAGACCGCCGCGTACGGCCACTTCGGGCGCAACGATCCCGACTTCACCTGGGAGCGCACCGACCGGGCCGAGGCACTGCGCAATGCGGCCGGGCTGCCTGCCACGGCGACGGTCTGAGGAGGCTGTGGTGCGCAGCGTCATTGTCACTGGCTCGATTGCCACTGACTACCTGATGGTCTTCCCTGGCCGGTTCACCGAGCAGCTCGTCTCCGACAAGCTGGACAGCCTCTCGCTGTCCTTCCTGGTCGACGAGCTGGCGATCCACCGCGGCGGTGCGGCGGCCAACATCGCGTTCAACCTCGGCTGCCTCGGGCTGTCGCCGGTGCTGGTGGGTGCGGTCGGCGCCGACTTCGCCGAATACGGGGACTGGCTGTCCGCGCACGGTGTGGACACCCACGCGGTGCACGTCTCGCAGGACAAGCACACCGCCCGGTTCCTCTGCACCACCGACTCGGACCAGAATCAGATCGCGTCGTTCTACGCGGGCGCGATGGCCGAGTCCACCCAGATCGAGCTGAGGCCGATCGTGGATCGGCTCGGCGGAATCGACCTGGTCGTGATCGGCCCCTGCGAGCCGGCCGCGATGCTGCAGCACACCCAGGAGTGCCGGGACCACGGCTACCCCTTCGCTGCCGACCCGTCCCAGCAGCTCGCCCGGCTCGACGGCGACGAGATCCGCCGGCTCGTCGAAGAGGCGGCCTACCTGTTCACCAACGAGTACGAACGGGGCCTGCTCGAACGCAAGACCGGCTGGTCGAACGACGACATCCTGGAGCGGGTGGACGTCTTGGTGATGACCCGGGGCGCCAAGGGCGTCACCGTGCAACGGCCGGGAGACCCGGTCGTCACGGTGACCCCGCCGCAGGAGCTGACCAAGGCGGATCCCACCGGTGTGGGGGACGCCTTCCGGGCCGGCTTCCTGGCCGGCGTGGAGTGGGGGGTGGATGACGAGCGGGCCGCCCAGGTGGGCTGCATGCTGGCCACCCTGGTGATCGAGTCGGTCGGGACCCAGGAACACCGGCTCGAGCCGGAGTCGTTCCTGGCGAGGTTCACCGAGGCATACGGAGCCGACAGCGCCGCCGAGGTGGCCGACCACCTGCTCGCCTGACCTTCCCAACTTTCTTAAGGAGAGCTATTCCATGACCGCGGTCGCGCCGAGTGCTGAGCACAAGCTGCAGAGCCGAGCTGGTATCGACTTTGCTGTTGCCGATCCGGAGCTGGCGGAGTTCGGCCGGCGGGAGATCCGGTTGGCGCAGCATGAGATGCCCGGCCTGATGACATTGCGGCGGGAGTATGCGGAGGTGTTCCCGTTGCGGGGGGCGCGGGTGTCGGGGTCGCTGCATATGACGGTGCAGACGGCGGTGTTGATCGAGACGCTGGTCAGCCTCGGGGCACAGGTGCGATGGGCGTCGTGCAATATCTTCTCGACGCAGGACCATGCGGCGGCAGCGGTGGTGCTGGGTCCGTACGGCAGCCAGGAAGAACCGAAGGGTGTGCCGTGTTTCGCGTGGAAGGGGGAGTCGCTGGGGGAGTACTGGTGGTGTACGGAGCGGATGTTGACCTGGCCTGACGGGGCCGGTCCGAACATGATCCTCGATGACGGCGGGGATGCGACGCTGCTGGTGCACAAGGGTGCTGAGTTCGAGCGGGCCGGGGTGGTGCCCAGCGCCGATGAGGACGACCCGGATGAGTGGAAGGTGTTCTTGGAGCTGTTGCGGGCCTCGGTGGCTGGGCAACCGGGGAAGTGGACCGAGATCGGGGAGGGGATCCGGGGGGTGACCGAGGAGACCACCACCGGGGTGCACCGGTTGTATCAGCTGGCGGCGGCCGGGGCGCTGTTGTTCCCGGCGATCAATGTGAACGACTCGGTGACCAAGAGCAAGTTCGACAACAAGTACGGGTGCCGGCATTCGCTGGTGGACGGGATCAACCGGGCGGTGGATGTGCTGCTGGCCGGGAAGCTGGCGGTGGTGTGTGGGTACGGGGATGTGGGCAAGGGGTGCGCGGAGTCGCTGCGCGCGCAGGGCGCCCGGGTGGTGGTGGCCGAAGTGGACCCGATCTGCGCGCTGCAGGCGATGATGGACGGTTTCTCGGTGGAAACCCTGGACACCGTGGTCGGCAAGGCCGATGTGATGATCACGGCGACCGGGAACAGGGACATCGTGACCGTCGATCACATGGCGGCGATGAAGCATCAGGCGATCCTGGGCAATATCGGGCATTTCGACAACGAGATCGACATGGCCGGGTTGGAACGCCGGTCCGGGGCGCGCCGGTTGGTGATCAAGCCACAGGTCGATGAGTGGACCTTTCCGGACGGGCACTCGATCATCGTGCTGTCCGAGGGGCGGTTGCTGAACCTGGGCAACGCCACCGGGCACCCCAGTTTCGTGATGTCGAACTCGTTCTCCAACCAGGTGATCGCCCAGATCGAGTTGTTCACCAAGCACGCCGAGTACGACAAGGAGGTCTACACCCTGCCCAAGGTCCTCGACGAGAAGGTCGCCCGCATCCACGTCGAGGCACTCGGCGGGAAACTCACCAAACTGTCCAAGGACCAGGCCGAGTACATCGGCGTCGACGTCGAAGGCCCCTACAAACCTCCCCACTACCGGTACTGACCCTGCGCTGACCGTAGTCAGCGGGGGTAATCCAGCACCCGATTACCCCGCTGAACGCGCGGGGGAGGGGGGATCAGCGCTCGTGGGAGACCGGAACGCGCAGCCGCACCACGGTGCCGTGGCCGGGCGTGCTCTCCGCGGTGAGCTGCCCGCCCAGTAGCTCGGCACGCTGCTGCATGCCGGGCAGGCCGTACCCCGCCGGCCCGGCATGCCCCCGGGTGGCGGCCGAGTCGAAGCCGATGCCGTCGTCGGAGACGTCGAGCAACACCGCCTCAGCGGTCCGCGAGAGTCGTAGGTGCACGCGCTGAGCGCAGGCGTGCTTCATCACGTTCTGCAGCGCCTCCTGGGCGATCCGGTAGACCGCGGTCTCGACATGCTCCGGCAGGCTGGTCGCCACCGCGTCCACCTGGACGTGCGGCAACTGGGTGGACCGGGCCAGGCTCTCCAGGCTGGCGGCCAGACCGAGGTCGTCGAGCACCGGTGGGCGAAGTCCGGCGATCGCGTTCCGGGTCTCGTCCAGCGCCGCCGCGGCGAGCTCCTGGGCCCGGCCGATCTGTTCCGCGGCGCCTGCCGGGTCGGACGCGAGCGCGTCCGCCGCCGCCGAGAGATGGAACGACAGGCTCACGATGCGCTGGCTGATCCCGTCGTGGATCTCGCCGGCGAGTCGGCGCCGCTCGGTCTCCTGGAGCAGCACGATCTGCTCGGCGAACCGCTCCATCGCCTCCTCCCGTTCGGCGAGCCTGCTGTGCAGGCTGGCGTTCTCGATGGCCCCGGCCATCAGGCCGGCCACCGTTCGCAGCAGCTCCACATCGGCGTTGGAGAACTCGCGCCGATCGCGGGTGTGCACGTTGAGCACTCCGACGAGGTGGCCCGGCCGGGTCACGATCGGCACCGAGGCCATCGAGGTGAAGTCCTCCCCGCGCAGCTCGGGGAGGTAGAGGTAGCGCGGATCCGCCCGCTTGTTGTCGGTGATCACCACGGGCTGGCAGTGCGCGGCGACCCATCCGGATACCCCGTCGCCGACGGAGATCTCGATCCGCCTGGCGAAGCGGTCGAACGGCGGTGTCGCGCCGCGCAGCTGCAGCCGCCCGCCCGGCGCGTCCAGCAGGTGCACGAAGCAGACGTCGGTGGAGGTGGTCTGGGTGATCAGGTCGGCCACCCGCTGGACCACCCCGTCGAGGTCGAGCCCCGCCGACAGGATCTCGATCACCCGGGACAGCAGCTGGGCGTCGGAGCTGGCGTCGGCGAGGCCGAGGTGTGAGTGGATCACTGGAACACCCCCTCCCGCAGCGCCGCGGCGACCGCGCTGGAGCGATCGGGGACGTCGAGCTTGCGGTAGATCCCGCGGGCGTGGGTCTTGACCGTCTCCTCACTGACGGTGAGCCTGCCTGCGATGGCGCGGTTGGACAGCCCGGCCACCATGAGTGCGAGCACCTCGCTCTCGCGCTGGGTCAGCCCGAGATGGGCACCCGGCCAGAACTCGCCGCCGCGCAGGTGGGCCACCGACATCGCGACCTTGGTCGCCAGGCTGGGGTCGATCAGGATCTCGCCCTGGTGGATTCGCTGCAGGTGGTCCACCAACTCGGCGCCGCGCACCCGCTTGAGCAGAAAACCGGCGGCCCCCAGCCGCAGCGCCTGGTAGAGGTACTGCTCGTCGTCGTAGACGGTCAGGAAGACGACCTTGCAGTCGAGCCGCCGCCGGCGGATCTCCGCGCACAGGTCAAGCCCGCTGGAGCCGCGCAGCCGGACGTCGAGCAGAACGATATCGGGTTCGTGCTCGACGATGAGCTTGATCGCCAGGTCTGGTTCGGTGGCTTCACCGACGATGTGAACCTGGTCGGAGTAGGCATCGAGCATCGCCCGCAGGCCGTCGAGCACCATCTGGTGATCGTCGACGACGACGATGCGGAGCGGCCGCTCCGGGGGCCTGCTCATGGGGGAATGGTACGCACCGCTACACCCGCAGCGGGTAGCTGCCGACCTCGATCAACTGTGGCCCTGGGGTCAGCGATCAACGCCGGTACCTCCTGTATCCTTGGCACGATGACCTTCGTCCGGGGTGGGTAGGCGTGCCCGACAACGCTGATGACGTCGCTCTCCGCAGTGCAGAGACCGGGAGCGGCCGGGAGCGGGTGGTGCGCGCGGCATATGACCTGTTCAGTCGCCAAGGCACCCGCGCTGTCGGCGTGGACGCGGTGATCGGTGCGGCCGGCGTCGCGAAGATGACGCTGTACCGGAACTTCGCTTCCAAGGACGAGCTCATTCTCGCTTTCCTCCGGCGTCGCGAACAATTGTGGACGCACGAGTGGGTGCGAGCCGAGTCGTGGCGTCGAGGCGACACCCCTGCCCGGCGACTGCTGGCTATCTTCGAGATCTTCGGTGAATGGTTCGCGCGTCCGGACTTCGAGGGCTGCTCCTTCGTGACCACCTTGCTCGAGGTGACCGACCTGCAGAGTCCGGTCCGGCAGGCGAGCATCCAGCACCTGGCGAACATCCGCAGCTACGTGCGCGACCTCGCGGCCGCGGCTGGGGCGGAGCCCGAAGCCTTCGCCCGTCAGTGGCACATCCTCATGAAGGGATCGATCATCGCTGCGGCCGAGGGTGACACCCACGCGGCCACGCGAGCCCGCGAGCTCGGCGTACTCCTCCTGGCTCATCACAAAATAGCCACGTCATAGCCCATGCGGACGGTGTGGTCACCTCACCCGGGTGCATCATTCCAGATCACGTTAGCCGAAACCCGCCAAATGGAACCATTTGCAGCTCCGGCGACCCCCGCTGACCGCCAAATGGAACCATTTGCAGCCCCGCCGAGATCCCCGGCTACCCACGCGATCTTGAAACGACCCGGGGGTGGCAAGTAGACAGAGCTCCTAGGATCGCCGGGTGGCTTGCCGTGGGACCAGTACCGACGTGAGCGATGCGGTGCAAGTGCTGCGCCGTGTCTTCGGCTATGACTCGTTCCGGGGCGAGCAGCAGGAGATCATCGAGCACGTCCTCGCCGGTGGTGACGCGCTGGTGCTGATGCCGACCGGCGGCGGCAAGTCGCTGTGCTACCAGATTCCCGCGCTGCTGCGACCGGGCGTCGGTGTGGTCGTCTCGCCGCTGATCGCGCTGATGCAGGACCAGGTCGACGCCCTGACTGCGCTCGGGGTGCGGGCCGGGTTCCTCAACTCCACCCAGCACCCCGGCGAACGGAGCCGGGTCGAGTCCGCTTTCCTGGCGGGGGAGCTGGATCTGCTCTACCTGGCGCCGGAACGGCTGCGCGTGGAAGCGACCCTGCGGCTGCTGGACCGCGGCACGATCTCGCTGTTCGCCATCGATGAGGCGCACTGCGTGGCCCAGTGGGGGCACGACTTCCGGCCCGACTATCTCGCCCTGTCCGCGTTGCACGAGCGCTGGCCGGCGGTGCCCCGCATCGCGCTGACCGCGACGGCCACCACGGCCACCCACGCCGAGATCGCGTCCCGGCTGAACCTCGCCGATGCCCGGCACTTCGTGGCGAGCTTCGACCGCCCCAACATCCAGTACCGGATCGTGCCGAAGAACGAGCCCCGCCGGCAGTTGCTGGAGTTGCTGCGCACCGAGCACTCCGGCGACGCGGGCATCGTCTACTGCCTGTCGCGGGCCTCGGTCGAGAAGACCGCGGCTTCCCTGGTGGAACACGGGATCGAGGCGCTGCCCTACCACGCCGGGCTCGACGCGCGCACCCGAGCTGCGAACCAGGCGCGTTTCCTGCGTGAGGACGGCCTGGTGATGGTCGCCACGATCGCCTTCGGCATGGGCATCGACAAGCCCGATGTGCGCTTCGTCGCCCACCTCGACCTGCCCAAGTCCGTCGAGGGCTACTACCAGGAGACCGGCCGGGCCGGGCGGGACGGCCTGCCGTCGACCGCGTGGCTGGCCTACGGCCTGCAAGACGTGGTGCAGCAGCGCAAGCTGATCGACACGTCCGAGGGCGACGACGCCCACCGTCGTCGGCTGGCCACCCACCTCGACGCCATGCTGGCGCTGTGCGAGACGGTCGAGTGCCGCCGCGTGCAGCTGCTCGCCTATTTCGGCCAGCACGCCACCGCGTGCGGCAACTGCGACACCTGCCTGTCGCCGCCGCAATCGTGGGACGGCACGATCCCCGCGCAGAAGCTCCTCTCCACGGTGTACCGGCTCGACCGGGAACGCCGCCAGAAGTTCGGCGCCGGCCAGGTGATCGACATCCTGCTCGGCAAGCCGACGCCCAAGGTCACCCAGTTCGGCCACGACACGCTGACGGTGTTCGGCATCGGCACCGAGCTGGGCGAGGGCGAGTGGCGCGGCGTGGTGCGCCAGCTGCTGGCCCAGCGCCTGCTCGCCGTCGAGGGCGACTACGGCACGCTGGTGCTCACCGACTCCAGTGCCGAGGTGCTGCGCCAGCGGCGCCAAGTCCTGCTGCGCCGCGAACCCGAACGGGCAGCGCGACCCGCGAAGGCCGAGCAGGCCGCTCAGCGGCGCCGCGCGGCGCCCGTCGACCTGCCCGAGGCAGCCGTGCCGGTCTTCGAGCAGCTCCGCGCCTGGCGCGCCGGCGTCGCGAAGGAGCAGGGCGTACCCGCGTACGTGATCTTCCACGACGCGACCCTGCGCCAGATCGCCGCCGAGTCCCCGTCGACCCTGGCCGAACTCAGCACCGTGAACGGCGTCGGCGATACCAAGCTGGCCAAGTACGGGCAGCAGATCCTGGACACTCTCACGGCCTAGCCGCACCGGCCATTCCCAGCGTGGTGCGCACGGTCGTCGTGGTGCCGCGGGGTAGTCTCCTTGATCCAACGACGAGGGGAGCGGTGACCTGCTGTGAGCTATGGACATGCGGATGAGGTAGCCCGCCAGCCCGCCACTGCCGGGGACCAGCCGGTGATCGACCCGGCGTGGTTCGAAACACCGGAGCTGCGCCGCATCCTCACCGCGCGCGACATCGGGGCGCTCTATGGCGCGTTGAAGGGTTTCGGGCTCAGTCAGCGGCAGATCGCCGCCCGCACCGGGCAGTCCCAGTCCGAGGTGTCCGAGATCCTCCGGGGTCGCCAGGTGCGGGACGTGACGGTGCTCGAACGTATCGCGGACGGGCTCGGCATCCCCCGCGGTTACCTGCGTCTGGGCGACGCTGACAGTGCCTACGCTGAGGGTGAGGGTGGTGTCGACCCGGAGGTGGATGAGGAGATGCGTCGTCGCGTCCTCATCGCCGCGACGTCGTGGGCGGCTCTGGGCCAGGTGGTGCAGGCGATGGGTGAGCTGGCCGAGCTCGCGCTGCCGCGTAGTGGTGGGGAGCCGTTGCCGTCGCGGCTGAGCATGGCGCACGTGCAGGCCGTGGAGGCGGTCACCGAGCAGTTGCGCAGCCTGGCGCGCCGATTTGGTGGGCAGGCCGGTCTGTTCGGGGCCGCCGCGGAGTACTACATGCGGTGGCTGACCGTGCCCGCGATGGAGGCGGTGAAGGCGCGGTTGGGTTGTGCGCTGGCGGAGCTGCACACCGAGGCGGGCTGGTGCTGTTACGACTCCGGGGTGAATGCAGCGGGGCATTTCATTCGTGCGCTGGGGCTGGCTGATGACGCCGGAGACGCCTACGGGATCGCTAACGCGGCCTGGCACGCCGGGGCAACGCTGGTGCGCAGCGGGCATCCCGACGATGCGCTTAAGGAGTTTCAGCTTGGGCAGTTCGTCCTTGAGGGGTTTCATCTCGGCAAGGCGAAGCCCGCGGTCCTGCGCGCCGACGATCCACGCCTGCCGACGCTCACCGCGCGCCTGAACCTGAACTCTGCGACCGCGTACGCCCTGCTGGGCGGCCCCGATCAGGCCAAACGTTGCCTCGCCAAGGCAAACGACGGGTGGGCACCCCGCGATGCGTTCGAACGCGCAGGCATGGATCGCGCGACTGCCGGGATTCAGCTGGACCTGGGCCGCCTCGACATCGCGGAGCCCTTGGCCGCGAGCGCGGTGCGTACCTACGGCGAGGGCCACGGCCGAGGCCGGACGAGTGCCGGACTGCTGCTCGCCGAGGTGCACGTGCGAAGTGGTGAGCCGCGCGGGCTGGTCCTCGCCCACCAGGCCATCGATGCGGTGAGCACCCTGCAGTCCGTCGCCGTGCGCCAAGAACGGCTGCTGCCCCTGATCGACGCGCTGGCGGCCCGCCCAGCTACCGATTACCAGGATTTAGCCCGGCTAGCCCGGAGGCTGTGACCTCGCCGCTACCGACGAGAATTGTCTGTCCTGTCGGTCAACCTCTCGCGACCCGCGAGGAACAACTGGCCAACATCCATCAGATCTATCCCCGCCCGATCACCCCGTCACCGCTGGCTGTTTGTGATCGTCCCCGCTGCGGCCACACCACCACCAGGCCGGTGTTTCCTGCTGGTTGGTGGGCGGTAGCGTCGCGCCTCGTGTTTGAGATGTCGAGGTCGGTATCGAGCATGGTGGATGAGTTCACCGCCTTGTTGGAGGGGAGCGATGTCGCGGAGGAGCGGTTGGCGCAGGCGCGGGATGATCAGCCGTTGGGGTATGCCCTGGTGATGGCGGCGCTGTCATGGGACCAGGTGGACCGGCGGGGGTGGCATACGCCGGTGGCGTTGTGTGCGCAGGCGCGGCGGCTGATGGCCGGGTGGGGGGTTGGTGCGGAGGGGGTGGAGTACGCGGACCGGTTGGGCGCGGCGCTGGAGTGGGCGACGGGGGACCCGGCGTTGCTGGAGTGTGACGGGCAGGGCCGTTATCGGCCGGTGTATGGGGTGGGGTTCCCGGTGGGTTCGCGGTTGTGGCGAGTGCGCCACCATGCGGCGGTGGTCTCGGGTGTGCTTACCCCGCTGGAGCTGGTGATCCAGGGGGATGACCAGCGCGGTGCGAGCCCGGTTGATCTGGAGTCAGCCGAGGCGTCGTATCGGCTGGCCGTGGACGGCGGTGACCCGGATGCGGCGGCGTTGGCGTCGTTGCGGCTGGCGGAGCTTGCCGAGGAGCGCGAGCAGCCAGCGGAGGCGGCGGGCTGGTATGCCGAGGTGGCGGGGCTGGGGCATCCGGTGGCGTCGCCGCCTGCGGCGTTGTGGCTGGCCCGGCGGGCCGGGCTGGACGGGGACCGGCCACGGGCGCGGGTTCTGGCGCGCGAGGTTCTCAGCAGCGGTGATGGGTGGTTGCGGGCGCAGGCATGGGGGTTGCTGGGCAGCCTGGCCTGGCTCGACGAGGATAAAGAGGGGGCGGTGGGCGGCTTGCGGCGGGCGGTGGAGGCAGCCGGGGAGTGGCACTGGTCGTACAGCCGGCGCCTGGGCGAGATGCTGGCCGCGTGCGGCGACCCGGGCGGCGCGGCCGAGGTGTACCGGACGCTGCTGGACCAGCCGATGCTGCATGGCCCGGACGCCGGCAGGTACGTGCAGCTCATGGCGGCGGCTGGCCGTATCGACGAGGCGGTAGCGGTCCTGGAGCAGTACGCCGCTGAAGGCGAACTCTATACCGGGGACATCCTGTTGGCGCTGGCCTCGGCCCACTCGGCTCGCGACGACGTCGACGCGACTCGGCGGGTGCTGGCCCGGGTGCGCGCGCATTGGAGCGCGACGCTGCCGCAGATCTCGGTGCGGGCCGATGTGATCGAGGCGTCGGTGGCCGCCGCCGACGGCGACGACGACCGCGCGGCGCAGCTGTTCCGGTCCTTGACCGACACCGACGACGCGGAGCGTCGTGATCTGGCCCGGCCGCTGCTGATTGCCGCCGGGGAGTGCTTCGCCGCGGACGGGAAGCTGTGTCTGATCCCCGGGGTGCGGCCGTTGCTGGAGTACCTGTCCGAGGTCGCGCCGCACGACACCGCGGCCTGGGCCGCGACCAGTCTAGCGCACCTGGCCACGGCGCAGGGCCGTGCCGAGGACGCGGAGGCCGCGGTCCGCGTCGCGGCCCGCCACCTTTGCCCCGAGGAGGTGAGCTTGCTGCGGGCGCAGTTGCTGGATCGCGCCGGCCGCGGCCGTGACGCGCTGGGCTGCCTGGTGGACGCCGCCGTGGCGGCCACTCCACCGGCCCTGGTTGCGTTGTTGCTGACCATCACCGCATTCGGGATCCGCGGTCTGGGGCCCAACCCCCAGCAGCGCCAGCGGCTGCGCGCCGCGGCCGAGCACGCCCTCTTCCCCAGCGAGGACCACCAGGGCGACGGCGACGGGGACGGTGTCTGGGGCCGGGTGGCCTTGGCGATGGCGCAGGTCGAGCTGTACTCCTGCGGTGATCGCGACCGAGCCCTCGAGCTGTGGCAGCTCGCCACTGACAGCGACGACCCGGCCGCCGCGGCGCCGGCCTGGCTCTACCTCGGCCTGATCCGGCAACAGTGCGCCCCGATCGCCGCGGCGCAGGCGTTCGAGCAGGCCATGCTCCTCGACGACACCCCGATCGCCGCGCACGCCGCCCTCGAGCTGGCCGCACTGGCCGAAGCGCTCGGTGATGACACCGTGCTGGCCCGGGCCTGCCAGCGGGTGCTGGACCTTACCAGCGGAGAGGACTGGGCACAGGCGGCGCTGCGCCTGGGCCGGTTCCACCAGGACGACCATCCCGACGACGCCGAAGACGCCTACCACGCCGCGATCACCGAACCCGGCGCCCACCCCGGCACCATCGGCGCCGCACTCGCCCGACTCGGCGCCCTCTACGCCCGCCATGGCAACCGCCGTCTGGCCCAACGGATCTGGCGGCGCGGCAAGCACCATCGCGACCCCCACGTCGCCGAGGCATTCACCGCTGAACGTGCCACCATCGGCCGGGTAACCCGCAAAGGCAGATGACCAGTTTCGGTCCGATTGCGCATCCGGCACCGTCCTGATCGGGCCGGGCGGCACGGTGCCGTTCGCAGATGCGTGGCAGCCGGCCTTGTGTACACCGAGGGCGGACTCGCCGACTCGCAGCGCAAACCCGAGGTGCTATCACCGCATGAGATCGAGGATCACGCTGATCACCTCGCGGACCTGAGTAAGGGCCTGGACACCCACGTTGCCGCACCTGTTCGATCCTGCCGGTCGACACAGCCCTCAGGTGCTGGCACTGAGCTGCCGAGGGTTTATCTAGCCCGTTCGACGCGTCCGGATCGAGGGACCCGCAGGCACCCACTGTTTGGGAGATGCGCATCATCGTGTAGCCACAGTCGCCGAACGCGGCAGATCCGGTCGTTGGTCATTGACGATCAACCGGGGGCGTCGGTCACAGTGTTCTACAGGTGCGTGACATCTGTCAAACACAGGTGATAGTCTCAGACCATGGCGACCACGATCGGCTTCCGGCCCACCGACGAGGACGAGCGGATCATCAAGGCTGCGATGCGCCCTGACGAGCGCACCAGCGACGTGATCCGCCGCGCACTGCGGCTACTCGAGCGCGAAGTATGGCTCTCCCACGCCCGATCCGACGCTGAGCGCCTCGCGAGCGAAGACGTGACAGGTGAGGCTGATGCGTGGTGATTCGTGGCGCGGTCTACCGAGTGGATCTGGGTGAGGCGAAGCGCGGCCACGAGCAGCGCGGCAGGCGCCTTGGTCTGGTGCTCAGCCCGAGTTCCATGCCCTGGAGTGTCGCCACGATCGTCCCCACCTCGACCACTGCGCAACCCGCCGTCTTCCGCCCCTCACTGCAGATCAACGGACAGCAGACCAGGGTCCTCGTCGACCAAATCCGCAGCATCGACACGGACTACCTCATCGGCGACCCGGTGCACTACCTCGAACACGACGAACTCGCCGAAGTCGAGCACGCTGTCGCTCGGTATCTCGGCCTGTGAGGTCAGGCGTTCTTCCGCTCACACAGCCGCACCACGCCGGAAGCTGAAAGCAGGCACCGCGCGCAGAGCGGCATGTGAGTGCAGCCCAGGTGCGTCGCTCAGGGTTGAGCGGTCGATCAGCCCGAGGAGAAGCACCTCACGACTAAACCCGAAGACCCGCGCAGTCCGATGCTGCCCGGACACTGCCTGCGGCGACAGCGACTCCACGGTCGACAAGGTGCTCGGATAGACCGGCCTGCTCACCGTGCCAGCGCACCCATTCGGGCAACAACTCCTTCGCCCCGACGGTGATCGGATCGTCCGGGATCCAATCGTTGATCAACGCGAGCTGGAACTCAACTCGATGCGGCGAGACCGCATGCCATGTATCGGGCAGGGTCCCCTCCATCCACTCCTGCGCCAGCGCACAACGGCCTCCGGATCGGGTTCACTACCGTGCCGCTGCACATACCAGCCGGTGAACGCCCCTGCCATCGAATCCGTGTCGAGATCGTGGTACAACGATCGCGCCGCCGGCAGCGGCATTCCCTCCCTTCGCAGCGCATCCGCGAGATAGTGGATCCGGCGACGCGCCCGGAACCAGTTATCCAGCACCGTCTGCGATTCGTGTCCCCGGAGAGTATCTTCCCCGCAGCGCCGGCCAGGTGTTGAGGGCGTTGCCGAAGCCGATGAGGTAGGCGGCGCCCTCGCTCCACACTGCGTCGACACTGCGGCTGGGCAGCGGTACGGCGGCGATGGAGGCGTTGAGGGGGTGCACCCGCGCGGCCAGACCGGCAGTGCGGGCCGCGGTCGTCAGCTCGTCGAGGAACGGCTGGTGGGTGTCAACGGCCACGACGTCGAGCCCGGCGGCAGCCAGCACCAGCGACGATCGTCCTGGCCCGCAGCCCATATCGACCACGCGGGCACCGGGCGCGAGGTCCAGCGCTGTGAGCATCGCCTGGGTCGTCGTGTCCGAGCCCGGCGCCTGCCGGGGCAATCCCGCGTGCAGCGACCAGATCAGCGCGTCCATGGCGCGAGCTTGCCGAGCCCGGTGTGGCCGCACAATCGAGTTCGACACGCTCATCGCCGAGCGTCCGCCCGATGTGCCTCACCTCCGGCTCCAGTAGGGCCACAGCGCTGGGTGCCTGAAACAGCCAACCTCCATCCGTGGTGCGCACGGTCGTCGTGGTGCTGCGGGGTAGTCTCCTTGATCCAACGACGAGGGGAGCGGTGACCTGCTGTGAGCTATGGACATGCGGATGAGGTATCCCGCCAGCCCGCCACTGCCGGGGACCAGCCGGTGATCGACCCGGCGTGGTTCGAAACACCGGAGCTGCGCCGCATCCTCACCGCGCGCGACATCGGGGCGCTGTACGGGGCGTTGAAGGGTTTCGGGCTCAGTCAGCGGCAGATCGCCGCCCGCACCGGGCAGTCCCAGTCGGAGGTGTCCGAGATTCTCCGGGGGCGGCGGGTGCGGGATGTGACGGTGCTCGAACGTATCGCGGATGGGCTCGGCATTCCTCGTGGCTATCTGCGTCTGGGTGACGCTGACGGTGCTGGCCGCCCCGACGGCACCTACTGTGGGGTTGAGGGTGGCGGCCCTGACCCGGAGGTGGACGAGGAGATGCGTCGTCGCGTCCTCATCGCCGCGACGTCGTGGGCGGCTCTGGGCCAGGTGGTGCAGGCGATGGGTGAGCTGGCCGAGCTCGCGCTGCCGCGTAGTGGTGGGGAGCCGTTGCCGTCGCGGCTGAGCATGGCGCACGTGCAGGCCGTGGAGGCGGTCACCGAGCAGTTGCGCAGCCTGGCGCGCCGATTTGGTGGGCAGGCCGGTCTGTTCGGGGCCGCCGCGGAGTACTACATGCGGTGGCTGACCGTGCCCGCGATGGAGGCGGTGAAGGCGCGGTTGGGTTGTGCGCTGGCGGAGCTGCACACCGAGGCGGGCTGGTGCTGTTACGACTCCGGGGTGAATGCAGCGGGGCATTTCATTCGTGCGCTGGGGCTGGCTGATGACGCCGGAGACGCCTACGGGATCGCTAACGTTGCCTTCCACGCTGGGAGGACGCTGGTGCGCAGCGGCCACCCCGACGACGCCCTGAAGGCGTGTCAGCTCGGGCAGTTCGTCCTTGAGGGGTTTCAGCTCGGTACGGCGAAGCCCGCGGTCCTGCGCGCCGACGATCCGCGGCTGCCGACGCTCACCGCGCGGCTGAACCGGAACTCCGCGACCGCCTAAGCCCTCTTGGACAGTCCCGGGGACGCCAAGCGTTACCTCGCCAAGGCGCACGACGGGTGGACGCCCCGGGATGCGTTCGATCGTGGCGGGATGGATCTTGCGACGGCGGGCGTTGCGCTGGACTTGCGTCGCCTGGACACGGCACACCAGTTCGCTGCGAGCGCGGTACGCGCCTATGGCGACGGCTATGGCCGGAACCGGACGAGTGCTGAACTGCTGCTCGCCGAGGTGCACGTGCGAAGTGGTGAGCCGCGCGGGCTGGTCCTCGCCCACCAGGCCATCGAGGCGGTGAGTACCCTGCAGTCCGTCGCCGTGCGCCAAGAACGGCTGCTGCCCTTGATCGACGCGCTGGCGGCCCGGCCCGGCGGCGATCACCAGGAACTAGAAGGCTTGGGCCGGCGAAGTCGGTGTGATCGAGTCAAGTTTGGGACTCGTGGGTCAGGTCTCTGTGGCGTAACCTGAGCGGCGCTCGCTCCACAGCGCAAACACAGCGCACCTGACCTGCACATACGCACGTCGCGTCATGGTCATCATTCATCGGCGTAGCGAGTGGCGGTGGTCGGCGACTCGGACCACGGGTCCCTGCGGGAGCTTGCCCAGGTTCTGCTCATCGCGTCAGCAAGCCCCCGGTACATGCCTCGTTGGGCTGGGGCGGAGCCCCGGTAGTACTACAGTCGCACTTTCACTCTAGGTGAGCTCCAATCACCGACAGCGATATAGCCGGTGAGTGGCGCGACCGCTTCCTCCTGGCTAGCCCCTGCTGGGGCACTGGGCGAGCTTTCGGGGGCACCGGGGACCGGACTGGTGGAAGGTGATCGTCGCCGCTGTCCCGCGCCCAGCAGACGGTACTGCCCCGATAGCGTGCCGCGCTCCTGCGCGTCTGATGGATGCTTGTGCAGATTTTCGCGGGCACGGGAACCGTCTCATGGATGCTCATGCAGGTCCCAGCACGACAAAGCGATCTTGAAACGGCCGTGGGTGCTCAGCCACCATTCATGATCGCCGAGACAGCCGTCAGTCACTCAGCGTGAAAGTGCAGCTGTAGTACTACCGGGGCTCCGCCCCAGCCCAACGAGGCATGTACCGGGGGCTTGCTGACGCGATGAGCAGAACCTGGGCAAGCTCCCGCAGGGACCCGTGGTCCGAGTCGCCGACCACCGCCACTCGCTACGCCGATGAATGATGACCATGACGCGACGTGCGTATGTGCAGGTCAGGTGCGCTGTGTTTGCGCTGTGGAGCGAGCGCCGCTCAGGTTACGCCACAGAGACCTGACCCACGAGTCCCAAACTTGACTCGATCACACCGACTTCGCCGGCCCAAGCCTTCTAGCCCGGCTAGCTCGATCGCGCGTCTAGGTACTCCGGGTCACAGCGCCAGGACGGCCACGTCGGCGAGCAGCTGTGGCGGCCGGCGGCCGGTGTCGAGCGCGACAACTCCTGACTCTGGCGGCGTACTCCTTAGAGGACCTATCACCCCCTGTGAGGAACTCGTCGCATGGCGCAGTAACTGTGAGGTGGTCCAACGGGGAGAAGGGCCTAAGCTTGATGTCCGTCGACCGGGCGCCGCGACGTCCTCGTGCGCTACTCCCGAGATCGACAAGTTGGCTTTTACGCGTTCGACGAGCAGCAGCTGGTGGAGTTCGAGATTGCCAGGCACCAAGGCCCGCACCGCCACCGACGTCCAGGTCGTTTGACCCACTCGCTCGGCCAGGAGCCCGTCCCCTGAGGCGGGCTCCTCGCATGTGCTGGCGACTAGTCGCAGCCACCCGCGGAGGGAGCTTTCCGTGCAGTACTACCTCCAACACAGCGCCGGTCTCGGCGACCTCGTCATCGACGCGCTCGCCAGCGACCTCCCGCGGCCCCGACTCGTCTTTGCCGATGACAGCAGCGTCGTCGTCGCAACCAGCGCGGCCGTCAACCAGGTCGCCGGATTGCCCTACGTCAAGAACGTCTTTCAGGTGCTCGACACCGTCCCGCGAGGGTCTGTCGCCGGCTCGACCGACCAGCTGGTGCGCCACATCCGTAAGCGCTCTCTGCTGCGCGACCAGCGCCGCGGCGCGCCGTTCCGCACGATGACCGCCATCGACGGCAAGCTCGTCGGGCTGCCGCGCGACACCAGGGCCCGACTCGAGTCCGTCATCGCCGAGCAGACCGGCGGGCGGTTCACCGCCCGTGGCGGCTCCGTGGTGGAGTACTGGGTCGTCGGACGGCGCGACCTCGACGTGATGATGCTGTGCCTGCGCCTGACCGGCCGGTCGAAGTCCTCCGAGACGCGCGGATCACTAGCGAGTGACCTAACGACGCTGCTGGTGAAGGCGTCGAGCCCGTGCGCCGACGACGTGTTCCTCGACCCGTTCGGCGGCAGCGGCGCGATCGTGGCTTCCCGGCTCGACAGCCCCGTCCGCTCGGTGACCTACTCTGACGTCCGGCTCGCGGAGCTACGCACGCAGCTTCCGCCGCGGCTCGTGCAGTCCCGGAAGGTCCGCCTGCTCGACGAGGACGCTGCGGAGCTGCCATCGGTGCCCACCGGGTCGATCACCAGCGTCGTCACCGACCCGCCGTGGGGCGAGCACGAGACCCTCGCCGTACTCTATGAGACGTTCGCGCGGCGCATGCTGGCGGGACTGGACCGGGTGCTCGACCCGCGCGCCGGCAGGCTGGTGCTGCTGCTGTCGCGGTGGGCCGCGGAGCCGGTCGCCGCGCTGTGGGAGCGGGCGGACCTGCGGATCGACGCGGCGCACAACATCCTCGTTAACGGCCATCCCGCGACAGTCTTAGTGGGCGGACGGCGTAGCTGAGCTGGGATTTCGGAGTGCGGCCGGGACCTGCAGCCACAGCCCACCAACGGTGTGACACGAGGGTGATAGGCAGTAGCCTGCTTGCCCTGATCGGCCCGCGTACAGCAACGGCGTCGTCGAGGCGATCACTGTGACCGATCTGCACCAGGTGGCGCTGCACGGCGACGGCGCGATCGGGAGCACCACGGTGACGAGCAGGTCGAGCGATCACATCGATCTCTTCGAGCGCATCCAGAGCGAATCCGAGTAGTTCGTCGGACTCGCTCACGCCGCAGCGTTTGTCCCGCCGGAGGGCCGCGTGCACGCGCTCCAGGTGCTCCGCCGGACACAACACGCACCCTCGCGCGGAGCAAGTTCTCGAGTTCCATCTCGAAATACACAAATCAACGGCTACCCAGCCCGGGACGTTCGTTATAGAGAGATCACCGCGCGGCCTCCTCGAGGCGAGTCACGAGTATCTGGGCTTCCGCCAACAGGCTTGCAGCTCCGCGGCGGTAGGGGCTAGCTCGTAGTGATGGTGATGGCCGGCTCGGCTGAGGGTTGTCCACGACTCGTGAACCCGGTGCTGGGTGTCGGCGTCGACGACCGCGCCGAGGGCCAGCAGTTGAGCTCGCCTTGTGCAGTCGGCGATCGCGGGGTGTGTCGCTGCCCAAAGCTGGTTCAGCGCGTGTTCGAGGGCGAGCCGGATCAGCCAGGTGGTGCAGCGCGGCCATAGCCCGGCGAGTTCTGATCCGGTCAGCAGAGCATCGGCGTAATCGAGCCGCCGGCGGGCGATGGAGTTCACGGCAGCACCACCTGCTTGATCAGTCTCTCCGTGTTGGTCACGAGGGCACGCAGATCACCGGAGTAACCGCGGTGCGCACCCTCCTTGCAGGCCCGCAGCGTGTCGGCGGCCCAACGTCCGATGCGTTTGTCTAGGTATGGCATGAGCTCGCCGCCCCGCCCAGGGTCGTCATACACTGCCAGGGCCATCTTCTGATGGGCTGTTTCAGCACGGGCGAGGGCGTCCTCGACGTCGGTGTGCTGCTCGCCCCGGCCGAGCCGGACGGCGCGGACCTTGGCGTGCGCGGCGGCCTCCAGGGCGTTGCGGCAGCAGGTCGCCACGAGTTCGCGACGCAGCTCATCGGGCATGTTCTCGGTCTTGGCCAGCGCCTGGGCATCGTCGAGGTAGCGGATCACCGGGTCGGCGGATCGCCGCAGCTCGACCCGGGAGTGATCGCGCCGGAACACCTCCCAGATCGTCGCGGGTTCGGGCAGCCGCCGGACCGCGTCCGCGAGCCGGTCGTCGTGGCTGAAGACGATCACCTGCCGGGTCCGGGCGACCGCGGAGAGCACCCGGGCCAGGCCGTCGACCTTGGCCGGGTCCATGGCCTGGACCGGGTCGTCGATCATCACGAACCGGAAGGGACTGTGTCGTACCGTCGCCCGGGGCAGGAACAGCGACAGCCCGAGAGCGTGCAGCTCGCCCTGGCTCATCACGCTCAGCGCGGCGCTGCCGGCCCCGTCGACGGTGACGTCGAGGAGTACCTTGCGCTGAGTGCCCGCTCCGGTGAGCCGGACGGCGCCGAGGTCCACGCTGCTCTCCTGGCGGAGTTGCTGCCACACCTGGCGGGATTCCTCCGCGAACGGTGCCATCTGCTTGTCACGCAGCCCGGCCGCCGCATCCTTGAGCCACGCCTCGGCCTTCTTGAGCTCACCCAGCAGGCCCGACTCGTCCGCGACCTGCCGTGCCTGGTCGTGCCACGCGAACAGGCGCGCCGCGATCGGGCACCAGGTGTCGTCCAGCTTCGCCAGCTCGGCCCGCGCCGAATCCCGCAGCGCCGCCAGCGCCGCGGCCGCCGAGGCGTGGCGCTGCACCAGGGCGTGTGCGAGGTCCGCGGCCTGCTCCGTCCGGCCGGCGTCCTGCCACGCCTGCCAGGCAGCGCGGGCTGCTGAGACGTCCAGCCCGGCAAGGGGGTGCCGCAGGGGTGGCGGAACCGGCGCGACCAGTTCGCGGGCGTCGGCGACGGTGGTGGTGAGGGTGCTGCTCGCCTCCCGTAGTGCCTCCGTGCTCGTGCGCAGCGTGGTGAGTGCCGCCTCGGCCTGGCCGCGCCACTGGCCGTCGAGGCTGCCTGCCTTGCAGACCGGGCAGCGGCCGTCGCCGTGCTCGGCGTGGTAGGCGAGCGCGCCCTGCAGCAATGTCGCCACCGCCTGCGCCCGGGACGTCTCGCGCGTGCCCGCGCCGGCTACCCGGTCGACCGCATCGCGGATCCGTCGCGCCGCGTGGGCGACCTCATTCGTCTCGGGAAGGGACAGCGCTTCCACTGCGCGCAGCCCGGTGATCGCGGCGGCATCGTGATCATCACCCAGTGCCAGGTCGGCGAGCTGAGCGAGGTCGGGTTTGGAGCTGCTGAGCACGTGCTCGGCCCGACGGGCGCGGGCGTCATCGATGGCGCCGAGGTCGGTGAGCAGGGCGGTCTTGGTCTCCCGCAGTGCCTTGATGCGGCCGTCCAGCTCGCCGCGCGCGGTCTTCAGCCGGTCCCGGGCGACCTCGATCTCACCGGAGCTCGGTGTCGTCCACGGGTCCAGCTCCTCATAGCGTGCTCGAACGAGTACGGAGTCAATGCCTGCACCACTCCATCCCCTGATTCAACGTCATGACGAACCACCCGAAGGACCGGGATGTGCTCGCCGCCGCGGTCCGAGTTCGAGGCTCGCCCTGCTGGCCACCTACGTGTTCCTCGATCTCACCGGGCCGAAGCTGTGCGCTACTGTCGGGGTCAGCCAGTAGCGTTCGCCATATGGCTGGTATCGCACATTTTGAGCTGGTAGCGCTGGACTGCCCGGACCCGCGAGCGCTGGCGGAGTTCTACGCCGCGATCACGGGCTGGGAGCCCGACCGCGACGACGGCGACTGGGTACAGCTGCGGAATGACGGTCGCGCCACACTGGCTTTCCAGCGCGCGCCCGGGCACCGGCCCCCGGTGTGGCCGAGCGACGACAACCCCCAGCAGGCTCACCTGGACTTCACTGTGCCGGATCTCGACGTCGGCGAGGAGCAGGTGCTGGCGCTGGGCGCCCGCAAAGCCGAGGTCCAGCCTGGCACGACTTTCCGGGTGTACCTGGATCCGGTGGGGCACCCGTTCTGCCTCGTGCTCGACGAGGGAAGGGCGTAGTGCGAAATCCGTTCTTGGCGCAATAGGACTGCTTCGGCCCGCGGCCTTTAGAGCGCCACGATGGTCACGTCGGCGTCCAGGTGCACGGCGATCTGGCGGACGTCGGTGATGTGGCTGGTGAGCACGGCCACCGGACCGGCCGTCCTGGCG
>JBOHGM010000067.1:26271-28971 GCA_050699435.1 Pseudonocardiaceae bacterium | reverse complement strand
TGGAACCCCCGGCCACCCGGCCCGCCAGCCGGGCACTCCGCATGCCCACACAGCGAAAACCCACCCCCACCCCCACCCCCACCCGCTGCAATCCACGACCTCCGCACCCGCTCACCGACCGCCATGAAAGGTCAGGGCTAAGGCGGTGCCGAGCAGGGCGTCTATTGCGGTGCGCATCAGAACGGGCAATTTGGCGTCCCGGCCGCGGCGGGTCAGGGTCTCGGTGGCCCACGCGTCGATTGCAGCGAGGGCGCGGGGGTGTCCAGATCGTCGGCGAGGTGGGTGCGCAGCCGGTCAACGATGTCCTGGGTGGGGACCCCGGCGGACAGTCCTCGGCCCGAGGTTGGAGGGCGGCCAGCTGTGTAGCGCCTATTGCTCTTCCCATGGGAGTTTGAGGACAGCCTGCATGTCGGCCCGCCCCATGTCGGCGCACTCCCGCAGCCGGGCACGGTCGGAGGTGGTTCGGCCCACTAACTTGTTCTCGTCACTGGGCCAGACGCTCCGTCGCCGCAGACCGGTCGGCAACTGCCCGATCCCTTCGAGGAGGTCCATCGCCTCGTTGAACCTCACGTCCTCCCTCCCGATGCGATCCCTCAGAGCGACGGACTGCCCACGGGCCATCGACCTGGCAAGCAGGCGAACGCCCATGTTCGACGCTCGCCGCCTGAAGCCGGGCCGGCGGGTCACCACAGCGAGGATCGCGTCCGCGCTGGCCTCCACCGCGCGGATAACCGGAACTCCGTCCACGGTCCCGCCATCGACGTAGTCCCGATCACGGACTCTGACCCTCCGGTTATAAAGCGCAGGCAGAGCAGAAGTCGCCCGAAGCACCTCGTAAAAGTCGAGATCGGTGTCCCGATTGGTGACAACGACTGGTTCGGCAGTCTCGGCGTCGGTGAGAACGACTTCGAGTAGGATCGGCGACGCGAACAGGGCCTCGGTATTGAGCGGGTAGCGGTTCTTCAGCACCTCGTCGACCATGAAGTCGATGTTCACCATTTTGTGGACGCGCAGCGGGTTTACAAACTGCCGGTTACTCAGGTCGTCGATGTAGGCGCTGATTGCCTGGTTCGCCTGTCCGGCAAGGAGGTATGCACCGTTGATCGCCCCAGCGCTGGAACCGACCACGATGTCGAACGCGTTGGTGAGTCCCGCTGACTCCAGCGCGGCCAGCGCACCCAGCGAATATATTCCCCGCATACCGCCTCCCTGCACAACAAGGGCGATGCGCTTGTGTCGCTCACCCACAAGGCGTTCCTGAAGCTCGTCCATGATGCTCTTTTGTTCCACACTCACTCCATTTTCAATGTTGTTCTACAGTTCCCGCAGGGAACCCACGCCCGAGCCGGAGCGGGCTATCAGCCCTAGTGTTCGTGATGCCGCTTCGCGGCTCACATGAATTGCCGACAGAGAGTAGCAGGCCCAGGTAAACGCCATAGACACGACGAGGCTTACCAGGAGCCAGGAGTTCTGCTCATTCGTGGTGTGAATTTCCCCGATGGTGAGGAATGCCGCATAGATTCCGCCGCCAAGTAAAAAGAGCAGGTTGACCGCCGTTTTGGTTCCGGCCTCCCCGATTCTCATCGCGGCCACGACATTCAACTCCACCCGCCTGGCCACGCTGATTAACTTCAGTCCTACGACCACACCGCCCCAGCCAAGCAGAAGTATCCACAGATCTGGCATGAAGTAGCTGGCGACGACGCAGGCAGCCATGTTCAGGACGACAAGCCGGGAGAACAAACGGCCGGCAAGTCCTTCGTCGAGACGGGAGAACACCCGTTCGTAAAACAGATAAACGTACACAGCCCATCCCACGTGTGCGACGAATATTGGCAGGTACATTACATCGAGGAGGTCATTGAACAGGTAGCGCGGCTCCACGCCACTCCAATGGACGTTCCACCGGAGCCCGAAGCCCAGAAGCCGGAAGATCATGGACACGAGAAGCGGGACTATGACCAGGAGCCCGAACTTGTCGCGGCCCGACATCTTGACTGATGCGGGCATCACCATGCCGCTCCGGCCAGGGGTCTGATCGGATTCCAGGTGGAAGAGAATATTGTCTCGGTCTACGGGGTTCAGCTCGGATCCACTCTTGTGGTGGAAGAACTCGGCCAGGTAGTCATGCGCCAACTCCAGACGAGCAGGTGTCCTTTCTAGAACAAGGCCATGCTCGCAGAGGTAGTCCTTGGCGGCGAGGACGGCTACCCGTTCCTCGTACAGTCGCTCCACAATATCACTGAGATCTTCGCGTCGCCTGAACCTGGTTCGTACGGATAAGGCACACAGCAGCTTGAGTGCTATTCTCCGGTTTGGAGCACCGGCCAGAAGGTCATCGAAGAACTTTTCAATTGCCCCTTCGACACCGCCGATCGTGTCTGCCCAATAGTGCTCATCCAGCCTTTCCCCCTGTAGCCGTGCTCGTTCGACGACCGCACCCACCAGTTGGACCTCTAGTGGAAGCATACCCCTGCCTCGATCCAGGTCGCGGAGTAATCGATCGACAAGTCGTGCATCCGGAAGGATCTGGCGCAGTCGGCTGGCGACCGCCTTGCCGGTCGCGTTATGTTCAAGGGAGGTGACTGCGGAGGGAGCTCCGACATGGAGACACTCAGAAGGGGGCGGAATCAGGTCACCGAGAAACCGAAGTTCATAGTACCATTCGCGTCGTATCGAGATGATGAAGCGTGTCCCATT
>JBOHGM010000067.1:0-26171 GCA_050699435.1 Pseudonocardiaceae bacterium | reverse complement strand
TCCGTACCCGATCATCTCGCATGGCGCCCAACGAGCGCCAGAGCACCGGCTCTCGAAAGACTCCATGCTGCGGCACCGACGACACCGCCCGTGCCGGATTAGTGGCTGGAGTACGCTGGCGTGTTCGCGATCACGACTAGTTCAGACTGTGACGCCGAGCAGGGCGTCGATTGCGGTCCGCAGCAGGGCGGGCGATTCGGTGTCCCGGCCGCGGCGGGTCAGCGTCTCGGTGGCCCACGCATCGATCGCGGCGAGGGCGCGGGGGGTGTCCAGATCGTCGGCGAGGTGGGCGCGCAGCCGGTCAACGGTGTCCTGGGCGGGGGCCCCAGTCGGTAGCGCAGCCGCCTCGCGCCAGCGGGCCAGCCTGGTCAGCGCCTCGTCGAGCATCCCGCTGGTCCAGGACCGGTCGGTGCGGTAACGGCCGGACAGCAATGCCAGGCGCAGTGCCATCGGGTCCACCTGGTCGGCGCGCAGCCGGGAGACGAAGACCAGGTTGCCCTTCGACTTGGACATCTTCTCGCCGTTCAGGCCGATCATCCCGGTGTGCACGTAGTGCCGGGCCATCGGGTGCTCGCCGGTGAGCGCCTCGGCGTGGGCGGCGGAGAACTCGTGGTGGGGGAAGATCAGGTCGTTGCCACCGCCCTGGACGTCGAAGCTGCTGCCGAGTCGGTTGAGCGCGATTGCGGCGCACTCCACATGCCAGCCGGGGCGCCCCGGTCCCAGCTCGGAGTCCCAGGACGGCTCTCCAGCCCGGGCCGTGCGCCACAGCAGGGGGTCCAGCGGATGGCGCTTACCCGGTCGATCGGGGTCCCCGCCGCGTTCACCGAACAGTCGCAGCATGGTGTCCTTGTCATAGCCGGACTCGTAGCCGAACCGGCCGGTGGCAGTGTGGTCGAAGTAGATGTCGGGACGCTCGGGATCGTCCGCCCGGTAGGCCGCACCGGAGGCGAGCAGCTTGCCGACCACCTCCACGATCTCCCCGATCGCCTCCACCGCACCGGTGAAGTCCTGCGGGGCCAGTACCCGCAGCGCCTCCATGTCCTCCCGGAACAGCGCGGTCTCGCGCATCCCGAGCACAACCCAGTCGTCCTGATCCCGCAGCGCCCGCTCCAGCAGCGGATCGTCGACGTCGGTGACGTTCTGCACGTAGTGCACGTCGTGCCCGGTGTCGCGCCAGTACCGATGCACCAGGTCGAAGGCCAGATAGGTCGCCGCGTGCCCGAGGTGGGTGGCGTCGTAGGGGGTGATACCGCAGACGTACATCCGCGCGGTTCGCCCGGGAGCGGTGGGCCGGATCTCACCAGTGGCGGTGTCGTACAGCCGCAGTGGCGGTCCCTGGCCGGGTAGCTGCGGGAACTGCGTCGACGTCCAGGGCTGCATACTTTCGACCCTACGTCACCTCGTTTTGCCGGTCCTTGGCCAGCGCCGACGGCTGGTCTCGCCGTCACCTGCGGCGCCGCCGGTGCCGCAGGTAGTCACCCACCACTGCGGCGCCCAGCCCGTCCACTCCTGGGTCGAGCACCCGGCCGCCACAGCGGCGAGCCAGCGCGTGCACGAACCCGGCAAGCCGGGGGTCCTGACCCAGCATCACGATGCTCACCGATGTTCCGTTACGGGCCAGGCCGTCCATCTCACGCACGGTCAGCGCGATCGTGTCGGGCAGCGGCGGGTAGCTGAACACCGCCTCCCCGTCAGGTTCCAGATGCGCCGTAGGCTCCCCGTCGGTGACCACCAGCAGTACCTGTGCGGCATCCGGGTGGCGGCGCAGGTGCCGTCCGGCCAGCAGCAGCGCGTGGTGCAGGTTGGTGCCCTTCTCCGACACCCCTTCGAGACCGGTGAGCTCGCCGATCTCCACCCGCTGGGCGTACCGCCCGAAGGTGATCAGCTCCAGCGCATCGGAGCGGAACCGGGTCCGGACCAGGTGGTGCAGCGCCAGCGCGGTGCGCTTCATCGGCACCCAATGCCCGTCCTGCACCATCGACCACGAGGTGTCCACGCAGAGCGCCACCGCGGCCCGTGCGCGCTGCTCGGTGTCGGTCACCTCGACGTCCTCGACGCTCAGCAGCGGGCCACTGCCCCCGTGCTCGGCCCGGCGCAGCACGGAGTTGCGCACGGTGCGGGGGACCTCCCACGGTTCCGCATCGCCGAACTCCCAGGGCCGGCTGCCGCCGGTGGGCTCCCCGGCAGCGCCGGCCCGGCGCAGTTCGCGCTCGCCATGCCGGCCGCGCAGCGCATCGGCCACCTCAGCCAGCGCCTGGGAGCCGAGCCTGCGCAGCGCCTTGGGGGATAGCCGCAGCGACCCGTCCGGGGCGCGCTCGAAGAGGCCTTGCCGCTCCAGCTCGCGTTCCAGCTCGGCGAGCCTGCGGGCGTCGACGCGCGCCGCCTCGCCCAGCTGGCGGGCCAGTGCGTCCAGATCGATATCCTCCGCGCGCGCCCCCGCATAGGACTGGGCGAGCTGCTCGGCCAGCGCGTCCAGCTCGGCGATGTCGGCCATCGCCTGCGCGCCCTCGCCCAGGCCGAGCGGGTCCTGGCCGCGAAATCGCTCCGAGCCCCGCCAGTCCTCCCCCGGCCGCAGCGCCTGCAGCTGGGCGTCGAGCTGGGCGAGCTGCTGGGCCAGCCGGGGATCACCGAAGGCCTGCTGGGCGAGTTGGATGATCTCGGCCCGCTGCTGCGCGCTCATCGAGTTGAGCATCCGCTGCGCGGCAGCTGAGCGGGCGGCCAGCGCGTCGATCAGTTCGTCGACGTCGCGTGGGTTCTCCGGGAAGAAGTCCCCGTGCTTGCGCATGAACTCGTCGAAGCGTTGCGGGGTATCGGAGTCACCTCGGGCGTGCGCCGCGAGTAGCTCGTTCAAATCGGACAGCATCTGCTGCACCCGCGCCACGTCCTCGGGGGAGGCGGACTGCAGCGCCTGTTTCATCCCCTCGAAGCGTTGTTCCAGCAACTGCTGTCCGAGCAGGTCCCGGATCTCCTGGTAGGCCTGCGCGGCCTCGGGTGAGCGCCAGTTGTAGTCGGCGAGCTCAGCGACCGCGCGCGCGGTATCTGGCGGTAGCGCGTCGAGCTGGGCCTCGCGGAAGCGGGCGTCGTCGTCCGGGTCGGGGAACAGGGCTCGCCGTTCGGCTTCCAACGCCCGGTCCAGCAGCTCACGGACCTGCGCCAGGGTACCGTCCAGCCGGTGCCGGCGGGTGATCTCGGCACGGCGTTGCCAGATCCGGCGGGCCAGATCGTCCATTCCCCGGATGCCGGGCAGGCCGCGGCGCAGCAGTTCCCGCATCGCGGCCCGCGGGGAGGCCCCGTCCATCACGTCGCGGCCGATCTCGTCCAGCGCCGCGGTCAGGTCGGCAGGAGGCGCTAACGGGTCCGGGCCACCATGCCACGGCCCGTAGCTGTACCGGCTGCTCGGCGTCATCCGCCGGCCATCTCCTGACCCTGCGCCGCTCCGTACACCGTGCGGCCGTCCTCGGCGTCCTTGCCGAGCTTGCGGGTGAGGTAGAGCGACTCCAGCGCGAGTTCGACGGCGGCGGCGATCGGGCCGGGCAGGCCGTCGGTGGCGGCGCCCAGCCGGGCGGCTACCTCGTGCAGTACCGGGAGCTCGGGCAGCGCAGCCAGCACCTCGCAGGCCGGTACCCGCTCCCCCGTGACCACCCGGTGCCCGGCCGAGACCTCCTCGGCCAGCGGGCTGAGATCCAGGCCCCGCAGCCGAGCCCGGGCGGTGTCAGCCACCGCACGGCGCAGCAGGTGGGTGAGCACCTCGCCCTGTTCGTCACGGTTGGCAGATGGTTCGTCGTAGCCTGCCTCGAACTCCAGCTTGCCGCGCAGTACCGACGGCACTGCTTCGAGGTCGATCGGCCGGGCCACCGCGTGGTCCTCCCCGGTCAGCGCCGCGCGGCGGACCGCGGCGGCGGCGACGGTCTCGGCCGCAGCCACCGCGAACCGGGCCGAGACGCCGGAGCGCTGATCGATCGCCGCGCTGCAGCGCAGGTGCCGGGAGAACCGGGCTAATACCTCCAGCAGCGGCTCGCCGACCTCGGCGCCGATGGTGTCCAGGTCTGCCTCCTGGGCGACCAGCGCGACCTCGGCGGCCATCTCGCGCGGGTAGTGGGTGCGGATCTCGGCGCCGAAGCGGTCCTTGAGCGGGGTGATGATCCGGCCGCGGTTGGTGTAGTCCTCGGGATTGGCGGTGGCCCCCAGCAGCACGTCCAGCGGCAGCCGCAGGGTGTACCCGCGGACCTGGATGTCCCGCTCCTCCATCACGTTGAGCAGCGCGACCTGGATCCGTTCGGCCAGGTCGGGCAGCTCGTTGATGGCCACGATGCCACGGTGTGCCCGGGGCACCAGCCCGAAGTGGATCGTCTCCGGGTCGCCCAGGCTTCGCCCTTCGGCGACCCTCACCGGGTCGACATCGCCGACCAGGTCACCGACGCTGGTGTCGGGCGTAGCCAGTTTCTCAGCGTAACGCTGCGAGCGGTGCCGCCAGGCCACCGGCAGGTCGTCGCCGAGTTCAGCGGCCCGGCGGCTCGAGCCCGGGGTGATCGGCTGGTAGGGATGCTCACCCAGCTCGGCCCCGTCGATGACCGGAGTCCACTCGTCGAGCAGCCCGACCAGCGTGCGCAGCAGCCGAGTCTTGCCTTGGCCGCGCTCACCGAGCAACACGACATCGTGCCCGGCCAGCAGGGCCCGCTCCAGCTGCGGTAACACCGTGCCGGAGAACCCGACGATGCCCGGCCACGGGTCTGCGCCACTGCGCAGGGCGTCGAGCAGGTTCCCGCGCACCTCACCCTTGACGTCGCGCTGAACGTGCCCGGAGGCACGCAGAGCACCGAGGGTGCGCGGCAGTCCGGTAGGAGGCTGGGTTGATCCAGACCGGGTGAATCCAGGCTGAGGGAGGACGGCCACGGCTCCACGCTACGCACGCCCCGGCCCGGTCAGCATCCGGTTCGGGTGTCTGTGGGGCGGACGTCGAACCCCATCGACGCGTCAGTCGTGCTCGTCGCCAAGCCGCGACACGCGACCATAGCGACCTCAGACCCCGCCGACATTCGGCGGCTCGCCGACACCACGGGCACCGAGCTGCCCATCATCACGCTCTGACCGGTAGGGCACGGCGAACCGGTCATCCGCGCGGTGCTCGGCGGATCACCGACCGACGACTGCCACGTAGTCGAAGCCGTCCTCGCCGACGGACCTGGCCAGGGTGCGCAACACCGCGTCTGGGTTATCGTGGGGGCCGGAGACGTAGAACGGCACGCCGTCGCGTCCGAACGTGATCGCACTGGTGCCCTGCCACGGTTCACCGAGGTGCCCTGCCGCGGGTTCGAAGTCGGTGTGGGGCTCGAAGCCGAGCGCGTGAGCGTAGTCGACCGCACCCCACACCAGGTGACGGGCCATCTGTAGCGGGGCCGCCACCGGTTCTCCCGTTCCCTCGAACGCCGAGAAGAACATGTCGCGGAAGCCGGGCAGGTCGCGGTCGTTCATGGTGTCCGGTCCGAGGGCGTTCTTCACGCCGAGGCAGTACACGGCGACGAGGTAGCCGCAGACCGACACCCGCTGCGGCCGCGCCCGGCGAGCAATGACGATGCCAGCGAGCCCTTAACAAGTCGGGAGTCATGGCTGGGACATCTACCATGAGGCTAGCCGGCTGTGGGGGATGCGACACGCGACCCGGCGCGTCGTGTCCGCTGTGCGCGCCAACGCCGAGATGGGGATCTGGGATGTGCGGGGTGGGCGTCATCGGCGGCTGTTGATCAGGGCGGCTAGTCCGTCGAGGATGCGGTGCAAGCCGAAGTGGTAGGCGTGGTCGGGGTCGTGGGCGCTGCGGTGCGCGGTACCGGCTGCGGTGCCGATGCGGGTGGCGAGCGGGTAGGTCTGTTCGTCGAGCACGCGGGCGAGCAGGGGGGCGTTGGCGGCCCACCACTGCTCGTCGTCGAGGGCACTGTCGTGCCGGGCGGCGCGGGAGTCGGCGGCGGCGCGGGCGCTGGCCTGCACAAAGGTCAGCAGGTGGGTGAGGCAGTCGTCCATTTCGACGTCGTCGAGGCCGAGCCCGTCTAGTGCGGAGAGTTCGTGTTCGTACTTGGCGATCAGCCCGGGGCCCAGCGGTGGTCGCAGGGTGGAGACGGCGGCGGCCCAGGGGTGGGTGTCGAACAGTGCCCGGTTCTCCTCCGCGATCGCGACCAGCCGCGCCCGCCAGTGCTTTCCTGTGGTGTCCGCGCGGGGCATCCGTGCGTAAGCGGCGTCGAGCATGAGGTCCAGCAGCTCGGCCTTGCCCGGCACGTAGGTGTAGAGCGTCATCGCGCCCACTGCGAGCGCCTGAGCGACTCGACGCATCGTCACCGCCTCCAGCCCGTCACGGTCGGCCAGTTCGGTCGCCGCGGCTACGACCGCGTCGACGTCCAATCCCCGCTCCTTGCCGCGCCGCGGCACCGCGGCCGGGTCGCGCCACAGCAATTCGAGGGTCCGCGCCGGGTCGCCTGCGCTACTGCGTTCCGAGGTCACGGGAACATCTTCGCGCCCAAACTAATCCCGTACGATGTACGATGTACGATGAAACTCTGCCGCACAGGCGGGGGCTGGCAACCATCGCCACCGAAGGAGTGCCCGTGAAGATCACATCGTCCGCCGTGTCGCTGAACGTCGACGATGTGCCGGCGTCGAGTTCCTTCCTCGTCGAGCACTTCGGCTTCCGCGAGGAGATGGCAGCCGACGGGTTCGCGTCGCTGCGCCGACCGGACGCGGGGATGAACGTCGTGTTCCTACGCCGGGGCCTGCAGTCCCTGCCCGCCGACCAGCGCAACGAGCACGCGAGCGGGCTCATCCTCGCTTTCGTCGTCGACGACCTCGAAGGGGAACTGGCGCGGCTGCAGGGCGAGGGGGTGACCATCACCATGCCACTCACCGCCGAGGAATGGGGCGAGCGCGCCTTCCAGGTCCGCGACCCCAACGGGGTCATCGTCCAGCTCGTCGACTGGAACGCCCCGACCGGCAACTAACCTATTGCCGGAAGCACTACCGGAGGAGAGCCAGCACACCCGCGCATGCGCTCACCACCGCCACGAACAGCATGGCGACATCGTAGGCGGCTCGACGGGACGTCAACTGCGCCTGAGTAGAATCACCGATCCTGGATCCACTTGCACTCCCGTCCGACCACATGACCCGGAACAGAATCCCGGGGTTCCGGAGACTGAACAGGGCGAAGACCGCATCTCTCTTGTCTCGGGCGTGCGTACGGCAGGCACGCAACTTCCCGTACACTCCTCGCCTGCAGCCGCCGCCGCGCACCGTCTCGACATCACAGTAGGTGGGCATGAACAGGGACATCCAGGTCATGATTGCAGCGATAGCCAGCAGACCCCACGCGAGAGCCGATACTTGATCAGCGAAGATGTAGTAGATGAACGCACCCGCGAGAACCATGAAGACCAGATCACTAAACTTGGTGCGTCGCCTGTTCCTGGCCATCGCGCCCCCCGTCGTCCGATCTGACTGTGAGTGTTCAACCGGACGCCGATCGTCGCATGCAACCGGTACCCGGTCCGTATCTTCGACCCGCCGCCAGGACGGGCCGCGGTACACGGCGAGGCAAGGTGCTCATGGCACTGCTCGATCGCCGCGAGCGCGGAGTCGCCGCGCCCAGCGAGGTCTCCACGGGCGCGCTGTACCTGGAGTCCGAGGGAGGGATGAGCTCGACGGCTGTACGGGCGCGACGCCCACGGTAGGGGCCACGGCCCGGTGGACTCATCTGGCGGTAACCCACACGCTAGCCTTGAGACCATGCACCGACCGTCGGGAGACGAGACGGAAGTCATGCGTCGCCGTGCGTTCATCCTTGACACCCTGTCGGTTGCCGGGCTGGTCATCGCCCCTGGCGTGATCGACTCGGCGGCCCGGCTCGATCCCGTGGACATCACCGGTCAGGCTCGTAGGATCGCCCAGGTCGAAGCCAGCGTGCACGCCCGCGCGCTGGACTTTCCCACCGTGCCCACCATCGACCAGCTACCCGCGCTGCTGCGGGACTACGTGGCCGCTCACCATGTCACGACACAGATCGGCACCCATGACCGTCGCGTCCATTCCTCGATGGCCTACCTCGCGGCGTTCATCGCGGCGAACCTGGCCAGTTGGCAGGACTACGACAAGGCGATGCTCTGGTACGGCGAGGCGCTCGACCATGCCGGCCGCGCCGGTGATCGTGAGGCGGCCGGGTGGGTCGCCGCCCGGTCGACCCTGATCGCCGTCCACCGGGGTGATCACCGCCAGGTCCTGCACGATGCCGCCTACGCCGTGGCCACCTCCCCCCAGGGTCAGCTGGGGTCCACCCTCGGCAACGCACTCGCCGCATCCAGTGCTGCGCGGATGGGTCAGCGTGCGGTCGCCCTCACGGCCTTGCGGAATGCTGAGCGCGCCACCGAGTACCGGGGTGAGGATCGCTTTACCGCCTACAGCTGTCCGTGGTATCGCGTCGGCCGGTTCGCCAGTGAGGTCTACACCCACCTCGGCGACACCAAGCAGGCTCGAGCCATCCAAGATCAAGCGCTGGGCGCCTACCCCGCGGCAGCGGCCACCGATCGGACCTTCCTCGCCCTCGACCAGGCCGACTGCCTGCGCCAGGAGGGCTACCCGCGGGAAGCGGCCAGGCATGCCACCCAGACGCTGCTCTCGCTGCGGCCAGAATGCACCGTCCCGGTTCTCCTCGACCGAGCCAACGAGGTAGCCGACTCCGTCGGCACCGCCGGCCGATCCGACACCGAACACCTCCGCCACGTGCTGTGGCAGCATCGGGCACCAGGAGGGTGAGCCACCCAGTGAGCGCGACGGCGGTCAGGACCTCGATCGCGGTCATCACCAGGGCTTCGGCATACACCGACCGGGCGGTGGCGAAGGCGAGGTTCGCTGGGACATCGAAGACGCGGCCCCCGATCACGAAGCTGCACGGGGTCTATCACTCGGCGGTCGGGATCCCGCGCGGCAGCGGATCTGGCGAGCCTGCTGCAAGGCCCGTAGGGGATTGTCCAGAGTTACTTCGCGAGTCGGAGCGATGACGGTAGACATTTTCTCTGTCCTCTCCAGAACCCGTAGCATCGGTGACACCAGGCAACTCCTCGGAGTGGACAATCCACGAGTTGCAGAGCTCCGAGAAGCGTTCGACTACGCTGATGTCGGGCGGAGCAGGTCGCCGAACTTTGTGTCGAAGTCCTTGACCTGGGTCGTGTTGGCGTAGAGCTGGACGGCCTTCCGGAACTCGGCAAGACGGGTGAGGTTGTGCTGGGAGTCGAGTCGGCGAACCAGCGCAGCCGCCTCGGTTGCCGCGCGGAAGGCACCGTCCAGTTCGCGGAGGTGTACTCGCGCCGTGGCCAGCCGCAGCAGCCAGCTCGAACGGTCGCGAACAAAGGACGGGTCGAGGCGCGCGATGGCAGTGCGATAGTGAGTCTCGGCATCGCGTGGGTTGTGGCGGGCAAACGCGGACTGGCCCGCGAAATAGTGGGCCTCGGCCTCAGACCACCAATACATATACGGTGGTTCCACTGCCGGGTCGATGGCGGTCATGAACTCGAACATGCGCCCTTGCGCCCTCTCCGCAGTTGCAGCGTCACCGGCGCACGCAGCTGAAATAGTGAGGCGGCCTTGAAGAGACGCCACCATTGCGGGGGTAAGCTCCTCCGCCCTGGACAGCGCCGACTCGGCCATTCGAACTGCGTCTCGCGGATCACGATATTTGGCCTGGATACTCATGAAACCGAGGATATTCGCGCCGATTGCGCGGTCACCGCTGCTGTGCGCGGCGCGCAGCCCGGCCATGTAATAGCGCTGGGCGAGCGCTTCCTGATTGCTGTCGTAAGCAAGCCAGCCCGCGAGCCGGGCGAATTCCGCCGCTACGGCGTAAAGTCGCTTGCCCACATCCTCGGTGTAGCTGGCGTTATCCAGCATTCCAGTGATCAGACGCAGGTCCTCCTGCACCGCTCGGAACATCGTTCCGCCGCCGAGCGCGTCATTGAGACGCCGCCGCGCGTCGGCGACCCGTTCCAGATCGTCGACTACCGCATGATCCACCCGCTTGCCCTGCACCGAAGTCGCCACCCGTTCCGGGTCGAGCAGCCAGTCATGGGCGAACGCGGTCAACCCGGTACCAGTGAGGACCACGAAGTGCCGTCGGTCCATGCCCATCGCCTCCAAGACTTCCCGCAGCGACACGATCGCCCCGCGGGGGTCCCACGGGTGGTCGAGGCCGTCGTCGGCGGGAACGTAGAGCGCGCCTGCGCTCGTCTGCCACCCCAAGGATGCCAGGGTCACTGACTCCTGGAGATGGCGCGACAACAGTGCGCACACCAGGCCGGGCCAGGGCTGGCGTGGCACGCAGGGCCGGGTGCTGGGTGGGCGGGCGGCCAGCCACCGTCGGGGCGTCTTCGGGTGCATCTCCGGGACCGGCAGCCGCAGCGAGCGGGCCAGTCCGTTGAGCTGGCGCGTGAACTGCTCCGGGGTCCAGCCCAGCCGGCTCAGGTAGCCGATCAGCGCGACGTTCGTCGCTGCCTGGTCTATCGAGTGTGGTTCGTCCGCAACGCTCCTTCGAGTCCGCAGAATTAGTGGACCCACCGTAATCGCTCGAGCGCACACCGCTAGACGTTTTACACCACGTACTCCTCCGATCTGCCCCGCCGCACCCGGCCGAGCGCCATGGTCAACAACACCCGGTCAGCATGTCGCGGCCGGTCGGATCGGGAGACGGGAGGGCTCTGTGGTGCTCCTGCTGGGCGTGTTGCCGCTGGTCGCCATGGTCGTCGGGAGCCTGGCGCTGGACCTGGACCTCGCGCTGCGGTACCGGCCGCGGCACTCGGGTAACCATGGTCACGTCAGGTAGCCGAGCGTGGACGGCCACGTGCTGTTCCTGGTGGCTGTCAACGGGATCTGGGGCACGGTGCTGCTCCTGTTCGGCATCGTCGCCGCCCACGAGACCGTCGAGTGGTGGCACCGGCGGCATCAGCGCGGCGCCCACCACCCCGCCGGACTACACGCGCGCACCGTGCAGGAGATCCAGTGGCGACTGCAGCGGGAGGCCGCGCCCCCTGCCAGATCCCTCGTCATTCGCCGCCGGATACCCGATCGACTGCCAATCGCCCACAACCCCGGTGACCCCGCGCGCAACGAGCAGCCCCAGGAGACAGCGATGGACGACACCGACCCGTTCGCCGTAGTGGGCCGGATTGACGGTCACCGCCTGCAGATCACCGCGGCAACCGCGCAAGCCGCCGCGGCCGCCGCCGAGTACTGGCGTACCGACTATCCCGAAGCCACCGTGGACTGGTTCCTGCGTGATGACCTGGCACACGACCAGCCCGTGCTGCTATTGGTCCGGTGGCGGCGTGGGGTTCCCGGTATAGGTGAGACCCAGCGTGTCGTGCACGCGATCCCGCTGGTTCCCGGCAAAGCGGTAGACGCGCACGCCAGCGCGTACTGCGACACCACGCTACAGCTGGACCTGATGGAGATCTGCAACCCCGGCACGGGCGTGCCCTGTGAGCAATGCCTGCGACTCGCCGCACTCCACCTGGACCTCACCGACTAGCGCACTGTGAAACCGACTAGCGTAGTGTGAACCGACTAGCCCTGCGAGCAGGCATCAGAAGGCGGGCCACGGAATCGCCGGCCAGGTGCCGTTCGGAGCGGGGAAGGTCTTCGTGGACAGCAACTGGTCGGTGCGCATCTGCAGCGCCAGCACCTCCTTGCGGGTCAGGTGCTCGCCCAGCGCAGCGCCCAGCGTGCCGTCGAGTCCGGATCGCACCCGGCGCAGTACGCCCAGCGTCTCGGCGCCCAGCGGCTCACCGAGGAAACCCCACAGCACGGTGCGCAACTTGTCCTCGTAGTGCAGGCAGATCCCGTGGTCCACCCCGTACACCGCGCCGTCCAGCCCGGCGAGCACATGTCCGCCCTTGCGGTCGGCGTTGTTGAGCAGCACGTCCAGCACCGTCAATCTGCGCAGCCCATCGGTGTCGGCGTGTACCAGCAGAGCCGGGTCACCGTATCGGTCATGGGCGCGCAGCACCCGGCGCCAGCCCTTCGGGACCGCGTCGAGTGCCACCACGTCGACCAGGTCACGCTCATCGTGGGTGTCCACCCAGAGCTGCACCATGCCGGCACCCAGTGGCCCGGTCCGCAGCACGGTAGGCGGCACCAGCGACCAGCCGGTCGCCTCGGAGAGCAGCCAACTGGCCACCTCTCGGCCGGCCAGAGTGCCGTCCGGGAAGTCCCAGAGCGGGCGCTCCCCGCGGATAGGCTTGTACACGGCGTCAGCACTCACCCCCTCGCAGTGCACGATGCAGAACAGCGTGGCGTTGGACGCCGCCACGATCCGGCTGGCCACCTCGATACGGCCGTCATGCAGGAGCGGCAGCGCCGCCGGGTCGGTAGGCAGCACCGTGCGACCCGCTCAGGCCTCGACCTGGCGACGGTAGCCGTTCTGCCTCGGACAGATGTGCCCCCCGGCTTCCAGCGGCTCCGCACACAGCGGGCAGGGCTTGCGTCCCGCCGACACCACTCGCTCGGCGCGCGCGGTGAAAGCTCTGGCCTGCACGGGTGACAGGAACACCCGGACCGCGTCCGGGCCCTCATCGGTGTCATCGAGCACCACTGACTCGTCCACTTCCTCCTCGGTGACGGCGAGTAGTTCGACGACGATGGCTTGTGATTCGGCGTCCCAGCCCAGCCCCATCGTCCCGACCCGGAACTCCTGTTCGACGGGGGTATGCAGGGGCTCAGTGTCCCCGGGCTCCCCGGTGTCGGGGGGGATCTCGGCACCGAACCGGCGAGCCACCTCGTCGAGCAGCGCGGAGAGCCGTTCGGCGAGGACCGCGACCTGCTCCTTCTCCAGCAGCACGCTGATCACCTTGGCGTCATCGACGGCCTGCAGGAAAAAGGTACGGTCGCCGGGCTCGCCAACGGTGCCCGCGACGAACCGGTCGGGGGTGCGGAAGACGTGGATGACCCGGGACATGACAGAACCGACACTAGGCCACTCGGTCCCGATCGGCATCGGTCGACCCCGCTGAGCCACACCCGGTCGGTCAGTCAGTCAGTCCCGGTAGCGCCTCCGACCGGGGCATCCGACGACGGCCGGCGACGGCGACGACGCTTGGGGGGAACCAGGGACTGGAAGTCCTTGCCGGAGTCATTGATCCGCTGCACGAACGGCCGGGTTTCGGTGTAACTCACCGCGCTGATCGAGCCCGGGTCGACGACGATCCGCTGGAACCCATCCAGATGCAGGCCCAGCGCGTCGGCCAGCACCGCCTTGACGACGTCGCCGTGCGTGCAGGCCAGCCAGAGCACTTGTGGCCCGTGTTCGGCGACCAGCTTGGCGTCCCATTCGCGGACCGCGGCCACCGCCCGCGCCTGCAGGGCAGCCAGTCCCTCACCGCCGGGGAACACCGCAGCCGACGGGTGCGACTGCACTACCTTCCACAGCGGTTCCTTGCCCAGGGTGCGCAGCTCCCTTCCGGTCCACTGGCCGTAGTCCACCTCGAGGAACCCATCGTCGAGGATCATCTCGAGTCCGCGTACTTCGGCCAGCTGGGCCACCGTGTCCCGGCACCGCTGCAACGGGGAACTGACCACCGCCGCGAGCGGGAGCTGCGCCAGCCGCTCGACCAGCGCGCCGGCCTGGGCCTGGCCGCGCTCATCGAGCCCCACCCCCGGGGCGCGACCGGCGAGTACTCCCGCGCTGTTCGCGGCGGACCGGCCGTGTCGCAGCAGGATCAGGGTGCCCACTCCCGTCACCCTACGCACGGCCCGGTCAGGTCGCGCTGATCGTCCCAGTGCCCAGCAGTGCCAGCACCACCAGACCAAGCAGCACGCGATACCAGACGAACAGGTAGACGCTATGGCGCTGCACGTAGCGCAGCAGCCACGCAATCGACGCATAACCCACCACGAACGCGATCAGGGTGGCGACCACCATCTGGGCCACCGAGGGCTGCAACCCCCGTCCGCCGGTGGCGAAGACGTCGGGAATCTGGAACACGCCGGCGGCGACCACCGCGGGGATCGCCAGCAGGAACGAGTAGCGCACCGCAGCGGTGCGACTCAGCCCGAGGAAGAGCCCGGCACTGATCGTTCCTCCAGACCGCGACACCCCGGGCACCAGCGCCATGGCCTGCGCGAAACCCATCACCACACCGTCGGTGACAGTGAGCTGCTGCAGCGGGCGTCGCTGCCGCCCGCAGTACTCGGCTGCGGCCAGCACCAGCCCGAACACGATCAGGTTGACGGCGATCAGCCACAGGTTGCGGCCGGAGGTCTGAATCTGGTCCTCGAACAAGAACCCCAGTACCCCGATCGGAATGGTGCCGATGATCACCAGCCAGGCGATCCGGTAGTCCTGCGTGGCCCGAACCTGCGCGGAACGCAAGCCGCGGAACCAGGTCGCCACCAGATGGCCGATGTCGCGGGCGAAGTAGATCAGCACCGCGGCCTCGGTACCGAGCTGGGTGACCGCGGTGAACGCGGCGCCTGCGTCCTGGCCGAAGAACACCTCGGACACGATCCGCAGGTGCCCTGACGAGGAGATCGGGAGAAACTCGGTGAGGCCCTGGACCAGGCCGAGGACGAGCGCTTCGAGCCAGCTCACGGCGGGGCACCCTACGGCTAGCCGTTTACCGGTGACTGGCAGAGCCACCCACGGCAAGGCCGTAGGGTGCGCGCGTGCAACAGCGTCTCCTTGGCCGCAGCGGCCTGCGGGTGTCCCGGCTGGCCCTCGGGACGATGACGTGGGGTCGCGATACCGACGCGGATGAGGCAGCCACTCAGCTCGTCGCGTTCGTCGAGGCCGGTGGAACGCTGGTGGACACTGCGGACGTGTACTGCGAGGGCGAGTCGGAACGGATCCTCGGCGGGCTGCTGGCCGATGTCATCCCCCGGGACGAGGTGGTGCTCGCGACCAAGGCGGTGGCGCGCCGGGACGACGGGCCGTTCGGTGGTGGCGCATCCCGGGGGGCGCTGCTGGCCGCGCTGGAGGGATCGCTGCGCAGGCTGCACACCGATCACCTTGATCTGTGGCAGCTGCATGCGTGGGATCCGACGGTGCCCCTGGAGGAGACGCTGTCCGCGGTGGCCGACGCGGTGCGTGCGGGCAAGGTCCGCTACGCCGGGGTGTCCAACTACACCGGTTGGCAACTGGCTACCGCGGTGGCCGTCTCGGATCTGCCGCTGGTATCCACCCAGGTGGAGTACTCGCTGCTCGAGCGCGGCGTGGAGCGCGAGGTGGCGCCCGCGGCCGCGTATCACGGAGTGGGCCTGCTGCCGTGGGCTCCGCTGGCGCGCGGCGTGCTCACCGGCAAGTACCGCAACGGCACCCCCTCCGACTCCCGGGCGGCGTCCCCGCACTTCGCGCGGTACGTGGAGCACCACCGCAGCGACCGGGCGGCGCGGATCGTGCAGGCCGTGGTCACCGCCGCGGACGGGCTGGGCACCTCACCGCTGGAGGTCGCGCTGGCCTGGGTGCGGGACCGGCCAGGCGTGGTCGCCCCGGTCATCGGCGCCCGGGACGCCGCTCAGCTGGCCGGCTCACTGGCCGCTGAGGAGGTCGAGCTGGCACCCGCGATCCGGGCCGCGCTCGACGACGTCAGCGGAGTGGAGTTCGGGTACCCGGAACGCCCACTCGGCTGATCGCTGGAGCGCCTCCCGGGCCTGCCGATCCCGACGCCAAGGGGAACCGGAAGGGAACAGAGGGGTGCCCGGGGATGACGCCGAGGCACCGGGTCGGGAATGCTGGGGGCCAGCCCCTCGCCAGCAAGGAGGTCAGTGTGCCCGGTGCCCCTCGCACGGCGTTCGCCGCTGCGTTGTTCGTCGCCGGGCTGGTCGCAGGATGCGGCACTGTGGGGGGCTCGCAGGCGCCATCTCCGCTACTACTTCCCGCCGCCCCGGCAGCGGCGCCTCGGGGCGGGCTTGCCCCGGCCGGGATCGTGCGGGCACTCGATGCGCCGGCCACCGCGGTGGTGGTAGACCCCAGGACCGCGACGGTGGCGGCTGCGCTGTCCGATCCGCCGCGCGTGCTGCTCAGCAGCCTGGACAGCGCGGAATCGCCGTACCAGGTACCGTTGCCCGGCCCGGCCGCCGCTCTCGTGCTCGCCGCTGAGGGCGGTCCGCTGCTGGTATCGGTGTCCGCGCCGGGGTCACTGGTTCAGGTGCCGCTGGATGGCGGCGCTCCCCGTACCACCGACCTTGGCGGGGCCCCGCGCGACGCGGTCATGATGGGTGATCGCACCGTGGTCGCGCTGGGCGACCGGCTGGTCGTGCTCGAACGAGGCGGTCCGCAGCGGACCGTGACGGGTTTCGCCGACGCTGCCCGCCTGACACCCGTGGGAACCAAGGTGGGGGTGCTCGACCGGGCTCGGACCGCGGTGAGCCTGGTGGATCCCGTCTCCGGCGAGGCCGGTCCCGCACTGCGGGCGGGCAACGGCGCGGTCAGCGCCGTAACTGACAGGTTCGGCCGGATGCTGGTCACCGACGTCCGCGACGGCGAGTTGCTGGCGTTCGGCGGTGTTCCCCTGCTGTTGCGGCAACGCTTCCCCCTGCCGGGTGCGCCGTACGGGCTGGCCTATGACGGACAGCGGGATCTTGCGTGGGTGACCCTGACCGCCCGCAACGAGGTGGTGGGGCTCGACGTGGCCGGGGGGGAGCCGGTGGTCGCCCATCGTTTCCCTACCGTGCATCAGCCCGATGCGGTGGCAGTCGACCCGGTGAGCGGCCGGGTCGTGGTCGTCTCCGCTTCGGGAGCAGGACTGCAGGTGATCGACCCGGGACGGGTGGTGCACTGATGATCGAGACAATTGACGGAGATGACCTCGACTGGGAGTACCAGCCGCTGCGGCTGCCGCGAGGAGTGTCCCGGCGGACCGCAGCGACGCAGCTCGCTGTGCAGGCCGAATTCGCGGGCTGGGAACTGTCCCGGGTACGGCTGTATTCTGACGGCACTCGCACGGTGTGGCTGCGCAGGCGGCGCACGTCGGCGGCCCAGCCTGGCCTGTCGTTCTGACGCTCTGCTGCGAACCCCGCCCCTGCATCACGCAGGGCTCGCACCGACCGGTGCGAGCCCTGCGGTCCTATGAGCAACTCCGGTCGGCCTGGCTCGGACCCCGCCGACCGTGCGAGCAGGCCTCAGATCGCGCGGATCTGGTCGGCCTGCGGACCCTTCGGTCCCTGGGTGATCTCGAACTCCACCCGCTGGTTCTCCTCCAGCGTGCGGTAGCCGGTCGCCTGGATCGCCGAGAAGTGGGCGAAGACGTCGGGGCCGCCACCATCTTGGGTGATGAAGCCGTACCCCTTCTCCGCGTTGAACCACTTGACCGTGCCGGTCGCCATCTTCCATCTCCTTCTCGGGCCGTCTGTGCGGCCCGTACTGCGGGTGTCCCGGATCGCCGTCGTGATCACCCGGGGCGCTGTGCAGGCACGGCGCTGGCCGGACACAACGAACGCCTGTGGCGCTTGCTCCACAGGCGTTCTTGGAACCAAGACTGCTACGGGCGCAGACGTTAGCAGAATGTGAGCCCCGCGCCAGGGGGTCAGCTGATCTGTCTCACCGCCCGGACCCACCGGACGTTATCGCTGCAGATCGGGCCGCCGAGCCGGGGACCCGTGTCTGCCTCAACAGCTGCGCAGGAACCGGTCGAGGACGCGGGCTCCGAAGGTCAACCCGTCGACCGGAACCCGCTCATCGACACCGTGGAACAGCGCGGCGAAATCGAGATCAGGTGGCAGCCGCAGCGGCGCGAACCCGAAGCAGCGTATTCCCAACCGGGAGAACGCCTTCGCGTCGGTTCCGCCTGAAAGCATGTAGGGGACCGTTCGAGCCCCGGGATCCTCCTGCTGGATCGCGTCAGCCATCACGGTGACCAGGTCACCGTCGAAGGTGGTCTGCACGGGCGGCAGGTTCACCACCCATTCCCGGACGACGTCCGGGCCGAGCAGTTCGTCGATCTCCTGCTCGAACGCTGCCTGGCGACCGGGCAGCACGCGGCAGTCCACCACCGCTTCCGCGGTCGAAGGGATGACGTTGGCCTTGTAACCGGCGTTGAGCATCGTCGGGTTGGCGGTGTCCCGAAGTGTGGCGCCGACGATCCGAGCCAGGCCACCAAGCTTGGCGACCGCACCGTCCAGGTCGTCGCCGTGGAAGTCCAGCCCGGTCTCCTCCCCGATGATGTCCAAAAACTCCTCCGCCGCGTCCGTCATCACCAGCGGAAACCGGTGCCGGCCCAGCCGAGCCACCGCCTCGCACAGCATCGTGACCGCGTTGTCCTCATGCACCATCGAGCCATGCCCGGCCCGGGCGCGGGCGCGCAGACGCAGCCAGGCGATGCCCTTCTCCGCGGTCTCGACCAGGTAGAGCCGACGGCCCTCGCGCACGGTGAGAGAGAAGCCGCCGACCTCGCCGACCGCCTCGGTGCAGCCCTCGAACAGCTCCGGGTGGTTCTCAATCAGCCAGTGCGCGCCCAGGAGCCCGCCGGCTTCCTCATCGGCGGTGAAGGCGAACACCAGGTCGCGGGGTGGGATGACGCCCTCACGGCGGAACCGCCTGGCCACCGCGACGGTCATCGCGACCGTGTCCTTCATGTCCACCGCGCCGCGGCCCCACAGGTAGCCGTCCTGCACGGCCCCCGAGAACGGGTGCACTGACCACTCGGCGGCATCGGCGGGCACCACGTCGAGGTGGCCGTGCACGAGCAGCGCCCCCCGGCTGGCATCGGTCCCGGGTAGCCGGGCGATCACGTTGCCCCTTCCGGGAGCGCCGGACTCGACGTAGGTGGTCTCGAAGCCGACCTCGGAGAGCTTCTCCGCGACGTACTCCGCCGCCGCCCGCTCACCGGCCAGGGTGTCCGAGTCGCCGGTGTTCGTGGTGTCGATCCGGATCAGATCACTGGCCAAGCCGACGACCTCGTTCTCCGCCGTGCTGGTGCTGCCTGCCGCTACGTCCATCAGGTCTTCCTACCACCCGTCGCGGATGCGCGGACCATGGCTCCGACCGGGTGCTACCCTCATGACGCGCCGCACGGGTGGATTTTCGTGTGCGCGAGGTCCGAGTGGCGGAAATGGCAGACGCGCTAGCTTGAGGTGCTAGTCCCCGACAAGGGGGTGGGGGTTCAAGTCCCCCCTCGGACACGTTCACTAACCAAGTTCCAGGCGTAGCTCTCGGTAGAGCCTGCTCAGGCTCTCCGCGTGGGCGTCGGACAGCCAGTGCCGTAACCGTGCGGTCGAGGTTCTCTCGGGCGAACAGCTCACCGATCCAGCCGTTGACGGCATCACGGATCGGCTCCTCACGGAGATACACCGCATGCGGGTGGAGTGCCAGGGCCGGCGAGCCAGGTGCCAACGTGCGGGCGGGCAGCTCGTCGGCGAGCACCATGCGATCGTCATACCCAGACCTGTTACGCGGTACCGGTCAGGTCCTTACGACGCTACCGGGCGACCCACGTCCCGGACCGCACTGTGCTGCGCCCTCAGCGAAGATCAAGTAGCTACCGCTCGACCACGAACCACACCCGACTGCGATCGCCCTCACATCGGCTAAGAGAGCATGTTGCGGCTGCCCGACTCAAGCGCGGCGCGAACAAAACCGACCTACAAGATGACGCACACCGAATGACGATCTTCGGGTGCGCTGTGACCGCCAGTGCCATACGCTTCTGTTCTCCCTCTGCGGAGGCAGCCGATCGGCACTGACCGCCGGATCCCGCCATGGCCTGTCCATGCAGGTCACAGCCCTTTGCTGCCCTTTTGGGAAAGGATGTCTGGCACATAGCATGCGCGGATGACTCTTCCACCAACCCGCCACAACCACAATACTTGACGATTGCGGCGTTCTCTCCAGAGACGTCGAAGGGGCGTCCGGGATTTGCGGCTCGGCTCATATACGGCCAGCGAAACCGGGCATGTTCTGGAAGGCGGGAAGCAATGACCACAACTATTTGTGCTTTTTCTCCGGGTTACGATGCTCTCTACCGGTACAACGGCGCGCCGTATAACTGGAGCAAGATCGGCGGACCGGCCGGCTGGATTTACGGCGGTGGGTGGGGGCTGCTTGCCACGGATCCGAACAACGGCGATGTTTATCGCTACCTCGGCACACCGGGCAGCTGGGAGAAAATCGGTGATCCCGGTGCGTACTTCGCGGTGACCAATGTCGCGGCCTACGGGCTGACCCCCAGCGGGGACGCGGTCTACCGCTACGACGGAACGCCGGGCAACTGGACCAAGATCGGCGGACCGGCCGGGATCCTCTACAGCGGTGGGTACGGTGTGCTCGCCACGGACCCGAATACCGGCGACCTCTACAACTACCTCGGCACACCGGGCAGCTGGGAGAAAATCGGTGGACCTGGGTTGGATTTCGCGGTGACCAATGTCGCAGTGTACGGGCTGAGCCCAACCGCGGACGCGATCTACCGTTACGACAACACGCCGGGCAACTGGACCAAGATCGGTGGACCGGCTAATGGCATTTTCGGCGGCGGGTTCGGTGTGCTCGCCACGGACCCGAGCACCGGCGACCTCTACAACTACCTCGGCACACCGGGCGACTGGCAAAAGATCGGCGGACCGGGTGGGTTCTTCGCGGTCACCAATAGCACCGTCTACGGCGCGGCGACCGACTGGAGGTCTGTCTGGCGCTACACCGGCACGCCCGGCAGCTGGTCCCCGATCGGTGGGCCTCTCGGCTGGGCAGTCGCCTGTCCGTGACGCACGCACCGATCGCGGGGTAACAGCCTCTGAAGCGGATCTATGCCGCACCTTGGCGATAACCCAGACGCCCCCGACGAAGGGGCCGAAGACGACCACGCCACCGCGCCGATGGCAAGCGCTCCCACAGCGAACCGCTTGCCGTCGGCGCGATCTGCCGTCCCGGCCGTCGGCCGTCGGCCGTCAGCGTAGGGCGCGTCTTGGCCTATCACGAATAACGGGAGGCACTAATGGGTAGCGGAAAACGGGCGAGGGGGGGCCAGGGCTGCGCGCGATCTTCTCCGGTGAATAGTGTGACAGGTCGGTTTGCTTGCCCACCGGTTTGCGGCCGTGGGTGGCGATCAACTCCCCGGCGTCGAAGATCTGCACCACCGTCCGGGGTTTCGCGTGCGTCCACGGTGCGGCCGATGTGCCGCCAGGGCACCGAGTACAGGGTCTTGCTGACTTTGACGTGGATGTCTGGACCGACCTTGCCGACCGACCAGGTGGCCAGCACGAATGCTTGTGCGGCAACGGTTTTGAGCGCCTCGGCCCCGACCGCGGCGAACACCGTGGCCGGGGCCGCGCCACCCAACGGCCGGCACGACCGCGTCCCGGCGACCTCGCGGCACCACACCAGCGCCTGCTCCTGCATGTGCTGCTGGGAGACGAACTGGCGTCCGCGCCAGAATGAGTCCCGCACATAGGGCATCGGGCGCTCCGCCCGCAGCCTGTCGCGCGGCTTGGCTTGTGGGTGCCGAATAGGTCATCCACGTCGCTGACCTGCGGCATCGCTGGCCGGTGGCCATCGAGCATGATTCGCCGCTCGTGACGGCTCGACTGCTGTATCTGATCTTTTGGCAGCTCGTGGCCTGCACGATCATGCTGGCGGTTTTCTCCTCTGCGCAGTGCGTTTGCTGTTCATCTCTCTCGGGTACGCGGCGAGCCTGGGCAAAACGCCGTTTGCGTCGCGGTCGGACATATTCGTCCTGCCACGGAACTGGTCCACGCGGCTCGACCTGTGACGCTGGGGGCGATCCGGCGGCTGTCGATCCGACGCACTGAGCCAGTCGGCCGGGCTGCGGTATCTAGATGATCCCTATCCCTGGAACGGAGGCCGCGACCAGGTCCGGCCGCTGATCGCCGTCCAGGGCTGACAAGATCAACAGCACGGGATGGACGGAATAGACCCTTGCCTCCGTCCGCGGCGTACAAGCCTGCTCCGGCCCCTGTGCCGCTCTAGCGACCAAGGCCGCTAGTCGACGGGGCTGCCGGTCGCGTTGGGGATGTCACCGGGAGCCACGCCTGTCCAGTCGCAGGTCACGCAGCTGTTCGGCCAGGACAGGGTCAGCGGCCTGCCGGGCGGTAGGTGCAGATCAGGACGCCGGTCCCGGTGGTCGTGGTCGAGACCAGTTCGAGCGGGCGGGTCTGACCGTCGTCGGGGAAGATCCGCTTGCCGTGGCCGAGCAGGATCGGCTCGATCATCAGCAGGTACTCGTCGACGACGTCGTGCTCGATCAGCTGCGCAGCCAGCGACGCGCTGCCCATGACCTGCAGTGCCTTGCCGTCCCGTGCGCGCAGCTCGCGCACTGCGCCGATCGCGTCGTCGGCGGGTAGCAGGGTCGAGCCGGACCAGGTGAGGTCGTCCTGGGTGAGCGTGCGGGACGCCACGTACTTGGGGATCTCGTTCATGCGCTCGGCGAACGGGTCGCCGGCGCGGCCGGGCCAGGCCGCGGCCATCGTCTGCCAGGTGCGCCGGCCGAACAGCAGCGCCTCCGTTGTTTGCCATGACCTGGTCGATCACCGAGCCCATGGTCTGCGGGTCGAAGTACGGCATCGACCAGCCGCCGTGGGTGAACCCGCCGTCGGTGTCCTCCTCGCGGCCGCCGGGCGCCTGCACGACGCCGTCCAAGCTCATGAAGTCACTGAGGATGATCTGCATCGCTACTCCTTCGTCGGACGGCCCGGGCGGGCCGGTCAGCAGGTGAGACTCGGGGCGTCCGGCGAAGTCATCGCACCGCGCCACCGCCGCACCGGGAACGGCCGGGTGGTGCCGTGCCGGCGATCGGGGAAGGTACATGAGACGATGAGTGGCACTTCTACAATGTGCGCCAATTAGGCCACCTCGTCGCCCGAGCACCCGGCCCTGACCCGGCTGCTCCCCCACCGGCTGCGTACCCCTCGGATCGTCACTTCTGCCACGCTGCTGGCCTGGCACCGGCGTCTGGTCAAGAAGAAGTGGACCTGTCCGAACCGCCTGGTCGCCTGTCGATCAGTGATGAGCTCCGCGAGCTGGTGCTACGCCTGGCACGCGAGAATCCGTCCTGGAGGCATCACCGGCTCCACGGGGAACTCGCCGGGCTCGGGCACCGCGCCGAGCAGACACCAGATGGCGGACCTTCCTGCGGGCTCAGGCCAACCGGGCTGCTGGCCACCGACTTCTTCACCCTGGACACCATCGGGCTGCGCCGCCTCTATGTCCTTTTTGTCATGGAAGTGCGCACCCGACAAGTCCATCTCCTCGGTGTGACCGCTCATCCGACCGCGGCCACCCTGCATCAAGTTTTTGGCACCGCACATGGTGAAGTAGGACGGGACTCAACGCCGTTCGAACATCAAGCGGTCAACGGGCGGATCTCGTCGAGAACGGGGCCAAGCCGATCGCGTTCGACCTCCAGATCGTAGCGGCCTTGCAGATTGAGCCAGAACCGCTCTGACGTGCCGAAGTAGCGGGCGAGTCGGAGCGCGGTATCGGCACTGATCCGCCGCTTACCGTGCACGATCTCGTTGATACGGCGGGGTGGCACCCCGATGTCGACCGCGAGTCTGTGCTGGGTGATCCCCCAGGACGCAAGGTACTCCTCGGCGAGGATTTCGCCGGGATGGATGGGCGACATCGATGCTGTCGTCGACACCTGACCCCTCCGTTCAGTGATAGTCAACGATCTCCACGTCTCCTGGCCCGGCCGAGGTCCAGCAAAAGCAGATACGCCATTGCTGGTTCACCCGCACACTGTACTGTCCGCTGCGATCGCCACGAAGTTTCTCCAACCGATTACCAGGTGGCACCCTGAGATCGTCCAGAACATCAGCCGCGTCCAAGATCAGCAACTTCCGTAACGTCGCACGTTGCGTGTTGGGATCTAGCCGCTTAGAACGCTCACGCCGCCACACCCGCTCGGTGTCCTTGTTCGCGAACGACCTCAGCACCACAGCGAGCATAACGCGAAGCGTTAATAACGTCAAGCGTTACACGCGTCCCGCTTCGCGCGCAGTAGCCGATCCCGCAGGTCAACTGGCCTTCGTTCCTGTCCTTCCGAAGCTGTCCAGGACAAGACTCCCTGCGGATGGATGGGACAGCCCCACCGACGGCATATTCGGCGCGGCACGCGGCTCAGTGAGGGTGGGGTCGCGGAGCAGGAGGCGTGTGGTTAGTGTGCAAGTCCCCCCTCGGACACTGAAAACCATTCTCGGTTGAGAGTCCTGGTTGCCGCGGCGCAGGTCACCGGCCGGTTCCTGGGACACCAGCCCATGTCATTGATCTTTTCGGTTGGGGTTCGTGAGACGCAGACGCGGCCCGATCGCCTCGATGGGCGGGCGGTTCCTTGTTCCGCTCAGCGCAGCGAACCGCGACGCCTCCGAGTCGCCGCCGGTGACGAGGTGGACGTGACGATCGAGCTCGACGACGTGCCACGTGAGGTGACTCTTCCCGACGATCTGGCGGAGGCGCTGGCGGGCGACCCCAGCGCGCGACAGTTCTTCGACGCGCTGTCGTTTACCCACCGCAAGAAGTGGGTGCGGTGGATCACCGAGGCCAAGAAGGTCGAGACCAGGGCCGCACGCGTCGCCAAGACCCTCGACGCGCTGCGGGCTGACAAGCGCACCCACTGACCCTTGCGGCCTCCGGTGCGGTGTCGAGGCTGGGTCCACCATCGCTTACCAGGTGCCACCGCACGATCGTGCCGGGTGTGACGTTCGATGCAGTGGAGACACCGTCAACAGTCGGCTCACCTCGCGGCGGAGCACGGCGACGGCGTGACGGCGCACCAGGAGCTCCACGTACTTCGACGTGGAGCTCCCGGCCAGCAGCCAGCCCATGAACTGACCGAAGACAACCCAGATAGAGCAGTCGCACCCCCACGATCAGCGATCACGCCTGACAGCCACCGTCCAGGATGCCGCAGTTCACCGCTGGTGGATGACCAGTTCGGTACCCACAGGGGTCACCCGCAGGGGCCGGATGTGCATACGAGATGCGGTGCCGCAACCTCGTGGCATGACTTCACGCGGATCGTCGATGGCGACGTCTCCCCGGGACTCGACCGCAAAACGGAAGGGCAACCGGCGCGCAGCGTTCACGCTCGTGGTGCTGACCCCCGTCATCGCTGAGCTGACCTGGGGCCTCATTCCACTGAGCATGGCATGGGCCGTGCTGGCGCTGGTACCGATCTATGGTGCGGGGATCCTGCTGGTCCGCGAGGCGGTCCGCCGAACCGGACGGGGTTGGCCCAGCATCGTGTTGCTGGGACTGGCTTACGAACTGGTCGAGGACGGAATCGGATTGCAGGCACTGTCCAGCCCGAACCTCTACGGCGCCGCCGAGTGGGGCCGCGCGTCCTCGGGCTGAACATCGCCTACTGGGAAGCCAACGCGATCTATCACGTGCTGTTCAGTGCCGTGATCCCGATCCTGCTCACCGACGTCCTGTTCCCCTCTCATCGACAAGTGCCGTACCTGCGAAAGACCGGCATGGCCATCACGGCAGCGGTGGCCGTCCTCGGGGTCCTGCTGCTCAGGATGTTCATCCCGCCGACGATGGATCCCGGCTATTCCGCCCGCTGCCGGTCGTCCTCGGCTGCGTGGCAGCGGTGATCGTCCTGGCCGTCGTCGCACTGGGCTCCTACCCCGTCCGGGGCACCGCGGAGGACGTCCGCGGTGGTGCCGTCGCGTTGGGTCCTCGGCCCACTCGGCGTGATCGGGACTCTCGTCGTGCTCGTGCTGGTGTTCCCCACCGGACCGTCACAGCAGCCGGCCATGACCCAGGGAAACTGGGTACTCGTCCCCATGCTGGTGGCCCCGGTGCTGCTCGGCGGGGCCGCCTTCCTGATCCGTCGCTGGGCCCGATCGCAGGCGTGGTCCGATCAGCACTCGCTGGCCATGGCCGGTGGAGCGGTCGTCGGTCACACGATCTTCGGGGCATTCGTCATGACCAGCACGACCGTCGACCGGTTCGGGTTGATCGGCGTCGCCGCCGTGATCGTCGTCCTGATCGGGCTCCTCGACCGGCGGATCCAGCGCCGCCCGGCCACCCGGTAGGCGCCGGGCCGCAGGTCAGCTCTGGCGCGAGGTGATGCCGTGGACGACCACGCCGAGCGCGTCACGCAGCGCGGCCCGGTCCTGCCCGCCGACACAGTGATCACCCAGGCAACTGCCTTCGCCGAGCGGGCGGCCACGCCCCCGAGGTCTGACCTCGGGGG
>JBOHGM010000066.1:0-29007 GCA_050699435.1 Pseudonocardiaceae bacterium | reverse complement strand
AGCCAGGCCCTCGGCGGCGCGCTCGAACACGTCGTAGGCCATCACCCGCACCCGGCGCCCGGTCATGATGTCCGCCACCTCGGATTGGCTGCTGCCGGTCAGCACCGCGATCCGCCGCTGCACTACCCCGGCGGCATTCACCCACCGGTACAGCGCGCCGATGTCGCGCCCGGCCAGCGCCGGCTTGAGGTCGGGTGCGGTGTACCAGTCGGGCGGGAGGCCGCCGGGCGGGTCGGCCTTCGTCGTCTCCGGTGGCCGCTGCTCAGCTGGAGATGTCTGCTGCTCGCCGCGCTGTGCACCACCGCGAGCAAGGTTGTCCGCATGGCCGTAGCTCATCCTTACCGCTCTCCCCTCGGGTGCATTGGGTGGTCAGGGCACAGTAGCCCCTCCCCGATCGGGTGATGATCAGCGAGGCCGTCCGTCGACGACCGCCACCCTGGGGAGACCACCGGGCAGCAGCGTCACCCGCTCAGGCCGGTGGCCCGGCCCGCCGGGCGCGGATGATCAACGCGGCGAGGTTCTCCACGGTGTGCTTCTCCCGGTTTTGATGCCTGGGCGCACGCCTGCTATGCCAACGACCACACCCGCGGCCAGTTGCTCGAACTGGCCGCGACCGCGCTGACCGAGGCGTCGGCTTGGCGGCGTGAGAAATGCGCCGGGCTGGCTGCCAAGCAGGCACGGGTGGCGCGCTCGGAGCAGCGCGCGGCGCGTATCCGCGACTGCCAATCCGCGCTGGCCGGGCTTGCTGCAGACCCGTGCCTACACCACGACCGTGCTGGGACTGGCCGATGTGTCCGGGCAGCGAGACCTGTAGGCGGCGGAGGCCGCGCGCCTGGCGCGCCAGCGCATCCTGGAGCAGCATGATCCGACGATTGAGGTGATCGTGGCGGAGGCCGCGCTGTGCTGGTCGCCCCCGGTGGGTAAGCAGCTCTGGTCCGAGCACACGCCAGCGGCTGATCGATGTTGTTACTGCCCAGCGGGTGCGGCTGGGCGTGCGCGCCAGCAGTTGACCACAGAGATCGACAAGCATTCGGTCAACGATCTGGTGGCATCGGGCAGCGAACAGTTCGGACTATCCTGCCCCCGCAGGCTCCGCCGTGCAATGGCGTTCCTTTCTCACCCATGGTACGGCCGTAGGAGTTGCGCGGCGCGGACGGTGGCGGAGCGGGTCTCTCTCGTCGGATGATGAGTTGACCCAGGAAGGTTGTTCTTACCCGGGTCGCGGTCTATCTTGTAGGGTAGCTAATTGTCTTCTGGAAGAGGTCTCGTGCGCCTGCTCAACCCAGACACCAGCTCCGACGATCTTCAAGGCTGCGACCGGCTCTGGGCCGACGGCGAGGACATCATGGTCCAGCTCCGTCCGGCTAGTGCTGCCGACCACCAGGCGATACTGCCCAACTACGTCCCGGAGGGCGAAATCCTCGGCCGGGTGTCCAAGGCAGCGCTGCTCGAAGCGGCTCGCAACCTCGGGATGACATGAGCGACATCGACGTCATCGGCCTGTACCAGGGCATCGCGCATCGCGCGCTGCGGCTGGAGACACGGCAGCGGTACGCGGTGCCGTGGGAGAAAGACGGACTCGCGGCATGGCGCCGGGGCGAGCCGGAGCCGATGACACCGCAGACGAAGCAGACGCTCGAGACCCTCCGCCAGGTCAACGAGTCCGGTCGGCAAATCGGCCGGGTCCGGTTCGTGGAACTGCCGCTAACCGAGTACTCACAGCACCAGTTCGACGTTGCCTACCCCCGGAACACCGAGGCCGGGGAAGAGATCTACGTCCTGGACCGGGCCCTACACCCGGAGTTCGACCACGTCCGGGAGGACTTCGTGGTCTTCGACGAAGCCTCCGTGCTGTGGTACCGCTATACCGATGAGGATGTCCTGACCGGCTACGACTACACCGGGGAGCGCAACGTGGTCCGCGACTGTGTCGCGTTGGCCGAGGAGGTGCGCGCCGCAGCGGTGCCCTACCGCGAGTTCATGGCTCGTATTCGTTGAGTTCCGCATTCGGCAAGGGCACGGTTCGGCAGCGCAGGCTGGGTGGTCTACTCCGTCGGCTGCGTAAGGCCGCTGGCCTGTCCGGACCGGTCCTGGCCGGACGGCTCGGTGTCTCGCAGTCCCACCTATCGCGAGTGGAGCTGGGTGAGGCAGTCGCCACCGCCGAGCTTGTCGACCATTGGACGCGCGAGACGGGGGCGAGCCAAGCCGACCGCCAGGCGGCTGTCGGCTTGGCGGAGGCGGTCGCGACGGAGTTCGTCACCTGGCGGGAAGCGCTCGCCAGCGGGCTGGTGAAGCGACAACGTGACGCCCTCGCTGCGGAGGCCGCCGCGGCGACGATGATCGCGTACGTGCCCGCGCTGATCCCGGGACTGATGCAGACCGCCGAGTACGCCATGCAACTGGTAGCAGGTAAGTACCCGGACCGCGAGGACGTCGCTGAGGCGGTGGCAGTGCGGATGCAGCGTCAGGTCATCCTCTACAGCCGAGCCAAGACCCTGCGATGGGTGATCGGGGAGGCCGGATTGCGCTGGCGGGTCGCCCCGCCGGAGGTCATGGCTGCCCAATTGGACCGCGTCGCGGCACTGGCCGTCGAGCCGCATCTGGACGTGCGAGTACTCCCGTTCGAGCGGACCGCGCCAGTGTGGCACGACCACGGTTTCACGATCCTGGCCGACCGGACTGACGGCGAGCCCGATCTGATTCGCCTGGAACTGCTGACCGGACTGGTCAACATCACGGACCGGACGGAGGTCGCTCAGTACCGCGATACGTACGAAAGGCTGGCGGACCTGGCCCTTCCCGGTGCCGAGGCAGTGCCGTTGATCCACCGGGTGCGAGGCGAGCTGCTAGCAGGACCTTGAGTAGTAGTTCTACCCAGACTATTGACCTTCTGCCAGGGTATATGTCATGGTTTAGGGTAAGAGGTTGTGACGACTGCGAGCGCGGTCTGACCAGCAGCCTGCCGTGCCCTACTACACCTCGGAGCTGTGCCATGCCACCTGTGCCTGCCTCCTGCCACCAGAGACCGCTGCCGTTGTCTCGCACTGTCGCTGGGAAGACCGGAACCACAGCAGGACCGGAACGGGTGGGAGCGCTGCTGATGTCGGTGACCTGCCTCGCGGATGGCCTCGATCATCGGGTCAGTGATGCCGCGCTGAGCCAAAGCGGGCCGGTCCGGCCGGTATCGGGCGGTGTGTGGAAGCCTGGTGCCGGCCTGCGTGGCCATCCTCGCCAAGAGTGACCAGCGGCCGCCGTCTCCCGGTGTGCTGACTCGCCTGCTTCGGTGGCTTGGCACGGTCCGATGACTCCTGAGGCGACCGAGTGGCTGGCGCTGCACCGCGCTCACGAGGGCGGCGTGATCAAGCTCGGCAGTAGCTATACCAATTTCGGGCGGCCGGTCAGCGGCTACCTCGCTGAGGCGCTCGACGACCTGATCAGCAGGAGATTCCTGGCGGTGGGCCAGCCGAGCCCGAGCGGGCAGCAGCAGGTGTGTTACCCACCTGGGACATGCCAGATACCTGCAGTTGGACGGACACACCACCCGCGCCGAAACGGCGGGTGGTATCGGATGGCGGCCGATCGGCCTTCCGCACCTTGACTGTCGGCGAGCAATCGACAAGGAGCGCAGCATGACAACAGCATTGGTCAACGATCCGGTGGCGTCGGGTAGTGAGCAGTTCGGGTTGTCCCGGCCGCAGCAGGCGCCGCTGTGTCATGATGTTCCGTCCCCACCCGAGGTACGACCCTGGGGCTGCGCGGTATGCGGCGCGGCGCCATCACTGGACGTGCTGTACCCGAGTTCGCATACTGTCACGCAGAGCTACGAGAGGGCCGCTGGCAGGGTCTTCTCCGCACACCAGGGCGTGATGTAGAACTGGAGAGACTGCGGTCGATCTGGTATCGCGGCCCCACCACCTTTCAGTTCCCGCCGGAGTTGAGCAGCACGGAGCGTCATCATGCGTTCCTGGAGGCCAAGTACGGGCTCGGCGGGGTATTGTCGTCTCTTCCGGTGTTGTGGGTCAATCACCCGGCCCGGGCAGCAGCGGCCTCCAAGCCTGTACAACTGACGACGGCAGCGAGCTGCGGTCTCACCGTGCCCGACACCCTGATCACCAATGAACCGGCGGCTCTGTGCCGGTTCACCCAGGCAGGCGAGACGGTCGCGAAGATGCTCGGCGCGAACCACATCGCCGAAGAGGGCACCCGAAAGATCACATTCACTCGCCTGCTCGGTGAAGATGATCTCGCCGACCTACGTGGCATCGACGTCACCTGCCACCTTGCGCAGCGGTGGGTTCGGAAACAGTACGATGCTCGGGTGATCGCCATTGGCGGTCGGTTGTTCGCCTTTGCGATCCACGCGGGGAACACCACCTCCTACATTGACTTCCGTACTTGAGCTACGAACAGATCGAACTTCCCGCCCCGGTCGCCGAAGGGATCACCAGGTTTCTGGAAGCGAGAAACCTGGTGTACGGGGCCTTGGACTTCGTAGTCGGTCCCGACGGGTCGTATACATTTCTTGAATGCAATCCTGGCGGGCAGTTCGGGTGGCTCGAATCCCGGACGGGCGTACCACTCACGCACACACTCGCTGACCTGCTCGCCCAAGGAGTATGCCCGTGAGCGACTGGAGAATGCTTGCCGCCGGGCTGGCCGACGAACTCGCCGCGGCGGGCAAGTTGCGCTCCCCTGAGTGGCATGCCGCGGTCCGCGCGGTGCCGCGCCACGAACTCGTGCCCGTGCACTACACCATGGACCCCCACACCGGGGACTGGAAAGCAGTCCAAACCGCCGATGATCTGTCCCGGGTGTATTCCAACACCGCACTATTCGTGCTGCCCGGGGGGCTGTCCTCCACCAGTATGCCCAGCCTGATGACGCGCATGCTCGAAACCCTGGACATCCGCGACAGGCACCGGGTGCTGGAAATCGGAGTCGGTAGCGGATACAACGCCGCATTGCTGTGCCACCGGCTCGGCAGCGAGCACGTGTTCGCCGTGGACATCGAGACCGACCTGGTCAGGCTGGCCCGCGAACGCCTCGCCCACCTTGGCTACCACCCCACGCTGGTGGCCATTGACGGCGCGGACGGGTTGCCGGAACACGCCCCCTATGACCGGATCATCGCTACCTGCTCGGTTCCCGTCATCCCCTGGACCTGGATTCAACAGACCCGCGACGAAGGCATTATCCTGGCCGACGTGAAGATCGGGAAACAGGCAGGCAACCTGGTCCTGCTGCGCCGGCGCGGGCATATCGCCGAAGGACGGTTCGATCCCACCTACGGCAGTTTCATGAGCATTCGTCGCCGCGGCGAGACCTACCAGCAGGCCCGTCCCACCATCGTCTCCCAGCAGCGCGACTCAGCTCGTCAGCGCACCACCACATTGGATTTGACCCGCCCCTGGGAACACTCCGCGTTCTGGTTCTACGCCCACACCACGCTCCCCTCCGGCACCTCGTTCAGCCTCCGCGGCGACGGCCCCGATCAACCACCCCGCAACACCGTGCTGCACTCCCCCGACGGCTCCTGGTGCGAGGTACGCGAAGACTCCGAGCGCGGCACCCGGTATGTCTGGGAGACCGGTCCGCACTCCTTGTGGCGGATCATCGAAGACACTCATGCGGCGTGGGTCGTGCTCGGCCGGCCAGGGTGGGAACGTTTCGGGCTCACCGCCACCCCCGACCGTCAATGGATCTGGCTCGATTCGCCTCACGGCGATCGCGCCTGGACCTTGCCACTGGGGAAGCGGTGGTCTCAGAGCACGCGGGCGCCGGTCTCGGTGCAGGAGTAGCCACCTAGTGCTTCGACCGCCGCACGGAAGGCCGGATCGGCCAGTAACCGCCACAGCGGGGCGAGCAGGTCGGATTCGGCTGTCTCCCGGGTGAGTACCAGGTCGTAGGGCTCCTGCGCGACCGGCACGAAGTCCAGGTCGTAGGCCCGCGCAGCAGCCAGGATGCCCAGCCCGGCATCCGCCCGTCCCGCGGCCACCGCCGCCGCGACGGCGAGATGGGTGTGTGCCTCGCGCTCGTAGCCGACGACATCGTCCGGCGCCACGCCACGGCACCGCAACCCGTGGTCGAGCAGCACCCGGGTGCCCGCGCCGCGTTGGCGGTTGACGTAGCGCAATCCCGGCCGGGCCAGGTCGTCCAGGCCGGCCAGACCCAGTGGGTTACCGGGCGCGACGATCAGCCCCTGGTCGCGGTGCACCAGCCGGATGACCGTGATATCAGCGACGGCACCGGCATCGCCGAGCACCCGCGGCAGGTAGGGCAGGGTGTACTCGCCGGTCTCCGGATCGAGCAGATGCGAACCGGCCAGGTGGCACAGCCCGTCACGCAGCGCCAGCAGCCCGCCCAGCGAGCCGACGTGGGACGACGCGAGCGTCACCCCCGGGTCGATGCCGCGTAGCGCCGAAGCGGCTAGGTCGAGCACCAGGTCATGCGAGCCGATCGCCACGATGGTGCGGGCGATCTCGGGCAGCCCGCGCAGTAGCTGCACCTCGACATCGGTCCCGGCCTGGTGGCCCGCCAGCCCGGCGGGCACCACCAGGAGCCCGTCGGCTCGCACCAGCGAGGTCAGCACGCCGGCACCGCGGCGCAGCGGGGTGGCCACCACCCGCCCGCCGACCCGCCCGAGCCGCACCCGCACCCAGTCGTCCATCCCAGGCGGGGAGGCGAGCTCGCGGGCCAGCCGGGCCCGAGCCGTCGGCCGGGCCGGCGTGGTGGTGCCTTGCAGAGCAGCCAACAGCGGTCCGGCGAAGATCTCGAACGTCAGCGCGGCCGAGACCGGGTAGCCGGGCGCGCCGAACACCGGCGTGGCGCCGACCGCGCCGAGCACCACCGGATGCCCCGGCCGGAGCGCCACACCGTGCACGGCCAGCGTGCCCACCTGCGCCAGCACCGAGGCGCTGTGGTCGTCGCGGCCTGCGCTCGCCCCGGCGATGAGCACGACCAGGTCGGCGCGCTCGGCGGCACCGCGCAGCGCCACGGCGATGCGCGGCGGGTCGTCGGGCTCGATGGGCAGCGCGAGCACCTCGCAGCCATGCTCGCGAGCCTGGCCCGCGAGCATCAGCGAGTTGGTGTCCGGGATCTCACCCAGCGCGGGCTCAGTGCCCAGCGGCCGGATCTCGTCGCCGGTGGGCAGGATCGCGACCACCGGGCGACGGCGCACCACGATCTCGGTAACCCCGGCGGCGGCAGCGGCGGCCACATCGACCGCGCGCAGTCGCTGCCCTGGTGGCAGCAGCAGCTCGCCGGCCGCGATGTCCTCGCCGATCGAGCGGACGTGCTGGTAGGGCGGCACGGCCGCGGCCAGCGTCACGCCGTCACCGACCCAGTGCACGTGCTCGCGCATCACCACCGCGTCGCGGCACTCAGGCAGCGGGTCACCGGTGTCCACCAGGTCGAAGTCGGTCAGCGCCACCGGCGCGGTCTCGCTGGACCCGACGGTATCCGCCGCGCGCACCGCGATCCCGTCCATCCCGGCCGAGTCGAATGCCGGGGACGACCGCCGTGCCCACAGTGGCTCAGCAGTGACCCGGCCGATCGCCGCCACGAGATCCACTCGCTCGGTACCCACCCGATCCGGGCACCCCGCCGCCGCGTTGGCCACCTGCCACGCCACCAACGCCTCGGCGGCCGGGATGTCCGGTAAAAGTGGGCTGCGCGACACAGCGGGGACGCTACCCCCTCGGTATCAACGGTACCGGCAGCTCGCTCTGTCCTGGTAGCCGAGTCCCTGGTAGCCGAATCGTGGCCCAGTCCACTAGCGCTCAAGGATCACCTGCTGATCTCGTCAGGGCGTGCGGGGAATGGGAACCGGAGATCGACCTCAGGTGGCGGCCGGCGAGGGCAACAGGGCACGGCTCCGATGGCAACGTGCAGGTCAGAAGGGGAGAATGATGCAGTTCAACCTCATGGGTCCACTGGAGGTCAAGGGGGATGGTCGGACGCTCACTCCGACTGCGGCCAAACCCCGGCAAGTCCTGGCCTTGCTGGCCATCAACGCCGGAGCCATGGTGAGTACCGAACAACTCATCGACGAACTCTGGCCGGAGGGGCCGCCCACAAGCGCAAAGACCACCGTGCAAACCTACGTGTACCATCTGCGTAAAATCTTGAGCCGGAGCAAGGAATCCTCGCGGGGCAACGACGTACTGAGCACACGTCCCGCCGGATACGTCCTCACGGTACCCCAGGACAACATCGACGTCGTCCGATTCCAGCATCTCATGGCTGATGGCACAAGAACGCTGCGCCGGGGCGACGCATCCCGGGCGTCGCATCTGCTGCGGGAAGCGCTGTCGTTGTGGCGCGGTCCAATGCTCGTGGATGTCACTGCGGGACCCCGGTTGCAAGGCCATGTGGCCTTTGTCGAGGAACAGCGTATCGAGGCCCTGTCACTACGGATAGAAATCGACCTGGAGACGGGTCGCCATCAGGAGATCATCGGCGAACTCCGCTGGCTCACTCAAACGCATCACCTGAACGAATGGGCACACGTCCGGCTCATGCAGGCGCTGCACCGTTCGGGGCGGCGGGGCGAGGCGCTGGACGCGTACCAGAAGCTTCGCCGCCTGCTGGGAGACGAACTCGGGCTGGAGCCGTCAGTCGACGCGAAACAGCTCCAGCAACTGATCCTCGCCAGCTGACCGGCGCGGGCCGCGGTCGGGATTAACCAGCCCGCCCAGCATTATTGGTGTTCACATGGGCCAGTATTATTGGTGTTCGCATGGCCAGTATTAATGGTGTTCACATGACGGCGAGCAGATCGTGCTGAACGCGCGCTCGAAGTAGACGGCCGGCCGGCCCAGGCCGGCCAGCACTACTTGCTCCACCTCACCCACTATGATCATGTGATCGCCGGCCTCGTACCTGCGGTCAACCGAGCACTCGACCACGGCCAGCGCATCCTCCAGCACGATGGCGCCACGCGGGGTACGGACGAACCCGCCGTCCGCGAACTTGTCAGCATTCTTGCTGGCGAACCGCCGGGCAAGGGCTACCTGGTCGGCCTGCAGAATGCTGATCGCGAAACGGTCGTTGTGGGTGAACACCGGATAGGAGTTCGCCGACTTGGCCAGGCAGACGAGCACCAGCGGGGGCTCCGCAGAGACGGAGCAGAACGAGCTGGCGGTGAAGCCGTGGGGTCTGCCGCTCTCGTCGTGCGTCGTCACGATGGTGACCCCACTCGGGAAGCGGGCCATCGCCTCGCGAAACGTCGTGGAATCAACCGTCGTGGAATCAACCGTCGTGGAATCAACACTGCGCTGGCTCGTAGTGCTGGCCCTAAGCTGCGATGAGATCGCCATGATGTCCTCCGGACGACGGCTGTGAGCGCCATGGGCAGCCAGACAGGGCGGTCACACCAGACATGTGGGTAGCCGTCCCTCGTTGTACGCGACCATCTCGCCGAAGATGGCCACCACGTCGAGCGGCCGGCCGCGCGCACCGCCACCCAGTTCGGCGTAGGCGCGATGCAGGTTGCCGACGATCCGTTCCGGGTCCAGCAGTTCGCCGAACTCGCCGAGGTCGGCTTCCCGGGCCAGCTCGAGCGGGCTCAGGCCGTGTGTCATCCCCTCGGCTGCGAGCCACTCGATCCACTGCAGGTACGCGAGGTTCTGCTCGAACACGTCCGGGCCTGCGACCGGGCCGTGCCCGCAGACGACCGTGCGGGCACCGAGCTGGGACAGCGTCGCCACCGCATCCAGGGACCCACGTACCGAGCCCATCAGGATGAACGGCGTGGCGCCGGACAGCACCACGTCCCCGGCGAACAGCACCTCGTCGTCTGGCAGCCACACCACCACGTCGTTCGTGGTGTGCGCGGGGCCTACGTGGATCAGCTCCGCCCGACGCCGTCCGCTGTGGACAGTGAGTCGGTCGGTGAAGGTCACCGAAGGCAGCGTCACCCGGACCTCACCCCACTCCAGCCCTGGCCACAGCGTGGTCAACGCCAGCCCGGCCTCGGCCATCTCGGCCCGGGCGAGCTCATGGGAGATGACGACCGCCGCGGGCCCGAAGACGTGGTTGCCGAAGTGATGATCGCCGTGGTGGTGGGTGTTCACCAGGGTGCGGGCCGGCCCGGTCCGCAGCGCATCGACCGCCTCGACAAGCCGCTTCGCCCGGCTCTCGGTGGCGAGCGTGTCGATGACAAGCGCGCCGTCGGGGCCGGCCACCACGCCGGAGTTGCTCACGCACCAGCCGCCGGGCAGCTGAACGTAGGCGTAGACGCCATCGGCCACCTCGACCATGCGCGGCGGATCCGCGGCCTGGACGCGGTGCTGCGCGGCGAGCGCGGTCACTGGGCCCTCCCCGACTGGGCCCTCCCAGACTGGGATTCCGCGTAGCTGCCTGCATGGGCCAGCGTGGCGCGTCCGTTCCCGCCGAGCGCCTCGCGAAGGTAGCGCCGGGCATCGGCGAGCGTGCTGTCCACCCCGAGGAGCTCGCGAGCCGCGGCCGGGTTGATGGCCACCGTGTGCCGGGCGGTCACCACCGTGCTGTCCGGATCGCCTGGCACCTCGGCGAAGTGCCACGCGCCACTGTGGCCGAGGAGCACGGCCGGTGGCACGAGCTGCTTGTACACGATCTGCTCGGAGGGCAAGCAGATCCGCACGGACGTCGTGGTGTGCGTGCTGCCGTCCGCTGTCACCGTGTCCATCTCCATGTGCTGCACCCCCGGTTGCTCCTCGCGCAGCAGGACCCGGCGCACATGGGGTAGCCGGTCGGGCCACTCGTCCGAGCGGTTGATGAAGGTGTAGGCGTCGGTCGCGCTGCCAGCGAGCCGGACGGTGTCCTCGAAGGTGTCGATGATCTCCTGTACCGGTGCGCCCAGCTCGGCGATCCTGCCCAGCGCGGCCAGCTCGTCCTCGCTGTTGCGGTCGACCGCGTCCGCGATCCAGTCGATCATCCGTGGCTCGTCGGCGGAGAAGTGGTGTGCGAGCACGACCTGGGTCCGGCCACCGGGCAACGCCCGAAAAGACCAGCTCCCGCCCATCGACAGGATCGGTGCCTGGCTACGCTCCTGCTCGAAGGTGATGCACAGCCCGGACGCGTCCAGCGTGCGCCGCGAGGTCCAGTTCTTCACCTGTCCGCCCACCAGCGCCCAGAGCTGGAACCGCTCCTGCGCCGGGCTGTGCTGGAGGTGCCGCACGTGCAGGCTTGGCCCGAAGATCACCGGCCACCGGGTCACGTCGGCCACCAGCTCGTAGAGCACCTCCGCAGGCGCGTGCACGACGCGGGCATGCTCCATGCTGTGAAGTGGCTGTGTCATGCCGCGTCCACGAGACTCGTGTTGACCAGGTCGAGCAGCTCCTGCGGGGTCTTGACCTCGGTGATCTGCTCCTCCGGGATCTGGACCCCGAACTCCTGCTCGATGCGTGCCGAGGTCTCCAGCAGCGCCAGCGAGTCGTAGCCCAGGTCGTCGAACTCCAGGGCCGAGATATCGCCATGCAGCTCGGGGGTCCCGATGTCACCAGCGCAGTCGATCAGGATCCGGCGCACATCGTCGATGGTGACCTTGCTCATCATCAGCTCCTTGATAGTGGGTGTGTCGGTATCAGCCGGGCACCGCCCGGACGACCACGGCGGAGTTGAACCCCCACCGGCCGCGGGCGAGCACCAGGGCGGCACGGACCCGGGCGGGCCTCGGCTCCCCCCGGACCAGATCGATCTGGTAGTCCTCAGGTACCTCGGTGGTCCCCGCAGTCGCCGGGATCACCCCATCCCTGATCGACAGCAATGCGGCGACCAGGTCGAGCGGGCCACCGCCGGACAACAGCCGACCGGTGAGCGCCTTGGGCGCGGTGACCGCAACGGCGTGCGGGCCGAAGAGCCCGCTGATCGCCGCAGCCTCCGCGCGGTCCAGGTCGGGAACACCGGCGGAGTCGGCGAACACCACGTCGATGTCCTTCGGGGTGATCCCGGCGTCGGCGAGCGCGAGCTCCGCCGCTCGCCGGTGCCCCGGCGGGCGCGACGATCCCGGCGGCGGGTCGAACGTGCACGCGTAACCGGCGATCTCGCCGTACACCCGGGGGGCGCCCCGCAGCTGTGCTGCTTCGGCGTCTTCGAGCACCAGGATGGCGCCACCTTCACCGGGCACGTGGCCGCAGGCAGCGACGTCGAAGGGCAGGTACGCGCGCCGCGGATCCGGCACCCGGCTGACCAGGCCACTGGACAGGTGCGACACCCAGCCCCAGGGATCGAAGGCTGAATCGACGCCGCCGGTCACCACGAGTGGTGTGCCGCGCCGCGCGGTGCGCCGGGCATGCCCCACTGCGTCCAGCCCACCGGCCTGCTCGGCGACCAGCGCGCTACTGGGCCCGCGCATGCCGTGCCGGATCGAAATCTGGCCGGTGTTCACCGCATAGAACCAGGCGAAGGACTCGTACACGCTGACCGACCGCGAACCCAGCGACCAGAGCTTCTTGAACTCACGGTGGGTGAAATCGAACCCGCCAGAGGCGTTGGAGGTGACGACCCCCATGTCGTAGTCGGTCAGAGCCTCGGCGTCGACCTTCGCGTCGTCTAACGCCCACTCCGCAGCGACCAACGCCAGCCTGGTGGACACGTCGGTCTGCGGCAGCAGCCTGCTGGGCAGGTACTCGGCGGCGTCGAAGTCGAGGATCTGGCCGGCGAGCTGTGCCGGGTACTTGGCGGCGTCGAACCGGGTTAGCCTGCTGATGCCGCCGCGACCGTCCAGGGTGGCCTCCCAGTAGCGCTCGGTGCCGAGCCCATTGGGGGCGACCACGCCCAGACCGGTCACCACTACGGATTTCGTCATTCCTTCACCCCCGTTGGACGGCGCAGCACCATCGCGCTCTGGAAACCACCGAACCCGCTGCCGACGGTCAGCACCGCGTCCACCTGATGCTCGCGCGCAACCAACGGCACGTAGTCCAGGTCGCATTCGGGATCGGCCCGGTGCAGGTTCGCCGTCGGCGGCACCGCGCAATGCTCGATCGCCAGCACCGAGGCGGCGATCTCGATCGATCCGATAGCACCGAGGGAATGTCCGACCATCGACTTGATCGAGCTCACCGGCGTCTTGTAAGCGTGCTCACCGAGGCTGCGCTTGAACGCCGCGGTCTCGTGCCGGTCATTCTGCCTCGTTCCCGAACCGTGCGCGTTGATGTAGTCCACCGCGCTCGGGTCGATCCGGGACTCGTCGATAGCCACCCGGATCGCCTCGGCCATCTCGCGGCCGTCGGCTTTCAGCCCGGTCATGTGGTAGGCGTTGCACCGCGTCGCGTAGCCGGAGACCTCCGCGTAGATATCCGCACCCCGGCGTCGGGCGTGCTCGTAGGTCTCGAGCACGAACATCGCGGCGCCCTCGGCGAGCACGAAACCGTTGCGGGATCCGTCGAACGGCCGGGAGGCATGCTCCGGGTCGTCGTTGCGCGGGGTGGTTGCCTTGATCGCGTCGAAACAGGCCACCACGATCGGCGTGATCGGCGTGTCGGACGCCCCGGCCAGCACGACGTCGGCGCTGCCCTCGCGGATCAGCGCCACCGCGTGACCGACCGAGTCCAGGCCCGATGTGCAGCCGTTGGACACCAGGGTGACCGGGCCCTCGGCACCCACCGTCCAGGCGACCTCGGCAGGCATCACGCTCGGCACGAGGTAGTCGAACATGTGTGGGGACAGGTAGTCCTCGTCGACCAGCCAGGTCCGGCCGGCGTCGGAGAGCACCAGGTACTCCTGCTCCAGGCTGGTCGCAGCGGCGACCGCGCTGCCGAGGCTGACGCCCACCCGGTGCGGATCCAGCGCGCCGACATCCAGTCCGCTGTCCGCGACGGCCTCACGCGCGCAGACCGAGGCGAACTGGGTGGCCCGGTCCATGCGCCGGATCTCGCGCGGGGTCAGGCCCTCGGCCACCGGGTCGAAGTCGGCCTGCGCGGCAACCTGCGAGCGGTACGGGGATGGGTCGAAGAAAGAGATCCGCCGCGTCGCCGTCCGACCCGACGTCAGCAGGTCCCAAAACTCCTTGGTGCCCTTCCCACCGGGGGCGCGCACGCCGATACCGGTAATCACGACACGTCTCGTCATCGGACGCTCCCGGTATCCAGGAAAGCCGTCGAACAGAACATCGCTGCACGTCACCTCTCAACTATGGCCGCAGTCAAGAACTCTCGTGATGGCCGACAACAGGTTGACAACCTGAACTCAAGCGTCGGTCGAAGACCGGTCGTGGCGTGGCGTGGACCGGTGCCCGAACGAGAAACCAGCTCGGCTCGACCGGGGTTCGAGTCTGCTTCGATAAACGTGCTGTTTCCTGACAGGCCGCACCGCAGTGGGGCCGTGACCGCCCCGAGCCGTACTCCCCATCCGAAGGCGCCGCTGATGATGCTCAATGCGTCGATCCGACCTATCACTGTCGATGACGACACCCTGCGCGCTCACCTGGACAGCGCCGAGATTCCCGCGTTGCTGATGGCTGTGGCGCACCTCACGGGCGAGACGTCGCTCCTGCCCGACAACAGCCGAACCAACGGGTGGCTGCTCCAGCCACAGGGCGGGCTGTCCCCGCAGCAGCAGGCCGAGGCGCGCGAGGTGGCGCTGCGTGCCCTGATCCGGTTCCGGGACAGCGGGGCCGCTCCCCCACCGCCGCCGGGCCCCGAGCTGCTCCGCCACATCGCCACCTGGGCGATGGGTGCCGACGCCGAGGACCTGCTGCCGCTGCTGGCCGAGGAAATCATGCTCCCCGGCCAGGACCCGAAGGCCCCCCGCTGGAACTCCGACGGCCTCGCGCCGCACGCCGATGTCAGCGTGGCCATCATCGGCGCCGGGATGAGCGGCTTGCTGACCGGCTACCGCCTGTCCCAGGTGGGTGTGCCATTCGTGATCTACGAGAAGAACAGTGACGTCGGCGGCACCTGGTATGAGAACCGCTACCCCGGTTGTCGCGTCGATGTGCCCAGCCACCTCTACAACTACTCCTTTGCCACCAAGATCGATTGGCCGCATTACTTCTGCACCCAGGAGGTTCTGCTGGACTACTTCCGGGAATTCGCCAAGGAATTCGGTCTCTACGAGCACATTCGCTGCAACAACGAGGTCCGCCGGGCCGAGTGGGACGAAGAGCGGTGCCGGTGGCGCCTGACACTGCAGACACCGGAAGGGGAGGAAACAGCCGAGAGCACTGTGCTGGTCAGTGCCGTCGGCCAGCTCAATCGCCCGCGCCTGCCGGATATTCCGGGACGAGAAGGCTTTCCCGGACCGGCATTCCACTCCGCCCAGTGGGACTACTCGGTGGATCTGACCGGCAAGCGGGTCGCGGTCATCGGCACCGGCGCCAGCGCCTACCAGTTCATTCCGGAGCTCGCCGGGCAGGCCAGCGAGCTCCTCGTCTTCCAGCGCACCCCACCCTGGCTGCGGCCGACACCGAACTACCACGATCCGGTGCCGGGCAGCGTCCAATGGCTCTTCGAGCATGTGCCGTACTACCAGGCCTGGCACCGCCTCTGGCTCTTCGCTCCGGGGCTGCAAATACGGGGCGGCGTGCTGGAGGGATGGATCGTCGACCCGCAGTACCCGCCCACCGAGCAGGCGATCTCGGCCTTGAACGAGCGGCTCAGGGCGTCGCTGACCCAGTGGATGCAAGCGCAGGTAGCGGATGCGCCGGAACTTCGGTCACTCGTTATTCCACAATACCCGGTCGGCGCCAAGCGGGTGTTTCGGGACAACGGCATCTGGCTGGCCACGCTGCAGCGGGAGGACGTCCGGCTCATCACCGAGCCGATCAGGGAGATAACCCCCCGAGGATTGACCACTACCGACGGCACCGAACACGAGGTCGATGTCCTTATTTACGGCACCGGGTTCCAGGCGTCCCGGTTCCTCACGCCCATGCAGGTGACCGGGCGCGGCGGCGTGGACCTGCATGAGATGTGGGACGGGGACGCGCGCGCCTATCTCGGCATGACCATACCGGGCTTCCCGAATCTGTTCTGCCTGTACGGGCCGAACACCAACCTCTCCGGACAGGGCGGCAGCATCTTCTACTTCTCCGAGTGCGCGCTGACCTACCTGATGGACGTAATCCGGTTCCTCCACGAAACCGGTCACCAAGCCGTGGATGTCCGCAGCGAGATCCACGACGACTACAACTCCTGGGTCGACCAGGGCAATGCGCAGCGAGCCTGGGGTTTCTCGAAAGTAAGCAACTGGTTCATCAATGAGAAAGGGCGCACGGCGCAGAACTGGCCCTTCTCGGCACTGGAGTACTGGCAGCGCACACGCCAGTTCGACCCGACCGAATACGAACTACTGGGACCTGCGGACTCCTGGGACATGCGAACTAATGAGATACAGAGAATGGTGCTGAAATGAATCCTATCCGAATGGGACGGAAGAGCAGGTTCACGGTGATTTCGGCCGCCGCGCTGGTGTGTGCCGCCGCCCTCCTGCCTGCGGGCTCGGCCGTCGCCGAGACAGTCGCCGAAGCCGGGGGGGCGTCGTACCGGATTGTCTGGGACGACTTCCGCGATGGTTTCTCGACCTCCGGACCGGATGCCCGGTGGTCAGCTATCGAGGCCGGTCCCTACGTCGCGGACGACGGGATCGTCACGACCTCGCAGCATGGCCTGCGAGTCGTCTCCAGCGGCCGCAACCCCGATACCGGCGAGCCCGCGTTCGTGCGCACCGTCGCGCAGGAAGAAGACAACGGGCACGGGCTGCCGGGAACGCTCGACCACGTCAAGTGGCTCGTTTTCACCAATCACACTGCCTCGACGGGCTATCAGGGTTTCGACGCCGAGCCAGGCCAGGAGCTGTCGTGTGAGACGTGGATGTCGGGTCGCACCTACGGAGCGGGTGGGCATCCGTTCGGCGACCACGTGGCCAACCCCGACGCGGACCTTCGGCTCACCTCGGTGACCATGAACGCAATCGATCCGGAGACCTCGACGGTCTTCGACTTCTTCATCACCAACGAGCAGATCTACGCATTCTACGAACGGCTTCCCAACTCGCGGGAGCAGCTGGGCAATTACGCCGCGTTCTCCTACGCGATCCCGGTCGCGGACCGCTCCCCGCACGACCGGCATCACCTCGAGATCTCTTATGACCGCTCTGCTGGTGTCGTGCGCTGGCTGGTCGACGGCGACGAGGTCTACCAGGTCGATCGCCTGGGCCATCGCCTTGCCTCCCGCGAGCACCTCGTGCTCGACCACGGCGGCGAGGAGACGCCGGTGCAGCCGCGGCAGCTCAGCTGCGGCATGGGCATGATCTCCATACTCGACGGCGAGCTGCCCGGGCAGTCCGCCCTGGTGCGCCTGTCCAGTGCGGATGGCTTCTACTTCGATCCCGCGACCGGGGAACCGGACCCGCAGACCTTCCTCGATGACGAGAGCCTGGAGTCCAACCGGTTGTTCGGCCAGGGCGCGGGGCTGGACATGTCCCGCTTTGTGGTCTCCAGCGTCCCGGCGGATCGAAAGTAGCTATTTCCCGTTCGGTATCACCAGCCCACAATGCGCAGTTAAGGTGAAAAATGTTAGCAGACGATCTGATCGGAGTGTGGCGGCTCGTCTCGTGCCTCGACATCACCGAAGCAGGCAACACCTCCGAAGGCCCCCTCGGGACCGCCCCACGAGGTCTGCTGATCTACGATCCGTGCGGCTACATGTCGGTCAGCATGATGCGGTCCGACCACGACGACGGGTCACCGAACCCGCCCCGCTCAGCCACCGGCGCCATCCGGACCGCACCGGACCTGAGCTATATGGGCTATTCAGGGAGATGGCGGCTGGCCGAGGGGCCGGCGGTAGTTCATGAGGTCGAGGTGAGTGCGCATCCGCATATGGTGGGTACCGAGCAGATCCGTGCGGTGGTATTGGAGGGAGACCAGCTCACCCTGTACGGCACCGCGGTCATCAGTGCCCGCCCGCTGCGCCGGAAGTTGCACTGGCAACGCGCCGGAAAGGTTCTTTCGTGAGGTACGACTTCGATCCCGAACTGGCACCGTGGGTGCCGAGGCTCGCCCGCGTCGACTACGCCGACCTCGGTGCCGCACGCGCCACGCTGCGCCAGATCACGGCGCGCCAACCGGCCTATGAGCCACTCACACCGGTGGATGTGACGCATCGGACGGTTCCCGGCCCGCCGGACGGCCCGCCGGTCCCGGTGCGCATCTACCGGCCGGGCGAGCACCCGGAGCCGGTCCCCGGGCTGATCTACCTGCACGGCGGCGGGTTCATGCTCGGCGATCTGGACACCGTGCACTCCTCGGCCACCCGCATCGCCGACCAGGTCGGCGCGGTCGTCGTGTCGGTGGACTACCGGCTCGCCCCCGAACATCCGTTCCCGGCCGCAGTGCAGGACTGCTACGCCGTACTGGAGTGGGCCGCACGGCATGCTGGTGAGCTGGGCATCGACCCCGCTCACATCGGGGTGGGCGGGGAGAGTTCCGGTGGCGGGCTCGCCGCCGCGGTGACGTTGCTGGCTCGCGACCGCGGTGGACCGCAGCTGTGCTTTCAGTGCCTGATGTCGGCCGAACTGGATGACCGTTTGGACACCGTCTCGGCCCGGTCCTTCACCGACACGCCGAAGTTCGATCGCGCTAACGCGCTGGTGAGCTGGACGTCCTATCTGGGTAAGCTCGGCGAGCCGGGCAGTAGCGGGGTTCCGGACCTTGCCGCTCCGGGCCGCGCCGCCGATCTGTCCGGTTTGCCGCCCGCCTTCGTCAGCGCCTGCGAGTTCGATCCGATGCGGGACGAGGACATCACCTACGCTCACCGACTCATTCAGGCCGGGGTGAGAACGGAGCTGGGTTACTACCCGGGCACGTTCCACGCCTCCTTCACGATCGCCGATGCGGCGGTGTCGCAGAAAATGATCGCCGACCAGATCGACGCCCTTCGGCGTGGCCTCCTCGGGCGGTCACCGCTGTCCCGAAACGCGGCACCGGCACGAGGATGATGCCCGAGGCTGCCGCCACAGGTCACCAGGGGCCACAGGTCACCAGGGGACCACAGGTCACCAGCGGCCACACGTCAGCAGGGAGGGCTCCGCAGCGACCGGAGACCTCCCTGGCTGCTGTCAGCGTCACACGGCGCCGACGGATCGCGCCTCGTGGTGCTCGGGTACGGTCAGCCGCTGGGTGAGGAGATGGTCGATGCTGAACCGGCCTGGCCCGGCGAGCAGCAGCGCGAGCGAGGCTGCGCCCATCATGAACGCGAAGCCGGAGCCACTGCCGTCCTGGCCCATGACCAGCGACTCACCAAAATGGACGAAGAACAGCGCACCCGCCATCACGATGACGAACCCCGCACTGATCGGCCGGGTCAAGACGCCGAACAAGAACAGGATCCCGCCGAAGAGCTGGATGTAGGCGGTGAACGGCGCGCTCACCGCGGCCAGCGGGATACCCGCATCCTGGTAGTTCTGGACATTGGCCGACACGCCCGCCTCGAAGACGTCGCCCCAGCCGTGCGCGATGAACACGGCGGCAACCGCGAGGCGCAGGACCAGCAGGCCGGCGTCAGTGAGGACACGTGACGGCTCGGCGAGAAAGCGTAGCTGCTGCACAGTTTACTCCCTTGTCAGAGTCATTGGTCAGGTCGGGTCATTGGTCAGGTCGGGTCATTGGTCAGGTCGGGTCATTGGTCAGGTCGGGTCATTGGTCAGGTCGGCGCCACGAATATCGGCGGCGCTTGTGGATGACAGTTCAGCGGGCCGGGGTGCTGGAGACCTCGTAACGGCCCACCCAGATTTCCGCGCCCTGACCGAACAGCCGGTTGGACTCGAGGCTCTCGTCATCGAGGAAGGCCTGCGGGTCCGGCTCGCCGGTCGCGGTGGAGAAGTAGTAGTTCTCGGTACTGGAGATACGTACCAAGGCGCGCTGGTCCGGCCGCCCGTAGTCAAGCGAGGTGAACATCCCCATACCGCAGTTGAGCTGTCGCGGCTCCACCAGCGTTTCCTCGCCGCCGTGGTCGACCAGGAGGTGCTCACGAGAGTCCAGGCGGTAGCCCAGCCGATCCACCCGGTAGACCTCCTTGCCGTCGAGCAGCCACCGCACTACCCCTGCAGACCGGTCATAGGAGATCGTGAAGTGGTGGCGGTCGCTGGGGGAACGATCCGCGACCGGGATCTGGTATACGAATGCGGCATAATTACCCAGCTGCTGCCGAGAGAAGGGCAGTCGCTCGTAGACGACGTAGACCCGCTCGTTTGACATGAAGAAGTCGAAGATCGTAGAGGTCTCCTCGTCGAGCAGGGGCATGCCCACCGAGGCGAGGCGCATGTCGTCGTCGGGGTTGGCCACGGCGTCGCCGAACGGATGTCCGGCTGTACCATAGGTGCGGCCCGACATCCACGATTCGCAGGTCAGCACTTCACCTGGCACGGCATCGAAGCCATTGAATCCGGTCGATGCCTGGTGATTGGTGAAGGCAAGCCACTTGACGTGATCGAGCGTGCCCGGCAAGCCGTACCCGTTGTCGTCTTCCTGGGCGAGCGAGCGGACGAACGCGGGCTCCCCACTAGCGGGATTCGTGCCGCTGGAGACGGCCCGCAGGCCCTCGCGCGAAGTCGCCACGATCCCGTCGTCTCCGACATAGGGCCCGAATCCGTAGTAGAACCACCGGGCGTCCGGACCTTCGGTGCTGAACCCGTTGCGGAAGTCGTCCCAGAAGAGCTGGCAAGAGCCATAGGACGGCGACCCCGCAGACGCGGCGGACCCGGCGGACCCGGCGGACCCGGCGGCGGGCTCAGTGTCACGGATGAATACGAGATCGAATTCCAGCTTGACTTTGTCGCCGACCACGAAGCCGCCGCCGTCCATCGGCAGGTCGACCGAGATATCGAAGTCCTTTCGGTTGATTTCCGCCTGCACACCGAATCCGATCCGCTCGTTGCCGAACGGGTCGGTGACCTCGCCGTTGTACTGCACCTTCAGCTCGATCGGCCGGGTGACGCTGCGGACGGTCAGATCGCCGCTGAGCACGTAGTCCTCGCCGTCAGCGCGCACGCCGGTGGACCTGAAGATGAGCTGGGGGTAGCCCTCGGCGTCGAGGTATTCGGCCGACAGCACCGCGGCGTCGCGCGGCCCGTTTCCCGTGTCCAGGGATTTGACGTCGATCGTGGCCTCAACGCTGGACAGCAGCGCGTTCTCGGTCACGGTAACCGTCGCCTGGAATGAGCGGAACCGGCCACGGATCCTGCTGACCATCATGTGCCGGACCGTGAAGCCCAGTTCCGAGTGGGAGTCGTCGAGTTTCCACGTACCCGGGGGGAGCGCGGGAAGGGTCGTCACGACCATATCGATCTTCCTGTTCGTTGGGTGGTAGGGAAGGTGTCGGTATCGACCGGACGATGGCCCGGCCCGGTCGAAGACAGCTCGAACTCTGCTGGAGCCCCCTGCCATACCGGGCGAGCCCCCGGTGCCGTTTAACCGGGGGATGTCCAGGCAGGGACCTCCAGCCAGTGAGCTTCAGCCGAGGTCGAGCCGAGGTCGAGCCGTCTTCGACCGGGCCGGGCGATGGTCGGCAGTGCTAGTCCGAGCTAGTCCGAATTCACCGGGCTCCCCGTGAGACACAAGGAGATAGCCACGATGCTCGACCAACCGCTGTCATCCGCCGCTGTGGACGTTGCCGCCATCGCAGCCCGGTGTGCCGCCGACGCGGAAGCACGGCGCCAGCTTGACCCTGACGTGGTCAAGGCCATCGTGACCGCCGGGTTCGCGCGGCACTTCGTTCCCCCCAGCTGTGGCGGGGAAGCCGGAAGCTTTAGCGAGCTGATGCGCGCTGTTGTCACGGTCGGTGAGGCGTGCGCGGCCACCGCATGGTGTGCCTCCCTCTCGGCGAGTATGGCCCGCATGGCGGGGGCATTCCTGCCAGCCGAAGGTTGCCAGGAGATCTGGGCGGAGGGACCCGACGCCGTCATCGTCGGCTCGGTGACGCCGCTCGGCAAGGCCGAACCGGTCACGGGCGGCTGGCGACTGTCCGGCCGGTGGCCCTACATCAGCGCCGTGGCCTTCTCCGACTGGGCTTTGGTGTGCGGGCTGGTGCGCACCGGCGGGGAGCCGGAATCAAAGCTGTTCGCGATCCCCCGCGCCAGCTACCGCATCGAGGACACCTGGTTCAACATCGGCATGCAGGCCACCGGAAGCAACACGCTGGTAGTCGAGGACGTCTTCGTCCCGACACCTCGCGCCTTCGATCGCGCCGACTTGTTCGCCGGTCGCACGGTCGAGTCCGCGCACTCCACCGCAGCCTGTTACTCGGCCCCGCTGCAGGCCGTGAACGGGCTGTCGTTCGTCATCCCGGCGCTGGGTGCCTCCCGAGGTGCGATGGAGGCATTCTCCAGCTATATCGCAGGGAAGATCCGCACCGCCCCGGCCCTGCCCGGCGTGCCCGGTGTGCAGGGCAATCGCGCCACCTACGAGATGGCGCTGGCCCGATCCGCCGGTGAGATCGACGCCGCGCAGTTGCTCCTGGAGCGCGCTTCGGCCATTGCCGATCAAGGCGCCGTGGTCACGCCGCTGGAGACCACGCAGAACCTGCGCGACTGTTCGATCGCGGTGGACCTGCTGGTGACGGCGGTGGACCGGATCTTCCGAACGGCAGGCACCACCGGACAATCCGCAACCGGATCGCTCCAGCGCTTCTGGCGCGACGTCAATTCGATCTCCACCCATATGGCGATTCAGTTCGAACCTGCCGCCCGCGCCTACACCAGCACGCTGCTCAAGGTGTGAACGTCGCGGACTCGATCCTGTGAGGAAGAACAAGGATGACCCAGACCGTCGAACAGGTGACCGCCGGCGCCGATTGGTTGCTGTGCGCGGGCTGCCAGCGACCCATCTACGGCAAGCGCTTCATCCGCAACCTTCGGGTATGTCCGGAATGCGGCCTGCACCAGCCGTTGACTGCTGAGCAGCGCCTGGCGCAGCTGGCCGACGGGGGACGCTACGAGCCGCTTCAGCTCGCCGTGAGCAATACCGATCCCCTCGACTTCGTCGACACCGTCCCCTACACCACCCGCCTTGCTCAGGCGCGGGCGAAAACGGGGATGGACGAGGCCGTGCTGTGCGCCCGAGCAACCATTGAGGGCAACCCGGTCATTCTCGCAGTGATGGATTTTCGCTTCATGGGGGGCAGCCTCGGTACCGCGGTCGGCGAGCTGATCACGCTGGCCATCGAGAACGCACGCCACGAGCGCACGCCACTCGTGATCGTCACCTCGTCAGGCGGAGCCCGCATGCAGGAGGGCGCCCTCTCGCTCATGCAGATGGCCAAGACGAGCGCAGCGCTGGGCGAGCTCGACAAGGCCGGGATCCTCACCATTTCGGTGATCGCTGACCCCACCTTCGGTGGTGTCGCGGCATCCTTCGCCACCCTGACCGACGTGATCGTCGCCGAGCCGGGGGCCCGGCTGGGCTTTGCCGGCCGACGGGTGATCGAGCAAACCATCCGGCAGGTGCTTCCGCCGGAGTTTCAGACCGCGGAGTTCCTTCTGGAGCGCGGCTTCATCGACATGATCACCCCGCGCGCGAGACTCCGTCAAGAGCTGGCCACGCTACTTCGGGTGGGTGGCTTCGCCGCGTCGGCCGCCGGCGGGCGATCCGCAGGTGCGACCGCGCCGGTGGTGCGCGACCCCGACGCGCTTCCCGAGCCCGATCCGTGGGACCAGGTGGGTGCGGCCCGCAGGCTGGACCGGCCGACCACGCTGGACTACCTGGCGCTGGCCTTCGACGACTTCCAGGAACTGCACGGTGATCGGATATCGGGGGAGTGCAGCGCCGTCGTCGGGGGCACCGCCTGGCTCGATAACCGGCCGGTGATGGTGGTCGGCCAGCAGAAAGGCCACGACCCAGCCGAACTGATCCGGCGCAACTTCGGCATGCCCACCCCCGCTGGGTACCGGAAAACGGCCCGGTTGATGCGCTTGGCCGACAAGCTGGGTCTTCCGGTGGTCACGTTGGTGGACACGCCAGGCGCCTACCCGGGGGCAGACGCCGAGGAGCAAGGACAGTCCGTGGCCATCGCCGAGAACCTGCGGCTGATGGCATCCCTCAACGTTCCCGTGGTCACAGTGATCATAGGCGAGGGTGGCAGCGGCGGTGCCCTCGCGCTGGCCGTGGCGAACCGGGTGCTGATGTTCTCCAACAGCGTCTACTCGGTGATCAGCCCCGAAGGATGCGCTTCGATCATCTGGAAGGATCCGGCGGCTGCGCCCCGGGCAGCGGAGGTGCTCGGTCTGCACGCCCGGGAGCTGCTGCGGCACGGCATCGTCGACGGGGTGCTGCCCGAGCCCGAGGGCGGTACCGGTGCCGCCCCGCTGCTCGCCGCGGACCGGCTGCGGGCGGCGCTGCGGCACAGTCTGCGGGAACTGAGCGAGCTGACCGGGGCGCAGTGCAGCGCCGACCGGCGAGCCCGGTTCCGGCAGTTCGGGTCTGCGGTCACGGTCGAGGCGGAGCTGCGGACGATCAGTGAAGAGGCCCGGTGATGTTCACCAAGATCCTGATCGCCAACCGGGGTGAGATCGCGCTACGCGTCGCCCGCGCGTGCCGGGAACTCGGCGTGCGGACCGTCGCCGTGTACTCCACCCAGGATCGGGACTCCGCGGTCGTCCGGTTCGCCGACGAAGCGGTCCAGATCGGGCCGGACCAGCCCACCCTGAGCTACCTCAACGCCGCGGCGGTCCTGCAAGCCGCCCAGCAAACCGGCGCCGAGGCGATCCACCCCGGCTACGGGTTCCTCTCGGAGTCGCCCGACTTCGCGGACGCCTGCGAGGCGCTCGGCATCGTGCTGATCGGGCCGTCCGCCGACGTGATGGCGGCGCTGGGGGACAAGACGTCGGCCCGCGCCCTGATGACGAAGGCGCAGCTCCCCCTGCTGCCCGGCAGTCTCGACCCGCTGGACGCCGACCAGGCACGGGAGCTCGCCGAGTCCATCGGCTTCCCGGTCATCGTCAAGGCAGCCGCTGGGGGCGGAGGTCGCGGCATGCAGGTGATCCACGAATCCGATCGCTTCGTCGACGAGTACCGCCGGACCCAGGGCAGCGCCCAGATGCTCTTCGGCGACGGACGGGTCTACCTGGAGAAGTACCTGGAGCAGGCGCGGCATGTGGAAATCCAGGTGCTCTGCGACGGTCGCGGCCGGGCCATCCACCTCGGCGAGCGGGACTGCACGGTGCAACGCAGGCACCAGAAACTCATCGAGGAGAGCCCCGCGCCGCGGCTGCCCACGGGCCTGGCCGAGCAGATGGGCCAGGCCGCCATCGACGGCGCGCTCGCCGCGGACTATGCCGGGGTCGGCACCTTCGAGTTCCTGGTCGATCCAGCCGGGGACTACTACTTCATGGAGGTCAACTGCCGCATCCAGGTGGAGCACCCGGTGACCGAAATGATCACTGGGATCGACCTGGTGGCCGAGCAGATCAGAGTCGCCGCGGGACACCCGCTGCAGCTGGCCCAGGAGGACATCCAGCCGCGCGGAGTGGCGATCGAGTGCCGCATCAACGCCGAAGATCCGCGCCGCGGTTTTGCTCCCACGCCGGGCCTGATCGAGGAGTTCGTGCCATCGGGTGGGCCGTTCGTGCGGGTGGACACCCACGTCTACCCGGGATACGTGGTGCCACCCAACTATGACTCGCTGCTGGCCAAGCTGATCGTGTGGGCACCACAACGGGACCACGCGATCGCGCGAATGCAACGGGCGCTCGGCGAGTTCCGGGTTTCCGGCCCCCGGGTTCACACCACGAGTGAGTTTCTCCGCGAGGTGCTGGACCATCCGAAGTTCCGCGCCGCTGAGCACGCCACCTCGCTGGTCGACGAACTACTCGCGTCCGGAGCGGAGTAAACCGCTCCGGACGCGGCAGCAGTACATGCCGTCAGTCGAGTCCGTCATGCTCGACCATCCGGGAGCGGTTCCGCAAACCGCCGTCCTCCCGGACCAGCACGTCGTGCACCACGCAGCTGCGCACCAGTTCCGGGTTGCCGCCGGGCCGGGTCGTGATGACGAGCGCGTAGACCGTGGACCGGATGCTGTCGTCCGCCTGCGGATCCAGATCCACCATGGTGAACAGGTGCCGACGCTGCTGCGGGTCGTCAGTGAAGCGCTCGTGCGCCGCGTACAGATCGCGGATGATTCCCGCCCGCGTGCGGGCCGGCTCCCGGCCCGGAGTGTGCCCGAACTCGGCGTCCTCGGTGAAGGTATCCGCGTAGGCTTCCAGCTTCCTTGCGTCGAGCGCCTGCATCTGTCGGGCATAGAACTGCTGGACCTCGGCATAGAGATCGCTGCGGGTGATGGTGATGGACGTCATGCGAACCCCTCCGGTGGGCAGCTTGCCTGATGAATGAGTACCCGGCGTACTACTGGCGGTCGCCGGGCACGAACCGACCCGTCACGGCGGCCCACTCCACCCTGGCCCGTCTCGCTCGAACCTGACTCGAAAATGACCCGGATACCCGTCGGGGAACCGGCTGGGCCAGGCACTGAAATCGGACTTCAGGACGGTTCGACCAGGCTTCGAGCTAGGTCTGCCAGCCTGGGTACAACCTGGCACGACGTACAACCTGGCACGACGCCGGAGAAACGGAGCAACCATCGTGGAACCTAAGCGGCGAGTAGCACTTGTCACCGGGGCGACCAGTGGAATGGGCCTCGAGATCGCGCAGTCCCTTGCACAGCAGGACATCCGAGTCTACCTCTGCTCGCGCCGGGACGATGCGGTGGCCGCGACCGTCAAGGACTTGCAGAGCCAAGGGCTGGACGTGGACGGGCGGGCCTGCGACGTGAGCTCGGCTGACCAGATCCGTCAGTTCGTGCGAGCGGGAGTCGACCGTTTCGGCCCGATCGACATCCTGGTGAACAATGCTGGCCGCCCTGGCGGCGGGGCCACCGCCGAGATCGCGGACGAACTGTGGTTCGACGTCATCAACACCAACCTCAACAGCGTGTTCCTCATGACCAAAGAGGTTCTCAACGTCGGCGGCATGCTGGAGCGGGGCACCGGCCGGATCATCAACATCGCCTCCACCGGCGGGAAGCAGGGCGTGATCCACGCTGCCCCGTACTCGGCGTCCAAGCACGGTGTGGTCGGCTTCACTAAGGCGCTCGGACTCGAGCTGGCCAAGACCGGCATCACCGTCAACGCAGTGTGCCCGGGATTCGTCGAGACGCCGATGGCGGAGCGGGTACGCGAGCACTACGCCAAGATCTGGGGAGTGGACGAGGCCGAAACCCATGCACGCATCACCGCGCGAGTGCCGATTGGCCGGTACGTGGAGCCGTATGAGGTGGCGGCAATGGTCAACTACCTCATCGGTGACGGTGCTGGCGCGGTTACGGCGCAGGCGCTGAACGTATGCGGTGGTCTCGGTAACTACTAGGCGGGATGCACCTACCATGAGTCATGACACACCGGACCTGCCGGACCATATCGAAGCCACGCTCGATATGGTCAGGGATAACGCATTGCAGCTGCTCTCCGCGTTCCCGCGACCGCCCAGTGTGCTGCGTATCCAGGCCGGCGGGGTCACCGTCGAAGCCGAGTGGCCGGCTGCGTCTGCACCCTCGGGTACCGTCGTTGCGGCAACCAGCTCGGCACACTCCGACAACGCCGTCGACGACAACGCCATCGACGGTTCGCTCATCGAGCAGGATTCGCTACGCTACCTGCGCGCTCCAGCGATCGGCGTGTTCTTCCATGCACCGGAACCCGGCGCGAAGCCGTTCGTCGATGTGGGCGACACAGTCGTCGCCGGCCAGCAGGTGGCCATCATCGAGGTCATGAAGTTGATGATCCCGGTACATGCCGACGTCGACGGGCGGATCGTTGACGTGCTCAAAGCGAACGGTGCGGCGGTGGAATACGACGAGCCGCTGTTTGCCGTCACGCCACTGGAGCCGTAAGTGACCGGCTTATCGCTAAGAGACTTCTGCTGCGTAAGCCTCGTTGTCCTCGTGGGCGGTGCGGATCGCGGCGCGGACGAACAGGGCGACTGAGTGCGCTCGCGCCCCTTCGGGCCAGACGATGACGGTGGTGTACGGGCTGGCGTCGCCAACCGGTCGGTAGACGACGTCTGCTCGCGGGTTGCGTTCGGCCAGCGACAGTGGGATCAGGGCGAGCGCCTGGCCGAGACCCACGACCTCCAGAAGCTGGGTACTGTCGCGGACCACCGGACCGTGTGCGGGTAGGTCAGATGGTGGCTCGATGGATCTCTTCGCGGAGGAATCGCGGTCCCGGCCGGACCAGTAGCGGCGCTCGACGGGACTCGAGTCCGGCCACTGCGGCACGGGCCAGCCGTCCAGGTCACGACAGCGCAGGGCGCCCCAGCCAGCGAGTTCGTGGCCGGCTGGAAGCGCGGCCACCCTGGGCTCGGTGGTCAATGGCTCGGCGGCGAGCCCTCGCTCGTCATAGGGCGAGCTCAGCAAGGCCAGATCAGCGCTCCCGTCGCGCACCATGTTCGCTTGCTCCCGGTAGCCGCTGACCACCAGCTCGACCTGTGGCGTACCGGGCAGCGCGCTGTAGGAAGTCACGATCCGCTTCAACAGGCCCGTCGCGAGGCCCGGTTTCGCGGTGACCACCAAGGTGGGAGTGGGCAATGCGGCGCGGCGGGTGCGGCGAACGGCCGCGGACAACACGTCAAACGCATTTCCCGCCTCGTTGAGCAATGCCTGGCCTGCGACGGTCATCGTGACCTGACGGGTGTTGCGCTCGAACAGTTGCACACCCAGGCGCCGCTCCATCTGGCGGATGGCCCGGGATAACGGTGGCTGCGCCATACCCAAACGTTCGGCGGCGCGCGAGAAGTTGAGCTCCTCGGCTACGGCGACGAAGAAACGCAACTCACGCACCTCGATATCATCCATACCTTCAGAGTATAGCACGTGACCAATTCGGTCTTTCCGCATCGAGTGGAGTCATGGCTAGTGTGAAGGAAGTCGACGTGGAACGGAAGTAACAAGATGACCAATGCCAGGATGGCCGACGGGCGACACCGTCACAACGAGCGACACCGTGACAACGAGCGACACCGTGACAACGAGCGACACCGTG
>JBOHGM010000065.1:14124-29046 GCA_050699435.1 Pseudonocardiaceae bacterium | reverse complement strand
TGGACATCAGCGCGGTAAGGCGTAGATGTCGAGGTGGTCGGTTTGTAGGTTGTCGAGTGACTGTTCGAGTTGGCGGTGCATGTGGTGTGGTTCGAATCCGTGTTCCGCGGTTTCGGCGAAATAGCCGACTTTGGAGGCGAGAACGATCTCGTGGCGCGGAATCTGGGCGACGAGCTGGCCGAGGAGGCGTTCCGATCTACCGTGGCCGGTGACGTCGGCGGTGTCGTAGCGGCGGGCTCCGCATCGCCAGGCATTTCCAAGCCGGCGAGGGACTGCCTCGTCCGCGCCAGTGGACCATCCTGTGGGCATGCCGAGGTTGTCGTCGGGGCCACCGATGGCCCAGCAGCCGATTCCGATGGCGGGCACCGTGATTCCGGTGGCGCCGAGTCGGTGGCGCCGAGTCGGCGGGTCGGGACCGGTGGATTGTCGGTGTTGTTCGCATGTCCTCGTCGATGGCTGGCTCCACAAGTTCTTCGCCAAGCTGCTCCTCCAAGGCTTTACCGAGCCCGACCTGTCCGCGATCTTCGACCGGGTGCGGATGCCGGACTCGGCGCTGCTCCTGCTGGCCGACGTGGGCGCGGTGTACGACCCCCGCAGCGACTTCCGGCCGGCCGAGTTGGGCATGCACGCCAGCTACAGCAACCTCACCCATCTCAACCGCGGCACCTTCGTCGACTATCAGACCCGAGCGGCGCTCGACCTTCAGAAGCTCGCCGACTCGGCTGAACTGGGGCGGCCTCCTTCGGAAGACTGCATCTCGGTGAGCACGAGGGTGTTGCTCTTGGTGGCCAGTAGCCAGTCGACGATGCGTTGCGCGCGGCTGGGGTTGAGGCTGTTTGACGTTGAGCGCGCACAGGCGCAGTTCGTCGAACGGGCCGTCCTCTGTGGTATCGTCGTCGGCTGAGGTGGCGCCGAACAGCATTGCCTGCACTACGTGGTCGTGCACGGTGTCTCTACCTTCCGTCGAGAGTTGTGGATCGGCTCGCCGGGTCGAAGTTCGCGATGTGCGCACGTGGCGACTGCCGGACGAGGTTTCGCTATACTTGGTGGCGGCGTGTAGACACCTAACCACCCTGGGCCGCGTCGTCTGCGACTGATACGCACGGTTGCCAGACGGCTCCGAGGGTGGCACTATAGGTTCGCCGTCTCTTCCGCCGGGGACGGCTCCGACATCGCTGTTCGCGCAGGCTGGGGACGTGTATCTGGTCAACAGCCAGACGTGGCACCGGGGCTCACAGAATGGCGGAATACGAGTCGTCGGTACGCCACCTGCGCCCAGCGCCGTCAAGGCTCTTGCTGCGCACCAGCTCCACGGCTTGTTCGATGAAGGCGTCTACCGTCATCGATTCCTCGTCACCGGACCGGTATCGCACGGACACCGTTTGCTGCTCGGCCTCGCGCCGACCCACGACCACGATGAGCGGGATTTTCCGGGTCACCGCAGCGCGAACCTTCGCGTTCAGGCGGTTGTCACCGCCATCGACGTCCACACGCAAACCGGCGTCGAACAGCGTGTCGCGTACCTCGGTGGCGTAATCTAGCAAGTCCGGCATGACCGGGACGATCCGTACCTGTTCTGGGGCGAGCCACACCGGAAACGCACCCGCGAAGTGCTCGGTCAGAAAACCAACGAACCGTTCATGAGAGCCCAGCGGCGACCTGTGAATAACCACAACCGGCTTCTCGCCCCCGTCCGAGTCGTGGTAAGTCAACTCAAAGCATTGCGGTGTGTAGAGGTCCACTTGGTTCGTGGACGCCGCGAACTCCTTGCCGGTCACGGCCCGGATGATGAAGTCAACCTTCGGACCATAGTGCGCCGCCCCGCCCAGTTCCTCAACATAAGGGATGTTGGATTCCTCCATTGCCTCCCGCGTGATGCGTTCAGCCGTGGTCCACATCTCCTCGTCATCGTGGTACTTGTCGGTATTGGTGGGATCGCGCAACGCAAGAACCATGTAAAAGTCCGTGATCCCCAATGCGCGGTAGTAGTCATCATGCATACGCATGACTTCCAGAAACTGGGCCTTCGCCTGGTCGAGAGTGCAGTAAATATGAGCGTCGTTCTGCGTGAACCCGCGGGTCCGCATGATTCCATGCAACTGGCCACTACGCTCGAACCGGTACACCGTGCCATACTCGGCAATCTTGAACGGTAGCTCTCGGTAGCTGTGAGGCCGCGCCCGATACACCATGTGGTGGTGTGGGCAGTTCATCGGACGCAGGTAGTATTGTTCGCCCTCGATCTCGATGGGCGAATACAGGTCCTCGCTGTAGTACGGCAGATGCCCGGATAAGTAGTACAACGCGTCCTTGGTGATGTGCGGCGTGGACACCCGCTGATACCCCAGCCGGCGTTCGGTTTCACGCGCCCACCCCTCCAGCTCATCCCGGACGATCGTGCCGTTGGGCATCCACAACGGCAATCCGCGACCGACCTCGTTACTAAAGGTGAACAGGTCCAAATCCTCACCGATCTTGCGGTGATCTCGTTTGGCTGCCTCCTCAAGCCGACGTAGATAGTCTTTCAGCTCGTCGCGAGTCGGCCATGCCGTGCCATAGACGCGCTGGAGCTGCTGGTTCTTCTCATTTCCCCGCCAGTACGCCGCTGCGTTACGGGTGAGCTTGAACGCACTGATCAGCTTGGTAGAGGGCAGATGAGGACCACGGCACAAATCCGACCAGCACCTCTCGCCTGTCCGGGGATCGGTGTTGTCGTAGATGGTCAGCTCACCTGCGCCCACCTCCATCACCTCACCCGGGTCCACCTCACCCTTGACCTCGATCAGCTCCAGTTTGTACGGCTCGCCCGCCAGCTCGGCGCGCGCATCATCCAAAGAAGGGAGAACCCGCCGTTGGAAATGCTGGCCCCTTTTGATAATCTCCCGCATCCGCAACTCGATGCGTTCAAGATCATCGGGCTGGAAAGGTTTGGGAACGTCGAAGTCGTAGTAGAATCCATCCTCAATAGGCGGGCCGATCCCTAGCGTCGCCTCCGGGTACAGGTCCTGCACCGCCTGGGCAAGCACATGCGCTGTGGAATGACGCAACACTTTCAGCCCATCGGGACTGGACATCGCTACAGGTTCCACCTCTACGTCGGTATCCGGCACCCAATCAAGATCTTTCAGCGTCCCGTCAGCCAAACGAGCGACCACAATCGCGTGAGGTCCGGCTGCGGGTAGTTTGGTGGCTGCGATGGTGTCGCCGCACGTCGTCCCGGCCGGGACCAGAACGCTGTCAGCCACGACGTCGCGACGAGATGCAGGCACGGCAATCTCCTAATGATCGGCATGACCCCGGTGGGGGGCGCTGGTCTCAAGTTCTGTGATGGTATTCGGTCGACTAGGGCGCGAGAGCGAGGGTTGTCATCCCCGCATTGTGCGGGAGGTCATCCCTCAGGCTGGGCCTCGACCCAACCATCACCGGAGGTCCGCGTATCCCGATGACTGACCGATCATCGGGACACGTGACGGCAGCACAGCACTATGGACCTGCGCAAACACTACGGTACGATCACGCCGCCCTACTGACGACCCTCGGGCGACCCGACCGTGCGCCGCTGACCTGCTAGCTCGCCAGCACTGAACCCACCCCGGGTCTGATGGAGACTCTGTCCTGAGTGGAGGATGGAGAGATGACCCGATCTTCGAGGCACCCTCGTGAGGTGCGTGAGCGCGCGGTGGCGCTGGTACTGGAGAATCAGTCGGACTACGGCTCCAATGCCGGGCGGTGACGGCTGACCGGCGCGGCCAGCTGGCGCGGCCGGATGCCAGGATAGTCGGGTGCCGAGCACAACCCTGATCATCATCTCCGTCGCCGTTGTGGTGGCGTTGCTGATCGCGCTGGCGGTGGGCCTGTTGCTGGCCCGCCGCCGCCGGATCAGCATTGCCGAGCGGCCGGAGGAGGCTCTGGAAGCGCCTCCCGCGTCGCGCCGTTACCAGGCTGGCGGCACCATCAGCTTTTCCTCCGGCGGGGGCAGTCCGCCCGCGCCACCGGAGGCTTCCCTGGCGCCGCCGCGTGCCCCCCCGCCCCCGGCTCCCACGCCGGTCCCGCCAACGGAGGTCGTGCCGCCCGCTGCGACCGAACCGGCACCGGCCGAGGTGGCACCGGCCGAACCGGCACCGGCTGAATCGGTCACCGCTGAACCTGAGCCGGCTGACGTGGCGCCGGCTGACGTGGCGCCGGCTGACGTGGCGCGGGGGGCCGAACCGGCGCCGGCCGAACCGTTCGAGCCGATTGCGCCCCCGGCCGGCCGGTTGGTGCGGCTGCGCGGCAGGCTTTCCCGGTCCCGGTCGGCGTTCGGGCAGAGCCTGCTCGGCCTGCTCGGTGCAGGCGACCTGGACGAGGATTCCTGGATCGACATCGAGGACACCCTGCTGCTTGCCGATCTCGGCACGGCGGCGACCACCGAGATCGTGGACCTGCTGCGCGCGGAACTCGCCCGCCGTGCGGTGCGGACTCCCGAGCAGGCCCGTGCCGCACTGCGTGCCGTGCTGGTCGAGGCGTTGCGCCCAGATCTGGACCGCGCGGTGCGGGCCTTGCCGCACGTCGGGCCGGATGGTGCGAGCACACCCGGTGTGGTGCTCATCGCGGGAGTGAACGGCACCGGCAAGACGACCACGACCGGAAAGCTCGCGCGCGTGCTGGTGGCCGACGGCCGCCAGGTGCTGCTCGCCGCGGCCGATACCTTCCGAGCTGCGGCCGCAGAGCAGTTGGCTACCTGGGGCGAGCGTGCTGGCGCGGAGGTGGTGCGCGGCGCCCAGGGGGCCGATCCGGCCAGCGTGGCCTTCGAAGCGGTTAAGCAGGGCAGCGTCGACGGAGTGGACACGGTGCTCATCGACACGGCGGGCAGGCTGCACACCAAGGCCGGGTTGATGGACGAACTCGGCAAGGTCAAGCGGGTGGTGTCCAAGCAGACCGAGGTGGACGAGGTGCTGCTGGTGCTGGACGCCACCACCGGTCAGAACGGGCTGACCCAGGCGCGGGTGTTCGGTGAGGTCGTGGACGTCACCGGCATCGTGCTGACGAAACTGGACGGGACGGCGAAGGGCGGCATCGTCTTCCAGGTGCAGCGCGAGATCGGGGTGCCGGTCAAGCTGGTCGGCCTGGGCGAGGGGGCCGACGACCTGGCGCCGTTCGAGCCCGGCGCCTTCGTCGACGCGCTGCTGGAGTGATCTCGGACAACATCTCGGACAAATAGGTGCTGGTCGGGAGGACCCGGGCAGGACGGGGCAGCCTGGCCGGGCCGGGCTCGGCAACGTAGCTGTAACAGAGTGCGCGTGACAGTTCATCACACTGAAACTTTTGGTGCCTGCCGCCGAAACACGGGCTGACCACTCTTGGCGCAACGCGCTACCCGATCGTGGTGCCTTGCACATACAAGGAGTGAACCTGTGCCTGTAACCGGAGACCCTATACCCGGTGATACAGCCTGGATGCTCGCTAGCTCCGCCCTGGTGCTGCTGATGACTCCGGGCCTCGCGTTCTTCTACGGCGGCATGGTCCGCGCGAAGAGCGTGCTGAACATGATGATGATGAGTCTGTCTGCGATGGGAGTCGTCGGGGTCCTCTGGGTGCTCTACGGCTACTCGATCGCGTTCGGTAACGACGTCGGCTACGGCCTGCTCGGCAATCCAGGGGACTTCGCCGGACTCAATGGCCTGCTGGCGGGGACCTACGTTGCCGGGGACGGCGCCGAGGTCTCGATCCCGCTGGTGGGAACCATCCCGGCGATGGTGTTCGTCGCGTTCCAGGCGATGTTCGCGATCATTACGGTCGCGCTGATCTCCGGTGCTGCGGCGGACCGCTTGCGCTACGTGCCCTGGCTGCTGTTCGCCGGGCTGTGGGCCACGCTGGTGTACTTCCCGATCGCGCACTGGGTCTTCTCATTCGACGAGACGACCGCAGCGGTTGGCGGCTGGATCGCCAATGACCTGGCGGCGATCGACTTCGCCGGGGGCACCGCGGTGCACATCAACGCCGGTGCCGCCGCCCTGGCGCTCGTGTTGGTACTCGGCAAGCGCCGCGGCTGGCCACGGGAGGCGGTCCGCCCGCACAACCTGCCCTTCGTGATGCTCGGAGCAGGCCTGCTGTGGTTCGGCTGGTTCGGGTTCAACGCTGGATCTGCGGTAGGCGCCAACGGCACCGCGGCCGTCGCCTTTGTCAACACCCTGGTGGCCACCGCTGCGGCGATGCTGTCCTGGCTGCTGGTCGAGCGGGTCCGCGATGGGCGGCCCACCAGCCTGGGTGGCGCCTCCGGCGTGGTGGCCGGACTAGTCGCCATCACCCCGGCGTGCGCGTCGGTCTCCCCGCTCGGGGCGATCGCAGTAGGCGCGATCGCAGGCGCGTTGTGTGCACTCGCGGTCAGCCTGAAGTTCCGCTTCGGCTACGACGACTCGCTCGACGTGGTCGCCGTGCACCTGGTTGGCGGTCTGACGGGCACCCTGCTGATCGGCTTCCTCGCCAACCCTGACGCGCCCGTCGCGGCGGACGGTCTGCTCTACACCGGGAGCACCGACCAGTTGTGGCGGCAGGCGGTGGCTGCGGGAGCCGTGCTGGTTTACTCGCTGGTCGTCACCACGATCATCGCCGTGCTGCTGAAGGTCACGATCGGCCTGCGGATTGACGATGACGCCGAACAGACCGGTATCGACGAGTCCGAGCACGCCGAAGCCGGCTACGAGTTCTCCGGAATCCGCAGCGGAGGCGGATCGCCGATGAGCCACGCCACCGAGGCGATCTCCCCGAGCAAGGTCCCGGCCTCAGCAGGCACGGAAGGGTGAGCACGATGAAACTGGTGACCGGAATCGTCAAGCCGTTCACGCTCGAAGACGTCAAGGGTGCCCTGGAGCAGATCGGGGTGCTCGGGATGACGGTCAGCGAGGTGCAGGGCTACGGCCGGCAGAAGGGGCACACCGAGGTCTACCGGGGGGCGGAGTACTCGGTGGATTTCGTGCCCAAGATCCGGATCGAAGTCGTAGTGGACGACGCGCAGCTGGACAAGACGGTGGAGGCGCTCGTCGAGGCGGCCCGGACCGGGAAGATCGGGGACGGCAAGGTGTGGGTCACCCCGGTAGAAATGGTGGTGCGGGTGCGTACCGGTGAGCGGGGCCAGGACGCCCTGTAGTTCAGGAAGCGCACTGTCATGGTGGTGAGGTGCTGATGCCCGCGGGGTGCAGGCGTTTGTCGTCGATGCCCCGCGGGCCAGTGCCGAAGCCGGTCGACGCGGTCGTCCGGAGCTGGACTGGGGAGCGCGGCTCGGACGCGCTGTCGCGGAAGAGGCGAGATGGGACGCGAACCCGGCACGATGGGGTCCGGGGCTCAACCGCACGGGAATGGCACCGATTCCCCCGCGGCCGATCTGGCCAGGGCCCGTGCTGCCCTGCTCGTCGTGAATCCCCGGCAGCGCAGGCTGCCCGCTGATGCGCTCCGGGCGGCGCTGGGGGACCTGCATGAGTTCTGGTTGACCTCCCGCGCCGCATCCCTGGGACTCGGCCAGGGCACCGCGCTGATCGCGGTCGGGGCTCTGGGCCGCCGTGAGCTGGCGCCCTACTCCGACCTGGACCTGCTGTTACTGCACAACGGCAAGCGTGACGTCGCCGAACTCGCCGATCAGCTGTGGTACCCGCTGTGGGATGCGGGCGTCGGCCTGGACCACAGCGTGCGCACCGTCGGGCAGGCGTTGCAGGTGGCGGCCACCGACCTGCGGGCGGTTCTCGGGCTGTTGGAGGCCCGGCTGATCGCTGGGGATAGTGCGTTGTTCACCTCGATGGACACCGCCGTACGGCAGGCCTGGCGTACCGGCATCCGCAGTCGGCTGGAGGAGCTCGCCGAGTCCGCGCAGGAGCGCTGGCGGCGGCGTGGCGACATCGCACACCGGGTGGAACCAGACCTCAAGAACGGCCGCGGCGGGCTACGCGACATGCAATTGCTCGACGCGCTGTCCGCCGGTCAGCTCCTTGACCGGGCCTGCCCTGAGGTCCGGGCAGCCCGCGACCTGTTGTTGGACGTGCGCACCGAGTTGCACCGGCTGGCCGGCCGAAGCCGCGACGTGCTGCGGGCCCAGGACGCGGACGAGGTGGCGTCCGCGCTGGCGCTCGGCGACCGGTTCGACCTGGCAAGGAGTTTATCCGGGGCGGCGCGCACCGTGGTCTACGCGGTCGACGTCGGGTTGCGCACCGCGCGGGCCGCGCTGCCACCGCGGGGGCGCGCCCGGCTGACCGGGTTGCGCAAACTGGGCCGGGGACCGGTCCGTCGCCCGCTGGACGAGGGCGTGGTGGAGCATGGCGGCGAGGTGGTGTTGGCTCGCGATGCTCGCCCGTCCCGGGATCCGGCGCTCGCGCTGCGGGTCGCCGCGACCGCCGCGCGCACTGGTATGCCGGTCGCCGCAGGTACCCTCGCGACGCTCGCCGACACCGCACCCGAACTGCGCAAGCCGTGGCCTCGGACGGCGCTCGACGAGCTGCTGTCGTTGCTGGGCGCTGGCCGGCCTGCGGTGGACGTGATCGAGGCGATGGATCGCACTGGCCTATGGGGGAGGCTGTTCCCGGAATGGGGTGCGGTGCGCGATCTACCACCGCGGGACCGGGCTCATGTCTGGACGGTGGACCGCCACCTGGCGGAGACCGCCGCACACGCGGCCCGGCTGACCACCACGGTGGCCCGGCCGGATCTGCTGCTGCTCGGCGCGCTGCTGCACGACCTGGGCAAGGGCCGTGGCGGGGACCACTCCGTCGTCGGGGCGGCGCTCGCCGAGCAGATCGGGCAACGGCTCGGGTTGTGGGCCTCGGACGTGGACATCCTCTGCGCGGTGGTGCGCCACCACCTGCTGCTGCCCCATACCGCGACCCGCCGGGACCTGGAGGATCCGGCGACCGCGCAGCGGGTGGTGGACACCCTCGGCGGAGATCAGACCGTGCTGGAGCTACTGGTCGCGCTGGCGGAGGCGGACAGCCTGGCCACCGGACCCGGAGTGTGGAGCGACTGGCGGGCAGCCCTGGTCTTCGACCTCGCCGAGCGCTGCCGGGCGGTGCTGGCCGGGCAACCCGTGCCGGGGCCGGAGCCGGTCTCCGAGGAACACCGCGTGCTGGCCGAGCGGGTCGCCGCGACCGGCTCGGTGCACGTGGCGGCTGACACCGGTGCCGGGCCGGGCGCGGTCACCACCATCACTGTGGTGACCCCCGGTAGGCCCGGTGTGCTCGCGCTGGCCGCGGGGGTGCTTGCGCTGCACTCGCTCCAGGTGCACTCCGCTGTCATCCGGGTGGTCGAGCTCCCCGGCGGGTGCTCGACCGCGGTGGACACCTTCACCGTCTCGCCGCGGTTCGGCCGTCCGCCCGATGTCGCGTTGCTGCGCCAGGACCTGGTGCGGGCGCTGGACGGCTCGCTGCGGTTGGCGGATCAGCTGGCCGCCAAGGAGCGGGACTACGGCGAAACCGGTGATCCCGGCGCGGGGGGAACTCCGGATGCCGGAGCCAAGGTGCTCTGGTTCGACGACGAAGCCACCGGGGCGCTGGTGCTCGAACTGCGCACCACCGACCGGATCGGGTTGCTGTATCGGGTCGCCTCGGCGTTGGAGGGCAGTGCGGCGACCGTGCGGTGGGCCCGGGTGGTGACCTGGGGCAGCTCGGTGGTGGACTCGTTCGGCCTGACCGGGCTCGGCGCAGACGGGGGGTTGGGGCCGCGCCGCAAGATCGAGTGCGCGGTGCTCAGGGCGGCCCGGTGAGTGCCTCCGGATCTTGCCTGGCGCTCCTGCGCACTACCATCTCGTGGTATGCACGGAATGCACGATGTGATGGTCCCCCTGCCAGCGCCGTTCGAAGTGGTGTTGCGCGGGTTCCACCGACAGCAGGTCATCGACCACCTCACCGCGCTGCAGGGCGGCATTGCAATGATCGCGGCCGACCGGGATGCGGCCTTGCGGCAGGTGGCCGATCTCACCAAGCTGCTCGATCACCTGCGTCGCGAGGCGGAGGAGGCAACCACCCGGGTGCAGCGCTTGCAGCAGTCATCGCTGGGTGGGGCGGGCGTGCGGATCCAGCGCATGCTGCAGGTCGCCGAGGATGAGATCACCGCCATGCACGTCAGCACCGAGCAGGAGACGAGGTCGTTGCGCGAGCGCAGCCGCGCCGAGGCTGACCGGTTGCTGCGGGAGACGACCGCGCGGTGCGAACGCCTGGAAGCAGAGTCCGAGAAAGGGCGCAGCGCTGCGGAGGCCGCGTCGGCAGCCCGGTGCCAGCAGGCGGAGCAGGATTCCGAACGCCGCCGCGCCATGGCAGCGCAGCAGGCCGAGCGCGACATCGCCCAGCAAGAAGCCGAAGCGAAGGCCCGGATCCGGGACTACCAGATCCGCGGTATATCCGGGCTGCACCAGTTGCTCCGCGTTGCGGGTCAGCAGCTCAGCAGGCGAGTGGCCGAGGTCGAGTGGGAGGTCCGGAGGTTCACCGAACTGCGGACCGACATCACCGCTCGGCTGTCCTCGGCGCACCGGGTACTGGTGGAGGCGGTCGGGCAGGTCCATCAGCCCACCGCGCTCGAGCAGCAGCACTCCGGCAGCACGACCACCTGAAAGCTGCGACGGCTAGGCTGACCACCACCAGCCCAACTCCGGGGCACCGCCCCCACCGCACCCCTAGGGAGCGCGACCGGCGTGTTCGATACTCTCTCCGACCGGCTTACCTCGACACTGTCCGGCCTTCGCGGCAAGGGCAGGCTCTCCGAGGCCGACATTGACATCACGGCCCGCGAGATCCGCATCGCGCTGCTGGAGGCCGATGTCGCACTTCCGGTGGTCCGCCAGTTCATCGTGCAGATCAAGGAACGCGCGAAGGGCGCAGAGGTTTCCGCAGCGCTCAATCCCGCCCAGCAGGTCGTCAAGATCGTCGACGAGGAGCTTGTTCGCCTGCTCGGAGGTGAGGAGAGCCTGGACGGGCAGCCCCGGCGCCTCCAGCTGGCCAAGACGCCCCCCACCGTGATCATGCTGGCTGGTCTGCAGGGATCCGGTAAGACGACGCTGGCGGGCAAGCTCGCCCGCTGGCTGCGCGGCCAGGGGCACACCCCGCTGCTGGTCGCCGCGGACCTGCAGCGGCCCAACGCGGTCACCCAGCTCCAGGTGGTGGGCGAGCAGGCCGGGGTACCGGTCTTCGCGCCCCATCCGGGCGCGTCAGCGACCGGTCAGATGGCAGATCCGGACGCGTCAGCGACCGGTCACTTGGCGGGGCCGGGCTACGCGGCCGGTGACCCGGTCGACGTCGCCCGCCGCGGCGTGTCCGAGGCCCGGGCCCGCCAGCATGACGTCGTCGTGGTGGACACCGCGGGACGGCTGGGCATCGACGAGGAGCTGATGCGGCAGGCCAGCAACATCAGGAACGCTGTCCAGCCCGATGAGGTGCTGTTCGTCGTCGACGCGATGATCGGCCAGGACGCGGTGACCACCGCCGAGGCGTTCCGCGACGGCGTCGGCTTCACCGGCGTGGTGCTCACCAAGCTGGACGGCGACGCCCGTGGTGGCGCGGCGCTGTCGGTACGGCAGGTCACCGGCCGGCCGATCATGTTCGCGTCCAACGGGGAGAAACTGGAGGACTTCGACGTCTTCCACCCGGACCGGATGGCCAGCCGGATCTTGGGCATGGGAGACATGCTCACCCTCATCGAGCAGGCCGAGCAGGTCTTCGACGCCGAGCAGGCCGAGCAGGCCGCCGCCAAGATCGGTAGTGGTGAGCTGACCCTGGAGGACTTCCTCGAGCAGATGCAGGCGGTCCGCCGGATGGGACCGATCTCCAACCTGCTCGGCATGCTGCCCGGAGCGGGTCAGATGAAGGAGCAGCTCGCCGAAGTCGACGACACACAGCTGGACCGGCTGCAAGCCATCATCCGCGGCATGACCCCCGGCGAACGGGCCGATCCGAAGATCATCAATGCGTCCCGGCGGCAGCGCATCGCCCGGGGCTCCGGAGTGACGGTCAGCGAGGTCAACCAGCTGGTCGACCGCTTCTTCGAGGCCCGCAAGATCATGCAGCAGATGGCAGGCCAGTTCGGCCTGCCCGGGTTCGGCGCCGGACGCAGCAGCCGCAAGGGCAAGAAGACCAAGAAGGGCAAGGGCAGGGGGCCGACGTCACCGAAGGTGCGCGGCGGGCTGCCCGGCGGGTTCCCCGCCCTTCCCCCCGGATTTGGCCAGGGAGGGCAAGGCTCAGGTCCTGACCAGCGGCAGCCTGGCGGTTCCGCGCTGGACCGGCTGCCGCCGGGGTTCGACCCGTCGAAGTTGAGGTTCGGCAAGAGGTGACGGTGTCTGCCGGGTCTGCTGGGGCATCCCGGGCCATGCACCTTCGCGGTGTGCTGCTGCCTGCTGGGGAACCCAGCGAGCTGTGGGTGGTTGACGGCGTGCTTCGCACCGAACCGGTACCGGGAGCGATCACCGTCTCCGAGGGTGGTTACCTGCTGCCGGGTCTGGTCGACGCGCACTGCCACGTCGGCATCGGCCCGCAGGGACCGGCCACCTTGGACGAAGCCGCCGAGCAGGCCGCCACCGACCGGGACGGTGGCGTCCTGCTGATCCGTGACTGCGGGGTCCCGATCGATACCCGGCCACTGCAGTCCCGCGACGACCTGCCCCGCATCATCCGGGCGGGACGGCACCTGGCCCGCCCCAAGCGCTACCTCCCCATCATCGGCATCGAGCTGGACGATCCCGGGCTGCTGCCGCAGGCCGTCGAGGAACAGGCCGCGGCCGGGGACGGCTGGGTCAAGCTCGTCGGGGACTGGATCGACCGCGGTATCGGTGACCTCGCCCCGCTGTGGCCTGATGACGTCCTGGCCGAGGCGATCAGCGTTGCGCACGCCGCCGGGGCCAGGGTCACCGCGCATGTCTTCGGCGAGGAGGCGCTCCCCGGCCTGATCGCCGCCGGGATCGACTGCATCGAGCACGGCACCGGCCTGTCCGCGGACACCATCGCCGAGCTGGCGGCGCGGGGAACCGCCCTGGTTCCCACGCTGATCAATATCGAGAACTTCCCGGCGATCGCCGACGGTGCAGGCAAGTACCCGCGCTACGCCGCGCATATTCGGGCGCTGCATGCCCGGGTCCGGGAGACCGTCGCCGCCGCCGTGGCGGCCGGGGTTCCAGTCTACGCAGGCAGCGACGCAGGCGGCGGCATCGCGCACGGCCGTCTGGTGGACGAGATCGTGGCGTTGCGCACTGTCGGGTGCAGCGGCGAGCAGGCCGTCGCGGCGGGAAGCTGGGCGGCCCGCGACTGGTTGGGCGTCCCCGGCCTGGTTGCAGGCGCGCCCGCCGACCTGCTGGTCACCCGGACCGACCCGCGTCTCGACCCGGAGGTGTTGCGGGATCCTGCGCTGCTGATGCTGGGCGGGGCGATCCGTGCGGGGCGCGACGGGACCGTTCCATGACCACCGCTGCGCCACCTCAGGGACCGCACCGGCTGGACGCGAACCGTGGCTGGCGATTGCTCGCCGTCTTCGCGTTCGCCGAGGTGACCTTCCTGGTGAGCTCGCTGCTGGTGCTGCTGCCCTTCGCGCTCGGCTCCCGCGATGTGGTCGAGGGCGAGCCGCTGCCACCCGCGGCGTTGGTCACCGCGTTGGTGGTGCCCACTGTGCTGGCCGCCCTGGTGGCGATCGCCGGTGCCGTGCTGGTCGGCCGGGGGAGGCTGCGGGAGCGGCTGCGCAGTGAACTGGCTCTGCGGTGGCACCTGCCCCATCTGGGTTTCGGGCTGGCGCTGGGCGCGGCAGGGCTGATCATCACCCTGCCTGCCTCGGTGCTGTGGGCGTACTGGGTCGGTCAGGATCAGGCGAACTCCGCGGTGGGGGAGGTGTTCGACGGCCAGCGCCTGCCGCTGGGGATCGCCATCGCGATCTTCTTCGCCGTGTGGCTGGTCGCACCGTTCTGCGAGGAGGTGCTCTTCCGCGGCGTGCTCTGGCGGGCTATGGAGCACTGGGGATGGAACCGATGGGTGATCTTCGCGTTGACCACGCTGGTATTCTCCTTCGCCCACCTGGAACTGCTGCGCACGCCGTTGCTGGTGGTGATCTCCCTGCCGATCGCGCTGGCCAGGATGGTCACCGGCAATCTGGCATCCAGCGTGGTCGCTCACCAGACGAACAACCTACTGCCCGCGATCGGGCTGTTACTGATCAGCCAGGGCGTGTTCACGGGGTGAGCGGTCCCCCATACCTGGGCGGTGGCGCGTCCCGATCGTCTGGCACAATGGGTTGCTGTTGTCGCGGCGGGCCCTCTCACCGCGCTGTGACCCCCGTGAACACCGAGCGTTGACAGGAGTAGCTCGACCCGTGGCTGTCAAGATCAAGCTTATGCGGCTCGGCAAGATCCGCCAGCCGTACTACCGGATCGTCGTCGCCGACGCCCGTACCCGCCGGGACGGCAAGGCGATCGAGGCGATCGGCAAGTACCACCCCAAGGAGGAGCCCAGCTTCATTGAGGTCGACTCCGAGCGGGTGCAGTACTGGCTCAGCGTCGGTGCCAAGCCCACCGAACCGGTCCAGCACATCCTCGAGATCACCGGTGACTGGCAGAAGTTCACTGGCCAGCCGGGCGCGGAGGGCACGCTGAAGCGTGCCGAGCCCAAGCCCGACAAGGCCGAGCTGTTCGCTAAGGCGCTGGCCGAGGCCGGTGACGTGCCGGCCACCGAAGCCACCACGCCCAAGAAGAAGAGCACCAGGAAGGCCGCCGAGAGCGCCCCGAGCGCCCCCGACACCGTCGCAGAGACCGTCTCAAACAGGACCGAGGCCGGGGAGAACTCGGCGAAGGGGGAGGATTCGGCGAAGGCAGCGCCCTCTTCGCCTGGGCCCTCTTCGCCTGGGCCCTCTTCGCCTGGGCCCTCTTCTGGGCAAGGGTGAGCATGCTGGCGGACGCCCTTGAGCACCTCGTCAGGGGAATCGTTGACCACCCCGACGATG
>JBOHGM010000065.1:0-14024 GCA_050699435.1 Pseudonocardiaceae bacterium | reverse complement strand
GCCCTCTTCGCCTGGGCCCTCTTCGCCTGGGCCCTCTTCGCCTGGGCCCTCTTCTGGGCAAGGGTGAGCATGCTGGCGGACGCCCTTGAGCACCTCGTCAGGGGAATCGTTGACCACCCCGACGATGTCCGCGTCCAGATGGTGACCACGCGCAGGGGCCGGACGCTCGAGGTGCACGTGCATCCCGAGGACCTGGGCAAGGTGATCGGCCGGGGTGGGCGTACCGCCACTGCGCTGCGCACGGTGATGAGTGGAATCGGCGGGCGTGGGGTACGGGTCGACGTCGTCGACACCGACCGCTGATCTCCTGACCCGGAATGTCGAAGAGTGCAGTCGGGCATTGATACCCAGCGAGTGGTCGGCAGGGTGGGCCGGCCGCACGGTCTGCGCGGCGAGGTGACGGTGCAGATACGGACCGACTCGCCCGAGCAGCGGTTCGCGCCTGGCACGCAGTTCTGTGCCGGGACCGGCCGCACCCTCACCGTGGAGTCCGTCCGCCCGCATCTGGGTGCTTTGCTGGTGCGCTTCGCCGGGGTGCCCGACCGAGCCGCCGCGCAGGCACTGCATGGCGCGCTGCTGACCGTCGAGGTCACCGAGCTACCGGAGCTGGACGACCCCGACGAGTACTACGATCATCAGCTCGAGGGGCTGGCGGCGGTCGGGACCGATGGTGCCGTGCTGGGCACGGTGCGCGAGGTGGTGCACGCCCCGGCCAGTGACCTGCTGGTGGTGCAGACGGCGCGCGGCGAGGCGCTGGTGCCGTTCGTCCGAGCCATCGTCCCGGAGGTGGACCTGGCGGGTGGCCGCCTGGTGCTCGACCCGCCAGCCGGTCTGCTCGACTGAGGCGGGCTAGAGCCGTGCTGATTGACGTCGTGACCATCTTTCCCGAGTACCTCGCCCCGGCCAGGGAGGCGCTGCTGGGCCGGGCCATCCACCGTGGACTGATCACCTTTGCCGTGCACGACCTGCGGGACTGGACCCACGATGTGCACCGTGCGGTGGACGACGCTCCCTACGGCGGCGGACCCGGCATGGTGATGCGCCCCCAGGTCTGGGGGGAGGCGCTGGATGAGGTCCTCGCAGGCGAGCCGCCGGCCCGGCTGGTGGTGCCCAGCCCTGCCGGGCGGTCGTTCACCCAGCAGGTGGCCACCGAGTTGGCTGCGCAGCCCAGGCTCGTCTTTGCCTGTGGCCGCTACGAGGGCATCGATCAGCGGGTGCTCGATGACGCCGCGCAGCGCGTGGTCGTCGACGAGATCTCGATCGGTGACTACGTGCTCGCCGGGGGCGAGGTGGCGGTGCTGGTGATGGTCGAGGCGATCGCCCGGCTGCTGCCTGGGGTGCTGGGCAATCCCGCCTCGGCCGAGCAGGACTCGTTCTCCGACGGTCTGCTGGAGGGGCCCTGCTATACCCGGCCCGAAGTCTGGCGGGGCCGCCCGGTGCCTACGGTGCTCCGCTCGGGCAACCACGCCGCGATCGCTCGCTGGCGAAGGGACCGCGCGCTGGAGCGCACCGCGGCGCGGCGCCCCGACCTGCTGGCCGCCCTGGCCGCCGAGGAGTTGGACGCCGCGGACCGCGCGATACTCGAGGAGCTCGGCGGCGCTCCGCCCGGGTAGTGCCAGCCCGGTTTCGTCCAGCCCGGTTTCGTCCAGCCCGGTTTCGTCCAACACAGGGGTGTCTGGCACACTGGACCGGTTGCCGCAGCCGGGTGCAGGGGACGGCGCCCAGGGCGCAACAACCCGTGCCCAGCTCGCGTCACGTCCGACGCCGCCGTTGTGCGCCCGGCCCGGGCGCCCCAGACGGTGCAGAGCAAGCAGACCATGACGAGGACGGACCACCGATGAACACCCTGGACGCCCTGGACTCGAAGTCATTGCGTACCGACATTCCCGACTTCCGGCCCGGCGACACGCTCAAGGTGCACGTACGGGTCATCGAGGGCTCGCGGCAACGGATCCAGGTGTTCCAGGGTGCCGTCATCCGGCGACAGGGCGGCGGCATCCGGGAGACCTTCACCGTGCGCAAGATCTCTTTCGGCGTCGGCGTGGAACGGACTTTCCCGGTGCATACGCCCAACATCGCCAAGATCGAGGTGGTCACGCGCGGTGATGTGCGGCGTGCCAAGCTCTACTATTTGCGTGACCTCCGCGGGAAGGCAGCCAAGATCAAGGAGAAGCGTGCGACGCCGTCCGCGTCCTGAGCCTCCTGCTGGGTTCGCAGGCAGATAGCCTGGGGGGCGTGGCCAACCTGGTGTCCTCGACAGAGCAGGCGGGTGGAGACGATCCCCACCGCTCCCGGGTCGGCCGCGGGCCTCGGTCCAGGGCAGGCAATCGGCCCCGCCACCGGGCCCGCCACCGGCTCCGCAAGCCGGAGAAGAAAGGGTCGTTCTGGCGCGAGCTGCCCATCCTGATTCTCACCGCGCTGGTGCTCACGTTTTTGATCCAGACATTCCTGGCCCGGGTGTACGTGATCCCCTCGGCGTCGATGGAGCCGACCCTGCATGGTTGTACTGGTTGCACCAACGACCGGGTGCTGGTGGACAAGGTTACCTACCGATTCAGCGACCCCCAGCCTGGAGATGTCGTGGTGTTCCGCGGCCCGGAATCGTGGGGCAGCAACACCGAGTTCACCAGCCCGCGGTCGGATAACGTGATCGTCCGCGGAATTCAGCAGGCCGCCTCGCTCATCGGGCTCGCGCCGCCGGACGAGCGGGACTTCGTGAAGCGGGTGATCGCCGTGGGCGGCCAGACCGTGCAGTGTTGTGATGAGCAGAACCAGGTTGTCGTCGACGGCGTGTCGCTGCACGAGCCTTACGCCGTGTTCGCCGGTCAGGAGCTGCAGGAGGAGTTCGGCCCCATCACCATTCGCCCAGGGGGGCTGTGGATGATGGGCGACAACCGGAACAACTCCGCTGACTCCCGCCGGCACGTGAGCGATGAGTGGTCCGGCGCCGTCCCGGCGGACAATGTGATCGGCCAGGCCCGGCTCATCGTGCTGCCGCCGACCCGCTGGCAGGGCATCCCAGACCCGGATCCGCAGCAGGCAGCGGGGCGCGGCTGATCATGCTGGCGGTGGCACGCAGTGCACATGAGTCGGCCCGCCGTCGTGCGCAGGAGGCCCTGCCACGGCCGCCCCGGGCAGTGGTGCGCAGGGACCGGGGGACCTGGAGCCTGCAGGGGGCGTTGCATCGCCGGGGCCTCGGTCCCGTCGCCGGAGTGGATGAGGCGGGTCGCGGGGCCTGCGCCGGGCCGTTGGTGGTCGCCGCCTGCGTGCTGCGGCCGGTCGACGCAGTGGCCCTGGACGGGCTCACCGACTCCAAGCTGCTCACTCCGGCTCGCCGGGAGTTTTTCCACGATCTGATCGTCGCCAGGGCGGTGGCCCGCAGCGTGGTGGTGATCCCGCCCGACGAGGTCGACGGGCTGGGCTTACATGTGGCCAATCTTGAAGGCATGCGTCGCGCGGTCGCCAGCCTGCCGGTGCACCCCGGTTACGTACTCACCGACGGGTTCCGGGTACCCGGCTTGACCGCCCCGAGCATGGCAGTGATCGGCGGAGACCGCGCAGCGGCCTGCGTGGCGGCGGCCTCGGTGCTGGCCAAGGTGACCCGCGACCGCATCATGGGCGAACTGCATGAACGGATGCCCTGGTACGGCTTCGTCGAGCACAAGGGCTACTGCACGGCAGAGCACAACGCGGCGTTGGTGGCGCACGGGCCGTCCGCCGAACACCGCTTCGGGTTCGTCAACGTCGTACTTGCGGCGCGCAGGCACGGCCTGGCGGGCCCACCACGCAGGACGGCACGAGCGAGACCCTGGCCGGCCGTGGTCCAGAATGGGGGATCGCCCACTACGTCAGGCGTGCGAACAGGAGGTGCCAGTACCTGATGAAACGATCGACGGAGCCGTCAATGGGCTGCCGATGAGCGCCGAGGATCTCGAGAAGTACGAGACCGAGATGGAGCTGTCGCTCTACAAGGAGTACCGCGACGTCGTCAGTCAGTTCGCCTATGTAGTAGAGACCGAGCGGCGCTTCTACCTAGCCAATGTGGTCGATGTGCAGGCCCGCAACTCCGACGGTGAGGTGTACTTCGAGGTGCGGATGTCCGATGCGTGGGTGTGGGACATGTATCGGCCTGCCCGCTTTGTCAAGAACGTCCGAGTGATCACGTTCAAGGACGTCAACGTCGAGGAACTGGACAAGCCCGACCTCCGGCTCCCCGAGACCGGACCGTTCGGGACCTGAGGTGGCATACTCCTGCCGTGACAGAAATCTCCGAGCGTTACCGAGACCTCGCCACCGAGTTCACCCGTCGCCTCGAGGCTGTGCCGAGCGATAGTTGGAGCAGTCCGTCCCCCTGTGCCGGGTGGACCGCCCGGGACGTGGTACGTCACGTGATCGACACGCACGGCAAGATGCCGGGCTGGGCTGGGCTGTCCCTCGGTCTTAAGGAGTCCGTCGACGACGATCTTCTCGGTGCGTGGGCCGAGGTGCGGGACAGTATGCAGGCATTGCTCGACGACCCTGAGCGCGCCGGTGTGGAATACGACGGGTTCTTCGGACGCACCACCCTGGAGCAGACCATCGATCGCTTCCTCTGCTTTGACCTGCTCGTCCACGGATGGGACGTTGCCAGGTCCACCGGGCAGGACGAGACGTTACCTGCAGACGAGGTCCACCGGGTGTACGAAGACGCCCTTGGCTTCGGGGAAAATCTCCGGCTGAAAGGGGTGTGCGGACCTGCCGTGAGCGTTCCCGATGGCGCCTCCGAACAAGATCGGCTACTCGGCCTCCTCGGCCGCACGCCGTAACCGAGGTGCAGATATCCGTCGCTGAATTGCCCGTCACTACTCCGGGTGCACCGAGGCTCGCTTCTCTGCTGCTGTCTTCGCGGAGCTGTAGCGAATCAGGAAGATCGCTGCGGCGAGGGCGAGTACCAGGACCCCGAGCATCCCAAGCTCGAAGAGGAGGTTGAGTAGCTGTGCTTCAGTCTGCGTTGCTCGAACTCTGCGGTCACGATGAGGATCCGTCGGACGGCTGCGATTACCCCGATCAACAGGAAGGGCTCTGCGGCGATCTCGTGCCGCTCGATCACGACCCGAAGGGTGTAGGCGAGTCCGGCGACGATGAGCGCGAGCAGGATACGGTCGAGCACGAGAACGCTGGCCGCGATCGCGCTCTCGTCCGAGCTGATCGCGTGGACAATCGCCGTGCCGTAAGGGTCGTCGTGTCTTGGCCTACGACGTACTGGTGAGAATCGCGGAAGGTCTGGGCATCCCGAAAGGGTGGATGGGTCTCGAACAGTGCGGGGGGCAGGTCAGCACGTACCCTGTGGACGACGGAGCCATCGACCCGGAGATGGATGACGACATGATCAGCGCTGGACCTGGCCCGTGAGGCAGGAGACCTCGAAACCATAGTTGCGGTTATCGGTGCCGCTGGTAGGGCTGAAATCCTGTCCGGCAATCACCAGGCCGCCGCTAAGCTCTTTGAGTTAGTCTCAATTCGCAAAGCGCCTGACGCGGTGGGCTGGGGCCTGCTTGGTTCGGCCTACGCCCCCAACAGTCCAGACTCAGCGAAGAGCGCACTTGTGCGCCTACGGGATGCCGAGGGTGCGGATACACTCGAAGCGACGAGCATGATCGGGCACGTGAGCGTCGATATCGGTGATTACCAGACTGCAATAGCAGCGTTCAACAAAGTTGTACCGCAGCGGTCTGGTCGGCTAGCCGTGCAGGAGACTGCTCCCCTGGCAGTCGCATACTTGCAGACGAACGAAGGCACGGTCGGAGTGCGACACGCAGAGACCGCACTCATCCGCTCCGAGCAGGTACGTTCGGTGCAATGCACAGACGCGATGCGGCGGCTGGGTACGACGCTCGCCGCACAAAAAGACAGCACCGCGCAAGACCTCGCAGCAGCGGTATCGGCAGCCTGACTGCACGACATCCCGAGCAAGGAAACTCGTAGCTGCCGTATTCGTCGCGACGGGGCGGTTTCTCGACCCCGACGGTCGGCGCGCCCATCCCCGCGGTGGCCACCACAAGTGCGTCGTCGGGCACCTCATCCACCGCGACGAGCTCAACCCGCGCGAATGTCGCTGCAGTGAGAAATCCGGTCGACCTCGCCCCCGACCTGCGCCCCAGCGGTTTGTCGTGAACCGGTGTCGCCACAGCAGGAGGACCCGATCCGGGTCAACGACAACCGCGCCTACAGATACGCGAGGGAACCGGAGCACATGATGGTCGAAACGCGGTCCACCCGGTATCTCCACGTCGTCCAAGTCCACGTTCACCCATTTCGAGGCGTACACCCGGCGCGAGCCGTGCACGCTCCAGGGTCCCGTTACCGATCGAGCATCGAGTCAGTGTGTCGGTTAGCTCCCAGGCTTCCGCCATGTCCGTGAGTCCAGCCGCAGGACAACGCCACGATTACTTAACGTTCACGGCAGTGACTTCGAGTAGTCGCTGGCATTCTCCAGGCCCATCGGCCAGTTGTTCGGTTCGGCCCGCCGGGTGATCGTCACTCTGCCCCCGTGCGGTGGCCACGCGGACCGCGATTCGGCTCCGAACAGCGGTCTCCGGGCGCCCACAACCGCGATTCGGCTCCGAATGGCGCTCCAGCCTAGCCCCAGACTGCCATTCGGCTCCGAATGGCGCTCCAGCCTCACCTCCAGACTGCCATTCGGCTCCGAATGGCGCTCCAGCCTCGCCCCAGACTGCGATTCGGCTCCGAATGGCGCTCGCCTGCGCTGAGCGGGCGTTCAGGCGCCGCCTCGTTCCAGGGCTTGCTACCTGGCGTCACGAGTTCAACACAATCAGTGATCTTGGCGTTGCCCTGGGTCCAGCCGTGAGCTGTACGTCCATGATTTGCCCGGATGGTCCTCTGTGCTCGTCATGCTGCGACGTCGTCCGCGCGCGCCAGACACGCGCGCCAGACACGTCAGCCCGTGCATCCATCACACCGGCACCGGAAACCCGGCCGTTCCAGCGGTTCGTGGCCCGAGTACTTTACAAGACGCTGGCGGGACCGGGCATGCCACCCGGCCCCGGTCCCGCCGGTTCCCAGGAGAGCAGCCGATGAGCGTGCTCGTCCTGCTCGTACGCCTGCTACCTGGCGTCGTCGGGGAGTCCCGGCGTCTGGTGCATGTGGTCCCGGCCCCCATCGGCGGACCGGTCCCTGAGCGGCTGACCGCGTACTGCGGGGAACAGATCCAGCCCGGACAGGCCGAAACGCTGAACGGACCGGCGGGCATGCCGGTGTGCCGTGCTTGCAGCTTGCGCCGGCCGATCGGGAGCTGACGGATGGGGGCTGACGCACGTATCAGGTCCCGGAGTCGGCGCTCCTCCCTGTCGGGAGTTGCGCACACTCGGGAGGAATCGTGATCGAGCCGATCCAGATCATGTGGTCGCCTGCAGGGGTGACCTTGCAGTCTGTCGGTGCTCGCGCGCTGATCGATGTGACGGATGGGGACACGCCGAACATCCGCATGCCGATCCGAATGCTGTCGGTCGACACCCCGGAGGTGACGGCGCGTAGCGAGGAACGGGCGCGCGAGATCGACGAGGAGTTCCGGCAGCTCGCGGAGTGGATCGGGCAGGGTCGCGCGCCGATCTCGCCGCAGCTGGGCGCCGTTGTAGCGCCGAAGCTTGCGACTGGACGGGCTGGCACCCTGCAGTTTCAGCAGGGCCGTGATGCGTCGACGTTCGCGAAGGACAACATGGAGCGGCGCCTCACCCGCCCGGAGGGCCGCAAGCGCAACCTCTTCACCCGAATCGCCGCACCTCCGTTCGATGACAACGGGCGGCTGCTCGCCTACGTCGCGCCGGATTACTCGGCGGCCGAACGGCGCACCCTGACCCGTCGCGAACGCGCCACCTTCAACCTCGACCTGGTCACGGCGGGGTGGGCCGTGCCGTTCGTCATCTACCCCTCGATTCCCGGCGAGCTAGACCTCCCGCTGCTCATCGATGCCGCTGTGGACGCGGTGACGGCTCGGCGGGGTATCTGGGCGAGCGAGGAGACGCTGCCCGCGTACGAGTACCGGGCGATGGAGAAGCTGTACCGCATCACCGAGAAGATTGTCGAAGGCGGGGAGCTGCGGGCCGGTGAGGCGCACTCCTGGCGCGAGCGCTACTGCGCGGACATGCGCACCCGCGTACTGCACGGCCCCGAGGACTATGCTGACGTCCCGGCGCCGTATCGGCTGTGGATCTGGCCCGACGATGTCGCCGAGGCCGTCCGCTGGCTGAACCTCGTCCCCGCCCCGCGACTGGTCGGAGCGGCGTAGCGATCCGCGACGGTTCCGACGCGCCTGATCCCCCGCGTTAGCACCCCCGCGTTAGCACCCCCGCGTTAGCACCCCCGCGTTAGCACACCGCCCCGACATCGTGGCCAGACGGTGCGGTCCAGCCACCCTGTTCATCCACATCCGTCCCTGTTATCCACAGCTTCGCGGTTAAGTGGTCGAGCGTATCGCCGCATCCCGGCAGCCTCATCCCGCAGAGAACCGAGGACCAGGGGAGGCCGGGATGACGGCGACGGCGCAGCCAGCGGAGGGCCGCAACGTGCTGTTGGGCAGAAGGGGTGAGGATCTGGCGGCCGAGTACCTGACGGCCGCCGGTCTGGTGGTGCTCTCGCGCAACTGGCGCTGCCGGGACGGGGAGCTTGATCTGGTCGCGACCGACCGCGAGCGCCTGATCGTGTGCGAGGTCAAGACCCGATCAGGCACCGGGTATGGGGAGCCCTCGGAGGGCGTGACGGCGGCGAAGGCGGCCCGGATCCGGCGGGTCACCGCGTCCTGGCTGCGGGCTCATCGGGTCGGCTGGTGCGAGATCCGATTCGACATACTCGCGGTGCTGTACCCGCAGGACGGGACTGCCACCGTGGAGCACCTGCGGGGTGCGTTCTGATGGCGCTGGCCAGCACGTGGGCGGTGGCACTGCACGGGGTCGACGGGGTACTGGTGGAGATCGAAGCCCATATCGGCCAGGGTCTGCCGGGGCTGGCGATGGTCGGTTTGCCCGACACCGCATTGTCCGAGGCCCGGGACCGGGTGCGGGCCGCCGTGCTGAACTCGGGCGAGCGATGGCCACCGCGACGGATGACCCTCGCGCTGTCTCCCGCGACGCTCCCCAAGGGCGGTAGTAGCTATGACCTCGCGCTGGCCTGCGCGCTGCTGGCCGCCGACGGCCGGATCCCGGCTGCCCGGCTGCACGGCACGGTGCTCATCGGGGAACTGGCACTGGACGGTCGGCTGCGCCCGGTACGCGGGGTGCTTCCTGCCGTGCTGGCCGCGCGCCGAGTAGGGGTCAGGCAGGTGGTGGTGCCACTGTCGTCCCTCGCCGAGGCGGCTCTGGTGGACGGCGTTGCGGTGTACGGCGCGGCCCGGCTCACCGAGGTGACCGGCTGGTTGCGGGAACCCACGGTCGGGCTGGCCCGCCCGGGCCCGCAGCGCCCGGCGCCACCGCTGGCGGTCCCCGATCTCGCCGATGTGTTAGAGCAGGGTGATGCGCGGTGGGCGGTGGAGGTTGCTGCCGCGGGCGGTCACCACCTGCTGCTCACCGGCCCGCCGGGAACCGGCAAGACGATGCTGGCCCAGCGCATGGTCGGGTTGCTGCCCCAGCTCAGCGATGCCGAGGCGCTCGAAGTGACCGCAGTGCACTCGGTGGCCGGTCTGCTCACCCCGGAGACCCCGCTGATCACTGTGCCTCCCTTCGTCGCGCCGCACCACACCAGCTCCGTGGCCGCGCTGGTCGGCGGCGGCTCGGGGCTGGCCCGGCCCGGTGCGGTCAGTCGGGCGCACCGCGGTGTGCTGTTCCTCGACGAGGTCGCCGAGTTCGGACCGCGGTCGCTGGAGGCATTGCGCACCCCGCTGGAGGACGGCGAGGTCCGGCTGGCCCGCCGGGACGGGGTGGTCCGCTACCCGGCGCGCTGCCTGCTTATCCTCGCGGCCAACCCGTGCCCCTGCGCTCCGCCCGATGAGCGGGACTGCACCTGTGCCCCGTCGGCCCGAAGGCGATACCTGGGCAGGCTGTCGGGCCCACTGCTGGACCGGGTGGACCTGCGGGTGGCGATGCGGCCGGTGAAGGACATGGGCCAGGTCCAGGCGGAGCCGGAGAGCACGGCGATCGTGCGCCAGCGGGTGCTGCGGGCCCGCGAAGCTGCCCGTGCCCGCTGGGCGGGTACCGGCTGGAGCACCAACGCCGAGGTGCCGGGTCCGGTGCTGCGGCGGCGCTTCCGGCTGCCCCGGGAGGTGACCGAGCCGATCGCCACGGCACTGCACCGGGGTTTGATCACAGCGAGGGGAGCGGACCGGACGTTGCGGCTGGCCTGGACGGTGGCCGACCTGGCCGGACGGGACCGTCCCCTACTCGAGGACGTGTCCGCCGCCATGGGGCTGCGGGACCGGAGGGCGGCATGACGCCGGGGGAGCGGGAGCTGCGGCGGGCCCGGGCCTATCTCAACCGGGTCGCCGAGCCCCCCGCGCCTGCTCTCACCGAACTGATCGACGACGTCGGGCCGGTGCGGGCGGCCCGGCTGGTGGTCGCAGGAAAGGTGCCCAACCGGGTAGCAGCCGAGACCGGGGCCCGCCGGGAGGAGCAGCGAGCCGAGGCTGACCTGTCGGCGATCGCCGCGCTCGGGGGCCGTCTGGTGGTCCCTGAGGACGACGAGTGGCCCAGCGAGGCGTTCACCTGCTTCGCCACGCCCACCGCGCGGGTCGATGAGCGCTGGCGTGCCCCGATCGCGCTGTGGATGCGCGGATCCGCCCGCCTTGACGACCTCGGCGACCGGGCGGTGGCGGTGGTCGGCGCCCGGGCCGCGACCGGCTATGGGGAGCACGTCGCCGCCGACTTCGGATACGGGTTGGCGGAGGACGGCATCGCGGTGGTCTCCGGCGCCGCGTTCGGTATCGATGGCGCGGCACATCGGGGCGCCCTCGCCGCCGAGGGCCGCACCGTCGCGGTGCAGGCCTGCGGTCTGGACCGGCCCTATCCGGCTGGGCATCAGCGGCTCTTGGAACAGGTAGCGCAGCGCGGCACGGTGTTCAGCGAGTACCCCCCGGGTGTCCGGCCCGCCCGCTACCGCTTCCTGGTCCGCAACCGCCTGATCGCGGCGTTCGCGGCGGGCACTGTCGTGGTGGAGGCCGGGGTACGCAGCGGCGCCCGGCGCACCGCGGCTGCGGCAGCTGCGCTGGGCCGGATCGTGATGGCGGTGCCAGGACCGATCACCTCGGCGTTGTCGGTTGGCTGCCATCTGCTGGTGCGCGATGAGCAGGCCGTCCTGGTCACCCGGGTGGCGGAGGTCGTCGAGGCGGTGGGACCGATCGGGACCGGTCTGGCGCCGGCTTTGAGTATCCCCCACCGCTGCACCGACGGGTTGAGCCCTGAGCTGCTGGCGGTGTACGAGGCGCTGCCCGCGCGGGCTCCGCGGCATCCCGAGCAGCTGACTCGCGACTCCGGGGTGCCGCTGCAGCGAGTTCGGTCAGCGCTGCCGTTGCTGGAATTGCAGGGGCTCGTCGGCTGTGGGGTCACCGGCTGGTACCGGATGCCCACCGGGTGTGGGCGTGGCGGTGCTTGAATTGATCCTGCCGGGAGCGCAACGTCCTGCAGGTGAGCGAGGACCCCCAGCCCGAGGACCCCCAGCCGCAGGATGTGCTGCCCGCCGACCTCGTGGCCCACCGGGAGCGCTTTGTGGCCCAGCTGCGATCGGTGCGCGGTCTTTCGCCGCACACCGTGCGGGCCTACCGCGGTGACGTCAGCGCGTTGCTGCGGTATCTGGTCGGTTTGGGTCACGACGACCTTTCGGCGTTGGACCTCGCCGTGCTGCGTGGCTGGCTGGGCGCGCAGCACCGCGCCGGGTGCCAGCGCAGTACGTTGGCCCGGCGTGCCGCGGCCGCCCGGACTTTCACCGCATGGGCTACCAAGGCCGGTCTCCTGGCTGGTGACCCTGGCTCGCGGCTGGTCGCGCCGCGACCGCAACGGACCCTGCCCGCGGTGCTGCACCCAGATCAGGTGGCCACCGCATTTCAGGCGGCGCAGCGGGGTGCAGCCGAAGGCGATCCGGTCGCTCTGCGTGATCACGCGGTGGTGGAACTGCTCTATGCGACGGGAATACGCGTCGCCGAATTGTGCGGACTAGACGTGGCCGATGTCGATGAGCACCGTCGCCTGATCCGAGTACTCGGCAAGGGGGCAAAGGAGCGTGCGGTGCCCTACGGGCGACCCGCGCGGCGGGCCATCCACAGCTGGCTCGCAGCCGGGCGACCCGCCCTCGCACACCCACTCTCACCTGAGGCGTTGTTCCTCGGGGCGCGAGGCGGACGGGTAGATCAGCGGATCGTCCGAGCTGTCGTGCATGACACCGTTGGCGTGGTGCCAGGCGCTGCGGACATCGGCCCGCACGGGTTGCGGCACAGCGCGGCGACCCACCTGCTGGAGGGCGGCGCAGACCTTCGTGCGGTCCAGGAACTGCTCGGTCACGCTACGCTCGCAACCACTCAGCTGTATACGCACGTGACCGTCGAAAGGTTGAAGGCAATCCATGACCGGAGCCACCCCCGTTCCTGAGCATTCCGGGGGTCGCGACCACACACTTGCCGCCGTCGGGTCCAACGGTCCTGGGCGATCAGGCGGGGTTCCGGAAGACAGGAATCCGGAGGCCAGGGGTGACGAGGTCGAAGCAGGCATTGTTGCGCTGTGGCGGGCCTACGGGCACGATCGCGACGCCACGCTGAGGGATCGGCTGGTTCTGCACTACGCACCTCTGGTGAAGTACGTGGCCGGGCGGGTCGGCACCGGGCTGCCCGCCCATATCGACATCGCCGACCTCGTTCAGTCGGGTGTCTTCGGCCTCGTCGACGCCATCGAGCGCTTCGAGCAGGAGCGTGGCCTGAAGTTCGAGACGTACGCGATGCAGCGGATCCGCGGAGCCATCCTCGACGAGCTACGCGCTCAGGACTGGGTGCCCCGCTCGGTGCGCACTCGAGCCCGCGAGGTGGAGCGGGCGTTGGAACGCCTGGAAGGCCGGTTGCAGCGCTCCGCCAGCGATGCCGAGGTGGCCGAAGAGCTCGGCATCCCCGTCGCGGACCTGCGTGCGGTGTACGCCCAGCTGCAGCTGACCAGCGTGGTCGCGCTGGACGAGCTTGTCGCGGTCGGGTGGGGCGGCACCTCGCTCGCCGAGATGCTGCCCGACGACAAGGTGGCCGAACCGGGTGCGGTCCTCGACTCCGCTGAGAGTAGGCGCTTGCTCGCCCAGGCGGTCTCACAGCTCGCCGACCGGGACCGCGTCGTGGTCACCCTCTACTACTTCGAGAACCTCACCCTCGCCGAGATCGGCCGGGTACTCGGGGTTACCGAGTCGCGGGTGTGCCAGCTGCACACTCGGGCCGTGCTGCGGCTGCGGAGCAAGATGCTCGAAGCGATCACCGGCTGAGCGGGTCATCCCGCCGCAGCGGGGTCCGCCCAGGGCAGCAGGCGCACTTGGCCGAGCATGAGCAGGCGGAGCGGGTCGAGGTAATCCATCCCGCGCCGGGCGCCCCAGTGCAGGCAGGCCAGCACCGGGCAGCCGGGGTGCCCGGCCTGCACCGTGCCGATCGGCCTGCCCCTGGCCACCAGGTCCCCGGCTGTGACGGTGGGCGACACCGGCTCGTAGGTGGTGCGCAACCCGCCAGCGTGCTCGACCGACACCACACCGCGGCCGGCCACCTGGCCGGCGAACACCACCGTGCCCGCACCAGCGGCCAGCACCGGAGTTGCGATCACGCTGGCCAGGTCCACTCCGCGGTGCCCTGGTCCGTACCGATGCGCCGGTGCTTCGAACGCCCGGACCACGACTGGGAAGCCGAGCAGCGGCCAGCCGAACTTTCCCGCGGACGGCGCGGGCCAGTCTTCGGAGTTGTCTGCTCCGGGTGGGGCGGCCCGATTACGGAGGGCCGATGGTGCGACATTCGGCGACGCCGCCGGGCCGGCGGAGGACGACCCGGCCGCCGGGCCGGCGGAGGACGACCCGGCCGCCGGGCCGGCGGAGGA
>JBOHGM010000064.1:0-29526 GCA_050699435.1 Pseudonocardiaceae bacterium | reverse complement strand
CCATCCGCGCCGCCCTCGACCGCCGCACCTGACCGCCCATTCGGAGCCGAATTGCAGTTCACGGGCCGGGCGGAGTTGCTATTCGGAGCCGAATAGCAGTTTCCGGCACCCTCAGAGTGCCATTCGGAACCGAATAGCAGGCCAGCGACCGGGCGGGGGTGCCATTCGGCTCCGAATGGCAGGCCAGCGGGGGACTGGGGGTTTCGGGGGTGGGGTGGGGCTACACGTCGAGGAAGCGGACGTCTTTGGCGTTGCGGGTGATGAACGAGCGGCGGGATTCCACATCTTCACCCATCAGCACGCTGAACAGTTCATCCGCGGTGGCCGCATCGTCCAGGGTGACGCGGAGCAGCACCCTGGCGTCGGGGTCCATGGTGGTCTCCCACAGTTCCTTGGCGCTCATCTCGCCGAGGCCCTTGTAGCGCTGGATCGCATCGTCCTTGGGCAGCTTGCGGCCCGCCGCCAGCCCGGCCTCGATGACCGCGTCACGCTCGCGGTCGGAGTAGACGTACTCGGCCTCGGCGCGCGGCCACTTGATCTTGTAAAGCGGTGGCTGGGCGAGGAACACATGCCCGTGCTCGACCAGCGGGCGCATGAACCGGAACAGCAAGGTGAGCAGCAGGGTGCGGATGTGCTGGCCGTCCACATCGGCGTCAGCCATCAGCACGATCTTGTGGTACCGCAGTTTGGCGAGGTCGAACTCGTCGTGGATCCCGGTGCCCAGGGCAGTGATCAGCGCCTGCACCTCGGTGTTCTTCAGCACCCGGTCCAGTCTGGCCTTCTCCACGTTGATGATCTTCCCGCGGATCGGCAGGATCGCCTGGTACAGCGAGTCGCGGCCGGACTTCGCCGAGCCTCCCGCGGAGTCACCCTCCACGATGAACAGCTCGGAACGGGCCGGGTCGGTGGAGCGGCAGTCGGACAGCTTGCCGGGCAGACCACCGAGGTCGCCGGCGGACTTGCGCCGCACCAGCTCCCTAGCCCGCCGGGCGGCCAGCCGGGCCTGCGAGGAGGAGACCGCCTTGTTGATGATCGTCTTCGCCTCGCTGGGATTGCGCTCCAGCCAGTCGATCAGCCACTCGTTGCAGGTGCGCTGCACGAACGACTTGGCCTCGGTGTTGCCCAGCTTGGTCTTGGTCTGGCCTTCGAACTGCGGCTCGGCGAGCTTGACCGACACGATCGCGGCCAGGCCCTCGCGCACATCGTCACCGGTCAGCGCCGCGTCCTTGTCCTTGAGCAGCTTCTTGTCCCTGGCGTAGCGGTTCACCACGGTGGTCAGGGCCGAGCGGAAGCCCTCCTCGTGGGTGCCGCCCTCGTGGGTGTTGATCGTGTTGGCGAAGGTGTAGACCGACTCGGTGTAGCCGGAGTTCCACTGCATCGCGACCTCGACCTCGAGGCCGTCACCGATCGCCTCGAACCCGATCACCTTTCGGTGGATCGGGTCCTTGGAGTTGTTGATGTGCTTGACGAAGTCCTCAAGGCCGCCCGGGTAGTGGTAGGTCTGTTCCTTGACCTGCGCGGTGTGTCCCTCGGCGTCCTCGGTCTCGTGGCTGCCGTTGATCCGCTCGTCGCGCATCACGATCGTGAGGCCCTTGTTGAGGAAGGCCATCTCCTGCAGCCGGCGAGCCACCGTCTCGGCGTTGTAGACGGTCGTCTCCAAGACACTCGGATCAGGCCAGAAGGTCACACTCGTTCCGGTCTCGCGAGTTGGTTCACCCTTCTGCAGCGGTCCGGGGACGGCGTATTTGTAGGTCTGCCGCCACACATGGCCCTTTTGTTTGATCTCCACCTCAACACGGGTCGACAACGCGTTGACCACAGAGACGCCCACGCCATGCAGGCCACCGGATACGGCGTAGGCCTTTCCGTCGAACTTGCCGCCTGCATGGAGGGTAGTGAGTGCCACCTCGACACCCGGTCGCTTGAGCTTCGGATGAATGTCGACCGGAATACCTCGACCATTGTCAACGACCCGGAGCCCACCATTCGCCAGGATCGTGAGGCTGAACCAGTCGCAGTATCCTGCAAGAGCCTCATCAACCGCGTTGTCGATCAGCTCCCACACCAGTTGATGTAGACCCCGTTCTCCGGTGGAGCCGATGTACATGCTGGGCCGCTTGCGCACAGCCTCGAGGCCTTCCAACACAGTGATCGACCCAGCGCTGTACTCGCTCTTCTTCGCTACCACGGGCCTGGTGTCTCCTCGCGCTCGTCCAACGGACGTCAGGGGGTACTGCGTCATGCGCTGCGCTGCGTGTAGCCGGTGGCGGCGGAACAGAGTCCGTCCGCACTGGCCCCACCAGGGCCATCCTAGTGGTTGGCTAACTCAGAACGGGGTCGAGGACACCCCCCGCTCGGTCACAGACGCACGAACGGCCACGCCCGGGAGTTCCCCCCCACCTTCTTCGACCTTCGAGACACGGAACCCGGAAGAGGGACGCTCCCAGGGTCCGGCGTTGCTGTGCCGCCCGGGGTGGAGCATCCCGGCGTCACAGCCGTGGTGGCTGCCCCGCGTCCAGGCTCACCGGCCACCACCCTCGGTTTGGAAAGCGTCGTTTTAGCCGTAGGTGTCCCGGGGGCCACGGCCGCGGACGTGCCGAGGTCCGTGCTGCCAGCTCGGCGTGGCCGGACCCTGTACCCGCAACCGGGTCACCACCCCTGCCCCGACACCGACGGTGATGCGGGCGATCAGCTGGCGCTGCAGCAACCGCAGTTGGGTCGCCCACGCGGTGGAACTGGCCTGCACGGTCAGCTCGCCCTCCCGCAGCGACACCGGCTGGGCGTGCTCGGCGACCTCATCGCCGACCAGCTGCACCCACCGGCCGAACACCAGACCCCCCGACACCCGGTCCGCCCAGCCGCGGTCGGTCACCAACCGGGCCGCCAGCCGGCCGAGTGACTGCGGATCCCGATCGTCGGGCCGGGCACCGGACCAGCCGCGGCGACGCGCTCCCGTCCCCCGGCTGCCGGATCGGCGAGTGGTAGCGCCCGCCCGCCCAGCGCCGGCCCGGCCACTGGCCCGGGTGGCTGCGCGAGCGGCTTCCAGAGCGGAACGCGCGAGATCGGCGCCCCGTGGACCTGCTGAACCCTGAGGATCTGCTGAACCCTCAGGATCTGTTGAACGCTGCGTGTCCGAACCCACTGATCGGGTGATGTGGGAATCCGCCGATCTCGTTCGATTGTGGGTTAGGTCTCTACGGGTCATCGACTTGTCCACACCATCCACAGGTTTGTCCCCAGCTGAGGTGGCATCACTACCGGACACGGCGCACCTGCCCTTCGTGCACGTCAAACCGGGCGCCGTCGAGTTCCTCGGGTACATCGGCAGCGACCGCCGCGGTGACCACCACCTGCTCGGCAGCCCGGGCCACCTCGGCCAGCCGGGCCCGGCGACGGGTGTCCAGCTCGGCGAACACGTCGTCGAGCAACAGCACCGGCTCGGCGTCGCTGGCGCGCAGCATCTCGTAGCTGCCCAGCCGCAGCGCCAGCGCGCAGGACCACGCCTCACCGTGGCTGGCGTAGCTCTTTGCCTGCATCCCGCCCAAGCAGAGCTCGAGGTCGTCGCGATGCGGTCCGATCAGGCAGATCCCCCGCTCCGCCTCGGCCGGGCGCACCCGGGCCAGCTCAGCGAGCATCGCAGCCTCCAGCAGGTCGACGTCAGCCCGACCAGTTTCGCGCACCCCGTCCGGCAGCGCACCCAGGCTGCTGCGGTAATCGAGCTGGACCGGGCTGGATTCCGGGGCCACCCCGCAGTAGGCCGCGGCGACGTGCGGGGCCAGTTCGGCGACCAGATCCATCCGGGCCCCGAGCAGCTGTGCACCGTGCCGGGCGAGGTGGCCGTCCCAGACGTCCAGAGTGCGCAGATCGCCTGCGGTAGCGCTGGACCTGCGCGCCCCACCCGCCGATTTGAGCAGCGCGGCGCGCTGCCGCAGGACGCGGTCGTAATCCGCTCGCACGCCGGCTAGCCGGGGGGTGCGCGAGACCAGCAGATCGTCGAGGAATCGACGGCGCTCCCCGGGGTCGCCACGGACCAGCGCCAGGTCCTCCGGCGCGAACAGCACACTGCGCAGCACGCCGAGCACATCCCGGGGCCGGGGCAGCGGGGAGCGGTTGATCCGGGCCCGGTTGCTGCGCCCCAGGGCGATCTCCAGCTCGACGGTCAGTTCCCGGCCCGCGTGCACCACCGAGGTGCGCACGATGGCTCGCTGGGCACCGTGGCGCACCAGGGGCGCGTCGGTGGCCACCCGGTGCGAGCCCAGCGTGGAGAGATAACCCAGCGCCTCGACCAGGTTGGTCTTGCCCTGGCCGTTGGCGCCCACCAGCACCGCAACGCCGGGCTCCAGGTCGAGCTCGGCATGCTCCCAGGAGCGGAAATCGGTGACCACAAGCTGGCGGACGTGCATGCGGGGCGCTACTGCGGCGAGTCTGGGGGGATGGCCGGGCCGACCTGCTGCACCGCATGCCCGCCGAATTGCTGGCGCAGCGCGGCCACCGCGCGCATCGCCGGGGAGTCCGACTGCCGGGAGGAGAATCGGGCGAACAACGCCGCCGAGATCACCGGCGCGGGTACCGCGTGGTTGATCGCTTCCTCGACCGTCCAGCGACCCTCACCGGAGTCCTGCACCCAGCCGCGCAGCTCGGTCAGCCGCGGGTCGTCCGCCAATGCCTGCACCAGCAGATCCAGCAGCCAGGAGCGCACCACCGTGCCGCGCCGCCAGGCCTTCATCACCGCGGGCACGTCGGTGACCACCTCGGCGGCGTCGAGCAGCTCGAAGCCCTCGGCGTAGGCCTGCATCAGCCCGTACTCGATGCCGTTGTGCACCATCTTCGCGAAGTGCCCCGCGCCGACGCCGCCTGCGTGCACGAAGCCCTCGTCTCGGGGCCCCTCGGGGCGCAACGCGTCGAACACCGGCAGCAGCCGCTCGACGTACTCGGCCAGGCCGCCGACCATCAGGCCGTAGCCGTTGCCCTTGCCCCACACCCCGCCGGAGACACCACAGTCCAGGTACCCGATGCCGCGCTCGGCGAGCAGCTCGGCGTGCACCCGGTCCTCGGTGTAACGCGAATTGCCGCCTTCGACCACCACGTCGCCCTCGGCCAGCAGCTCGGCGAGCTGATGCACGGTCTGCCGGGTCGGCGCACCGGCCGGCACCATGATCCACACTGCCCGGGGGGACTGCAGCCGCTCGACCAGCTCAGCCAGCGACGCCACATCGCGGCCCGCGGGGCTGCGGGCGAAGCCGAGCACCTCGACGCCGGCGGCACGCAGCCGATCCCGCATGTTGGCGCCCATCTTGCCGAGTCCGACGAGTCCGAGCTGCACGACGAGTCCCCTCCGAGTGGTGCGGTGCGTTCACCGTAGGTCCTGCTCGCGATGACGATGCGGGCCGGGTCGGTTGGGTGAATCCGTCCACCGGGTTGGTGAAGAAGGTTCTTCTCAGAGAGAGAAACCCAGTGACAGCAGTAGGTGCTGTGGGCGGTGTGGACTGCCCACATCGACGCAGCTCTGGCGGCGCGGTGCGCTGTGGACCGAGCCGGTGCGCGCCCGTGGATCGCTGCGGGTACCGGTGGACTACCGCGCTGTGCCGGGGCGGGGTCCACAGCGGTCCCCAACCATCCACAGAGTTATCCCCAGCTGTGGGTGGATCGTTGGGGATCGACGACCCGGTCCGATCAGGTGCGGGCGCGCTGCTTGATCCGGGAGGTGAGTTCCTGCACCTGGTCGTAGGTGCGACGGCGCTCGGCCATCTCCTTGCGGATCTTCTTGTTCGCGTGCATCACGGTGGTGTGATCCCGGCCGCCGAAGGTCTGCCCGATCCGGGGCAGGGACAGGTCGGTCAGCTCCCGGCACAGGTACATCGCGATCTGCCGGGCCTGGGCGAGCTGCTTGGTCTTGCCGGGGCCGCACAGGTCCTCGATGGTGACCCCGAAGTACTCGGCGGTCACCGCCATGATCGTGGGAGCGCCGATCTCGTGTGCCTGGGCGTCGGGGATGAGGTCGCGCAGCACGATCTCGGCGAGTTGGGTGTCCACCGATTGCCGGTTCAGCGAGGCGAACGCGGTGACCCGGATCAGCGCCCCCTCCAGCTCGCGGATATTGCGCTCGATCCGGGCGGCGATGAACTCCAGCACCTCATCCGGTGCGGCCAGCCGGTCACCGGCGGCCTTCTTGCGCAGGATGGCGATCCGGGTCTCCAGCTCGGGGGGCTGGATGTCGGTGATCAATCCCCACTCGAAGCGGGTGCGCAGCCGGTCCTCCAGGGTGCCGAGGCCCTTGGGCGGCCGGTCTGAGGAGATCACGATCTGCTTGTTCGCGTTGTGCAGCGTGTTGAAGGTGTGGAAGAACTCCTCCTGGGTGCCTTCCTTGCCCTCCAGGAACTGGATGTCGTCCACGAGCAGCACGTCAACGTCGCGGTAGCGGCGCTGGAAGGCGACCTTGCGGTCGTCGCGCAGCGAGTTGATGAAGTCGTTGGTGAACTCCTCGGTGGAGACGTAGCGGACCCGCATACCCGGGAACAGCCGCTGCGCGTAGTGCCCGACGGCGTGCAGCAGGTGGGTCTTGCCCAGCCCCGACTCGCCCCAGACGAACAGCGGGTTATAGGCCCGCGCGGGCGCCTCGGACACGGCCACCGCGGCCGCGTGCGAGAACCGATTGGAGGCGCCGATGACGAAGGTGTCGAAGGTGTACTTCTCGTTGAGCTTGGTCTGGGAACTGGGCCGCCTGGTCGGCTGCGGGGAGGTCGGGCCTGCGAAGGTCGGCCAGATCTCGTGCACGGTGGCGAGGGCGGCTTCCTCCTCGCTCTCCTCGCTGTCGTCGCTGCCCTCGTCGGCGCCGCCAGGGCCGGAGTAGTCGGGTCGGTCGGCGGTGGGCACGTCTGCCCCCGGCTGGTCGGCGCCGGGCTGGTCGGCGGCCACGAACGCGCCGCCCGCCTGCGGTAACTCGGGCGGCACCGGCAGCGGGTGATCCACCTTCACGGCCAGGGAGACCTGGCGGCCCAGGTGCCGGGATAGTGCGGCACTGATCGGCTCGCGAAGTGCGCGCTCGATGGCGTCCTTGGCGAAGTCACTCGGCGCGGCCAGCAGCGCGGTCCCGTCCAGCAGGCCGATCGGTCTGGTCACTCGCATCCAGGCACGTTGCTGCGGCGAGAGCGTTCCGGCGGAGAGCTCCCGAACTACCGCGCTCCACACCTGGCCGAGGTCAGTCTGCCGCTCCGACACCCCACTGACTCCCCTCGGCCGGTGGTGGATACCGCGGCCGCTGGGCGTCCACAAGGTTATCCACAGCTGTGCATGACGCGTCGGCGTCCACCCCGGGGGTCCCGACGTACCGGCCGACGGGACCGGTCTCCCTGTCCCTGGGTTCCGGAACCGCGAAGGGGGCACGTTAACAAGCCTGCGGCGCTGCCACAAGAACCGGAGGAAAGCAAGCACCCTCGGGTACCGGCGTGGCGGCAGAGTCGCCACCTCGCGAGTTCAGTGTGCTCTGGCGGGTGTGCTCGGTTTTGACGGCGCCGCTAACTGCCCTTATCCTCGGGACAGTCTCCCGCCCCACCGGTGGGCATTCTCGCGTGCTCTCGCTCCCCGGCCTGATAGGGCCGGCGCGCCGTGCGGGACTGTGTGCGGTGGTGGCGCCGGTGCGGGCAGGAGACGGGCATGATCACCCGCAGTCAGTGACGGCTGCGGACGATGAACTCACCAGGAGAACGACAACCGTGACCAAGGGTAAGCGCACGTTCCAGCCGAACAACCGTCGTCGTGCCAGGACCCACGGGTTCCGGTTGCGCATGCGTACCCGCGCCGGGCGGGCGATCATCGCAGCGCGCCGTCACAGGGGCCGCAGCCAGTTGTCGGCCTGAGTGTCACTCCCCGGATCCGCCCGTGCTGCCCGCATCCGCCCGCCTCACCCGTCGCGAAGACTTCGCGACGGCGGTCCGGCGGGGGCGGCGTGCGGCGCGGCGGACTGTCGTGGTGCACCTGGGCACCACGGGTGATCCCGATGCGCCGCCGCGGGTGGGTTTCGTGGTCGGCCGCACGGTCGGGGGTGCCGTGGTCCGGCACCGGGTGCAGCGTCAACTGCGTCACCTGATGCGGGTTCGGCTGGACGCGCTGCCCGCAGGGGCGCTCGTGGTGGTGCGGGCACTGCCTGCCGCAGCAGGCGCGGGCAGCGCAGCCTTGGGGCACGACCTGGACGGGGCGCTGCGAAGGCTCACCGACGCCACCGCCGACTCCCCCACCGCAGCACGTTCCGGTGGCAGGCGAGGACCGTGAGGTCGGTGACTCCTGGTTCCCGCGGCACTCCTGGGCGCCGCGGCAGCGGGCCGGTGGTTCGGCTGCTGGTTCTCGTGTTGCGGTGCTACCGCCGGTGGATCTCCCCGGCGCTGCCTCCTAGCTGCCGGTTCTATCCCACCTGCAGCGCATACGCGGTCGAGGCGCTGACCGTTCACGGGGCGATACGGGGGTCGTGGTTGACGATGCGGCGGCTGCTTCGGTGCGCACCCTGGCACCCTGGAGGGATGGACCCGGTGCCGCCACCGAGATCGCCCCCCAGTACCGAACGCCCCGGTACCGAAGGCCCCCGGTACCGAAGGCCCCAGAGCTTCTGGAACCGCCGCCCCCGCCGAGAGTGAGTCGTCTTGCTGAACTTCATCTACTACCCGGTGTCGGCCATCCTGTGGTTCTGGCACAACGCGTTCGGTTACCTGCTGGGTCCGGACAACGGCGTCGCCTGGGCACTGGCCGTGGTGTTCCTGGTGTTCACGCTGCGGGCGCTGCTGTACAAGCCGTTCGTCGGCCAGGTGCGTTCCATGCGCAAGATGCAGGAGTTCGCACCGGAGGTCCAGAAGCTGAAGGCCAAGTACGGCGACGATCGTCAGAAGATGAACGCCGAGTTGCAGAAGCTGCAGTCCCAGCACGGGGTGAACCCGCTTGGCGGCTGTCTGCCGATACTGGTGCAGATCCCGGTCTTCATCGGGCTCTTCCACGTGCTGCGCTCGTTCAACCGGGAGTTCCTCACTGCTGAGCAGAACCGCCAGACCGGTAACTACGTGTTCAGCGCTGCGGACGTCAGGTCGTTCCTGGACGCGGACCTGTTCGGGGTGCCGCTCTCGTCCTTCATCACCGAACCGGCCACACTTCTCGCCCGCTACGGCGACGTCACCCGGTGGGAGATCGCCGTGGTGGCCGTCCCGCTGACGATCATCGCCGGCATCCTCACCCACCTGACTGCCCGGCATTCAGTGGCCCGGCAGACCGAGGCGCAGGCGGCGAACCCGCAGGCCGCCATCATGAACAAGGTCATGCTGTACCTGTTCCCGCTCGGTGTGGTGGCCGGTGGCCCGTTCTTCCCGGTGGCGATCCTGATCTACTGGCTGTCCAACAACTTGTGGACGCTCGGCCAGCAGCACGTGGTCTACCAGCAGATCGACGCCGAGGAGACGGAGAAGAAGGAGAAGGCGATTACGCAGCGGCAATCGCTGGGACCGCGGCCGGGGCAAAAGCCGGTCCGGCCGAAGAAGGAGACCGCCGGCCAACCCGCTCCGTCAGCTGACACCGGACCGCCCGCCGAGTCCGGGACTGAGTCCGGATCCGGGACTGGGTCCGAGTCCGGGGTTGAATCCGAGCCCCGGGCCGCGGAGTCCGGGGCCGGATCGCCGGGATCGAACGGCTCGACGTCGGGTGGCTCGACGTCGGATGGCTCGGTCTCGGGTGGATCGGCCAACGGAACGAGCGCCGCACAGCGGGACGGCGCGGCGGTGCCGGGCATGATCCAGCCGCGGCCACGGGCACGGAAGAAGACCAACCGGAAGCGCCGCTGAAGGCGCGTTTCCCCAGAGGGTGCCGCTGAGAGGAGACAGTTGTGGCCGAGACGCTGGCGACCGAGCAGGTGGTAACCGAGGCGGACCCGCTGACGTCACCGTCTGAGGTCTCGCCTGGTGTTGTGGATGGCGGCCAAGCAACAGACGCGGAGGCGGACGCTGAGACCGGGGGTGCCGGCGAACCGTCGGTTGGCTCCGGACGCGTTGAGCGCGGCGAGCGGGCAGGTGAAGACCTGCTCGTGCAGGAGGGCGACGTCGCGGGTGACTACCTGGAGCGACTGCTGGATGTCATCGACTACGACGGCGACATCGACCTCGACGTTGAGGGCGATCGTGCGGTGGTGAGCATCGACGGTGGGGCGGACCTGGAGAAGCTGGTCGGGTCCCGCGGTGCCGTGCTCGAAGCGCTTCAGGAGTTGACCAGGCTGGCGGTCCAGCAACAGACCGGTACGCGCAGCCGGCTGATGCTCGACATCGCGCAGTGGCGGTCTGCTCGGCGCAGCGAGCTCGGTGAGCTCGGTCGTTCGGCCGCTGAACGCGTACGCAACGGTGGTGAGCCGGCGCGGCTGCAGCCGATGACGCCGTTCGAGCGCAAGATCGTGCACGACGCGGTGGCCTCCGTGGTCGGGGTCTACAGCGAGAGTGAGGGTGAGGAGCCGCGACGTCGCGTCGTGGTGTTCCCCTCGACCTGACTTCATCTCGTGCGGGCCCTGTGGACCTGGATGGTCTGCGGGGCCCGTCGCGCGAGGGTGGCTGATGTTCCACGTGAAACGGAGACGTGCGTGGAGGTTCGGACGGCGGCGCAGTCCGTTTTCGGTGATCGTTACGCGGCGGCGAAACGGTACGCTGCGCTGCTCGCCGGCCCCGGGGTCACCCGCGGACTGATCGGCCCGCGGGAAACGGATCGGCTCTGGGAGCGCCATATGCTGAACTCAGCGGTGCTCGGGGAGGTCGTTCCGGAAGGCACCCAGGTGCTCGACGTAGGCTCCGGGGCCGGTCTGCCGGGAATTCCACTCGCGCTGGCCCGCCCCGACCTGACCGTGATGTTGCTGGAACCCATGGCCCGGCGGGTGACGTGGTTGCGGGAGGTTGTCGCCGATCTGGGATTGCCGATCCTGGTGCACCGCGGCCGGGTGGAGGACGCCCAGGTTCGAGCCGAGCTCGGCGAGTGGGAGGTTGTGACCGCCCGTGCGGTCGCGCCGCTGGGGCGGTTGGCAGGCTGGTGCCTGCCGCTGGTCGTTCCGGACGGCCGGCTGCTCGCGGTCAAAGGCGCGACGGCGGGCGAGGAGGTTGCTCGGGACGCTGTCGAGGTGCGGTCCGCGGGAGGGGGAACGATAGACATCGTGCAGTGTGGAGTGGCGGTGGTTCGGCCGCCGACAACAATCGTGGTGGTGCGGCGACGCGCCCGGCGTGTCACCCGCGAGGCGGGGGCACGAAGGAGGAAGGATCGGTGAGCGTGATCCCCGAGTTGTACGGCGAACGGCTGGACGGGCGCGGCTCGGAACCCGCTGTTTCACGTGAAACAGGCTTACGGGGAGCAGTGCCGTTGCATTCGGTCGCCAACTCTCCGCGGGCCGCAGGGTCCCACGCGGCCGAGCCACTGCCCTACTCGCAGCGTGTCCCGACTGCGGACATCGAGTGGACCCCGATAGCGGACGAGGCGGAACGCGCCACCCGGGTGCAGCACCCCGCCGACCCGTGGCCCAGGCCAGCGCGGCGACGGGTGCTCACGGTGGCCAATCAGAAGGGTGGCGTCGGCAAGACCACGAGCACGGTCAACCTGGCGGCTGCGCTGGCGTTGCAGGGACTCCGCACCCTGGTGGTCGATCTCGATCCGCAGGGCAATGCATCCACCGCCCTGGGTGTCGAGCACCGTTCCGGCACGCCGTCGGTCTACGAGATGCTGATCGGTGAAATCGGGCTGGCGGACGCGCTCGCCGTGAGTCCGCAGTCGCCAAACCTGCTGTGCATCCCCGCCACCCTCGATCTCGCCGGTTCCGAGATCGAGCTCGTGACGACGGTAGCCAGGGAGTCCCGCCTCAAGGAGGCCCTGCCGGACACGGCGCTTGACCAGCTGGACGTCGATTACGTCTTCATTGATTGCCCTCCTTCACTCGGACTGCTGACGGTGAACGCCCTCGTCGCCGCGCCCGAAGTGCTGATCCCCATCCAGTGCGAGTACTACGCGCTGGAGGGGCTCGGCCAACTTCTGCACAACATCGATCTGGTCCGGGCCCACCTCAACTCCGCGCTGACCGTGTCGACGATCCTGCTGACGATGTACGACGGGCGCACGAAGCTGGCCGATCAGGTCACCGCCGAGGTTCGCCACCACTTCAGAGATCAAGTTCTCCGCACCGTCATCCCGCGCAGCGTGAAGGTCTCCGAGGCCCCGGGCTTCGGGCAGACCGTGCTGGTCTACGACCCCGGTTCGCGAGGCGCGATGAGCTACCTGGATGCCGCACGGGAGATCGCACTGCAGGCCCCCGATCCCGACGCAGGCAAGGTGCGCGGCTAATGCTGCCCGAAAGCGGAATACCGCAGCGCAAGGGCGGACTGGGCAGGGGCCTGGCCGCATTGATCCCCAGCGGGCCGCTCGCCGCGGAGAGCACGGCACCGGGGTCTGCGCAGCGCCGGGAGGAGCAGCAGGACGATCGGCGGGAGGCTCCGAGCGGCAGCGTCGCGGGGGCCGTGTACCGCGAGGTACCCACCGACGCCATCGTGCCCAACCCGCAGCAGCCGAGGCAGGTCTTCGACGACGATGCCTTGGCCGAGCTGGAGCATTCGATTCGCGAGTTCGGGCTGATGCAACCCATCGTGGTCCGCCTGCTCGAGACCGGTTCCTACGAGCTGGTCATGGGCGAGCGGCGCTGGCGTGCTGCGCAGCAAGCCGGGATGACGCTCATTCCGGCGATCGTGCGCAGTACGGCCGATGACGCGATGCTCCGTGATGCCTTGCTGGAGAACATCCACCGGGTCCAACTCAACCCGCTCGAGGAAGCCGCCGCCTACCAGCAGCTGCTCCAGGAGTTCGGCGTGACGCACGAGCAGCTTGCTTCCCGGCTCGGGCGTAGCCGCCCGGTCATCACCAACACCATCCGATTGCTGCGGCTGCCGGTTGCGGTGCAGCGGCGGGTCGCGGCAGGCGTGCTTTCCGCCGGACATGCCCGGGCACTGCTCAGTCTGGACGAGTCGGCTGCCCAAGAGGATCTAGCCGCCCGCATCATCGCCGAGGGCCTCTCGGTCCGGGCCACCGAGGAAGTGGTCACCTTGTCCCGCAGTGCGCCGCAGCGGGCCGCTCCGAAGACGGTGACCCGCAGGCCGATGCAGGCACCCGGGCTACAGGACCTCGCCGAAAACCTCTCCGATGCATTCGAAACGCGGGTCAAAGTGGAACTCGGCCAGCGGAAAGGTCGGATCGTCGTCGAGTTCGGATCTGTCGAGGACCTCGAGCGCATCGTCGCGCTGATGACCCCAGCGGCCCGTGACGGGCGGCCGAGCGCGGTGCAGGACGGCTCAGCTCCTCGCGACGGCCCGCTCGATCAGGTCGGCGAACACAGTGCCCAGTTCCGCGCCGTCGGATTCGATCGCCATCGGGAGCAGTGAAGTCTCGGTCAGCCCCGGTGCGACGTTGACCTCGAGGAAGTGCGCCACCCCGTCCGGGGTCACGACCGCATCCGTCCGGGACACATCACGCAGCCCGAGCAGCCGGTGCGCGGCCACCGCCAGGTCGGCCACTGCAGCGGCGGCTGCGGTGGCCAGCCGAGCCGGGGCGTGGAAGGTGGCGAGCCCGGCGGTGTAGCGGGCCGCGTAGTCGTAGAAGCCGGATTGGGCCTCGATCTCCACGGCAGGCAGTGCGCGCGGCCCACTCGGCTCGTCCAGCACAGCGACCGCGACCTCCACTCCCTCGACGTACTCCTCGGCGAGGACGGTGTCACCGTAGGCCAGGCAGCCCACCATGGCGGCGGGCAGATCGGCGACGTCGCGTACCACCTGGGCGCCCAGCGCTGAGCCACCCTGATCCGGCTTGAGGATCAGCGGTAGGCCGAGGTGGGCGACCAGCGCGTCGAGCACGGCGTGCGCTCCGAGGTCACGGAAGGTGGCGTGCGGCAGCGCCATCCAGTCAGGTGTGGTCAGTCCAGCACGGGCCAGTTCGGCCTTGGCGGTCGGCTTGTCCCACGCCCGGCGGCAGGCGTGCGAATCGGTCCCCACGTACGGCACCCGCAACATCTCGAGCACGGACTGCACGGCGCCGTTCTCCCCCGCCCCGCCGTGCAGCGCCACCACCACGGCGTCCGGCCTGCTCCCGGTGAGTCGGCTGACCAGTGTGGCATCGACGTCCCACTCCTCGACGTACAGGCCGGTCTCGCGCAGCGCGGTGGACAACCTGCGCCCCGAGCGCAGCGACACGTCGCGTTCATGCGACAGCCCGCCAGCCAGCACAGCCACGGTCCGATCGGTCACCCGACATACTCCTCAGTGAGAATTCCGTTAGGGAATATACCGTTAGGCACGTTCCGACAGTGCTGCTCAAGGGTGTCATGCGGTGTCCGGAGCCGGTGACTGCGGACCGGAAACCGCGCGGGGGGGCACGCTACCGAAGGTGCGCTGCAGTTCGAGTTCGCCGCCCAGGACAGCCGCCAGCCGTCGCACGCCCTCGGTGATCCGCTCCGGCGTTGGGTAGCAGAATGACAGCCGCATCTGCCTGCTGCCGAGCGAGTCGGCGTAGAAAGCGGTGCCCGGAACGTAGGCCACCCGCTGGGTCACCGCGCGCGGCAGCATCGCCTTGGTGTCCAGGCCCTCCGGTACCGTAAGCCAGACGTAGAATCCGCCTGCGGGGTGAGTCCACCGGCACCCGGGCGGCAGGTGCTGCCGCAACGCCGCCACCATGGCGTCCCGGCGGTCCCGGTAGGCCTCCCGGTAGTTCTTGATCTGACCTTTCCAGTCGTGCTGGCTCAGGTAGCGCGACACCACGGTCTGAGTGAAAGCCGGGGGGCACAGGGTTGCTGACTCGGCAGCCAGCACCAGTTTCTCCCGTACCGCGTGCGGCGCCAACGCCCAGCCCACCCGCAGGCCAGGGGCGAACGTCTTGGAGAACGAACCCAGATAGACCACGTTGTCCGGTTCGGAGGCGCGCATCGCCGGGTAGCTCTGCCCGTCGAAACCCAACAGCCCGTACGGATTGTCCTCGATGATGAGCACGCCGTGCTCGGCGCAGAGCTCGAGCACCTCGGTGCGCCGCGCCGCGGCCAGGGTGACGCCGGCCGGGTTGTGGAAGTTCGGGATGGTGTAGAGGAATTTCGGAGCGCGGCCTGCGGCGCGCAATGCCCCCAGTGCAGTGGCCAGCTCTGCGGGCACCAACCCGTCGTCGTCCATCGGCACGTGCACCACCTGCGCCTGATAGGAGGCGAACGTGGTGAGTGCCCCCACGTAGGACGGCGCCTCGGCGAGCACCACGTCGCCCGGATCGCAGAAGATACGGGTGACCATGTCCAAGGCCATCTGCGAGCCGACCGTGACAGTGACGTCGTCGGCGTGCGCGTGGATCCCCTCCAGGGCCATCACCTCGCAGATCTGCTCCCGCAGCGCCGGGATGCCCTGCGCCGAGCCGTACTGCAGTGCGGTCATCCCGTCGGCGGCCACCATCTGGGCGAGCTCATCAGCCAGCGAATCCAGTGGCAGTGCAGGCAGGTACGGCATGCCCCCGGCCAGCGACACGACCTCCGGGCGGCTCGCGACGGCGAACAGGGCCCGGATCTCGGACGCGGTCATCCCCGCCGTGCGCTGCGCATAGCGGTGCAGGTGGGGGTCGAGGTCGCGCTGGGTGGAACGGGCCGGTTGCCGGCCAGGGTGCGGTGGTGTCACGGCGGCGCCTTCGCTGCGGGTCGGGTCACCTGGGAGTGTAAATGCCTCGGCGGACGGCCCAGCGCCTTCAGACAGGCCCACCGCCTGCACGCAGACCCACCGCCTGCACGCACGGTGGCCGTCGGCATATGCTGCCGGGGGTGCCGCGCGCGGTCGGTCGCGGGTGCCGAAGCAACGCTTGCACGTCGGCTCAGGGAGGCTTGGTGTCGCGTCGCGTGGTCGGCGTCACCCTCGACAATCTCGACTATCTCCCCAAGAAATGTCGTCGTTGCGTGTTCTGGGAACTCGCGCCGCACATCCGGGAGCAGGCCGAGGATTTCGGTCAGACAGACCTGGAGAAGGAAGCCTGGGTCTCCGGCGTGCTCCTGGAGTGGGGCTCCTGCGGGCGGATCGTGCTGGTCGGGGACGTGCCGGCCGGGTACGTACTGTACGCCCCGCCCGCTGCCGTGCCGCGGGCCGCGGCGTTTCCCACCGCACCGGTCAGCGCTGATGCCGTGCTGCTCACCGCGTTGAAGGTGATACCGGAGTTCGCTGGCGGTGGGCTGGGCCGCATGCTGGTACAGGCGGTAGCCAAGGACCTCACTCGGCGGGGCGTGCGGGCCGTGGAGGCATTCGGTGACGCTGTGCCGAACGAGGAGTCCAGCTGTGTGGTCCCGGCCGAGTTCCTGCAGCAGGTCGGGTTCAAGACGGTGCACGCGCACCCGCGTTGGCCCCGGCTGCGCTTGGAGCTGCGGACCGCGCTGACCTGGAAGGAAGACGTCGAAGCGGCGTTGGAGCGGCTGCTGACGTCGGTGACCATCACCCGGGTCGAACCCGCCCTGTGAGTGGCTTCACAGGCGCTGCATGGAGAGCTCTCTGTGCAGCAGGTCGGCGAAGGTGAAGGTGCCGGTGGGCTGGTCGTTCTCGCCGAGCAGGTAGAGCCGCTTGACGGCGACCAGCACCCCGTCGGCCACCACGTCGCGGAACGCCAGGTCGAGCAGTTTGAGCCGATCCTCCGGGTTGGTGAGGTACCCCAGGTCGATGCGCACGGCTGGCATCCGGGTCATCCGCAGCAGCTCCCAGCTCTTGGGATGGGTACCGCAGTTGACCATCCCGGTACGAGCCGTGAGTTCGCGCTGGATGAATCCGGCCAGCGCCTCTCCGACCGTGGAACTGGTGCCGTTCCCGGTCCCGAAGTGGAAACTTGCCACCCCTTGAGCCAGCGGCGACGGGTGGCTGTCCGTGTGCAAGGACAGCACCAGGTCGGCGCCCGCGGTGTTGGCGAACGAGGCTCGATCGGCCTCGGAGGGGCTGTTGTCCGCGCCGCGGGAGAGTAGCGTCTCCATCCCGGTGGCGGCCATTCGGCCTTCCAGCCGACGGGCCAGGTCCCACATCAGATCGGCCTCGACAGCGCCGTCGGCCACCACGCCGTGGTCGGGTCCGCCGTGGGAAGGGTCGATCACGATCCGTTTGCCGCGCAGTGCGGGGCCGGCTCGGCGGAGGAGTTCCTGCTCGCGGAGGAACACCGGGCGCCCGCCACGCACCTTGGGTTGCAACTGGCGCAGCGCACGCATCGTGCCGGGTCCGCACACCCCGTCCACCAGCAGGCCGTAGTCACGCTGGAAGCTGCGTAACGCCGCCTCAGTTTGCGGTCCGAAGACGCCGTCCGCTCGACCGGCGTCGTAGCCCAGCTCGAGCAGCCGTTCCTGCAACGTGAAGACGTCATCCCCCCGCATGGGCCGGGCAACGACGTGAGTAAGCATGCGGTCGCCGAGCCGTAGCCGCGCATCGCACAACGCCTGGAAGGTGGCGCGCCCCACGATGCCGTCTGTGATCAGTCCGCGATGCTGCTGGAAGGTCCGAACCGCGTGCTCCATGGCAGCATTGAAGACATCCGGCTCTGATTGCGGTGGGAGCAGTCCTTGCGAGGTCAGCATCGCGCGCACCTCGGCCACCGCCGGTCCCGCGTCGCCCCGGCGCAGCAGCTGCATGCACTCCTCACTTCGGATCGAGCGCCAAGCTCCCGATGCGCCTGGCGCGGGGACGTAGCGCCCATTGTGCCCCGTCTCGTGGGAGGGGGCCCTCTCGGGCTCGGTGCCCCGTCTCGTGGGAGGAGGCCGCTCGGGCTCGCCGGTCCGCGCCCCCGACCGCGCGGACCGGCCGTGCCCTGTGTGCAAGGACGGCACCCGCGAACAATCGGTTGCCTGAACTGGTGCGGCGGTTGCCGTCAGCGGTCCCGCCCTGGTCGTGCTTCACCCGGCCGGGACCATGTCGCCGGTCAGATGTAGTCAGCCAGATCCTCGAGCAGCGCGGCCTTGGCCTTGGCACCGACGATCTGCTTCACCACCTTGCCCTCGGAGAACAGCAGCATGGTCGGGATCGACATGATCTGATAGTTCCGCGACGTGCTGGGGTTCTGGTCGACATCCAGCTTCGCGATAGTGATCTTTCCGGCATGTTCGGATGCGATCTCCTCCAGCACTGGAGCCACCAGCTTGCACGGGCCGCACCAGGTTGCCCAGAAGTCCACGAGTACCGGCTTGTCGCTGCCGAGTACCTCGTCGGCGAACGACTGGTCGGTCACGATCACGGTCGGCTTGTCAGCCATATCATCTCCTGTCTCAGGGATCTGGTGCCGGGACATCTGGTGCTGGGACATCTGGTGCTGGGACATCTGGAGCTAGGACTGGGTGCCGTAGCCGCCGCCGACGAACTCGGCGGCCAGCTCCGCGTGCGGATCCAATTCGTGCTCGGCCAGCCAGCGTTCGGCGTCGATCGCGGCCGAGCACCCGGTGCCCGCGGCGGTGACAGCCTGCCGGTAACTGCGGTCCACCAGGTCGCCTGCGGCGAATACACCAGTCACGCTGGTGGCCGTGCTCGGCGCGGTGACCAGCACGTAGCCGTCCTCATCGGTCTCCACCTGACCGCGGATCAGTGCACTGCGCGGGTCGTGCCCGACCGCCACGAACATCCCGGTCACGTCCAGTCTCGACCCGTCGGAGAGCGCAAGGTGGGTGACGCCGTTCGCGCCGGCCACCCGCTCGACTGTCACGCCAAGACGCCACTGAATCTTCTCGTTCTGCTGCGCGCGGGCAAGCATGATCTTGGAGGCGCGGAACTCCTTGCGCCGGTGCACGACGGTCACCGACCGGGCGAACCGGGTCAGGAAGGTGGCCTCCTCCATCGCTGAGTCCCCGCCGCCGATCACGGCGATGTCCTGGTCGCGGAAGAAGAAACCGTCGCAGGTGGCGCAGGAACTAACCCCGCGGCCGAGCAGTTCCTGCTCCCCTGGTACACCCAGATAGCGGGCCTGGGCGCCCATCGCGAGAATGACGGATCGAGCAAGGTAGGTGGTGCCGTCGACCTCCACCTGCTTGACCTCACCTGTCACATCGACCGACGTGACGTCCTTGGCCTGCAGGTCAGCGCCGAAGCGTGCCGACTGGGCCCGCAGCAGCTCCATCAGCTCCGGGCCCATGATTCCTTCGGGAAAGCCCGGGTAGTTCTCCACATCCGTGGTGGTCATCAAAGCTCCGCCATACTGGCTACCCTCGAGGACCAGCGGCTCCAACTGGGCGCGCGCGGCGTAGAGCGCCGCGGTATAGCCGGCCGGGCCTGAGCCGATGATGATGACATCCCGGATCGGTTCGTTCACGTTGGGCACAACACGATTCTAGGGATCGCTGTTCCCGGGAGCCGTCGGATGCTCGTGACGAGCACCCACCTCAGCGGCGCAGCACGTACTCCGCCAGCTCGGAGGGGTTGCCTGGGCTGCAGCTCGGGCCCACCACGAGTAGTCGTACCTGAGCGATCTGGCCGGTAGGCAGCACGAGTAGGACACCGCGCCTGCCATTCAGGGTGACCTCCAGGGCGCCCAGCGGCGCACCACCGCCCGCCACGCCGTTGGCCGCCAGGCAGTTCTGCAGCATCGGGGGTGGGGTGAGCGGGCCGTAGTCGCGGGCCTTGAGCGCCTGATCCAGCGCGCCGCCGAGGTTACCGCTGGTGAGCGCGAACGGTTCCGACGGCTGGACTCTCGTGGCGTTGCCGAGCGCGTCGCCTCCCCGCGGGGTGCCCGCAGTGTCCAGTTGTACGCCGGACAGTGCCACTACCCCGATCGCGGCGGCCACGGCGGCCAGAATGCCGATACCCGCCCATCCAGTCCGGCGTCGTCGCCGTGCCGCCAGGTCGGCCACCGGCATAGGCGGGACTTGCGCAACACCGACTCGGGTGTCGGGCGGCGGGTCTACCGGGAGCCGACTGGCCCGGGCTGCCTCGGCTGCCAGCGCGGCGTCGAGGCGGTTCGCCACCGCGTCGGGCATCGGTGCGGTGCGCTGTTGCGGCAGGGCGCCCAACTCGGCCACGGTGGCGTCCAGGGCCGCAAGCACCGTCCTGGCTTGCGCATCAGCGGCCACCCGCAGGCGCAGCGGGGTGGCGACCTGCTCATCGAGCACCCCGGCGTGCAGGTCGGCGAGAAGCTCCGGGGTCAAGGGCCCTGCTGTCGGGTCACCGGGGGAAACCTGCCCATCGGTTCCGGTCATCATCCCTCCTTCCTCGGCTGTACCGTCACGGCACCTGGTGAGACGTTTGCATTCGCATCGGGGTTCCGTAGATGTCCGAGCAGTACCGCCAGCCGGGCGCGGCCCCGAGCGCATCGACTCTTCACGGTCCCCTCGGCAACCCCCAGCAGCTGGGCGGCTTCGGCCACTGAGTACCCCTCAACGTCGACCAGAACGATGGCGGCGCGCTGCTCGGCGGGCAGTGCATTCAGCGCGTCACCGACCGCGAGCCGGGTGTCACGGTCCTCCATTGCGTCCCCAGGAACTGCCGGTTCGCCGGTGCCCGCCTCCGGCAGCGGGGACGTGGGACGGGATTGGCGCCTGCGCAGCCGGTCCAGGCAGGCGTTGACCACGATCCGGTGCAACCAGGTGGTCACCTTGGCCTGGCCGCGGAACGAGTCGGCCGAGCGGAATGCGGAGATGAAGGCGTCCTGTAACGCGTCAGCCGCCTCATCAGGGTCGCGCATGGTTCGCAGCGCGACGGCCCACATCCGGTCCCGGTGGCGGCGCACGAACTCGGTGAACGCTCGCGGATCCCCCGCAACGTGGGCCGCGATGAGTTCGGTGTCCGAGCTGCCAGCGATCACGCCGCGCAGGGTAGTCCGGTCAGCTGGATCGCTGCTGGACCCCGATCTCGCTGAGCTCGGACTGGTTTCGATCTCCCCCTCCGCTCAGGCCGGTGATCCACAGCAGCAGATACCGGGTCGGCGGCGCTGGCTGCACCTGGATCGGGGTGCTGCCACCGCTGAGGGTGGCGGTGCCGAGCAGGGTGGTCTCCGCCAGCCCCGCGTCCGGGCCCGGGGCGGTGCGTACCTCGAGCACGGTGCCCGGGCTTGGCGAGTCCACGGTCACCGCGGACACCGCAACGGGCCGCTCGAAGCGCAGCATGACGCCGAGGCCCTCCTTGTAGGCGGGGAACTGCTGGAAGTACGAGTCAGTGGACCAGCCGGTGCTGGGGTCGCCGTCGACGAGCAGGTCCACATCCTCCTGGTTGTCCGGACTGCCTTGCCCGGAGACGTCGTAGACCGACAGGTCGGCGATCGGTATCGGTGCGGGCGGTGCTCCGGGTACCGGCCCGGGCTGGCCCCCTGGCGGGGCGGTCGAGGGACCGCCGACGATCAGCGCAGGAGGCCCGCTCGAACCCTCGCTGAACATCGACGCCACCTGGATGCCTGCGTAGCCGAGGATCAGCAACGTGGCGCTGACCAGCGCGATCACGGACATGCCCAGCCGCATTCGGCGTTCCCGGTCGGCCCGCTCGGGGTCGACCGGATGTCGCTCCCCGGCTGCGAGCAGGTCGCTCACGTCCCCGTTGAACTCCAGCACCCGTGCCACCGCGGCACCAGTGTGCACACCGCCGGTACCTGAACCGGCGAGGCAGCGCAGCGCCAGGGTGGACAGCTCCACCGGCACCTCGGAGCGCAGCGTGCGGGGACTGACCGGGGAACCGTCTGGCTCCGTCGGCGGGGACGCCAGCCGGGCCGGACTGCCCGGCAGCGGCCAGAAGCCGGTGAGCAGCAGGTACAGCGCGGCACCCAACCCGCGTATGTCGTCGTGGGGGGTGTTCTCTGGCGGTGCGCCCGGGAAAGCGAGCCGTGCCCGCCCGTCGGCGGTTACCCTGATCCGTTGCGGATGGTCGCAGCCCAGGATCAGTCCGGAGCGGTGCGCGGCATCGACGGCACCGGCCAGCGAGGCGAGGACGCCGGCGGCCACCGCTGGCGAAGGAAGCTCATCGCGCACCAGGTCAACCAGGTCACGACCGGGGGTCCACTCGGCGACCACAGCCGCGATGGTGAAACCCGACTTACTGTCCGGATCCAGCACGTCCAGCACCCGTGCCGCGCCTGCGGTGGCCAGGCGGGCCGAGCGCAGCGCACGCTGAACGGCTGAGCGCATCTGACCGTTTGCTTCGTGGCTGTGGGGTTGGGCGATGAACAGGGTCAACGCCACGTCGCGTTCGAGCACCAGGTCGCGGCCCCGCCACAGCCGAGCGGCGCAGCGGTCGTCGCGGCCGACCTCGCACACCAGCCGATAGCGACCCCGCTCGAGGAGAGCTCCCGGGGTCGGCCAGGCGGGCCGGCCCCTGCGTAGCCCCGTTCCTGTCTCCCCGCTCACCGGCTTCGTCACCTCTCCGCACGCTTCGCCTGCGCAGCCCCGCCCCCGAGCGGCGCCGCGGAGAACATCTTCAAGGGTACGGGCCCGGGCCGCACTTCGCGTGCGTGATGACGGGTGAACCGTGCAAGCCGTCGAGATCGAGTACGGTGCGCCACCGAGCGCTCGTCGGCTCAGCGAGCCGTCAGTCGGTCAACGAGCGGGCGGAGCGCGCCGCGCAGTTCGGGAGTGCGGAGCACCAGCAGCATGCCGATCATCACCACACCGACCACTAGCGAGCTCAAGAACAGGTTCACCCAGGCGTCGGCGACGCCGTCGAGACCAACCAGGGACTGAACGGCCACTGCCGCGCCGATCGCGGGTAGGGCGGCGAGTAGGGTGCGACCGATGGTGGTGAGCACCTGAGCCGTCGGCACGTGACCGAGCCGGATTCGTAGCCATACTTGGCCGATTACTGCGCCTGCGACGAAGCTGAGTGAGTTCACGAATGTCAGGCCGAGCACCACGTCCGCAGGAGCGAGGAGCACCGGACAGGCGAGCAGCAGCGGCACCTTGAGCGCCGTCATCGCCAGCATGATCAGGGTTGGAGTACGCGCATCTGCCATCGCGTAGAAGACCCGCAACTGGAGCATCGTCAAGGCGAAGGGCACCAGGCCGAACGCCGAGACGGCCAGTGCGAGTCCTAGTCTGCTCGCGTCCGCCGTGCCGGAGGCGCCGAAGGAGAACAGCGCGATGCCGATCGCCTGCCCGGCGACGGTGAGCAGTACTGCGACCGGCATCAGGAGGATGGCGGAGTAGCGGCTACCCAGCGAGAGATCGGCGACAACCTCGGGTATATCGCCTTCGGCTGCGGATCGGCTCATCCTGGGCAGCAGCGCGGTGAGCAGGGAGACGCCGAGCACCCCGTAAGGAAGCTGGAAGAGCATCCACGCGTATGAATACGTGACGAGGCTGCCGGGATCGCCCTCCAATGCCGCGCGGGTGGTGGCGATGAATCCCAGCTGGCTGATCAGCACGTACGCCAGTACCCAGATCAACAGCCGGCCGGCCTGCGACAATCGACGGTCCCAGCCCCAGCGCCAGCGGAACCGAAAACCAACGCGGCGCAATGCGGGCAGCAGGACGATGGCTTGAATAGCGATACCCAGAGTCGTGCCGATGCCAAGCACGAGCAGTTTCACGTCCCCCATCCGCACGGGGTCTATGCTGATCTCACCCGGTACGATAGTGTATATGCCCAGGGTGGCGATGACCACCAGATTGTTGGCCACCGGTGCCCAAGCAGGGGGTCCGAAGACGCCGCTAGCATTCAAGATAGCGCCGAAAAGTGCACCCAAACCGTAGCATACTATTTGCGGGAGCAGGAGGTAGGCGAAAGCAGTGGCCAAGGCCGGGTTAGCCGCGTCGCCGTCGCCCTGGTATACCCACACGATCAGTGGTGCGGCGGCTACGGCAATCAAGGTAGCGGTGCTGAGAAGTACCGTGGCAACCGTGACGAGCCGCTGGATGTAGGACAGCCCGTGGTCAGCGTCCTCCCGCGCGGCGCGTACGATAAGCGGCACCACCACGCTGGTGAGCACACCACCGAGCAGTAGTTCGTAAACGATATTCGGCAACTGGTTGGCGAGCGTGTACGAGTCGGTGATGACGCCGAAACCGATCACCCAGACCAGCATTGCCTTGCTGACGAAACCGCTGAGGCGGCTGGCCAGGGTAGCCACGGCCATAGAGCTGGTGGCACCCGCGATGGACGACGAGCCCATGGATGCCATCCCCGTCGTCCGACTCACAAACCATCCTTCCTGTCGCGGCGCACCCGGCGCACGATGCGGTGCACCACCAGCACGATCAGCACAGCTCCGGCGCCTGCGGTGAGCACGATGGTGATGGCGCCGAACGCGGTGGAGCGCAGGTGCAGGGTGCTCGGCTGGCCCAGCGCGGTACCGCTCGGGGTGCTCAGCCGGGCAGCGACGCTGAACTGACCAGCCCGGCTCACCTCCGCTGGGATGACGAACTGGCGGGTGCTGCGGGCAGGCACCAGCTGCACGCCGACCGCCCCGGCGCGCAGCCCGGCGGTATCGGACAGGCTCAGCCGTACCTGCACGCCGACCGGTAGCTCGTTGCTCACTGTGATCAATAGTGGCGAGTCCGCCGCGGCCAGCGTGTAGGGGCCGGGCGGCGGCACGATTCGCACGGACCGGCGCAGCTCGTCCAACCGGGCGCGCACGTCGCTCGTCACCTGCGCGGCCCGCTCCGGCTGAGCACTCCAGGCTGACGAGGTCCCGCGGAGCAGCCCGAGCCGCAGCGGGTCGAGCAGATCGGCCGGCTCCAGATTGGCGGTGGCGTCTCGTACGGTGGCCACCTGCAGGTCCCGCAGCACGTCACGAGCTCGCTGTAGATCGGCGGCCACTGCGGGTGGAATCTCCGTGTGCTGGGCCTGCGGGGGGTAGGCCACCGCGGTGGTGGGGCCTGCGGGACGGGTGTCGGCGAGTTCGGCCAGCTCACGCGGGGCGAGGTAGCCGGTTTCCAGCAGCGACCGCGCGGTGTGCAGCAGTTCGATGGCTTCTGGACCGCTGGCCTGCCAGCGGTGCGGCGGAACCAGCAGAACGGGCTCGCGATCCGGATCGATCGCCGCCCGGTAGACCAGCGCGCCGAGCCCGTCCTGGGCGGCCAGCGGGCTAGCGGTGTCGGTGGGGCGGGCGGGCACCGTGGTGGCGTTGCCCTCGGTCTGCTCGACCTCGGGTTCCTCGCCCACCGCGCTGGGGTCCAGCGCTGCGGTCAGCAGCGGGTCCACCAGCAGCCCGACCGGAGCGGAGCCCCCCGAGCCGGACACCCCGGCGGCGAGGCCGACGACATTACCGGTGGGTGGCTGCTGGGCCACCCCACGTCGCGCCAGCAGCACCGCGCGGGTCTGCAGGGCGGCCAGGTCGGCCAGGGTGCGCTCGTCGAGCACTCCGTCCGGCGGCCAGGTGACCCCGCCCAGCGGCTTCACCCGTAGCAGGTCGCGGACCAGGCGCACGCCGGTGCTGGTGGCCAATGCCTCCAGGTCGGTGAGCCCGGCCCGGGACAGCGCCACCAGGTCCGGATCGGCATAAGGTAACGGCAGCACACAGCGACCCTGTACCGCGCTGCGCAACCGATCCAGCCAACTCCGCGCGTCCTTCGTGCCGGTGCCCCCGCTGATCCCGCCGGGATGCGCCACCTGATAGCCGCGGCTCATCCCGTGGACCGTCTCCAGCAGCAGCGGGTCGATCGCGACGCAGATGGCCGCAGCAAGGGGTGATCCGGGCGGCACCGCTCCTTCGAGCGCCCCGACCAGTCCGTCGAGCCGGCCCCCCGGGGCGATCTGGACGGCCATCGGATCGGCACCTGCGCGGTCGCTGGAGATCAGGATCGGCGCACCGGGGCCGGTCGGCAGTCGTACTGGTTCCGCCGCCAGCGGCCACACCACGGTGAGCGGGGTGGGCTGGGGGGGCGCGGTCAGCACCGGGCCGGGCAACCCGCCCGAGACCGCGGGAGGTACGCCGAGCACCGGTAGCAGCAGCGGTACGGACGCGAGCCGCGCGGTGCCACCGAAATCGGGCTTGCCGTTGAGGTTCACCAGCAGCGGGTACACGCCCGGCTGGTTGATCTGCAGCGACTCCAGATCGGCCCCCCCGCGCAGCGGCACTTCGAGCACGAACGGGCTGCTCTGCCCCGGGGCAAGGCCGCCAGGCACGGGACGGAAGCGGGTCACATAGGGCGCCTCGGGGACCCCTCGGATGGCCAGTGCCGCGTCCTGGTCGGAGGCCACCGGTTCATCGCGTTGCAGCCGGACCCCGAGTTGGGTCAGGGCCCGATCCCCGACATTGACCACCCGGCCGCTCACCCTGAGCTCCGGCGCGCTCGCGGTCGTGACCACCCGGGGCGACAGCTCCGTCAGTTCGATCCGGGCCAGCGTCTGCGGCTGCGCTGCATGAGCAGCGTGCCCCGTAGCCGATGCGGTGCTGCCGGGTAGCAGCAGTCCGCACAGAACCGCCACCAGCAGTGCTGCGGCGCCGGCCCGATCCGTGCGCCTCACGCGGAATCCGCGAGGAGATCGGTGGCGCGGCGAACCAGGCGGCGCTCGTCGGCGTAGGCAAGCCGCTCCTGCAGGTCAGGCAGGGGTACCCAGGCGACCGCGGTGACCTCCAGGTCAGCGTCGGACAGCTCCCCGCCGTGCGCGCGGAGCAGGAAGTGGTGCACCGTTTTGTGCACCCGGCGGTCGTCTGCGACGAACCAGTAGTCGATGATGCCCAACGCCGCCACCACCGCAGCGGCGATCCCGGTCTCCTCGGCGACCTCGCGTACTGCGGCCTGCTCGGCGGTCTCGCCGTCCTCGATATGGCCCTTGGGCAGCGACCACAGCAGCCGGCCCCGCCGGTCCAGGCGGCCGATCACCGCGGCCCTGCTGGTCTCGGTGTCCACGACAAGCCCCCCGGCGGAAATCTCGTCAACAGTGCGCAGCCGACGGTCTCGGCGCCGACGTGCGGTGCGGTGCTGGCGGCTGGCCTTGTTACGGCCGGACCTGCCGGGCGAGGCGGGCATAGCGCCGATGGTATCGGCGGTGTCACCGTAGCCCCTGGTCACCGTAGCCCCTGGTCACCGCAGCTCCTGGTCACCGCAGCCCCGGCCCGATCGCGGCTGAGCGGATCCGGCCTGATCGCCTGGAGGATCGCCTGGAGGGTCGCCGAACCGGACCGATTACCCTGGTCCCCTGTGCCACCTTCGCCCTCCGCGGTAAGAGACCGTGTCCCGTCCGTGCAGACGGCACAGCAGAATGCCGTTGTGGAGCTGCTCCGGGTCGCGCCGGTGGCCGACGAGCTGGCCGACCGGTTCGCCGCGGCCGGTCATTCGCTGTACCTGGTGGGAGGCAGCGTGCGGGACGCCCTGCTCGGCAGGTTGGGCAGCGACCTGGATTTCACCACGGACGCACGCCCTGAGACCACCCGGCGGATCCTGTCCGGTTGGGCGGACGCGGTCTGGGACACCGGGATCGCATTCGGCACCGTCGGCGCGGAGAAGTCCGGCACCCACTGCGAGATCACGACCTACCGGGCCGATCGCTACGACCGGATCTCCCGCAACCCCGAGGTGGTCTTCGGCGACACCCTGGAGGGCGACCTGCTTCGTCGCGACTTCACCGTGAACGCGATGGCCGTGCAGCTACCCATCGGCTCCCAGCACCGGGAAGGTCAGTGGGGTGGCCGCTTCATCGATCCGTATGACGGGATGGCCGCGCTGGCCCGGCGGGAGTTGGACACTCCGGCCACGCCGGCCGAATCCTTCGCCGACGACCCGTTGCGGATGCTGCGGGCCGCCCGGTTCGTCTCCCAGCTCGGTTTCACCGCGGCACCTCGGGTACAGGCAGCGCTGACCGACATGGCCCCCGAGATCAGCCGCATCACCGCCGAGCGAGTGCAGGCGGAACTGTCCAAGTTGCTGCTCGGGGCGCATCCCCGGCGCGGTGTCGAGCTGATGGTGGACAGCGGGCTGGCCGAGCACGTGCTGCCGGAACTGCCCGCGATGCGCCTGGAGATCGATGAGCACCACCAGCACAAGGACGTCTACACCCATTCGCTGACCGTGCTCGACCAGGCGATCGCACTGGAGGACGACCGGCCCGACCTGGTGCTTCGGCTGGCCGCCTTGCTGCACGACATCGGGAAACCCGCCACCCGCAGGCACGAGCCGGGCGGCGGGGTGAGCTTTCATCACCACGAGGCCGTCGGGGCCAAGCTGGTCCGCAAGCGGTTGCGCGCGCTGCGTTATCCGACGCAGGTCATCGACGACGTCGCGCAGCTGACGTTCCTGCACCTGCGGTTCCACGGCTACGGTCGCGGCGAGTGGACCGACTCGGCGGTGCGCCGCTACGTCACCGACGCCGGGGATCTGCTGGCCCGGCTGCACAAGCTGGTCCGCGCCGACTGCACCACCCGCAACCGCCGCAAGGCCGCCGCGCTGCAGCGCAGCTACGACGACCTCGAGGCCCGGATCGAGCGGATCCGCGCGGCGGAGGACCTGGCCCGAGTCCGCCCGGACCTGGACGGTAACCAGATCATGGAGCTGCTCGGGCTGGAGCCAGGGCCGCTGGTCGGCCAGGCCTGGCGGCACCTGAAAGAGGTTCGCCTGGAACGCGGGCCGCTGAGCCGCGAGGAGGCCGAGGCTGAGCTGCGCCGGTGGGCCCAGGACAAGGACCTGGGCTGAGCCACTGCTGACACCCGCTACCGTGCGGGGTGTGCACCCAGACGAGGCTCCCGTCGTCCTGCTCGACGAGCAACTTCGCCCCGCCGGGGAGTTGCCCAAGTCCCAAGCCCATCATCACGACACCCCGCTGCACTTGGCCTTCTCCTGCTACGTCTTCGACGGTTCGGGACGGCTGCTGCTGACCCGCCGCGCCACCAGCAAGCGGACCTGGCCGGGGGTGTGGACCAACTCGTGCTGCGGGCACCCGCTGCCTGGTGAGTCCTCCACGCAGGCGGCGGCGCGTCGGTTGCGCGAGGAGCTGGGAGTGCGGCTGGTGCGCTCGGCGGTGGCGCTGCCCGATTTCCGGTACCGGGCGGTGGCCCCCGACGGGGTGGTGGAGAACGAGTTCTGCCCGGTCCTGGTGGGTGCGGTCGAAGGGCAGCCGCGGCCTGATCCCGCCGAGGTGCTGGAGTGGCGGTGGGTGACCTGGGCCGAGGCGGTCGGGGTGGTGACGGTCGCTCCCTGGGCGATCAGCCCGTGGGCGGCCCTGCAGATCCCCCTGCTGGCCGGCCTCGGTGCCTCGCCGTGGTCGCTGCTCTGAGCCATCACCCGCGGGATCGTGTCACCTGGTCCGAGGACGCACCGGTAGTCTCCCTCCTGGCTCGGCGTTCACCTCTTGAGATTCGCCGGTACTTGCACCCGAAGGGACAATGCGTGGCCTCATTACACACATTGGAGCGGCGGATCGCGGCGCTCGAAGCCCGACTCGCGGACGTCGAAGGCGGCTATGGAGAGACGCTTTACTCGTTGCGTCGGTCCGCGGTGCGCAACGATCTCAGGATGGGCCGCGTCCTGGGTCAACTCGGGATCACCGACGTCACCGACGACGACATCGATCATGCTCTCGACGACGAGGACAACCGGTAGTCCCCGGACGGGATGTGGCTCATCACGTGATCAGCCTCTGGCCCAGTCGACCAGGAGGAATCGGCTCG
>JBOHGM010000063.1:0-29726 GCA_050699435.1 Pseudonocardiaceae bacterium | reverse complement strand
CCGCCCGTGCCCTGCGCCGGCGCGAGGACTTCCAGGCCTTCTACGACCAGCACCCCAGCTACGCACCCGAGTATCTGCGCAGCTGGTGCTCCGGGGCGAAACGCTCCCGCCTGCAACCCATCAAAGACTTCGTGGCACTCGTGGAACGCCACTGGGACGGCATCCTCGCCTGGCACCACAGCCACGTCTCCAACGGCCTGCTGGAAGGCACCAACTCCCTGATCCAAGCCGCCAAGGCCCGCGCCCGCGGCTACCGCAGCAAAGACAAAATGATCACTATCGCGTACCTCATCGCCGGCAAGCTCCCCCTACCCACCGTCACCACCCCCACACCAGCCTAATCCCGACACTCTCCGCTACCCACACGATCTAGCGAGGAACCAACTGATTACGAGCAGCCGATCGCGCGCCAGCAGCGCACCGCACCGGCACTCGGTCCGGCGCTGCCGCGTGAAGGCGGCCTGTTTCGCCGTTTCCTCGACGGTTTCCGGTATCGATAGGATCGACCTGCCCGGCTTCGCCGGCGGCGAGGCCGGGCACGTTGACTTCCCCTACTCCGGGCCGATCATGGAACACTGCCCGCGCGCATCGGCCGGGGAAGCCCCGCCGATCGATCCAGCCTTGTACTGGCGCGACGACATGCGACGTCGCGCTGTCCCGGCACGACTTCAGGTCATCTACCGGGTGTTGCGGGATGAGGCCGGGGCCGTCCCAGCGTGTGCCCCCGAGGCGACACCGCAACACATCCAGCCTGGCACGCTCAGCGGCCAGCTCCCCCGCATCCACCGTCACGGGCCGCCTGACCAGGGATTGACCGTCCAGATGACCACTGCAGGAGCGTCTATATGACCACAAACCACGCGTCTATCTGACTATTGATCTTGCCTGTACGGCACAATCAAGCCGTGATCGAGCTAGCTGGCCTGGTGCCGCGTCACGCCGAGTCTCCGGTAACCGAGGCGCTGGCGGACACGCGGGTGGTCCTTGTCAACGGCGCTCGCCAGGCCGGCAAGAGCACTCTGACCCGGTTGGCGGCTAGCCGCCAACCGGGGCCAGTAATCCGCCTGCTGGACGACCCAGCAACTTTGCAAGCAGCCAAGGACGACCCGACGGGGTTCGTGGACCATCAGGGGCTCATGGTCATCGACGAGATCCAGCTCGTACCGGAGTTGCTCCGGCCGATCAAGGTCGCAGTCGATCTGGATCCGACGCCGGGCCGTTTTCTGCTGGCCGGTTCATCCCGGATCCTGGCGCTGCGAACCCTGCCCGACGCGCAACCCGGCCGCATGGAAGTGATCGAGCTGTGGCCGTTCTCGCAAGGTGAGATCAGTGGCGAACCAGACCGCTTCGTTGATGCCGCGTTCCGGCGCGGTCCGAGGATCCAGCACTCGTCGACACTGCGCCGCCGGGACTATCTGGACCGCATCGTCGCCGGCGGATTCCCCGAAGCGGTACGCCGCACTCCCCGCCGACGAACGGCATTTTTCGACTCCTATCTCTCCACTCTGATCGAACGTGACGTCCTCGAACTGGCCACCATCGAACGTCGCGGTGATTTACTCACACTGCTCGCACTGCTAGCCGGACGCGCAGGCGGACTCCAGCCACGACAACGCAGGGCCTCGACGGACGCTGGAGATCCGCTGTGGCACCCACACCGGGTGCTGCCCGAGCGGGACAGGCGCCGACCTAGCGGTAGCCGATTCGGCGGGCACCCCATTGTGCCTGGATCATGTGGTGACCGAGAATGCGCGGATGCTGACGCTCGATCAGTTCGGGTCTCGGACGCCGTAATGTCATCCGAGGACCTCGTTGTGGGCGCCCTCGTCCGGTGGGCGACGGCACCAGGCTCGCCCATCGGGGTCATACAGGAGGTTGACGGACCGCGGATCCGTATACGGTTCGACGGGGAGACCGAGTCGAAGGTCTTCAACGCCCATGCTCAGGCCGTGGAGCGGGTGGAACTACCTGGGATGGTCAAGCGGGCCAGTACAGGGTCGATCGGGCTGCTGCACGGACGGACGACCGCCACGCCGCCCCGCTGGCAAGTGATCCTCGACGGCAACCTCGTGACGGTCGCGGAGGCCGACCTGCGCCCCCATCTGCTCGACGACCCGCTCAACCGTCTGCGCCAGGGACGTCTCGGCTCCGCTCGTCAGTTCTCCCTCGCGGTGAATGCCCGTCGGTACGAGATCGAGCAGTTGATCAACGATCTGGTCTCGCTCGGTGAGTCCCGCGTCGACATCAAGCCGCATCAGGTCTCGGTTGTGCATCGGGTGGTCACGAACTATCCGCACCGATTCCTGCTCTGCGACGAAGTGGGTCTCGGCAAGACCATCGAGGCCGGGATGATCCTCAAGGAGCTCCGGGCGCGCGGTGCCGCAGGGCGATGTCTGATCATCGCGCCCCCGAACCTTGTCAGGCAGTGGCAGTTCGAGCTGAAGTCGAAGTTCAACGAGACGTTCTCGATCCTCAACGGCGACACTGTGAAGTACCTGCAGGCTACGCACGGTATCCACGGCAACCCGTTCGAGGTCTATGACAGCGTCATCGTCTCGAGCTCATGGATCGCACAGCCCCGCTGGGCCCAGCTTGCGTCGGAGACCTCATGGGACGTGGTAATCCTCGACGAGGCTCACCATGTGCGGGTACGGGTCAGTGGCGCCAAGCGCGAGGAGACCCGCCTCTACAAGGTCGTGCGGCAGCTCGCTTCACCAGAGGCATTCTCGAAGCGGGCCGCTCTGTTTCTGACCGCTACACCGATGCAACTCGACTCCCGCGAGCTGTACTCGCTCGTCGAGATCCTCGACCCCGCGCTCTTTCCGACGGTGGAGCACTTCGATCAACACCGCAGGCAGGTGCCCGGGCTCAGCCGACTGGTGCACGACTTGACGGAGCACGGCTTCCCCCTACCGGACCAGGAGCCAGCGAGTGTTATCGAGCGGGTCGCGTCCTGGCTCGACATCGACCAGGTCGCCACTGAGCAGCGGTTGAAGGGAGGCTGGAGACTCCATCGCGCACGTGTGCGAGGAGCTGTCGGCTCAGCATCTCCTGTCTGAGGTCCTGATCCGGAACCGCAAGAAGGTCGTCGGCGGGTTCATGCCACGGCAGGCCCACCGGTGGGAGGTCGACCTCTCGGTCGAAGAACGGAGCGCCCTCCACGCCGTCGAGTCGTTCGTCCGCGACGGGTTTGCGAGGGCGGACCGGACCAACGACCAGGCCGTCGGCTTTGTCATGGTGGTCTTCCAGAAGCTAATGGCGAGCAGCATCCGGGCGCTCCGAACGTCGCTCGACCGGCGCAGGGAGCGGCTTGAGCGCAGGGCGTCGTCGCCCTCGCTCGACCGGGGGAGGACGCCCGTGGCCCCGGAGATCGAGGAGCGGCTTGACAACGATGAACTCGTCAGCCAGCTGTTGGCTGAGGTCTCCCTTGCCTACACAGAGGAAGCAGCGGAGTTAACGCAGTTAGTGGAGATGCTCGACGCCGTTCCGACGGACTCCAAGGCAGACACCCTAGGGACACAGCTACAGCAGCTGGAACGCTACGATCTCGCAGCGAAGGTCCTTCTTTTCACGGAATTCCGTGAGACGCAGGAGTACCTTCGCGGCCGGATCGAATCTATCGGGTGGGATGTGCGACTCTTCCACGGCCAGATGAAGCCCGACGCGAAGGACATGGCGGTTGACGCTTTCCGGGCCTCGAGCAGGCCGAGCATTCTACTCAGCACGGAGGCAGGCGGCGAGGGACGCAACTTCCAATTCTGCCACCTGCTGGTCAACTACGATCTGCCGTGGAACCCGATGCGTGTCGAGCAGCGCATCGGACGGGTCGACCGCATCGGGCAGATGAACACGGTCCAGGTGTTCAACTTCTGGGTGAAGGGGACCGTCGAGGAGCGCGTACTCAACGTCCTGGAACGGCGCATCAACGTGTTCGTGGAGACGGTGGGAGGTCTCGATCCCATTCTCGGTGACACAGAACGCGACCTGAGAAAGATTCTCCAGCTGGGCGGCGAGGAGCGTGAGCGGGCTCTACTCCGTTTCGGGGAGCAGCTCGAGCGGAAGCTCCACCAGGCACGGACCGCCGAGGAGAAGCTCCGTGACTTCATCATGGAGACGAAGAGCTATTCGCAAGAGATCGCCCGCCAGATCACGCAGGGAGCATCGTCGATCACGCCCGCCGATCAGGAGCGCTTCGTCACACGGCTGCTCGCTGACGTCAAGACGTACCTGAAACGCCAGGCGGACGGCACGTTCACCATTGTGTTCCACGAGCCGTTCATCAGCGACTACCCGCAGCATTGCAAGGAACATCTGCGACGCCGGACGGTCGCGATGCGACCCGATGTGAAGCCGGACAGCGAGCACGTCGAGTACTTGGCGCTCGGTCATCCGGTCATCGACGACCTCGTGGCGCGGACGACGAGCTCGAGCTATCCCGGGTCGGCCGCTGCGTTCGAGATCGAGTCGGCGAACCAACCCTCGACCGCCGGATGGCTCATTGTCTACGAGCTCGGAGTACCATCCCTACGCGAGGTGCGGGAGCTGCAACCGTTCTTTGTGCACGATTCCGGCCAGGTTGATCAGGGCCTGGGCAGTCGCCTGCTGGACCGCGCCGCCTCGTTCCCCAATGACCGTGCGCTGTCACCCGCGGACGTGCCGAGCGACGCACTCGAAGCGGCGCTCGCCGCTGCGGAGACCGCAGGCCAGCCTTGCGCAGCTCGCGAAACGCGCGACGGGCGGGGGCGACCTGCGGCTCATCGCGGCTGCTCGGATCGAAATCCTGGGGAGTGAGAACTCGTGAACGTCCGCACTCTGCCACACCGACACCTGTCGATCCGGGTGCCGTGGCACGATACCGGTTGGGAGGGGTCGATCTGTGCTGACCCTCTCGCTAATGGTGCATGCCTACGTCTGGGGCGAATCGCCGGAGAGCGCAACGACGCCGCAGAGGTCGAGTTCGCCGGCACCCCATGGGCTCAGATCCCGGAGGGACACCTTCCGCCGTGCAGTTCCGAGCGCGCCGGGTTTATGTCAGCACGCCCCCGACGGGTTACGAAGCCGCATCCGTACGCCGCGTGGAACGACATCTATCGCAAGTTCCAGCCAACGCCGTACGAAGTGCCCGCGTACTCCGCGGATTGCGTACCGTTCCGCTGGATGCTCCGCGACAACGCCGCGACGATTGCAGACGAGTACCAGCTGCCCTACGAGCCCGAACTGGAAGCCGCCGTCGACCGCGAAGCGGGTCTGAACAACCCGGACTGGATGCAACACGCGACGAACCAGCAATTACTCCTCGACACGTTCTTCTCCGCAGTCAAGCCCGAACGCAGCCTATGCTTCATCTACGCCAAGGAGTCCCCCTTTCAAACGATCCTCGAAGGGTCTTGATAGGCGTCGGTCGAGCCTTGGCTGTCGGAGACACAGTCCCCTATCTTCAGAGCGGCGACGGGTTCGGATCCGTCCTGTGGGAGCGAATCGTTCGCCACTCCATCAGGCCATCAATGGAGGACGGCTTCCTTCTGCCCTACCATGAGTTGCTCGCGCTGAGTGCCGAACAGCAGCTCGACCCGGAGGAGTACACCGTCTTCGTTCCCGCAGAGTTCGGGATCCAGTTCTCATACGCGTCCGAACACGTCAGCCACGACGCGGCATTGTCGCTGCTTCTCGAACTCGACCGCGCGGTCGAGTGGGTTTCACCCCTCGTCTCGGGAAACTGGGCGGGTGTGCGTGAATGGCTGAGCGCCCGTGTCGCGGAGGTCTGGGAGGCCCGAGGCCCATGCCCTGGGCTCGGAGCGGCGCTCACCGCCTTCGGCATCCGCGAGGGAGTCCTCCTCACGTTCGCTGCGCAGTCCCGACTTGGTGACAACGAGGACCCGTGGCCGCTCATCGACCAGTGGTTGCGCAACCCCGCGTCGGAGCCGGAAGCCGCGACACGGGTGTCGGGCACGATGTCGAAGGCTTGGAGCAGGATCTCCGAAGAGCGAAGGTCCCTGCTGCGTCTCCTGTCCCGGTTCGACCTCACGGTCGACCAGGCCACCCGGCTCTACCAGGAGACCGAGCGAGCCAAGGCGGGGATTCAGCTCTCCGATAGCGACCTGCTGGCGAACCCGTACCTGCTTTATGAGAAGGACCGCTTTGTGGTCGAGCCGATCGCCGTCGGCGCTGTCGATCGCGGCGTGTTCCCCGCGGACCGCGTCCGTAGTGTGCATCCACTGCCGGAACCGTCTCACGTGGACGACCCGGTCGATGGACGACGCCTCAGGGCTCTCATGATCGACATGCTCGAAGAGGCGGCGAGCTCGGGCGACACAGTCCGATCTCAGGCGCGGGTCATCCAAGACATCCGCGACCAACCACGACAGCCAGCATGCCCGCTCAGTCTCGACGTCATGGCCGTCTGCGCCGAGGTGCTTGCACCGGAGATCGTCACTGTCGAGATGGCCAACGGTGATCCTGCCTATCAGCTGGCACGGCTGAGCCAGGCCCGGCAAGCGATCACGCGGCAGGTCAAGCGCAGGCGAAACGGAGCGCCCCTGCAGGTGGACGCCGACTGGCGTTCGGTCATCGACAAGCTGCTGAATGAACCGATCCCGGCCGACGACGACGGCGACGAGGAGCTGGCCCGGCAGGAGAAGGCCGCAGCGCTGAAGGTGCTGGCCACCTCGCGGATCTCCGTGCTGATCGGCCCGGCTGGCACCGGAAAGACGACATTGCTCCGAGCCCTCAGCACCCTGGCACCGGTCGAGGCGGGTGGGCTCATGCTCCTCGCTCCGACCGGCAAGGCGCGCGTCCGCATGCAAGAAGCGATCGGTAGCCATGCGGGCGTAGTGGCGAAGACGCTGGCACAGCTTCTCGTGCAAATCGACCGCTACGATCCCGAGACCGGCCGGTACCACCGGTCCGACCACGACCGGGTCAGCGCCGCCCGCACGGTGATCGTCGACGAGAGTTCGATGCTGACCGAGGAGGCCCTTGACGCACTCCTCGACGGGATCGAGGGCTTCGATCGCCTCATCCTCGTCGGGGATCCGAGGCAACTCCCACCGATCGGCGCCGGCCGACCGTTCGTTGACATCGTTGCGCACCTCCACGAACAGTGCGGCTCACTCGGCTTCCCCCGAGTTGGTCCGTCGTACGCGGAGCTCACCGTGCCGCGTCGGCAGATGGGCGGGGAAGGCGATGGCGATCGTGCCGATCTCCTGCTCGCCGAATGGTTCGCGGGCGGAGAGCCGAGCCCGGGTGCCGACGAGGTGTGGGACCGGCTACGTCGCGGGGAAGACCTCGGCACGATCTCGCTGCGACAGTGGACGACCGCGACGCACCTCCACGATCTGCTGCGCACGGAGTTGGTGAATGCGCTGGAGCTGTCGGCTGAGGACGACGTCAACGGTTTCCAACAGTCGTACGGCGGCACGCTGGTCGGTGATCACTTGTACTTCAACCTCGGTGCGGCGGAGGTTGCCGAGAAGTGGCAGGTGCTCTCGCCGGTCCGCACGTCCGCCGGTGGTGTCACCGAGCTCAATCGGATGTTGCAGCGCTCTTATCGCCACGGAACGCTTGGGTTGGCCCATAATAACGAAGGCCGGCGGCGGCGGATCCCGCGTCCAGCAGGCCCCCAGGAGATCGTCTATGGCGACAAGGTCATCAACGTCCGCAACTCCCCGCGGAAGCACTACTACCCGAAGCTGGACCACGCGCTCGAATATGTCGCCAACGGCGAGATCGGGGTGGTGACCGGCCCGTTCAGGGGAAAGGGCAGGAACATCCCGCTGAACCGCCTCGAAGTCGAGTTCTCCACTCAACAGAAGACCGCGTACAAGTTCTGGCTCAACGAGCTCGGCGGTGACGACGGCAGCTCCGTGCTGGAGCTTGCATACGCCATCACAATCCACAAGTCGCAGGGTAGCGAGTTCGGGACGACAATAGTCGTCCTGCCAAACCCATGCCGGCTGCTGTCACGGGAGCTGCTCTATACCGCCCTGACGCGACAGCGCAATCATATCGTTGTCCTGCACCAGGGCGATCTGTCAGATCTGAAGCAGTACTCGAGCAGCGCTAATTCGGAGACCGCAGCGCGGCTCACGAACCTGTTCGCCGCCCCGAGTCCTGTGGAAGTGGACGGCCGTTTCCTCGAAGAAGGTCTGATACACAAGACCCGGAAGGGTATCACGGCCCGGTCCAAGTCGGAAGTAATCATTGCCGATCTCCTATTCGCAAAGAACATTGACTTCCAGTACGAACAACCTTTCGTTGCTCCGGACGGAAGTTGGAGGTCACCCGACTTCACCGTCGATGACGACACCACCGGAACAACCATCTACTGGGAGCATCTAGGGCTGATGCACAGACCCTCGTACCGCCGGAAGTGGGATGCAAAGCTCGCGTGGTACCGCAGCAATGGTGTCCTACCCTACGACGAAGGTGGAGGCCAGAACGGCACCCTCATCATCACAAGAGACGGCGAGAGTGGCGCAATCTCCTCAGCCGACATCGAGTCTCTCGTCGACGAGGTGCTCGGCTGACGGCACCTTCGCATTCTGATGGCGCCGACGCTGAACGGAGCGTGGGCGAGCGCTAGCCTGCGGTGTCGTCGGCGTTGCGGCTCGCCGGCTCCTGGCGAGAGGGGACGGGCAGGTGAGCACCACCAGGACCGCGTTCGCGGCGGGCAGCGTGATCGAGGTCCGGGACGAGGAGTGGATCGTCTCGTCCTGCGAGCCGGCCGGCGACGGCTGGAAGGTGCACTGCGTGGGCAGCTCGGAGCTGGTCCGCGCCATGCCCGCCACCTTCTACAGCACGCTCGACGAGATCGAGGCCCTCGATCCGGCCGGGGCGCAGCTGGTGCAGGACGACTCGCCGCACCTTCGCCGCAGCCGGCTCTGGGTGGAAGCGGTGCTGCGCAAGACCCCCGTCCCGCTGCACGAGCCGGGCCTCACGGTCAGCCAGCACATGCTGCTCGACCCGCTGGACTTCCAACGGCAAGCGGTGGCACAGGCCCTCGACCCCGCCCGGCTGCGCCCCCGGCTGCTCATCGCCGACGCCGTGGGCCTCGGTAAGACACTCGAGATCGGCATGATCCTCGCTGAGCTGGCCCGGCGCGGCCGCGCCGAGCGGGTCCTGGTCGTGACCCCGCGCCACGTGCTGGAACAGATGCAGTACGAGCTGTGGACCCGGTTCGGGCTGCCCCTGGTCCGCCTGGACTCCGACGGGATCCAGCGGGTCCGCCAGCAGCTGCCAGCCAGCCGCAACCCGTTCACGTTCTTCCCGAAGGTCATCGTCTCGATTGACACCCTGAAGTCGGCCCGATATCGGGCACACCTGGAGAAGCACCGCTGGGACGCCGTCGTGGTCGACGAGTCACACAACCTGACCAACTCGAGCACCTACAACAACCAGCTGGCGCGGGTGCTCGCGCCTAACACCGAGACGCTCATCCTCGCGTCAGCGACCCCGCACAACGGCAACACCGAGTCCTTCGCCGAGCTGATCAACCTGCTCGACCCCACGGCGATCGTCGACCGCTCCGACTACGACGTGAAGGACATCAAGCACCTGTTCATCCGCCGCCACCGCCACTCCCCCGACGTCGCCCGGGAGGTCGGCCACATGTGGGCGGAGCGCCCCGAGCCGGAGGTGATCGCGGTACCGGCGACGGCGGCTGAGGACGCGGTGGCCGCCGAGCTTTCCCACACCTGGCTGCATCCGGGAGACGGCGCCGCACCGATCACCGGCCCGGGCCGGCAGCTCTTTCCGTGGACGCTGGCGAAGGCTTTCCTGTCCTCACCGGCGGCGCTGGCAGAGACCATAGAGACGCGAAGGAAATCCCTCGCGGCCAGAAATGACCATGACACCGCTGAGCGTACCGCGCTCACCCGCCTGGCGGCCCTGGCCGCCGAAGCCGAGAAGCACGACTCCGCCAAGCTCGACGCGCTGGTCGCGCACCTGCGCGAGATCGGTGTCGGCACGGGCAGCGATACCCTGGTGGTGCTGTTCAGCGAGCGGGTGGCCACGCTGCGCTGGCTGCGTCGCGAGCTACCCGCACGGCTGGCACTGCCCGAGGACGCATTCGCCGTGCTGCACGGTGGCCTGCCGGACGAGCGGCAGATGAAGACGGTGGAGGCGTTCGGGCGGGCCACCACGCCGCTGCGGGTTCTCATCACCGGCGACGTCGCCAGTGAGGGCGTCAACCTGCACAAGCAGTGCCACCACCTGGTGCACGTGGATATCCCGTGGAGCCTGATCCGCATCGAGCAGCGCAACGGCCGCATCGACCGCTACGGCCAGCTGTACCCGCCCCGGATCGTGGCCCTGGCGCTGACCACCACCGACGAGAAGTTCAGCGGCGACGTCCGGGTGCTCACCCGGCTGCTGGCCAAGGAGCACGCGGCGCACACGGCTCTCGGTGACGCTGCCTCCCTGCTCCGGCTGCACGATGTGGGTCGGGAGGAGGACGAGATCCGCCGCGCGCTGGTCCTGGGCAAGTCTCTGGACGAGGTGGTGCCGGATCCGACGCCGCTCGACGAGCTCGGCGGGGACAGCGACGGTGCGGACGCCGAGTTCGATGCCTTCTTCGCCAGCCTCGGTCAGGACCTCGCCCCGCCACCCCCGGTCGTGGCCCGCCGCGGCTTGTTCGACCGTGAGGTCGACTTCCTTCGCGAAGCCCTGCACGAGGCGTTCCCGAACCCCGCTGCCGGGCACCGCAGCGGTGGCGTCGGGTGGGCGGAGCATCCGGAGGAAAGGCTGGTGGAGCTCGTCCCGCCGCCCGATCTGATGACGCGGCTGAACGTCCTCCCGCAGGGCTACCTCGCCCAGCGCAAGGTTCGGGAGAAGCTGCTGCTGGCCGTCACGCCCGAGGCCGGCACCGAGTCGCTGCGCCGCGCCACCCAGGGCAGCGCACCCGGCGACCAGAGCACCCAGTGGCCCCAGGCGCACTACCTGTCGCCGCTGCACCCGGTGCTCGACTGGGCCGTGGACCGGGCACTCACCCGGCTCGGCCGCAACCAGGTGCCCGCCGCGACAGCCGCGGTCGGCGCGCCCACCGCCGTCGTGCTGGGGACGCTGACGAACAAGCGCGGGCAGGTGGTGCTCCGCGCCGTCGTCGGCATGGAGTTCTTCGCGCCGGGCGTCGACCCGATCATTCATCAGGACGTGGCCGAGCTGCTCCAGGCGGCCGGGTTCCGCACCGGGGCGGTCAATCCCGGCGTGGCGCTGGACCTGGCCGGGCACCAGGCGCTCGTCCCGGCGGCGGTGGCGCAGATGCACCGCTACATGGCGGCGCTGAAACAGGAGCGGACCAGCATGCTCAGCGAGCCGTTGCAGGAGGCGGCCCGGCGTATCGGCGGGTGGCGCACCCAGTCCGAGACGCTGGCCGCTGCGCTCCCACCTGTTCAGGCCGGGCGGGTGCGCCGGCGCATCGAGCAGCACGGCGCCCACGCCGACGAGCTCGTCCAGTCGCTGAGCGCCCGCGCCGAGCCGATGGTGCGCGTTCTGCTTCTGCTGCTGCCGGACGGAGGTTCGAGGTGAGCCGGTTCGACTCGGTGGTGGTCGGCAACGACCTGGTCTCGGAGCACTGGCTCGCCGAGCAGTTCCCGGCCACGGTGAAGACGCTGCGCGCCGCGTGGAAGGAACGCGAGGAGCACTCCAAGGCCACCCCGCGATCCGGTCTCCTCACCCTGAGCGCCACCTTCGGCGCAGAGCTGGTGCGCCTGCGGGAGGACGCCGACGTCGACCGGCTCCGGGCCCTGCATGCGACGGTTCGCAAGGCCCTGCAGCTCCCCAGCGAGGAAGCCGACTGGAGCGGCGAGCGGGCCGGCAAGGAGATGACCGTTCCCGCGGCGGCCTCGTCGACCCCGAGCGGCACGCACCTGCTGGTGCTGCAGGCCCGGGACGCCGAGACGGTGGAGGACCTGCTCGACGGCGACGGCGCGGGGCATCTGCTCAGCCCCGCCACGGTGGACGGCGCCGAGGAGACCAGCACTGCCCGGGTGATCTCCGGGGTGTTCCGCACCGAGGAGCCGCCCGCGCTGGTGCTGGTGACCGCGGGCGCGTGGGTGCTGCTCGCCGAGCGCGGCAGCTGGCCCGAGGGCCGGTGGCTCGCAGTGGACCTGGCGACCGCCCTGGAGCGCCGGGATGTCAAGGCCGGCGGCGAGCTGGAGACGATCGCGGCACTGGTCTCGGGCGACACCCTGCTTCCCGGCGACGACGGCAGCGCCCTGCTGCTCACCCTGCTGGACGAGTCGGTCAAGCACGCGGTGGGCGTCTCGAAGGACCTGCGCAACGGGGTGCGGGAGTCCATCGAGCTGCTGGCCACCGAGGTGCTGCGGCGCCGACGCGCCCACGGGCTACCGTCCGACCGGCCCGGCCTCGCCGCGGACCTCACCCGGCAGTCGCTGCGCTACCTCTACCGCATCCTGTTCCTGCTCTACGCCGAGGCACGCCCGGAGCTGGGGGTGCTGCCCGTCGGCACCACCGAGTACGCCGAGGGTTACGGGCTGGACCGGCTGCGCGAGCTGGTGCTGACCGAGCTCACCAGCGCCGCGGCCGAGAGCGGCACTCACCTCTACCAGTCCCTCGGCGTCTTGTTCCGGCTGGTCAACGAGGGCTACCCACCGGAGACGCTCGGCCCGGACGGAGTGGCCGCTCCCCCGCCCGGCGACGACGAGGGCGGGTTGCGGTTCGAGGCCCTGCGCGCCGATCTGTTCAGCCGCGACGCCACCGCGCTGATCGACGAGGTGGGCCTGGGCAACCGATGCCTGCAACAGGTGCTGGGCCGGCTGCTGCTCTCGCGGCAGCAACGCGGCCGCGACCGAGGCTTCGTCTCCTACGCCCAGCTGGGTATCAACCAGCTCGGCGCGGTGTACGAGGGGTTGATGTCGTACTCCGGGTCGATCGCCGACGACCACATGGTCGAGGTCGCGAAGGACGGCGACCCCGGCAAGGGCAGCTGGGTGGTGCCGGTGTCGAGCACCGAAGGCTTCGACGAGAAGTGGTTCGTGCAGACCACCAACCCCGAGACGGGCGTGATCTCGCGCGTCACCTACGCCCCGGGTGACTTCGTGTTCCGATTGTCCGGCCGCGACCGGCAGCGCAGCGCATCGTACTACACCCCGGAGGTACTCACCCGGTGCGTGGTGACGCACTCGCTCGCCGAGCTGCTGCGCGACGACACCCCAGCCGCCGACGTGCTGGCCCTGCGCGTCTGCGAGCCGGCGCTGGGCTCGGGCGCGTTCCTGGTCGAAGCCATCAACCAGCTCGCCGCGCAGTACCTGACACGCCGGCAGGCCGAACTGGGCCGCGAGATCGCCCCCGAGGCCTATCCCGCCGAGCTGCAGAAGGTGAAGGCGTACCTGGCCCTGCACAACTGCTACGGCGTGGACCTCAACGCGACGGCCGTCGAGCTCGCCGAGATCACGCTCTGGCTCGACGCGATGCACCCCGGCCTGCGGGCGCCGTGGTTCGGCCTGCACCTGCGCCGGGGCAACTCGCTCATCGGCGCCCGCCGCGAGACCTACGCCCCGGCGCACCTGGCCAAGCGGGCGTGGCTGACCACCGTGCCCACCGCCCACCCGCTGGGTGAACCGGTACCCGGCACCGACGTGCACCACTTCCTGCTCCCGGCCACCGGCTGGGCTGCGGTGGCCGACACGGCGGAGGCCAAGGAGGGCCGGCCGAAGACCACTGCGGCGCTCAAAGCGTGGCGCAAGGCGGTGACGGCGACGTTGAGCACGACCGAGAAGGCCCGGCTGCAGTTCCTCGGCCAGCGGGTAGAGACACTCTGGGCGCTCGCGCAGCGACGCCTGGAGGCGGCCGAGAAAGAGATCCGGCGCTCTATCGATATATGGGGCGCCGATGATCTAGCGGCCGGATCGGGTGCGGTGCAGCGCGAGCAGATCGAGGCCAGCCTGACCGACGCCAACAGTGCCTACCTGCGGTTGCGCCGGGTCATGGACTCCTGGGCCGCCCTGTGGTTCTGGCCCGTGACCACGTCGGTCGCTCCCCCCACTCGCGAGCAGTGGATCACCGCGTTGGAGGCTCTGCTGGGCAGGACAAACAAGTCCGAGAAGCGCGGAGGACGTGGTCTCTTCGTCGACAACGCCACCTGGGCCGAACTCGACGAAGCCGAACACAACGAAACAGCCTTCGCCCAAATGCGTGCGGTCGAGCAGGTACTGGCCGAGCAACCCTGGCTCGCGGTGTGCGAGCAGATCGCCGAACAGGAGGGCTTCTTCCACTGGGAGCTCGACTTCGCCCCGGTCTTCGCCGCTCGCGGCGGATTCGATTTACAGCTTGGCAATCCGCCCTGGGTGCGGCCCATCTGGGACGACCCTCTGGCGCTCGCAGAGGACGACGCGTGGTTCGGACTGATCGATAAGCCGTCGGTCGCGACGGTGCGGGAACGGCGTGTTCTCGCGCTGAACGACGGTGACAGGCGATATCTCGCCGAGCGGGCCTCACTGGCCGGGATGAGCGCGCACCTGGGCAGCAGCATCGACCGGCCGCTGCTCGCCGGCACGCAACCGGATCTGTACCGCTGCTTCATGGATCGCACCTGGCGCAGCATGGGGCCGAGCGGGGTGGTCGGGCTCATCCATCCCGAGTCGCACTTCACCGAAGCGCGAGCCGGCGGCCTCCGACGTCAGACCTACCTGCGGCTGCGCAGGCACTGGCAGTTCTCGAACATGGCGCACCTGTTTCCGGAGATCAGCCACAAGACGGACTTCGGCATCTCCGTATACGGCCAGCCACGCGAGCCGTCCTTCCTCAATGCCTCCTCGCTGTTTCACCCGAGCGTCGCAGACCGCAGCCGCGACCACGACGGCACCGGACCGGAGCCGGGCATCCGTGACGGGGACCGCTGGGACACCCGGCCACACGCCGGTCGCATCGTGCGGGTGGATGAGTCCGTGCTGACCAACTGGGCGGCGCTGATCGACGAATCGGGCACTCCGCCCGCCGAGGCTCGGATGCTACGGCCGGTGAACACCGCCAGTCAGAAGGTACTCGACAAACTTGCTGCCGCGCCCCGGTTCGGTGCAGTGCCATTCAAGTGGACCGCTGGCTGGCACGAGACGGCCGACCGGACCGCCGGGTTCTTCGTAGGTCGCTCCGCGGTACCCGATTCGCTGGACGACGTGATCCTGCAGGGTCCCCACCTGAGTGTGGCGAACCCGTTCGCTCGGCAACCCAACGAAAACGCCCGCAACCGGCAGGACACCGTCGCCTGGGACCTGGAGACATTGGGCGCCGGGGTGATCCCACGCACCAACTACCAGCGCGCGAAGCCAACACCGGATTACCTTGCCGAGTATCCTCGATGGAACGGTGTATCGGCCAACCAGTACTGGCGTCTCGCATGGCGCCGAATGGCGGATTCCTCCACCGTTCGGACTCTCCACCCTGCACTGCTGCCGCCCGGCCCTACACACGTTCACGGTGTGTTAACCCTAGCAACGCGAAAGCTACAGGACCTCGCGGTTGCTGCTGGGTTCTGGGCTTCGCTCCCTGTGGACTTCTTCGTGAAAGTGTCGGGGTCAACTGAACTGAACCAGTCGGTAGTTCAGCGCTTCCCACACCCCCGCGATCACCCGCTCATCCCGGAGCTCACCCTACGTGCTCTTCGCCTGAACTGCCTCACTGTCGACTACGCACCGCTGTGGGAGGAGTTGTTGTTCGATCCGGCGTGGCAGCGTGACTCGTGGACCCGCGAGATCCCGTCCCGGCCGCTGGGCGACATGACTCCACAGTGGACCATGACCACCCCGCTCCGCCGAGACGCCGAACGCCGCCAGGCGCTGGTGGAAATCGACGCGCTCGCCGCCGTCATGCTCGGCATCACAGCCGAAGAGCTGTGTGCGATCTACCGCACTCAGTTCGGCGTGCTGCGCAAATATGAGCGCGTCATGCAGTTCGACGCCAACGGCCGCCAAGTGCCCAAAGAGGTGCTGAAAGACCTTGAGCAGCTCGGCTCGCGTGCGGACCTCGGCCGCTACGAGCTCCCCTTCACCGGCGTCGACCGGGAGGCTGAGATGACCATCGCCCACGACGAGTTCACCCGGCGCCTGGGACGGCGGTGAGAGACGGTCCAATCCGATCGGCCGCACACAAAGTGGGTTGTCTGTGGCACGCAGATGGTGCCCGTCCCGTCCTGAGGGCTCATGAACGCCGGTGGGCGGTTCAACGAGTTGAGTCTGGCGTTACCGGGCGTGATCCGCTTGGTCTCCACTGGTGCCCTGACATCAAACCGTGATCTGCACGCCATACTGGCCACGGGTCGCGATCTCGACACGCTGCTGCCGCTGGGCGTGCTGCTGCACGTGCATGTCACCCGTATCTGGCTGGACTACTCACCCGGGCACCGGACAACGAACAGCTTCAGAAACTCGCCAACTGGGCCAGCCTGGACCAGCGCTAACCCTTCGCTGAATCGGCGAATGCGCGGTATTCGTCGGCGATCCGTCGCAGTTGGGCGCGGGCCTGGTCGCCGAAGACAGCAAGATCCTCAAGGGCCGCCAGCATGGTCACGTACCGTGTGACGTCGGCTGGGTTGTTGTAGTAGGCGGATCCTCCGATTACCCCGACCACGACGGTGTGCTCGTCGTACAGGTCGAACCCGCAGGGCGGGAAGACGTTGGCCGCAGCGCCCCACGGGATGACACCGACCCGGACGTGCGGACGGTGGCTCACCTCCGCGATGTGCTCTACCTGCTGTGCCATCATCTCGGGGCTACCCACGCGCCACCCGAGGGCGCCAGCGGTGAGGATGAACGTGAACCGGTGGCCGGGTTCATCGAGGAGGTGAGCGCGCAACAACCGCTCAGCGACACGCGCCCGTGCCGCGTCCTCCGATAGGTCGCCGGAAGCGAAGATGGCGCGGATGTAGTCCTCGGTTTGGAGCAGGCCGGGGATCACGATCGGATGGAACACCGCGATGTGCGTCGACCGCTGCTCGTTGCGTCGGACTCGTTGCTCGTGGGTCGCGGATCGGCTCACAGAGACACGGGCCGGTAGCGCTGCCCGATGTTGCTCGTGCAGGTCCCGGGCCATCGCTACGAGTTGCCGGCGCACCGCAGCCGAGGCGCCCAACGCCCGGGCGTAGTGCTCGGCGTCCTGCGGGGTCGGAATGAGCCGGCCTGCTTCCATGCGGGACACCTTGGCCTGGGAGAAGCCGGCTCGGCGGCCCGCTTCGATGCCGGAGGTCACTCCCGCGTCGTCCCGGATTCTCCGCAGCAGCTTGGCTATCTCGCTGTGCGCGACCGGTTGGGACCTTCCACGTGGCACAGGGTCATGCCGTCTTAGTGTCGCGGTGGTAGCTCGGGTGCTCCTCCCACCAGGTGTCGAAGTCGGTCGCCTGGTTCCACAGCAGCTCAGCGGTGGCGACAAACGGTGCGGCACTGTCCGGATGGATCACTTCGGCACGGGCGAAGCGGCAGTCCGTGTCATAGCGGGAGCGGACGACATGCTCCCCGTCGAGCACGAAGAAGTCGCCGACCTGGGCCAGCGCCGGAGTCAACTCCGCGATGCGGATCTGCTCACCTGCCGCCGTGTTCGGCACGTAGCCCCATTCACATTCGTAACGCACATAGTCCGGCAGCGGGTGCGTGACCGCGTGTACCCGGCGCCAGGCCCGGCGTGCGGTCACGTCGGCGCGGATCCGGTCCAGCCACGGCCGCTTCGCCTGCGCAGTCGGGTCCGGATCACCTCGCAGGTACCGGCGGAAGTCGTCATCATCGGAGGCCGCATTGTAGAAGGGCAGGGTTTCCAGTCGGAACAAGTCGTGATGGTGATGGTCGGCCACGAACTCGCCGAGCTGGTCGAGGGTCAGTACTTCGCAGACGTCCAGCAGCAGCGACGGCGGCACGAGGACCACGCCCTCGTGGTCGGGCAGGTTCAGCTCGGTCAGGAGCGTGGCGTCCGGCTTGTCGCCTCGCACGGCCAGGTTCCCATCGTCCAGCGGTCCATAGACCTTCGGGCAGTCCAGCGTGTTGGGGCAAGACACGTCGCGCAACACCTTGATCATGAGACTGCCTCCCGTCCAGCGCTGTGACGAGCGTGAGTGTTCCCGGTACGGGCGAGTTCAGTCAATCCCATCTCTTGCATTATTCCGCTCTGCTTTGTGCATAATTGTCGGACATGGCAGGCGGGATAGCTGCGGGTGTGAGGTACGGAGAGGGGTGGAGCCCGATGGCGGAGGGGTGGGTCAGTCAGACCGGCCGCAGGCGGGTTGCTGTTGAGGGTCGGCTGGCTGCTGGCGGGGGTCCATGCACGGCGCTGTTCCTGCAGGACGGTGATGACTGGCTGGTACACCCGTTCGGTCTGGACCAGGGGGCGGTGCGGCTCACCTGCACTGCCGTGCACAAGCTGGTCGAAGGGTTGGGCACCGGTCACGGCGGCCCTGGGTGAGCACGGTGAACGAGTGGCTGGCACTGATGCGCGCACACCAGGGCGGTGTGACCACGCTGGGCGGGCGTTACTTCAACCACGGCCAGCCGGTCGCCGAGTACCTCGCGACCGCGCTCGAGGAGCTGATCCGCACCAAGCATCTCGCACTGGGCCGGGCGACCCCAAGCGGGCAACAGCAGGTGTGCGTCACCCGCACCGGGCAGGCCCGCTACGCCGAGCTCAACGGCACCGGGGTGGCAGTCACCCGCCAGGGTGACTGACCGTCCCGACCTTTGCGGACCTCGACAGCCACCGACAAGAAGAGAACCAGGTAAATGGGCAAGGACAAGGACGACGACAAGAGCCGCGACAAACAGCGGCGACAAGGGCCGCGACAAGGGCGGCGGGCACCGCCAGGAAGACAACACCCAGGACGCACAGCGGGATCGCCAGATACCCGATCGTGCCGATCCCAACAAGCACGACCGGTGAGCGAATATCGCTGCGACCCGGCCGAGTTGCGGGCTGAGATGGTGTCGCGACTGCAGGCGATGGACGACCTGGCCCGCTGGGAGGAGGCGGTGGCGCCGTGGTGGCCGGCGCTGGCCACGGTACCCCGGCACCGGTTCATCCCGGACACCATCTGGATCAGGAACCCCGACCGCTGGCCGACGTTGGTGCCGATACACCGCAGCGATGATCCGGACCGGTGGCTGGAACTCACCTACCTCCACGACGACGCCGCCGTGACCCAGGTCGATGACGGAGCGCCCAGCGGCCCCGGCCTGGCCGGGGCAATCCAGACCAGCTCGGCCTCGGCACCGGACATTGTGGCGATCATGCTGGCCGCGCTCGACGCCCACCCCGGGCACAGCGTGCTGGAGATCGGCACCGGGGCCGGGTACAACGCCGCCCTGCTCGCCCACCGCCTCGGCGCCGACCAGGTGACCAGCATCGAAGTCGACGCCGACGTTGCGGCCCGGGCAGGCCGGGCGTTGTCCGAGACCGGCTACGGCAAGGTCGCCACGATCACCGGGGACGGGGCGCTCGGAAACCCAGCGCAAGCCCCGTACGACCGGATTATCGCCACGGCGGCGGTGCACCGGATCCCGTACGCGTGGGTGGCGCAGACCCGGCCCGGGGGCCGGATCCTGCTGCCGTGGGCGAATGATTACACCGGCATGCTGCTGGCGCTGACGGTCGACGAGCACGGCAACGCCAGCGGCGGCATCGTCTGGGACTCGTCGTTCATGTGGCTGCGAGAACAGCGCGTGCGGCGCGGACCCGTCGGCGACGTCGTCGGTCAGGACGAAGACCGGGCCGAGGTCAGCAAGACCGAGCTGCATCCCTCCTGGGTCAGCACCGGGAACCAGGGCGCCCGGTTCGCGATCGGCCAGCGGGTGCCGCACTGCCAATGGCGATATTGGCCCTACGACGAGTCTGACGGGGTCGGTGTGTTCTGGCTGCTCGACTTCCAGTCCCGATCCTGGGCCAAACTCACCCACGCCACCCCGGACGCCAGCGACGACGAATTCCCCGTGCACCAGCACGGGCCACGGCGACTATGGGACGAGGTCGCAGCCGCCCGCCAATGGTGGGTAAACCAAGGCCGGCCGGACGTTGAACGCGAGCACGGGTGCGCGTATGCCGCGCCGGGCGCAGTCACGCAGCAGGTCCGCCCACGACTCGACCGACTCCCGGTAGCCGTCGGCGAGCGCGACGAGCTCCTTGCGCCCGTCAGCCCGGACTCGGATCATGACCAGCAGGCACAGCGTGTGCTCCTCGAGGCGGATGTTGACGTGGATCCCGTCGGCCCAGAGATAGACGTAGTCCACACCGGACAGATCCCGGCCGGCGAAGACGCGTTGCTCGGCCTTCCACGTCTCGGTCAGCTTGGTGATCACCGGCGCCGACAGGCCAGCGGTCGAGCCGAGGAACTGCCCAAGCGCAGGCGCGAAGTCGCCCGAGGACAGGCCGTGCAGGTAGAGCAGCGGTAACACTTCGGTGATTTTCGGGGTCTTACGACACAACGGCGGCAGGATCGCCGAGGGGAACCTGCGACGCTCACCGGTGTTGGGGTCGACCCGGCGGTCGTTGACCCGCGACGCAATCACCTCGACTGCGCCAGCGCTGGTCAGGACCTCACGGGGCTGATGCGAGCCGTTGCGCACCACCAACCGGCGGCCGGCCTCGTCGCGCTTGGCGGTGAACCGGGTGATGTAATCATCGACCTCGACCTGAAGGGCTTCGGCCAGCATCCGCCGAGCACCCTCGCGGACGAGCTCATCAATCAACGACGAGGACAAACCGCCATCCCGGCGGGGGTCATCGGCATCAGCGGCTCCAGGAATTACGGCTCTACTGCTCTTCCCGTGGGCGCCTGGGCATGATCGTTTAGGGCGCACGCCGTGTCTGGCTAGGGTTCCTAGCTTGTCAGGGTCAGGAACGATCATGCGAGGTACGGCGTGCGCGCTGCCAGGGTATGCTGGGCTCGGCATGGCTAACGCGGTTCAACTCCAGTTCTACCCAGCCTCACACGTCGATGAGCGCACCTTCGATCTCGTAGGTGTTATAGGGGCGTATGATGCCGAAATCCGGTGTGGATAGGCTCTGGCACATGATCAGATAGATCGCGTCGGCATGCGGCGAGGGAGTCGAGCACCTCGGGACTGATCCCGTCGTTGTGCAAAGACTTGCCGGCGTCCTCGACGAACGGCAGCAGGCGCCGCCGAAGTAGACGAAGGGTTTGGCCGGCCCCCGGGCACGATCGGGTACCAGGAGGGCTCGGAGAACTGGACGCGACGACGAGAGCGCCGACAATGCGCTACGTCACAGTTCATGTCGGGCGCCAGCGCAGCCCTCGGCACCACCCGCGCGCGACGATCGGCGCCGGATAGCACTACTACAGTCGACGCCAGCGGGCACTGACCGGAAGAATCCGATATGACCGAGCCTCGCGACGCCTGACCCCCCGCATTGGAGCACTGCATGTCGCTGGATCCGACGGCACGCGACCCGATCACGGATCGCGCGATCCGCCTCTTTCAGTACCTTATGCGTGTCCAGGAAGTCCGGGACGAGCCGGTCCGCACGTTGGAGGCATACCGCCGGGAGGGAGCCGTCCTCTGGTTTGGCGACCTCCCTCACCACCCCACGGTCCGCAGCGCGATCGATGAGGGCGAGCCGGAAGCCGGGGCGCCGTTCTTGACAGTGGACCGCGCGCCTCGGCTCGCCCCGCCGACGCCGGATGAGCGACTCGCCGTGTGGCTGGACGGTCCCCGTGACGACCCGGACACCGAGCCCTTGCTCCGGAGCTCGATCACCAGAGCGGGCAACGAGACAGTGGAGAACGGCCAGCTGGCCGGGCAAGTCGAGCACCTCGACGAGCAGCCGGAGATCGCCGAGTCGTTCCGGAGTTGGCTTCGGGACTGGCGAGCGTGGGCGGAACAGGAGCGGCGCGACCGGCCGGCCCGCGGGCTCTACAGCGAGCTCTTCGCGATGTACGTGAAGCCTTCGGACACGCCGAGGATGTGGAGCTGGTCATCGGCGTCGGCTGCCTCGCGTGGACCCCTCCCGACCATCCGACGGTCCTGCGGCACCTGCTGACCGCCCCCGCCGCCATCGAATTCGACGACGACTCGGGAGGACTCACGGTCGTGCCCGCCGAGGCGGTTGAGGTCGCCTCTGTCGAGGTCGAGATGCTGGACGCTCGACTGATCACTCAGCCCCAGCAGCTTAATGAGTCACGGGCGCGGGCCCGCGACTTCGCGGGCAATGTGCTGGACCGTGCGGAGGCGGGCGGAATTGTCCGGCGGATCGTCCACGCCCTGTCCCCCGAGGCCGAGTACCAGGACGTCGACACGCCACCCACCCAGGCCGAGCACCCGGTCGCGGCCTTCGCCCCGGCGCTGATCCTGCGCAGGCGCGCTCGTAAGGGACTCGTCGAGATCTTCCGGACTATCGTCGACCAGCTGTCCTCCGGACAGCCGGTGCCCGCAGGCGTGCTGCCCCTCGTCGACCCGGAGTACGTCCCGGTGCTCGCCTCCGAGTCGGGAGCCGGTGCCGTCGTGCTGGTCGAGAACGAGCCCTTCTTGCCGATGCCGGTCAACGCCCGCCAGCTACAGATCCTCAAGCGGGTGGACACGCACGCGCAGACCCTCGTGCAGGGTCCCCCCGGCACGGGCAAGACCCACACCGCCGCGGCTTTGATCTCGCATCTGCTGGCGCAGGGCAAGCGGGTGCTCGTGACAGCGCACACCGACCGAGCGTTGAAGGAGGTCCGCGCCAAACTCCCTGAGGCTATCCGCCCGCTCGCTGTCTCGGTCGTCGGAAGTGCCCGCGAGGACATGTCGGACTTGCGGACTGCGGTCGAGCGCATCGCCGCGACCGCTGCAGACCACGACGCCGCACAGGCGCGGGCCCGGGAGGATCGCGCGCTCCGGTCGATCGAGGAGCTGCGCGGGCGCCGGGCGGCGGCGTACGCCGACCTGCTGTCCGCCCGCGAGGACGAGGTACAGACTCATGAGTTCGCCGGGTACCGCGGGACGCTCGCGGCCATCGCTCGCGAGCTCGCCGCCGACGCGGATCGGTACCGTTGGGTCAACGAGTATGTCGACGACGTCTTCGTCCCAGCCCCGTTGCCCTCCCCGGAGATCGTCGAGTGGCACGCGCTCGTCGCCGATCCGGTCCTCGCGACCGACGAGTCCGACGCCCGCCTGCGGGAGTTCGACCCGGTAGGCCTGCCCGACCCGCAGCGGTTCGCGGACATCGTGGCGATCGAGGCCGCCGCGGCGGAGGCGGACCGCCACCTGCATCCGCAGCGGTCCCATCCCGCGGCCAGTGCGGTGCAGCGGCTTCCCGCGGAGCAGCGGGACGCCCTACGCAGCCACCTGGACACGCTCATCCGCGAGTTTGAATATCTCGCGAGCCGTCGCGAGCTCTGGATGGCCGCCGCACTGGCTGACGTGCGTAGCCGCCGAGTCGACCTTTGGCGCTCGCGGCGCGACACCATCATCACGCTGATCGACCGGGCGACACCACTCGTGCGGACCATGGGCGCTGTCACCGAAGTGGAGCTGCGCAGCGGTGATGCCGCAGCCCTAGTCCCGCTGGCCCGGGCATTGCATGAGCACCTCGCGGCTGGCCGGCAGCTCAAGGTCGGCCCCGACGGCCGCCCCAAGATCGGGACATTCGCGCCTAAGCCGGTCAAGCAGGCGGCGCCACTATTCGACGCGATCCTCGTCGACGGACTCCCGCCAACGACGACGGACCAGCTAGGCGCGTTCCTGACCTGGGTCGAGGCGACGAAGACGCTTACCGCCGTCGACCGCGCCTGGCCCGCAGATGTCGTCATCCCACCAGAGGACACGCTGCACGAGCGGCTGCAGTGGCACGTCACCGAGATGACCCAGCTCCGGCGGGTGCTTGCGCTCGCCGCCGAACTGGACCGCGAGGAGCAGCGGCTGACGAAGCTGGGGCTCCCGATCCCAGACTGGACCGACAGCGCCGCCATCCGCGCCTACATTGGGCTCGTCGAGGCCGCCGCGGCCGCCGACGCGCTCGATGCGGCCAGCAGGCCCCTGGAGGACCTGCAGCGGCGGCTCGCCGACGAGGCGCGCTGGGCCGAGGCTGTTCCGGCCGTGCGGTCTATGCTCGACGCGGTGCGCGCCCACGACCATGAGCGCTACGCCACGGAACACCGCAGACTCGTGCGGCTGGTCGAGGTCCGGCGTCTCCTCGCCCGTCGCGACGAGCTCGGCACACGGCTGCAAGCGGGCGCCCCGAGCCTCCACGCGGCGATCAGCGAAAAGCCGGGACGGCCCGACTGGCCCGACCGGCTCGTCGACATCTCCCCGGCGTGGGCCTGGGCGGCCGCGGCCACGTTCATCCGCAACCGCAAGGCGCTCGACGTCAACGCGGTGCAGGCCGAGCTTTCGCGCATCGAAGGCGAGATCCGTTCCCAGGTCGAGGAGCTGGCGGCGACGCGCGCCTGGAGCCACGCCGTCGCCCCCGACCGACTCACCCGCACTGCACGCGCGAGCCTGGAGCACTACGCCTACCTGGTACGGCGACTTGGCAAGGGCACCGGGAAATACCAGGCGCAGCGGAAGATCGAGATCCGCCAGGCGATGGACCGTTGCAGGGGTGCGGTTCCGGTCTGGATCCTGCCGATCTACCGGATCGCCGACCAGCTACGAATCCAGCCCGACATGTTCGACGTGGTCGTCGTCGACGAGGCGTCGCAGGCAGGCCTGGAGGCGACGTTCCTGCAGTACCTCGCGCCACGCATCGTCGTAATTGGCGACGACAAGCAGGTCTCGCCGTCGGCCGTGGGCGTAGACCAGCAGCAACTGCGCGACCTCGCCAACCAGTACCTGTACGACGACCCCTTCCGCTCCTCGTGGCAGGACCCCCAACGCAGCCTCTTCGACGAGGCCAGGATGCGTTTCACCGGGATGCTGACGCTGGTGGAGCACCGCCGGTGCGTGCCGGAGATCATCGAGTTCTCCAACAGGATTGCCTATGAGCCCGACGGCGTCCGGCTCGTGCCGGTTCGGCAGTTCGGTGCCGACCGGCTGGACCCGATCAAGCCCGTGCTCCTGGAGAGCGGCTACCAGCGCGGCACGACCAACCCGGTCAACCCCGTCGAGGCCGACGCGATCGTCGAGCAGATCGAAAAATGCTGCATTGACCTCCGCTACGACGGACTCACCTTCGGCATAATCTCCCTGCTCGGCACGGGCCAGGCGAAGCTGATCGAAAAGAAGCTACAGGAGCGGCGCACCGCCGAGGAGTGGGTGGCGCGCGACCTGCGCTGCGGCGACGCCGCCGACTTCCAGGGCTCGGAGCGCGACGTCATGTTCCTGTCGATGGTGGCGGCGCCCGAGCCCGGTCGACGGCGCGCGGCGCTGACGAGGGACTTGTACGTCCAGCGCTACAACGTTGCCGCATCGCGGGCCAAGGACCAGATGTGGCTGTTCCACTCAGTCCGCCTCGAGGACCTCGGCAGCAACAGCGAGGACATGCGCTTCCGGCTGCTCGAATACTGCTACGGCGTCGAGCGCTCGGCGGGCACCGACGAAGGAGTCACCGAGCCGCTCCCGGAGCACGTCCGAGTGGCGCCCTTCGAGTCGGTATTCCAGCAGCAGGTGTGCAACCGCCTCCTCGAACGCGGCTTCACCGTCGTCCCGCAGGTCAACGCGCTGGGCTATCCCCTGGACCTGGTGGTCATCGGCGGGACGACGCGACTTGCGGTCGAGTGCGACGGTAGCTCATGGGACGGCCCGGCGGCCTACTGGCGGGACATGGCGGCGCAGCGCGAGATCGAGCGCTGCGGCTGGACCGTCGTCCGGGTCCGAGAATCGGAGTTCATCATCGAGCCCGCACGGGCGCTCCGACCGGTGTGGGAGATCCTCAGGAGGCTCGGGATCCATCCGCGAAACGGGTCCGGGGAGCTGGACACACAGTCGGATGTTGGCGACCTCGACGTGGAGGACGGCCCGGTTACGCGCGACTCGATCAAGGGCAGCTCCGTCGAGGAACATCCTGTAGAGGACGATCTCGCCGACTCGGAGGCGACCGTGGACGATGCTCCAGATGTCGTCAAAGGGGATCGCGCCGGGCAGGCGGACGTGGCGGCCCCGGCGGGGGTGCCTGCCGTCACGGCCTCGGAGCAGCCGCTGCCGCCGTACAGGGCGTTCCGCGGGTCGCTGGTACCGGTCGACGTCGCCCAACCCACAGACCTCATCGACGGGCTGGTCGCGATCGTGGCCGTCGAGGGCCCGGTGCTCGGGCACCGGCTGCACAGTGTCTATGTGCGCTCAGCGGAGGGCATGCGCGTGGGACACCAGATCGCCAAGGTGCTCAACTCCGCGGTCACCACGGCCGTCCGCCAGCGGCGCATCGTGCAGGATGACCCCCTGCTCGAGTCCGGTGTCCGCCCACGCACGTTCCGATTCCCCGACCAACCACCGGTCCTCGTGCGCGAGCTCGGGCCCCGCCTGTTCGAGCACGTGCCCCCGGCGGAGCTGGCTGCGGTCATGCACGCGGCCGGGGAGCTCGTGGGCTGGGACAACATTGAGCAGGTCTTCCGGGCGACGCTGGGTCGGTACGGCGTGCGGCGGATGGGGTCCAATGTTCACGCCCGGCTGACCGCGGTGGAGCCGTTGGCGCAGCGGCTTCGGGCGTCGAGGGACTCGTGAAGCGATGCCCGTTCTCGACGTCCGCACGATCGATCGGCTCGCCGACCTCATTTGTGATCTCGACGGGCCCAACGCGCGCAGCGTCCGACAGCTGCAGCGGTTGCTCGAAGGCGCCGGGTGGGACGCGTCGTATCAGGGTCGACAGGGCCGCGTGCCGTGGCTCACCGACACGATCAAGGCGCGCAATGAGGACGTCGAGGCGATCGGTGCGCTGCTGCGTCGGGTCGTCGACCCGCGCGAGTACGACGGCAGCGTCGCCGAGGCGGAGACGTTCGTCGCACCCATGAACGAACTGCTTGCCGCGGACGGGTTCGAGGTCGGACTGGACCGGGGCCGCCCGTTCGTCCGCCGCACGCCTGGCGACGGCGAGCGGACCTCACTCCAGCAGGTCGCCGTGGCCCTTGCCTCCCCGGAGCTGCGCGCGACCGTGCGAAGCCTGGTCAGCGATCCCGCGCTCGCCGACATCCTGATCTCACGGCTCGACGAGGTCGAGGCCGCCCGCAATGCGGGTGCCTTTGTCCTCGCGATCGTCGGGACCGGATCGTTCATCGAGGGGTTGCTCGAAGACGTGATGAAGCTCCGTGATCCCGAGATCAGGAAGGCGGAGACGACCACCCTCGACCTGCTCCTCAAGACCGCGCACAGACGCGGCTGGATCCAGCCGGACGCGTTCGAGTTCAGCGACATCGTGCGTCAGTACCGCAACTTCGTGCACCCGCGCGCCCAGCAGCGGAGAGGGATCACGCCAGACGCCGACACCGTTCTCATGTGTTGGCAGCCGGTGCTCGCCGTCGTCAACGACCTCGACGAGCGTCTGCCCGGCCGCCAGCGAGCCAGTCGGGTCGTGCGGCCATCGTGGTGATCCTTTCTCGAGTTCCTTGATCCGGCCCCCAAAAGGATCACGCGGTGGCCGTCTCACATCACGACACCACGCCGCTCACAAGCGGGGAACCTCGTACACCACCTCAGGGACGCAACCATGCCGTCAGCCGTTGCAAAGCCTGCGCATAGTCATGCAGGGTGAGTCGCCGGTGCGCTTACCCGGATCGGTTTGTCGGGCCGGGTGACCTACGGCTGGCCCAGTGCGACGGACAGGTCATGAGTCGCTCCTGGCTCCGCGTTGGACGAGGTCTTCGAGCCGGCGAACCCGCTCCTCCAGTGACAGTTCCCCGCTACTGCGGCGCTCCTCGATCCAGCGGCGGATCAGCTGGGTCGGCTTGGTGTGCTCCGTGCGGGCCTGGGCGCGCACCCAATCCAGCAGTGACTTCGGCAACCGCAGCGACAGCGACACCATCGGATCCAGATCCACCGGCTCGTCGACCAGCTCGGCTCGCTCGAGCTCGGTGCTGGTGTCGTGGGCGTCGTAGTACTCGGCGAGTCGTTGCAGCTTCGTCTGCTCGGTCATGGCTTACCTTCCCTTCCGCCGGAAGGTGCGGCGCTCGGTGTCGGTCCTCTCGCGGGCGGTGGCCACATGCCAGCGGCCGTCCACGGCTTCGACCAGGACGACCAGCAGGAACCGCCCGTTGTCGGGGGCGCACTACAGGGAGGATGGAGTCCTCGCGGCCCGGAGCCTCGTACCGGGGTTTGCTGTTGACGGCCTGCTCGACCTCCTCCGGTGTGACGCCGTGCCGGGCGATATGAATCGCCTCGGCCGTCGCACGGTCCGGCGGAAGGTAAGGCTGGCCGGTCAGGTCCGCCACCGAGCAGCCGAGCGCCTCGGCGAGGTCTTCGAGCAAGCCGCGCCGGTTGAACCCGCGCTCGCCGCGTTCCAACTGGGAAAGGTAAGGCTTGCTGATACCTGCCAGTCCGGCCGCCACGGCCAAGCCCATCCCACGACGACGCCGGATCAGCCGCAGCCGCTGACCGATCGAGCGCGCTTCCTCGGAATCCATAAGGGACCACTCCTCACCTGCACCCCACCGATGCCCGGGGAGCTATCCCGGGACGGATACACCTCGGCGAGGACGCGATCACCAGGCTACAAGTCCCGGTCACGGGTCCAAGTACGCCGGACGCATGTCGAAGCGGAGGTGCGGCGAGAAGTTGTCGATGCCTTCTGCCTTGCGCGACGGTGACATGGACACCAGTACGTGACGACACCGGCCGAGGCACTCACCAGCCTTCGGATGACTGCGTGGGCGAGCAGGATCCGCAGCGAGGATCTGTATTCTGTACGTTCGTGTACGCTTCTGTACATGGAGCGTCTGAGTGTCAGCGAAGCCCGGGCGAGGCTGCCCGCGGTCCTGGACCGGGTGGCCGACGGCGACGAGGTCACCATCACCCGACACGGGCGGCCGGTCGCGGTACTCGTCCGCCCGGACGCGCTGCGGACCCGCCGGGCCGAAGCGACAATCCGGCAGGCCCGTCAGCTCGCTGACCTGCTGGCTGCCGCCGGACAGCAACTCTTGACCCCGGCCGGGCTCTCGGCCGAGCGAGCCGAGGAACTCGTCCAGGCAGTCCGCGAGGCTCGTGACTATTCGTAATGGACGCCTTTGATGCCGATGTTCTCATCTATGCGGCCGCAGACGACCACCCACTGGGCCGACGGGTCAGGGCACTGTTCGCCACCGAACCAGGATCGGTGGCTGGGGTAGGCTCCGTGCTGCTGGTACCGGAGATCCTCGCGAAGCCGATGCGGAACGGACACACCGAGGAACTCACCGCCCTCGCCGGTCTGCTCAGCCGCCTGGAACTGCGGGTACTCGACGCGGTGACCGCCGAGGTGGCGACCTCGCTGGCAGCCACCCACCGACTGCACGCGGCCGACGCAGTTCACCTGGCGACCGCACTCGTCACCGGAGCTGACAGGTTCGTCACCAACAACCGGCGCGACTTCCCCCAGACCCTCACCGACATCCACGTCACCTACCCCGACACGCTGCCGGACCCCTCAGCAGGCTGATCGCCCTGGCGGAACAGTCCGCCTCTGCCGATGTGAGTGCCATGTTGATATCGGTACGGCGGATCCCTTCGGACAGCCGTGGACGTCGGTGAGGCAGGATAGTCGGGATGAGGGTGAACTGAGCTTGACCCCCTAGCACGGACACCCACGGTGTGGGGTCAGTGATCATCCTGTGTGGACGTTTGGGGCGGGTGGAGCGCTTCGAACTCGACCGGGCTGAGCATTCCGATACCAGAGTGCCGCCT
>JBOHGM010000062.1:0-30670 GCA_050699435.1 Pseudonocardiaceae bacterium | reverse complement strand
GCCCCGGGGTCGGCGGCTCTGTGACTCGCGTGAGAACGCGATCAAGTCGTCGCGCTCGTCGCCGCTGACGCCGTAGCGGTCGAGCAGCGCCGCCAGCTCGGCGGGCTTCGGGCCGGACCGGCCGGTCTCCAGATCGCCGATCTTCGATGCGGAGCAGCCGAGCACCTCAGCGGCCTGCTCCCGGGTCAAGCCGGCTTCATCGCGCATCCTGCGCAGGGTCGCCGCGACCTGAACGCGCTCGGTGTTCATCTGGCGCTGTCCCATCGAGTGCCCTCCAGATCTGTCCTGAACCCGGACCAACCTGCGATCAGCGAACGTAGGCGTACCACTGACCGTCTTGCGTACTTCGCGTGCGTAGTTTAAAGTCCATGTTCTACGGACGGGATGTAACGCGAGTGATCGTACTCGGCGATGCCGACAGTTCGGTCGCGACACGGCGAACGCGAACCACGTCGCGGTCGCGCGGTGCATGCCGGGACCGCGCCATACTGAGGAGGGCGGGAGCATGACAGATGTCGGTGGCTCGTCGGTCCAGGTCAGTGCCTGGGTCCGGGTGGGAGCCAACACTGAGATCACCTACCACGTCATTCCGAATGCGGGCGTGGCCGAGTTCAGCCTCGGTGGTGCCGACGGGCTGGACCTGGACATGAGCGAGGCCGGTCTCCGGAGCTGTATCGCAACGTTCACCGAAGCGCTCGACGTGTTCACCGCCGTCGACACAGTGCAGCCGGACGCGCCCTCGTCCGAATGATCGACGTCGAACGCGCCGCCGCATCGCCCGGTAGAACCCCGGACGCCGACCCCGAGGAGCTGGCGGCGTTGGTCGGGTAGGCAGGTGCGCTACGGTCGTCAGACCGTCGTGGCTTGTCCGGGTAGGGTTCGTTCCGTGTCCACGTCTGGTGTTCGGGTTCGGTTCGCTCCGTCGCCGACGGGTCTGTTCCACGTCGGTAACGCGCGCTCGCTGTTGCTGAACTGGGTGGTGGCCAGGCAGTCGGGCGGCACGTTGGTGCTGCGGATCGAGGACACCGATACGGCGCGGAGTCGTCCAGAGTGGACCGAGGGCATCCTGCGGATGATGGAGTGGCTGGGTGCCGGTCCCGGTGAGTACGAGGGTCCGCTGCATCAGTCCGCCTACCTGGAGCGGCACCGGGCCGCGGTGGAGAGACTGCTGGCGGCCGGGCAGGCGTACTACTGCGACTGCACCCGCGAGGCAGTGATCGCTCGGACCAGCGACGCACACCAGGGGTACGACGGGTTCTGCCGGGATCGAGGTCTGCCTGCCGACGCCGGCCGGGCGGTCCGGTTCCGGACTCCGGACGAGGGCACCACCACCGTGGTGGACTTGATCCGTGGCAAGCCGACGTTCGAGAACGCGCTGCTGGAAGACTTCGTGATCGCCCGTGGCGACGGGTCGGCGCTGTTCCTGCTGGCCAACGTCGTGGACGACATCACCATGGGCATCACGCACGTGATCCGGGGCGAGGAGCATCTGTCGAACACACCCAAGCAGCAGTTGCTGTGGGAGGCGCTGGGACAGGAGTCACCGGTCTGGGCGCATGCCCCGATCCTGGTGAACGAGAAGCGGCAGAAGCTGTCCAAACGGCGCGACCGGGTCGCGTTGGAAGACTTCCGCGCGGAGGGCTACCTGGCTGAGGCGATGCGCAACTACTTGATGCTGCTCGGGTGGGCGCCATCAGGGAACCGGGAGATCGTGCCGTGGTCGGTGATCGAGACCGAGTTCCGGTTGGAGGATGTCAACCCCAGCCCGGCGTTCTTCGATGTCAAGAAGCTGCGGGCATTCAATGGGGAGTACATCCGCGCTCTGCCGCTCGAGGAGTTCATCGAGGCATGCCAGCCCTGGCTGACTGGCGAGGACACACCGTGGACGCCCGAGCAGTTCGACCCGGCGGCCTTTGCGGCGGTGGCAGCGCTGGCGCAGACCCGGGTTGCGGTGTTGAGCGAGATCATACCGATGGTCGACTTCCTTTTCCTCGACGAACCGCCAGCCGATGAGGCTGCGTGGGCGAAGGCGATGAACGACGACGCTGCCGACCTGCTGGCTGCGGCTATCGTTGCGTTCGAGTCCGTTTTCTGGGAGGCCGACGCGATCAAGACCGCGGTTGAGGAGATCGGCGCGGCGCGTGGTCTCAAGCTTGGCAAGGCGCAAGCGCCGATCCGGGTTGCGGTCACCGGCCGGACCGTCGGACTGCCGCTGTTCGAGTCCTTGGCCGTACTGGGTAGCGAGCGGACGCTGGCCCGATTGCGTGCAGCGGCAGAACGACTGGCCCCGGCTGCAACGCAGTAGCTCGGGCCGGATCAGCCCGGACCGGCCGGATCAGCACGGCGTACCTCGTTACTCGGGTGGGTCCATCCGGGTGTTCTGGTCGATCCGGGTGTTCTGGTAGACGTCGACGAGCCATTCTCCGCCGTGCTTGGTGACTACGAAGACCTGAACACCCTGTCGCTCGGGCGGAACCTCCGTCTCCCCGGGTAGCAGGATCCCGCCGAGGGTGTGCACGACCCCCGCGGTGGGGCTCAAGCATCGCACGCTCTCGACCGGCGCCGTCACGCGGGATTCCTTGAGGAATCCGTCGAATACGTCAGCCATGTACTGGCGAAGTTCCTCGCGGCCCCGCAGGAACGTGCCGTCCCCGATGACGAAGTCGGTGTCCGTAGTGAACACCGCAGCCACGGCGTCCGCGTCGTTCGCGGCCCAGCCGGTCACAATGCGGCGCGGAACAGCCCGGATCGCGTCCTGTTCGGCCGCGCAGGAACCCGGCCACGCCGCCGCGGGCACTGCAGCGACCTGGCTGCTCCCGACGCTTGCCAGCACTGAAACACCAGCGGCCACTGCCGCGCCGATCCCCATTGCTGCGAGAAGGTGTCTGTTCATGTGCGCTCCTCCACTCCTTCCGAGAGGTCTTTGTGCTTGCGATCGTCGGTGGTTGCGCGCGCACTCACGTCAGGGAAGGCCCTGAGACCATCCCTGGTCGCGCCCCTCGGGGTGGTGGGTGGTGCTGTTACGGACGTGCCGCCGCCGGCGTGCGGGATCCGTCATCTGCCGGATGTGGCTGACCCCGCTTCACCTCTACGGTGACGCGTAGCACACCGGAACGCAGCGACGAAGTAAGGGGACGGGCGTGACTGCAAGCGCAACGAAGGTGGACTGGCAGCGGGCTCAGGACGCACTTCGCGATGAGGTTCGGCGGGTGACGGCCCTGCTGCGGTCCGTCCGTGATCCGCAGGCTCCTGCGGTGGGCCAGTGGACCCTCGCTGAGGTCGCCATGCATCTCTCGCAGGCCTGGATGGTCGTGCCCGGCCTGGCGCGACAGGATCTCTCGCGCGTCTACGAGGTGCTTCCCAGCCTCGCAGGCGTCGCAGGCGCCTCGCTGATCCGGGACATGGGGGAGCTGGGCGACGTGACCACTCTTGCGGTGCGTGCCGACCCCGAGCGTGATCCGACTGTCCTGGCCGATCGCATCGAGGCCAGGGCGGAGGAGTACTTCGGTGAGTGCGCCGCGGCCACGGCCGATGAGCTACGCCCCTGGCTGGTCGAGGGCGTCACCGTCCGCCTCTCGACCTTGACGCACCACCTGCTGAACGAGACCGTCATGCACGGTTACGACATCGCCCGGGCCGACGGGCGCACGTGGCGGGTCGAGCCAGCCCATGCCGCCATGGTGCTGGGCCGGTTCATTGTTCCCGTCCTTCAGGGGCTCGATGGCCGGGCACTGGTGAACGACAAGGCAGCGGGGGTCCGGGTTACCTACGATATTCGCATCCGGGGAGGGGACCGCTTCCATTTCGTCTTCGATGATGGCGCGCTCAGTATCGAAGAGCCGTCCTCCCACCGGGTCGACTGTCACATTTCGGCGGACCCCGTGGCGTTCCTCATGGTGGTGTGGGACCGGCAGAGCCAGTGGAAGGCGATCGCCAAGGGAAAGCTGCTGGCGTGGGGTCGCAAGCCGTGGCTGGGGCCTCGGCTCAGGGTCCTGATGCGCAATCCCTGATGGTCGGGTCGTAGCAGTTTGCCGGTGAGCCACTGGCCTTTCTTGAGGAACTGCGGGTAGATGTGTTCCTCGGCCTGCACCTCTTGCGGGCCCACGATGGCGAGGTCGGCGACCTGGCGGTCGGTCAGATTGAAGGCGTCGTGGACCTGGAGGTACTCGCCTGTGAGGGTGCCGGCCAAGAGAAGCAGATCGTCGGCGTTGATGGTGACCGGGACGTTGATCACCCAGCAAGCCTCCACCCCGGCGGATACACTGCGATAAGTACTTGGCAGAGAGGGACGATGATGACCGCGACCCGGATGGCGGGCCAGAACTTCGAGCTAGACGCGGCGGCTGTCGAGCGTGCCGTCGCCGATATAGACCCCGAGCCCATCCGCGAGCATTATGTGGTGATCGGCCGGCGCCGCTATCCGCCGAAGCAGGTACTCGCGGCAGTGACGGAGCTTGACCGTGGCGACTTCACCACCCACCAGGCCCGGTCGATCCTGCGCAGACTCGGATTCGGAGTACACCGCCGGGGGTATGTACCGCCGCCTCGGGATGGCGAGATGAGCACGTGGCCGCACCGAGGGGCCGAAGCGGCCGCCTTGGAGCCGTACATCGGGCGCTGGATCGCCCAGGACGGCCTGGAGGTGCTCTACGACGCGAACTCGCCCTACGACGTGGTGCGCTGGCTGCGCAAGAATGGGTTACGCGCGCGGGTCTGGCGGGTGCCTGCGACGCCCGAGGAGGCCGGCTCGATGGTGTCCCACCCGTGATCTTCCCATTCGTCGAGCTGCCAGAGAGTTCGGGAGGCTGGCCACGGCCGGTGCTCGACGTCGTCGTGGGAAACATGGGTGAGTTACTGATACCGTGTCTCGTCGACAGCGGAGCCATGAACACGCTGCTACCCAGCTGGGTGGCCGATCTGGCCGGGATCGACTGCGCGGACGCACCGGCGAAGGTCCTCGGCGTCGCCGGTTCCGGTACCAAGGCGCGGATGGTGCCGACGCTGCTGACCGTCGGTGACCACAGCTGGGAGGCCGAGGTGGGCTTCTGCGACCCGTGGCCGCACGGCTGGGGTCTGCTCGGCCAGCTCTCGTTCTTCCGCTATTTCGTCGTGACGTTCCGGGCGGCCGACTTCGAACTCGGGATCGAGCCTGTCCAGCGTTGAATCGGGTGGTCTGCCCGTCGAACGCCTGGTCGATGCACGCTCACAGCGGCTGCTGGGTCGAGGTGGCCGACCGTCGTCGTGATTCACGCGTTCCCGCAGATCGGGGACCGGCTGTTCATCTCCCGTCGGACGGTCGGAACCCACTGGCCCACGTGTTCCAGAAGCTGGGGATCAACAGCCGGGCCCAGCTGGCCGCCGAGGTCGGCCGCCGAAACTCGTGTCCGGACAAGATGTAGCGGACACGGATAACATGGTAGCGCTAACCTCCCGCCGTGCAGGACGTGGCGGTGCTGTTCGTCGCGCTGCTCGTGACCTACGTGCCGGGTCTGGTCCTGATGGTGGCGCTGGGGGTTCGACGAGCGGTGCTGCTGGTCGCGCTCGCGCCGGCGGCATCGGTCGGCGTCGCCGGGGCGACCGGCGTGGGGACCGCGCTGGCCGGGCTGCGCTACGGCCCGGTGACGTTGGGTGCGCTGACCCTGCTGCTGGCCTCGATCGGCGTGGCGCGCGCTGTGCGGTCCCGGCGGCGCGCCCGGCCGTCCCGGCAGCGTCGAGGCAGCACGGCGGTCCCGGTGGTGGGCGTGCTGCTGGTGCTCGTCGGGGCCGGTGTGGGCGTCGGCACCTGGTTGGCTGGTCTGCACGAGCTCTCCACCATCCCGCAAGAGCACGACATGGTGATCCACGCCGTGCAGGCGGCCTACATCGAGCGCAGCGGCGCCGCGGCACCGTGGGAACTCCTCCCGGCCGATGTCCTGACCGGCGCGCCGGTGGCCTTCTACCCATCCGGGATCCACCTGCTCATCGCGGTGACCGCAGCATTGACCGGGGGCACGGTCCAGGCGATCAACGCGATCACTGTGGTGGTCCTGGCGGTGGTGCTCGCCGTCTCCGCCGCCGCGCTCACCGCCGTCGCGGCCCGGCAGTTGCGGCTCTCCGGCTCCACCGCGACGCTGGCCGCCGGTGTCGCGGCCCTCGTCGCCGTGGGGCTGTACCGGCCCACCTTCCACCTGATGCACGACGGCGGGATTCTGGCCAACGCCGCCGCGCTGGCGATGGCGCCGGGAGTGGTCGCCGGTGTGCTGCTGCTCCCCCGCCTGCCGCGGTGGTCCGCGGTGGCCGTCGGCGTCGGGTGTGCCGGCCTGGTGTGGGTGCACCCCACCGCGGTGGTCTCGGTGGGGGTGACGGTGCTCGCCTGGTGGGTGGGGCAGGCCCTCGCGCCACCGGGGCGCCGCCAACTGCGCGGGCTCACCGGGCCGCTGCTGGTGGCAGGCGCCTCGGCGGGGCTGCTCGTCGCGGCCGCGCTGGCCCCGCTGCTTGCCTCGGCCGGGCGCACCACCGGCTTCCCGCCCGACTCCGGGCCGCACTCGTTGCGCGAGGCGCTGGGCAGCACGCTCGGCCTGACCTACGGGGGGTACTTCGATCCGGAGCAGTCCCGGGCTCAGGCCACCGCGGCGGCGTTGACGGCCCTTGGCGTGGTGGCGGTGCTCGCGCTGCGTCGCGGCTACGGACCGGTGGCCGCCTGGGCGGTCTGGAGCCTGGTGACGATCGGCGCTTTCCACTCACCGGCCGCCGGGCTGGACTCGGTGATCACCGGGTTCTTCTACCACGCGCTGCTGCGCACCTGGTCGCACGTCTCGTTGCTGGTGCCGGTGCTCGCCGGGCTCGGAATCGTGCTCACCGCGAACCTGGTGGCGGTGCTGGTGCGACGGCACACGCCGCTGCGGGCCCGGCCTACTGCCGCAGTCCTGGTGCTGCTGGCCTGGGTGGGCTACCTGCTCGGGCAGGCGCCCGAGTACGCCGCGATCAATGCGACGGCGCTGGCCAGCCGCTACAGCGCACCGCATTTCGTCCGGGTGGACGCCGAGGACCAGCGCGCGATCGACTGGCTGGCCGCCCGCGTCCGGCCCGGGCAGCGGGTGCTGAACTCACCCAACGACGGCTCCACGTACCTATATGTCGAGCAAGGGGTCCCGGTGGTGAACGTCTTCACCCTGGGTGTGGCCGAAGTGCCCTACAGTTACCGGCTGCTCGAATCGTTCCGCTCCTACCCGACCGATCCCTCCGTGCGGGCCACCCTGCTGGATCTCCAGGTCGCGTGGGTGTACGTCGACGCCGAGGCACCGCGGATCGGTTCCCGGGGCTCGCCGCAGGGCTGGGCGGGCACCAGCGGCTTCTCCCTGGCGTCCGGTCTGGAGGATCTCGAAGGGCTGCCGGGCCTGCACCCCGAGTTCCGCAGCGGTTCGGTGACCGTCTACTCCCTGGATCTCGACCTGCTGCGCTCCTCCACGCGCTGACCGTCGCGCCGTCGGCGTAGCATCGCGGCCCGTGTTCAGCGCCCTGGAACAACCGACGGCGTCGGCGCGCGCAGCCAGGGTGCCGCACCGGTGGGCCAACGGATGGCTCCTCGGTGCCGGGCTGGTGCTGCTGGCGCTGGTGCCGCGGCTGATCGGGCTGAGCGCGGACCTGCCGGTGATGCACCATCCCGACGAGCCTGCCAACCTGCGGGTCGTCGACGCCATGGTCGCGAACGGGGACCCGAACCCGCACTTCTTCAACTACCCGTCGCTGTTTCTGTATCTGCATGCTGCGCTGCACCTCGAAGGCCCGCTGCTCGGCTGGGTACCCGGCGTCGGGGAGCTGCCGCCGATCACGCAGGTGATGGGCGTGAGCTACGCCCCGACGAGCGGATCGGTCCTGCTGCACCGAGGCCTGACGGTCGGGTTCGGGGTGCTGGTGGTGCTGGTCGGCTGGGCGACGACGCGTCGGCTGAGCACCGGCCTGCTGCCCGCTGCGGTGACCGCCACCCTGCTGGCCCTCTCACCGACCCTGGTGACCCACAGCCGGTTCATCACGCCGGACGTGCTGGCCGGGCTCCTCGTGGCGGTCGCGGTACTCGCCTCGGTGCGGCTGCTGCAGTCCGGGTCCTGGGCGGCATACACCGCCGCCGGGGTGGCCGTGGGGCTCGCGGCGTCCGCGAAGTACACCGCGGTGCTCGCGGCGGTCCCGGTGGTGCTGGCCGCGCTGCTGGGCGGCCGAGCGCGGGACGCCCTGCTGCGGCTACCGCTCGCCGCGGCCTGCGCGATCGGTGCATTCCTCGTGACGACGCCGTACGCGCTGCTGGACCGGGACGCGTTCCTGGCGGGCCTGCAGTTCGAGCGGGCGCACTACGCCACCGGGCATGACGGCATGGAGGGCGGCAGCGCTGCCTTCTACGCCGCGCATCTGGTGACCACGGAGACCGTGCTCGTCGCCCTGGCACTGGCTGGGGTGCTCGCGGTCGCTCGGTACCAGCGGCACAGCTGGCGGGCCGCACTCGTCGTCGCGAGCTTTCCGCTCGGCTACGGCGCGGTGGTGTCGATGCAGGCCGTCCGCAACGACCGCACCATCCTGCTCGTGCTGCCCGCCCTCGCGGTGCTGGCCGGCCTCGCCGTGCAGCCGATCATGCAGTGGGCTCGGCAGCGCCGCACTCGTGCCACCGGGCTAGCCGCGACGGCCGTCCTCGGCACTGCACTGCTCGTGGTGCAGGCCGCGAGCACCGTCCCGAGGCCGGGCCCGTCCACCTGGACCGCGGCTACCCGATGGCTCGACGCGCACCAGGCACCCGGCACCGAACTCCTGATCGAGGGCTATGCCCCGTGGCCGGACCCGGCCCGCTACCTGGTGCGCACTCGAGTGCGGCTGATCGACGGCGGCGCCGTCCCGGCCACCGTCGACTACGTGGTCGCCAGCGAGACGATGTACGGCCGCTACACCGGCGCGCCCGAGACCTACCCCGAGGCCGCTGCGGCTTATCAGCAGCTCTTCCGCGAGTTGACGGAGGTCGCGACATTCGACGAGGGTTCGGGCCCTACCATCCGGGTGTTCGCACATCGATAACGTTGACGCAAAACGGGCGGTGACCGGCTCCCTCCAGGTCCGGGCTCCTGACACCGAACGGGGTGGCGGCTTGGAGGGCGTGATGAGGGTCGGTCGACGGGCGGGCCGCAAGGACGAGGGGCGCGGTAATTCTCGGGCGCCGAGGGCGAGCAGCCCGCTCGTCCTGGACGGTCCCGCGCATTCCGACGGGGACCATCCGGACGCGGCGGACAGCAAGATCTCTGGATCCAGTTCGCTGCGGGTCGGCGCCGGGTCCGAGGAGATCGACGCGCGCCGGGTGCTGCAACGGGTCATCATGCCGCGGGCCGACGACCCGCTCGAGGTCCGGCCGCTGTACGTCGACGAGTCGGAAGCCCCCACCGGCCGGCTCGCCGATGTGCTGTCCCGGCGCGCGATGAGGGTGCCTGCAGCCACGCAGATCTCCTTCGCGAGCTACTTCAACGCGTTCCCGGCGAGCTACTGGAAGCGCTGGACCCGAATCGACGAGGTCGCACTGCGGTGCCGGGTCCAGGGCGCCGGCCGGGTGGACCTCTACCGGTCGAAGCCCGACGGTGACATCGTTCACCTGCAGGGCAAGCAACTGGAAACCGGCGAGGACACCGTCGAGATCGAGTTCCGGGTCTCGCTGGCCCCGTTCGAGGATGGCGGGTGGGTGTGGTTCGACGTCGCGACCCGGCATGAGCCGCTGACCGTCCTGGACGCGGTGTGGATCGTCGACACCCCGCTGCCGTTGCGCAGGCTCGCCGTCGCGATCACCACCTTCAACCGCCCGGGCGACGCGGTGGCGGCGCTGGACGCGCTGGCCGAGGACCAGGCGGTACTCGACGTCGTCGCGACGGTGTTCCTGGTCGACCAGGGCAGCGCCAAGGTCCGCGATCACCAGGACTTCGCAGCGGTCGCCGAGCGTCTCGGTGCCCGGCTCGTGGTGATCGACCAGGAGAACCTCGGTGGGTCGGGCGGCTTCGCCCGCGGGATGTTCGAGGCGCTCACCGGAACCGACGTCGAGCATGTGCTGCTGATGGACGACGACGTCCGGCTCGAGCCGGACAGCGTGTTGCGGGCGCATGCCTTCGCCAGCGCCGTCTCGTCCCCGGTCATCGTCGGCGGGCAGATGCTGAACCTGCAGGCCCGCAGCCACCTGCTCGCCATGGGCGAGATCGTCGACCTGGAGACGACGTTCTGGCGTCCCGCGCCCGGGTCGATCTACGACCATGACTTCGCCACCCTCACCCTGCGCCAGCAGCGGATGCTGCACGCCCGGATCGACTCCACCTACAACGGCTGGTGGATGTGCCTGCTGCCGCGCGAGGTGCTGGAGCGGGTCGGGCTGCCACTGCCGTTGTTCATCAAATGGGACGACGCCGAGTACTCGTTGCGTGCCGCGGCGCACGGATTCCCCACCGTCACCCTGCCCGGCTCGGCGATCTGGCATATGCCGTGGGCGGACAAAAACGATTCCTCGGATTGGACCGCCTACTTCCACCTGCGCAACCGGCTCATCACGATGGCGCTGCACAGCCGCCACGACGTGCGCCGTGCCCTGGTCACCGATGGATTGCGGAACACGTTCAAGAACCTGATGGCCATGGAGTACTCCACGGTCGCGCTGCACAACAAGGCGATCGAGGACTTTCTCGCCGGACCCGACCTGCTGTTCGGCTCGCTGCGCAAGGGCCTGCCCGCCGTGCAGGAGATCCGCAGCGGCTACGACGACGCGCGGACCGTGGCCTCGGCGCAGCAACTCCCGATGCCGCTGTTCGACCCGGTGCGGATCGAACGACTGCTCGATCCGCCGGTGCACCCGGTGGCCATCGCCAAGCGAGCGCTGTCCACCGTCTCCCGGCACCTGCGGGCGCCGGACCCCGCGGCGCAGCTACGACCCCAGATCACCGTGCCTGCGCGCAACGCCCGGTGGTTCCTGCTGGGCACCCTGGACTCGGCGGCCGTCTCCAAGCCGGACGGCAACGGGGTGGCCTTCCGCAAGCGCGACCCGCAGCAGTTTCGCGTGTTACTCGCCCGCACGGTGGTGCTGTACCGGCGGCTGGTCGCGGAATGGGCTCCGACCGCGCGGCGCTACCGTGCGGCCGTGCCAGAACTGACGTCCGCCGATGCGTGGCGGGCCGCTTTCGGCCTGGGCCCGGACCAGGCGGCCGGCCGAGCCGGCAATCAGACAACTGGCCCGGACAAGGACAAGACTGGGAGACCATGACGACACCGCAACCCGGGTTGAGCGACGCACCTCCTATCCGCCACCCCAGTGTCACCGCGAGCCCCGCCGGGAACTCGACGATGGACCGGCAACACCGAGGCATGGTGGACGTGACGATCGTGCTGCCCTGCTTCAACGAGCAGGACCACGTCCTCGACGAGATCGAGCGCATCAGCACGGCGATGGCGGGCAGCAACCTGTCCTACGAGTTGCTGGTGATCGACGACAAGTCCACCGATGGCACGCTTGCCGTGCTGCAGGAAGCGCTGCCCCGGTTTCCGCGTATGCGGCTGATGCCCTTCCAGCGCAACGGGGGGTCCGGAACCGCCCGCCGGATCGGCACCACGGAGGCGGCCGGCCGAATCGTGGTGTGGACCGATGCGGACCTGACCTACCCGAACGAGCGGATCCCGGAGTTCGTGCAGTACCTGCACGACCACCCGCAGGTGGACCAGGTGGTCGGCGCGCGAACCACCGAGAACGGCTCGCACAAGTTTCTCCGGGTACCGGCCAAATGGTTCATCCGCCGGACCGCGGAATTCCTGGCCGGGACCCGCATCCCGGACCTCAACTCCGGGCTGCGCGCATTCCGCAGGGAGGTGTCCCTGCCCTACCTGCGGCTGCTGCCACCCGGCTTCTCCTGCGTCACCACGATCACGCTGTCGTTCCTGTCCAACCAGCATCAGGTGGACTACCTGCCGATCGACTACGCGAAGCGGTCCGGCACCTCGAAGTTCAAGTTCTTCCGCGACGCTTACCGCTACCTGCTGCAGGTGCTGCGGATGGTCATGTACTTCAACCCGCTCAAGGTGCTCATGCCCGTTGCGCTGCTGCTGCTGGTGACCGGGTTCATCAAGGGCACCACCGACCTGTTCCGGCACGACCTGGCGATCACCACCAACGCCACCCTGCTGTTCGTCACCGGCCTGATCATCGCGGCCGTGGCGCTGCTCGCCGATCTGATCGTCCGCTCCCGCGGCGACGCCTGACAATCCCGGACGTCACTGAACGGTACAGCGGTTCCCGATGAAGTGCCGCCAAAAATCCGGGCGACTCAAGATGGCGTCGCAACCGTCCACTTCATCGACCGGGCGGCCGCGGCCATCCGCTCGTCATAGGTCACCAACTGAGCAAGATCCGTGCCAAGTAGACACGCGGTGGCGAGGTGAATGGCATCCAACGATCGCAGCTCGGCCGACAGTAGCGTCCCGGCCGTGTTGAGCACCCGGTCGTTGATTCGGATCAGCTCGAACCGGGCCAGCACCTCGTGGCCCCGGCGCACCGCGGCGGGGCCTGCGGGCAGCAGTGCCCGAGCCACCTCGGTGCGCGCGAGTGCACTGGTCACATAGGGCCTGCGGCGGCGCAGATACCGGCGGAGGGCAGCGGACTCGGGCTCGACCACCGCAAGTTTGACGATGGCTGAGGAGTCCAGGTAGCTGACCCGCTCATCGCTCATCGCGACGCAACCGGGCGAGGGTCACCGACGGAGCCTCCTGTCCCGCCGCCAGTGGCAACGGCTCGGGGAGCTCATCGTTGTCGTCTTCGGCCGGCCGGACGTCGCCGGCTGACCGCAGGCGAGCCAGCGGCCCGCGATCGGGCAGCGGCGCGAGCACCGCAACCGGCCTGCCGCGATCGGTGATCTCGATGGTCTCGCCGCCCTCGGCCAGCCGGAGCAGCTCGCTCGCTCGCTGCCGCAACTCCCGCACCCCTACACTTGTCATGTGCTATTTGTAGCACACTCAGATCCGGTTCGGGGTGTTCCCCTGGCAACGTCCGACAATATGGATCAAGCGGCGGATCGGTTGCTGGTGGATCTGGGTGCCGACGGGCGGGTGTCGGTGTCCACCCTGCTCGACGGGGAGATCTCGCCGACTCCGGCCGGGGATCCGTTCGAGCTGGTCTGGCCGCTGGACACCGATGCCCTGGAAGCTCTGCGGTACTGCTGGCTCGGGTCGGGGCCGATCTGGAGATCGTGTTCCGGTCCTCGGTACCCCGCTCGCCTCGGGTTGCCCTGGGAGCTGCTGCGCGAACCGGCCCACCAAGCGGCCCTGCGGGTTGGCGAGGGGCACAACTACCACAACACCGTGTTCGGGCCGACGAACGTGGCTAGTCACATGGTCGGTGTGGAGCTGGAGCAGGGCGAGATCGGTGAGGCATTGCGGCTGGCCGACGACGTGGATATCTCACGTATTCCCTCATTGGCGCGCAAGACCCGGCATCTGCAGGAGGTCGCCCAGTGTTATGAGTGCCGGAAGAATGATACGGCGGTTTTTGTGCATTTGAAGATGATTGAGCGGGTGTGCCCGCAAGAATTCCAGCACAACCAGGTGGTTCGCGGCATGGCTACCACCCTGGTGAAGCGGGCCGAGCCATCGTATGCCGGTGAGGTGCGGGAGTTCGCCGGACGGATCGGCCTGCTGGACTGATCGGCCCCACGTCATCAGCCTGGCCCAGGCGATACGGCTCCCGTATCGTCAACCTTGGCCCTGCGCATCGATCTTCAGGCGGGCCTTCGAGGGAAGCGGCCCGGTCGACGTCAGCTGCACGGTCAGCTCGGCCCCCAGCGCGCGGGCCAGGCGTTCGAGGATGGGCAACGTCGGCACCGTGCCACCGGCCTCGAACCGCGCCAAGGCAGGCTGGGTCATGCCCGCACGCCGGGCCAACTCGGTCTGGCTCAGTTCCTGCTGGACACGGAGCTCCCGCACCCGCCAGCCGAGCTCGAAAGCCAGCCGCGCGGCGTTGTACGCGTCGGCTGCGTCGGGCTCGGCCATCCGCCTGCTACGCAGCTCTTGCCAGTCGGACCGCTCCGGCATCGCCCTCACTCCTCGCCGTCATCGTCCGTCGTATGCCTTGCGGCGATACATCGCCGCAGCACCCGCCGCGCCCGATCAATCTCTCGGCTCTCTCGCATCCGAGACTTACTGAACACCGTCAGCAGTACGATGCGGCGTCCAGAAGCGATCCAGTAGCTCACCCGCACTGCCTGACCACCCAAATGGAACCTCAGCTCCCGCAACTTCCCGTCGAGCTGTCGCGTGTACGGTTCGCTCAACAGCGGACCCTGCTCGGCGAGCAGGTCGATATAGAACGCTGCCGTGGCGAACTGAGTTGTGCTGAGCTCTTCGAGCCAGTCGCGGACCTCCGGTTCCAGCTCCACGGTACCCCAGGTCATACCATGGATGCTATAACGCTAACTGAGGTCGAAGTCTGTGTCCTCTCCGAAGTCGCCGTAGCTTTGCCGGGTCTCCAAGCGAACGCGCTGTAGCGGAACTTGCCGACGAAACTCAGCGGCAGCGGGCGGGATCAGCAGTGTCTGGTCGCTGACCTGGGCCAACGGGACGTCGCAGGGCTGGGGTAGCTGGCGTGGTCTCCAGCTCCTACTCCCTCTGTACTCTCACGTCGAGGCGCCTATCCCCTGAGGAGGTGTCAGCTGTGCCTGACATGCCGACCGGTGCCCTCGTTCGGCTGTACCGCATCAAGCGACGGATGGGCACGACCTCGCTGGCGACCCATGCTGGTATCACGGTGCGCTATCTGGAGATGATCGAGGCTGACGGCAAGACACCGTCGGTGCCGGTGTTGCGCAGGCTGGCCAAGGTGCTGGGGGTCCGTACTTCGGCCCTGCTGGGTGAGGCGCCGAGTGAGAATCACGAGGGGCCGATCAATCCTCGGCTGGCGGAGGTGGAGCGGGCGCTGTGCACGTACCGCTCGCTGGCGCTGGCCGATCCAAGAGCGCTGCCCACGTTGGACGAGCTGGGTGAGCAGATCACCGCCGCTGCGCAAGCCTGGTACACCTCACCGACGAAGTACAGCGATACCCTGCGAGTGCTGCCTGACCTGATCGTCCACAGTGAGCGGGCCGTGTATGAGCACGACCGTTCGGTGCAAGCCTGCCGTCAGATCTCCGAGCTGTATCAGCTGACCCGGGAGGTATTGAGGGTCGTCGGACGGGTTGATCTGTGCGGTGTGGTGTCGGACCGGGCCATGCGCTATGCCGAGGAAGCCGAAGATCCGCTCCTGATCGCGGCGGCTACCTGGACTCTGGCGAAGGCCATGCTGTCTGATGACATGCCCGTCGGATCGCTGGAGGTCGCCCTGAAGGGCAGCGAGGCCCTGGAGCCGTTGCTGCCGGACGGCACGCCTGAGCACTTCTCGGTCTACGGTGGCTTGCTGCTGGTGGGGACCATTGCGTCGCTGCGCAGCGGTGATCCGTGGCGGGCGCGGGAGCTGCTGCGCGAACCGGCCCGCAAAGCGGCCCTGCGGGTGGGTGACGGGCACAACTACCACAACACCGTGTTCGGGCCGACGAACGTGGCTATTCACATGGTCAGTGTGGAGCTGGAGCAGGGTGAGATCGGTGAGGCAGTGCGGCTGGCCGACGACGTGGATATTTCACATATTCCCTCGTTAGAGCGCAAGACCCGGCACCTGCAGGAGGTCGCCCAGTGTTATGAGTGCCGGAAGAACGACGCGGCGGTCTTTGTGCATTTGAAGATGATTGAACGGGTGTGCCCGCAAGACTTCCAGCACAACCAGGTGGTTCGCGGCATGGTCACCACTCTGGTGAAGCGGGCCAAGCCGTCGTATGCCGGTGAGGTACGGGAGTTCGCCGGCCGGATCGGCCTGCTGGACTGACCGGTCCCACGTCATCAGCGTGACCCAGGCGGTACAGCTCCCGTATCGTCAACCTTGGCCTGCGTATCAATCTTCAGGCGGGTCTTACGAGGGAAGCGACCCGCTCGACGTCACGGCGCAGTGTCGCGACAGCGGTGGCCAGATCGGTCTGTTCGGCTGTCGTTTCGACGCGTTCGGTCACCCACTGCCGGATCAGCGCGGACGGAGTCAGATGTGCCCGGCTGGCGGCAGTCTTGACGGCTTCGTAGACAGCGGGTGGGAGGCGTACGGAGTACACCGTGGATGCGGTCGCTGTCGGGGACTCTTCCTCGGCCGCTGCCCGTTCTTCGTCAGCGTACTCGGCTGCGGTCGATGCGAGCAGCCGGTTGATCTCAGCTTCGGATCTGATCGTCATCCTGTGCCTCCTGGTAACTGCGCCCGTGTGAGACTTCGGATCTGGGTCACTGACCACAGCCCTTGGGTCGGCCACAGCCTCGTCGGTCCACTCAACCTCGATGTCGATCGCGTCGGGGTAACGCTCCGACCTCGTACCGATGTGCTCGACTCGTTCTTGCGTCCAGCGCACCTTCATACGCATCAGTGTAGTCGGTTCAACTACGCAGCGCCATACCTGGTGCCTGGCCAAACCAGCATGGGTGCGGCCGACGGCAGAGCAGGGTGTCACTGTTTCAGTGACAGCGACACCCGGTACAGGAACCACTCCAGCACGCACAGCATCAACAGCTCGTCGGTGGGGTCGGCGTTGCTGCCGGTCAGCGTTCGTAGCTCCAGAGAGGCACGCACCGAGGGAGTATCCTGAGTCGGTCGATTCATTCGCGCAAGATCCTCATCGCAGATGATAGCGGCGCCCACACCCGCAAGACATACGTGATCTCGGCGAGCCTCGCAGGCTTGCGTCCCGACCGCAGGTACTGCTGATGCCGGCCTCTGCCAGGGCTCAGTGCGAGATACGGGTGGCGGCGGGGTCAGGATCTCTCACGTGGTCTGTTGCCTCGGCTGCCGCGATCACGCGACGGGTGTCGGATCTCGTACTCGGTTCCCAGGGCGCGAGTTCGACATCGGCTCGCCAGTAGGAGCGCACAAGGACAAGGCCGTGCTGGCGTCCGTTGACGCAGTCACTGTGGGCATACCCCAGCAGGCGCGCGCCGGTCACGATCGCGCAGGCCTCCTCGATTATCTCCCGGCGAAGTGTTTCCTGCGGGCTTTATGTCCTTGCGGTCGGCCGGCGGGAAAGCCCCAGTGCTCGCCGTCATGACTGATCAAGACGAGGTGGTCGTCGCTGGTCCGAGGTGGAACGCCGCTCAGATGGGGAGGGGGCGGGGGAGGTGGCGCAGGGCCGGCATCACGAACCCGCATCGGCGCCAGTGGAAGGCGTAGTCGAGGTGAGACGGGTGGCCTCGGTGGCCAGGTCTCGGCCACGTGCTTGCGAAGCCAGCAGGATGAGGAATTCGGCTGTGCGGACTTGATGGTCGACCGTCAGGCTATGTACTGGATTGGCTTCGGGCGGCGAAAGCTGGTAGTTCTGATGGCACCGGACCGGGGCCCTGAAGCAGCGTGGTGACCAGCGATCGAACCGAGGGGCGACGTAATTCCTCGGGCGCGACGTGTTCGGCGGCTTGGAGTGCTTGGTAACACTTGCGGAGGTCGCCGAAGCGGTGCCAGGCGCGGGCAGTGTCCACGCAGAACCGGGCCTGTCGTTCGGCTGTGGGCAGGCTGCGGATCTCGACGCGGCGGGCATGGTCGAGCGCTGCTCCAGCGTCTCCGAGGGCGGTGCGCACCCCGATCTGGTAGACGGCCACGTTGGTGGCGCTGAACGCCGAGTGGCTCGTGGTGGTCTGGTCCAGGTGGCGGGCGGCGTCTTCGGCTTCGCCGATCAGTTCCAGGGCGTGGGTGCGGCTGCCGTGCTGGGCGGCGGTGTAGGCGGCGGTGCACAGCAGCGATCCGTAGGTGCCCAGCAGGTCGGGCTGGGGGCTGCCGGTGGCGGCGCTCAGATTCAGCGCCGTGGTGGTCAGCAGCGTGATCGCGGCGTCGTGGTGACCATGCTTACGCATGGCGATCGACGCCATACGGGCGGCCTCAGCGACGCTGACAGCATGGCCGCTGGCTTGCGCGGCGAAGCGGGCCCGGTCAGCGGTGACCCATGCAAGGGGGTAATCGTGCAGCCTGGTGCACAGCTCGGAAGCCAGGCTGTAGGCGTCCGCCAGCAGCGCAGACAGCTCCTCGTACTGGTGGTCGACGGCTTCCTCACGGCTGAGCTGGGTGGTGAGGATCAGATCTGGCAGGGTGCCCGCCAGGTCGGCGTAGCGGCAGCGTTGAAACAACGAGCGTGCGGCGGCGAGGGCGCCGCGCAGTTCCTGCACGGAGAGGTGCGCCGCAGTCGCGGCGGGAGCGGACGACAGCAACCGGAGCATGGAGTCATCCCGCCCCCCGGCGTGGTCAGGCATCCCGAGCAGCGTGGCACCGGTGACGCCGACCAGCCCGGTCAGCGCTCGCCGTCGTCGCACTGAGTCGTCACCGCCTTCCCACGCTGTCTTGCCGGAGACCGTAGCGTCCAGGCTCGCTGATGATGGCGAAGCCGCACCGGTCAGCGAGGATTCAGCCCGCGCGCAGGCCAAACCGAAGAGACCTAGCGGGATGCTGAACACCTCAGCGAAGCTACTGGCTCGGCGCCGAATGCGACGAGATCCTCATGGACACCATCCCTGAAGACTTCCCGGCCCGTCCGCCGTCCACCGCCTCATCGAAAGCTGACGCAGACGACAGCATGGTGTGCCACTGTCTGACCGGGACGCTTCCCCGCGGCGACACCACCTTCGGTCTCGCCCCGATGGCCTGCGGATATGCCGAGATCTATCGTGGCGCGCTTACCAAGTACGCCTGCCCGACGACCCGGCCCCGCGACCTCCCCGGGTGAGCAGGTAGATCCTCGGGTGGTGGCCCTTCTGGAAGACTCGGGTCTCCGACTTCAGCCGCCACATCGCGCTCGTGCGTCGCAGACAGCGTTCCATCATCCTGATCTCATGCGTCAGGACCAGGAGCCTTGCCCCCTCGGCGGCACCGGCGTAGGCACGCTCCAGAAGGGTGACGTGGAGGTCTTCGTTCTCGCTGTGCCTACCGGACTTGTCGCCCCATGGGGGATCGGCGTAGATGCAGTCATAGGGGCCACCCGCTAGCCACCTGTCATGACCGATGTTGCCAGCAAGCAGATTGATCCGGCCCGATAGTCCGGCAGCGGACACGTTGGCCTGCGCTGCCGCGATCGCTTCGGGGGAGATGTCGATGCCGACCGCGCGGCCGCTGCCATGACCTGCGTGGCGGTCGTCGGCGCCGCCGATGCGCGGCGACCCTTCCACCACCACGGGACCAGAACCACCAGCAGCGGCACCGTGAGCGCCGCCGCGCCGAGATACGCGCCGTATAAGGTTGCCGAGTCGACCGGGTTGTCGCTGCTGCGGATCTCTCGGACGATCCACACCGGCACCACGAGCAGGACGAACGCGCCGAGCAGCGCGATAGCGTCCCGGTGTCGAGAGCTCCCCGCCATGACCCCTGCCCACTCGCCTGAGCGTGGTGTGATCGTTCCCGATCTGTCGCGATCAGGCAAACTCCCGACGGCCGCAATCCACGGTTCTCGCCGGCCGCAGGAGGCAATGCCGGGCGATCGGCGCGTTCGGCGTGGACACTGAGGGTGACCAGCCCGGTTGCCGACTCCGGCTCGGTCCGCACGTCGGGATGCGCGCAGGTACTGACAACACCGTCGATGCTGGCAACCGAGGCGGCACAAATGGTTGCCACCCAAGTACCCTTCCGGACGGTCTGTTCCTTGATCAGCCCGGCGATCCGGAATTCCGGGGCAACGCGCTCATGAGGCCGACGCGAGTTCGACGGTCAGCGGCAGGGCCAGCGCCTGCTCCAGGCAGCGGTCGGGTGCGTTGTCGGCCAGCGTTACAGGTACCGGGTACGCATTAATGCTTTCCGGCCTGATATAGCCGATCGGGTTGCTGACCTCGGTACTGGTGAGCACACCGGCGGGGCAGCCGTCGGCTGCTTCCGAACTGCTCGCGCCGATCGAGCCGACCCGCACCCCGTAGTCGTTCGGATTCCTGACCACGATGGTGACCGAACGACTCTCCCCGGGCTCAAGGCCGATGTCCGCTGGCGTGACGGTGGCCTTGACCGAGATGGTCGAGTCGCCCCCGCCGAGGTTGCCGATATTGCCGATGAGGAACGCGACGATGATGAGTACGACGATGAGGATCAGGACGACAGGCAGGGACACGGTCCGGTCAAGAAGCTTGCGGATCTCCACTGCGCACTCCCTCGACGGCAACCTACCCGGGTGCGGCGATCACACGGGACCAGTGAAGCTGACAATCCGGTGCCGCCGACAACCTATCGCCCGACCGATCAGCGTCCAACGCGCGGTCGTCACGTCGGTGCCCCGCCCCGGCGCATCCGGCGAGCCCACCGCCACTCCGCGCCGACCAGCCCGAACAGGGCGATGGCCGCCAGGCCCGTGACCCCGGCGCCTGCGCCATGCTGCGGGCCTGCGTAGTGCAGCCGCACCCGGTGCTCGCCCGCGGGCACCGCGACCGCGACCACGGCGTGGTCGGCGGGCACCAGATCGGCCGGTGCGCCGTCCACGGTCACCGCCCAACCCGTCTGCAGGGCGTCCGCGACGACCAGGTAACCGGCACCGGTGGCGGCCACCTCGACCACGATCTCGTCCAGCGCATCGGTGACCACGCTCACCCGGGCCGGGGCACCGTCGGCGCCGGGTCCGGGCGCGTCGAGCAGCACCTGATCGGCGGTGAGGTCCCCGGCGCTGAGCCGGTCCAGCCGGCGGCCCGGTTCGGGCTCCACGACCGGGTCCGCCGCCCAGCGGATCCGGGGCAACGCGGTCAACCGCTGGTAGACCACCGCCGAGCCGGCGTAGCCGACGCGCAGTCCGTCGTCGGCGCCGCCGACCGCCGAGACGGCCGGGACACCGCCGAGGGCCTGCACCGCCAGCGGCTCGACGGCCCGCAAGGTGAGCGTCGCGGTGAGCCGCTCGCCGGGGTTGACCTGCTCCGCCGCGATCGGCACCAGGAAGGGCCGATCGACGATTCCCCCGGGCGCCAGCCGCCCGTTGCGGGCCACCTCGTGACCGTTCGTACTGCGCAGCGTGACCTCGAGGCGGGCCGCCGAGGGCCCGGCTGCTGAGGGCCCGGCCGCCATGAGGTCGGGGGTGATCGGGAGGGCGGGGATGATGCCCAGGGCGCGCAGCGGTCCCGCGCCGGGAACGGGCACGGTCACCGGCTCATCGGGGCGCAGCACCGCGACCGTTCCGTCGGAAGGGGCGGGCCGCGGGATGCCGAGCACCCCATCCTGCGGTGCGGTGACGACGTACCGGATGCCGAGCCGGTCGAGCACCGGGGAACCGGCGGTCTCCGGGGACACCCCGAAGTTCACCAGCGTCGGGAACAACCCGCCCGTGCCGGGTACCCGGCGCACCAGTTCACCGAGCCGGGCGTCGACGAACGTGTGCCCGGTGAGCGCGCGCAGCCGCAGGTGGGTATCGGCCCCGACCCCCATGGCTCCCCAGGTGCCGGCATACCGCTCGTGGCCGAGGTGATCGGCCAGGAAGGTGTGGGTGGCGGTGACCGGGTAGAAGGTCTCCCGATCCACCCGCGGCCAGAACGGCCGCACCAGGGTGAGGGCCTGCACCATGATCAGGACGGGCAGCAGCGCGGCGGCGGTGGTGCGCAGCCGGCCCCCGTTGCGGGGGGCGGCCCAGTACAGGGCGCAGGCGCAGACCAGCCCGGCGAGGAGAAAGACCAGGCCCTTCACCACCTCCCCGTGCAGGTGGGCCAGCCGGTCGACGCCGTCACCGGCCTGCGCGTCGGCGGCCACCGCGGCCCAGCGCGCTTCGCGCCAGATCCAGGCGCCGAGGCCGGCGGCGGCCACCCAGACCGCCGCACCGAACCCGAACCCGACCCATCGGGCGCGACCGTGCACCCGCTCGCGGCGCAGCAGGACCTCCAGCCCCACCGCGGCGAGCGCCGCCACCAGGAACCCGAGCACGCTGCGGACCCGTCCCACGAAGTTGTCGGAGAACAGCGCAGGCAACTGCTGCAGCGCGGCCAGCGGCGCGCCACCGCCGTAGCTGACCAGGAAACCGGCGAGCGTGGCTGCGACGAGGAAGGCCCAGACTCCGCCGGGCAGCACCGCCCGGGCGGCGCGGGGGGCCGCGATCGCCGTCACGGCCAGCACCAGCGCGGCCGCCCCGGCATAGGACAGGGACTCGATCATGTTCACCGGGAGGTACCAGCTCGGTGGCCGGTCGTCGCTGGTGCTGCCCAGCGCCCAGGGTGCGATGCTGGTGATCAGGCTGGCCACCGCGAGGTGGTCGTCGGGGGTCTGGCCCCGGCCGTTGACGTAGGACCCGGCCAGGAACGTGGCGAACGGGACCAACTGGACGGCGCTCAGCGCCGCGCCGCCGAGCACCCCGGCAGCGCCGCCGAGCAGCACCCCCACCGCGCGGCGCCACCGCCGCCGATACTCGGCGATAGCCCGCACCAGCAGGTAAGCCGCCCCGAGGAGCAGCGCATACCCGGTCACCGCGGGGAAGCCACCCAGCAGCATGGCGGCGACTGCGAGGGACACCAGCGCGCCGTCGGCGACCCGCCGCCGCGCCACCAGCCGCTCCAGCGCCCAGAACAGAAACGGCACGACCACCGTCACCCGGGTCTGCGGCCAGTTGGTCCAGGCGATCAGGAACGCGCTGCTGGCGAAGACCAGCCCACCGGCCAGCGCGGCCGGGCGCCCCAGCCCCAGCCGCCGCAGGAACAGCGCGCAGCCGGTGACCGCGAGCAGGATCTCGACGAGCTTGACGTAGCCGGGCGCCAGGTACCCGGGGAGCAGGTAGAACGGCGCGGTGACCGGCGACAACGCTGCTGTGGTCGGCACCGCCCCCAGCGGGGAGCCACCTACTGCGTAGGGATTCCACGCCGGGAATTCCCCCGCGCGCAGGGAGTCGGCGAGCAGCATGGTGTTCGGGATGCCAGAGTCCCAGGTGTCGTCGACGTAGTAGTTCTGCACTGGGGTCCGGTCCAGGCCCTCCCCCTGGTAGGGCGCAAGCCCCATCAGCTCGTCGGTGCCCGCGAAGACGCCGTGCCCGACCAGCGGGCCGCCGATGCCGAGGACGGCGAAGCACGCGATCGCGATCAGCGTGACCACGGTGAGCAGGTCCGGGCGCTCGGCCATGCCGCGCATCCTTGCCCAAGCGCTCTCCTGGATGCATGAGCAGGTTGCCGAACCCTGCTGAGAGTTCTCCGGGATGCACATGCAGGGCCGACGATCCCGATGACGAGGGGTTCAGGAGCCAGCTAGGGTGCGGTCGCACCGGTGCCGGTCGGAAGGGTGCTATGCGGATCGCCGTCGTCGGTCCCAGCCATCCGTATAAGGGCGGGATCGCGCAGTACACCACCGAGCTCGCCCACCAGTTGGTCGTGGCGGGCCATGAGGTGCGGATCGAGTCCTGGTCGTACCAGTACCCGGCGCTGCTCTACCCCGGGCAGCTCACGGTACGCGAGCCCGAACTGCCGCCGTTCACCCCGACCCACCGTCGGCTGTCGTGGCGGCGGCCGGACTCCTGGTACGCCAGCGGGCGCCGGCTCCGCGACGCCGACCTGGTTGTGCTGGTCATGGTGCACCCGATCCAGCTGCCCGCGTACCTGGGCGTGCTGGCCGGGCTGGGGCGCTGGAGGAGGCAGCGGCCCGGGGCCGTGGCCCCGGGTGTGGTCGCCCCGTGTGTGGTCGCCCCGTGTGTGGTGGCCCCGTGTGTGGTGGCCCCGGGTGTGGTCGCGCCGGGTGTGGTCGCACAGTGCCACAACGTGCTGCCGCATGAGCGAAGGGCGGTGGACGCTGCCCTGGTGCGCGCCGTGCTGTCTCGGGTGGACGGGGTGCTCGCGCACTCCGCAGCGCAGGGCGAGGTCGCCCGCTCGCTCACCGACCGCCCGGTCACCGTCGAGCACATGGCGCCGCTGGTCGTCGCCAGGGCCGATGCCGCTGGGGCCGACGCCGCCGGGGCCGGGGCCGAGGCGCCCGCGGTGCACCGCCGGCTGCTCTCGTTCGGCATCGTGCGCCGCTACAAGGGCCTCGACGTGCTGCTGCGCGCGCTGGCCGCTGGCCCCGAAGGGGTGCGACTGCGCGTCGCAGGGGAGTTCTGGGGTGGTCCCGAGGCCACCGAACGACTCGTCGCCGAGCTCGGGCTGGCGGACCGGGTCGAGTTGCGCCCGGGGTACGTCGAGGCGGTGGAGGTCCCGGGCCTGTTCGCCGACGTCGATGCGCTGACGCTGCCGTACCGCACGGCGACCGCGTCGCTCAATACCTTCCTCGCCTTCGAGCACGGCGTGCCGGTGATCGCGACCCGGGTGGGCACGGTAGAGCAGGACGTCCAGGACGGGGTGAACGGGGTGCTGTGCGCTCCCGACGACGTCGCTGCGTTGACCGCTGCGCTGCACCGCTTCTACGCCGACGGCGAGCCGCAGCGGCTGCGCGCGGGCGTTGCGCGGGTGGACGCCGGCCCGGCCTGGCAGCGGTACTGCGCCGCGCTGTGCGCGCTGACGCCCGCGCCCACCAGGCGGTAGCGGCCTCCCATGGTGGCCGAAGAGCAGCTGCGCACCGCCGGGCCGGCCAGCCGGGGGGGTGGCCCGTGGTTCTGGGTCAAGATCGCCTTCGGCGGTGCGGTGCTCGGGGCGGGCGGGCTGTACCTGGTGCGCAGCTGGGCGCAGGTGTCCCGGGCGATGGCCGAGATGGGCTGGCTGCCCATGGTCGGTGCACTGCTGCCCGCGGCGGGCGGGGTGATCGCCGCGATGCTCGCCTGGCGGGCGCTGCTGGCCGACCTGGGCGCGCCGCTGCCGGTCCGCGACGCCGGGCGGGTGTTCTTCGCCAGCCAGCTCGGCAAGTATCTGCCGGGCTCGGTGTGGGTCTTCCTCGCCCAGATCGAACTTGCCAGGGAGCTGAAGGTGCCGCGCGCGGTGTCAGTTGCGGTGAGCGTGCTCGCGGTGGTGCTCTCGCTGACCGTGGGTATCGCGGTCGCCCTGGTCACGCTCCCGTTCGGTGCGGCCGGGGCGCTGCAGGGCTACTGGTGGTTGCTGCCTGCCGTCCCGGTGCTGCTCGTGGCGCTGCATCCGAGGGTCACAGTAGGCGGGCTGAACCTGGTGCTGTGGCTGCTGCGCCGCGCACCGTTGACGGTCCGGCCGAGCTGGCGGGGGATGGCCCGGGCAGCGGTCTGGCAGAGCTTGAGCTGGTGCCTGCTCGGGCTGCACTGCTACCTGCTGGTACTCGGCTATGGCGCGGACCCGGCCCGGGCGTTGCCGCTCGCGATCGGTGGGTTCGCGCTGGCGTACTGTGCGGGCGTTCTGTTCCTGCCTGCGCCGGCCGGTCTGGGGATCAGGGAACTGGCCCTGGCCGCCTCGCTGGCCGTGGTCCTCACCCAGCCACAGGCTTTCGCTGTCGTACTGGTGTCGCGGTTCGCGCTGGTGCTGGTCGACGGGGCGCTGGCAGCGCTGTGGTGGCTACGTCTCGTGCGGGGCACCCAGCGCCAAGGAGGGGAGACATGATGAGTGAGACAGCACCTCCGGGCGGCGCCGCGCTCGCGCTGGCCAAGCGGGTCGCTGAACGTGCCCTGTGGACCCGGGTGAAGCTGCAGCGCACGCTCGGCGGAACCGACCGGCCGCCGCCTGCGCCGATGCCCCCCACCGAGGTGCTGCGTACCCGCGCGGGGTGGCAGGCCGCAGTCGCCGAGTGCCGCCGGTTGCGGCTGCCGCTGCACCCCGACCGGCCGAAGAACTGGGACGCGCTGGGCGCCGTGGCCACCGTGCTCGACACCGTCGGACCGACCGGATCGGTGCTCGACGCAGGCGGCGCCCGGTACTCCTCTGTGCTGCCCTGGCTGCGCCTGTACGGGTGCCGCGACCTGGTCGGTAACAACCTGGAGTTCGGCGCCGACGTGCGTCGCGACGGGGTGCTGTTCCGCTACGGCGACATCACAGCCACTGACTTCCCCGAAGGCCGCTTCGATGCGGTGACTTGCCTGAGCGTGATCGAGCACGGGGTGGGAGTCGAGGCCTTCCTGGCGGAGAGCGCCCGCATCCTGCGCCCGCGTGGCGTCCTGGTCGTCTCCACCGACTACGACCAGGATCCACCGGACACCACCGGCCACCGCGCATACGGTCAGCAGGTGCACATCTTCGCTCCGGAGGAGATCCGCGCCCTGGTGGCCGCCGCCGCCGAGCACGGGCTGACGTTGCGTGGTGACCTCGCCCTGGAGCACCCGGAGCGTCCGGTGCACTGGACCCGGACCGGGCTGGACTACACCTTCATCCGGCTGACCTTCGATCGGCACTGACCTTCGATCGGCACTGACCCCTGATCGGCACTGACCCCTGATCGGCACCGACCCTTGATCGGCACTGACCCTTGATCGGCACTGACCCTTGATCGGCACTGACCCTTGATCGGCACCGACGCCCGTGAGTGGGTGCGCCACCGGGTGGTGCTCCGGTTGCTCCCGGTCGCGGTGCTGGGAGGCGCCACGGTGCTCGTTCTCGCGCGTCTGGTGATCGCCGGGCCAGGTGTCGATCGGGTGTGGGCCGAGGACGGCGCGGTCTTCTGGACCGATGCGAAGAGTTCCGGTCTCGGCGCGTTCGGCCTGACCTACAGCGGCTATCTGCATGTCTTCCCCCGGCTGATCACCTCGTTCGCGCTGCTGCTGCCTGAAGCCGCCTTCGCCAAGTACGTCGTCGTCGCGGTGGCGCTGACCACGGGCGTGCTGGCTGTTCTCGTGTTCGCGGCGGCCCGCAGCGCTGGCGCGACCCCGATCTGGGCGGCTGCCGCGGGGTGGTGGCTGGCGCTGGTGCCCCCGGCGCGGGTGGAGAGCATCGGCAACCTCGCGAACGCGCAGTGGCTGCTGCTCGCCTGCCTGGCGTGGTTGTCGGTCACCGCGTTCGCCGCCCGGGTGCCCCGGATCGCGACCGCGGTCGTGGCCGGGTTGACGGCCTTGTCTACGCCACTGGCCGTGCTCGTCGCACCGGCGCTGGTGCTGGTGCACGGCTGGCGGGGCGGGCTGCGCCACCCGGTCACGGCGCCGCTGTTGGCCGGGTTGGTGGTCCAGGCGCTCGCGGTCGTCGCGGGACCCGCGTCGCCCTTCGTCAATCCGGCTGGGCGCCAGCCGGGACTGCGGCTCGGCGTGCTCTACTCGCTGGGGCAGCGTGTCCTCCCCCTGCCCACCGTCTCCCCGGTCGTCGCCTTCCTGCTGGTCGCGGCCATCTTGGTGGTGGCGGTTGCCGCTGGAGCGTGGACCTTGCCGCAGGCTCGGGTTCCGTTCCTCGGCTTGGTGCTCACTGCGGTTCTCCTGCTGGGAACGGTGACCGTCGTGAACGGATATGCGCCTCCCCGGTACTGGGTGGCACCGACGGTCCTGCTGGTGGGTGCGGGCGCGCTGTGGTTCTCACGGCGGGTGTGGTGGGTCCAGGCAACGGCGTTGGTGGCCGCTGTGGTCGTCGCGGGGATGGGTTTCCCGGCTGATCCCTATCGGCTGTCCGGCCCCTCCTGGGCGGAGCAGGTACAGGCCTATCGCGCTGCCTGCGCCCGCGGCGAGCCGGCGGCCGAGGTGCAGTGGAGCCCGGCCGACTGGGGTTCCTCGCAGGTGGCCTGTCACTAGCTCGGCGCCACGGCGCACCGCTGAGGGCCTGATCGGCGGCCGCGCTCCAGAGACAGGCTCAACGCCGTTCCGGGGCCGAACCCACCGTGGGCTACTCTCAGCGGCCGTGAGTTCCTCCGCTGTCCAGCGCCACCCGGCCAAGCCGCGGGAGGCCGATCCCACCGAGGGCGCCGCACCGCAGCACGTCGATTCGCCGGTCGAGCCGCCGTCGACGCTGCTGCAGCGGGTGGTGTTGCCCCGCAAGGCCGACCCGCTGGCCGTCCGCGCGCTCTACGTCGACGAGCAGCCGGCCATCGCCCGGCGGGTCTGGCCACCGGCCGGCGTGACGACGAAACCCGACCCGCGTGACGTCGACCTCGAGGTCACCATCGCGAACCCCAACGCCCGGCGGGTGCGGGCGCTGTCGCGGACCAGTGTGCGGGTGCCCGAGCAGACCGAGGTGTCGTTCGCGGCCTTCTTCAACGCGTTCCCGGCGAGCTACTGGCGGCGCTGGAGCACGCTGCGAACCCTGCACCTGCGCCTCGACGTCGAGGGCGACGGCCGCATCGACGTCTACCGCTCCAAGGCCGACGCCACCCCGATTCACGTGCACGGCGAGCTTGTCGAAGGTGAGCGCCACCAGGTCGACGTCGAGCTGGACCTCACCCCGTTCGAGGACGGCGGGTGGTACTGGTTCGACGTCAGTACCGATGACTCCGAGCTGGTCCTGCATTCCGGCGGCTGGCATGCGCCGGTCGCAGCGCCGGGCCGGGCGGCGGTGACCATCGGGATGCCCACGTTCAACCGGCCCACCGACTGCGTGGCCACGCTGCGGGCGATCGGCTCCGATGAGCTGGTCCGCTCGGTGGTGACCGCGGTGGTGATCCCCGACCAGGGCGCCAGCAAGGTCCGTGACCAGGACGGCTTCGCCGAGGCGCAGGCCGTGCTCGGCGATCGGCTGCGGATCATCGATCAGGCCAATATCGGCGGCTCCGGCGGCTACGCGCGGGTCATGTACGAGGCGCTGGAGAACACCGACTGCGAGCAGATCCTCTACATGGACGACGACATCGTCCTGGAGCCGGACTCGATCCTGCGTGCCGTCGCCTTCTCCCGCTTCGCGCGCCACCCCATGCTCGTCGGCGGGCAGATGCTGCAGGCGCAGGCCCGCTCCCGGCTGCACGCCTGGGGCGAGATCGTCGACCGGCAACGGATGCGGTGGAACAAGGCGCCAGGCACCGAGTACGACCACGACTTCGCTCAGCACCCGCTGCGTCAGACCGCCTGGCTGCACCGGCGTACCGACGTCGACTACAACGCCTGGTGGATGTGCCTGATCCCGCGCGCCGTCGCCGAGCACATCGGGCTGCCGTTGCCGCTGTTCATCAAATGGGACGACGTCGAGTACGGGCTACGCGCCCGCGATGCGGGCTACCCCACGGCGACCGTCCCCGGCGTGGCGATCTGGCACATGTCCTTCGCCGACAAGGACGACGCCACCGACTGGCAGGCCTACTTCCACCTGCGCAACCGGCTGGTCGGGGCGGCGCTGCACAGCAGCGAGGAGCGCCCGACGGCGCTGCTCGCCGACAGCCTCAAGCACGCCCTCAAGCACGCCCTGGCGATGGAGTACTCCACCCTCGCGCTGCAGGAGATGGCGATCCGGGACTTCCTGGCCGGACCGGAAGCGCTGTTCGAGAAGCTGCCCACCGCGCTGGGCGAGGTCCGGAGCCGGCTCGCGGAGTTCGCCGATGGGCAGGTGCTGGACTCCCGCGAGCTGCCGCTGCCTGCCGGCGGGCAGCTCGCCGTCGAGCGCATGCTCACCCCGCCCACCAACCCGGTCACCATCGGGGCGACCCTGCTCAAGCGTCTGGCCCACCAGCTGCGCCCGGTCGATCCGCAGGCCCACCACCGCCCGCAGCTCGGCCTGGCCCGCGATGACGCGCGGTGGTTCGTGCTCTCCGGGATGGACGGGGTGACGGTCTCCACCGCGGACGGCCGCGGCGTCACCTACCGCAAACGTGACCCACAGACCTTCCGGTCGAGGATGACCCGCTCGATCGCGCTGCACCGCACCCTCGCCCGGGAGTTCCCCCGGCTGCGCAAGCGCTACCGGGCCGCCACCGAAGATCTCACCGGCCGGGCCGGCTGGAAGCGGGTGTTCGACGCGTGATGCTGCGCCGGAGTCCGTCCTCAGATCAGCGGGAGGTCGCGCTGCTCGCTGCGGTGCAGCGCAGTGTCGCCCGTCCCCGGGCAGTGTCCGCCGCCCGCGGGATGTCCCACTTCGGTGAGCACGCCCTGGGCTGGCTGGCGTTGGGCGTGCTGGGTGCACTGGTCGACCGGCGCCGCCGCCGCGACTGGTTGATCTCGACGGCTGCGGTGGCCGGCGCGCACGGGGCGTCGATCGCCGTCAAGCGGGTGGTGCGCAGGCACCGCCCTACCGACCCGTCGGTGCAGGTACTGGTGGGCACGCCGAGCCGGCTGTCCTTCCCGTCCTCGCACGCGGCCTCCACTACCGCAGCCGCCGTTCTCTACGGTGCCCTGCTGCGCCGCCCGCTGACCCCCGTGCTAGTGCCCCCGATGCTGGTCAGCAGGCTGGTGCTGGGCGTGCACTACCCGACTGACGTCGTCGTGGGCGCTGCCCTCGGTGCGGTCATCGGTTCCGGGGTACGGCGGGGACTGGTGCGGCGAGCGCTGCGCATCGGAATCGGGAGCCCGGGGAAGGGGCAGCGATGACCGCTACCGCACCCAGCCAGACCGAGACCCCTGCCCGGCGCGGCAACGTGCTCACCGGGCTGATCCGCACGATGCGCCCCCGGCAGTGGGTGAAGAACGTCCTGGTGCTGGCCGCACCGTTCGCCAGCGGTGACATCTTCGATCTGAACGTCCTCATCGCGGTCGGGATCGCGTTCGCCGCGTTCTCGCTGGCCGCGTCCGGCGTCTACCTGGTCAACGACGTCAAGGACGTCGAAGCCGACCGGGCGCACCCGACCAAGCGCAACCGCCCGATCGCCGCAGGCGTGGTGCCGCCGGGGCTGGCGCTGGCCGTCGCGGTGCTGCTGTTCGCGGCGTCGATCGCCGTCTCGTCGCTGGCCTCGATCGAT
>JBOHGM010000061.1:0-31324 GCA_050699435.1 Pseudonocardiaceae bacterium | reverse complement strand
CGAGGTCGGGTCGCATGATGCTCAGCAGGCGGCCGTGCACTGCCTTGGCGAACTGCGCGAACCGCAGACGCGCGCGGCGCCGTCCGGTCTCGTCCAGGTAGCGCACCTCCTGGACGTCGTACCCGAGCTCGTGCAGCCTGGGCAGGACCCCCATCGCCTCGGCGGCGTCGTACCCGGGCCCAAAGAAGTCCGTCATGTAGCCCTGTGTTCGGGGGCCGGGCGCCTTCTCCAGCACCACGACGTCCCAGCCGAGGGTGCCGAGCCGGTGCGCGAGGGCGAGTCCGGCGATCCCGGCCCCGCAGATCACGATCTTCATCCTTGGCCGCTAGGCATCCCGCCGGTTGGCCACCAGGATCCCGATCACCAGCACGCTGACCGCGACGGCTGCGAAGTAGCCGAGACTCCCCCACGGCCCCCCGAACGGGTAGTCGATCACCGGAGCGCCCTGAGCCTGACCGTTGGCTACGGCATCCCCTGCGGTGATGAAGTTGCCCGCATTGGCGAACGGTAGCCAGCGGGAGATCTCCAGTCTCAGCGTGCCGTCCAGGATCGGCACGATGATGCTCTCCACGACCAGGGCCCAGACCAGCAGCAGCGAGATCGCGCCCGCCGTCTGCCGGACCAGCAGCCCCACCCCGATCGCGATGACCGCGTACCCGGCGTAGAGCAAGCCCTCCCCGGCGACCGCGCGCCACTCGGCGGTGGTGTCGATCACCATGGCCGGGCTGCCGTCGATGAGGTAGGCCACGCCCCACGCCGCGAAGGCCGTCACCAGGCCGACAAGGCCCAGCAGGACGGCCACCACGACGGTCTTCGCGAGCAGCACCGCGGTGCGGTTCGGCACCGCGGCGAAGGTGGCCCGGATCGTGCCGAAGCGGTACTCGCTGGTGACCGCGATCGCGGCCAGCACCATCGCGATGAAGCTCCCCAGCCCCAGACCGGCCTGGGTGAGTGCGACCGAGATCGGGAAGTCTTCACCAGCCAGGGAGGACAGCACGGCGGCGAGTCCGATCCCGACCGCCACCACCAGCCCCATGCACCACCACGGCGAGCGGGTGGAGAACAGCTTGATGCGTTCCACGGCGAGCAGGCTCATGACTGGCTCCCTCCCTGCCCGGTCTGCGTCGCGGCCATCGCCACCTCGAGCTGTTCGGCCTCCCGGATTGGCGCCGCCGCTGCGATGGTGCCGTGGAACTCCACGTCCTCACCGGTCATCTGCATGAACGCCTGCTCCAGGGAGCCGCGCTGCGGGGCGAGCTCGTGCAGCACGATGCCCAGCATCGCGGCCAGTTCGCCGATCTCCTGGCTGGTGGCGCCGCCGACCACTAGCCCGCCGTCCGTCTCCGTCACCGTCCGTCCATGCGAGGTCAGCATGGTGCGCAGCCGGTCGGCCTGCGGGCTGCGCACCCGCACGGTGGCCGCGGTGGCGTGCTCCACGAACTCCGCTGTGGAGCACTGCGTGATCAGCCGGCCACGGCCGATCACCACGAGTTCGGTCGCCGTGATCGCCATCTCGGAGAGCAGGTGGCTGGAGACGAACACGGTGCGGCCCTGCGCGGCCAGCGACTGCATGAAGCTCCGGATCCAGGCGATGCCCTCCGGGTCCAGGCCGTTCACCGGCTCGTCGAAGAGCAGCACCTCTGGGTCACCGAGCAGCGCGGCCGCGATGCCGAGGCGCTGCGACATGCCCAGCGAGTACCCGCCGACTCGCTTGCTCGCCACCTCGGTGAGCCCGACCAGGTCCAGCACCTCGTCGACCCGGCTGGTGGCGAGCTTGTTCGAGCGGGCCAGCCAGCGCAGGTGCGCCCTGGCGGAGCGGTTGGGGTGCATCCACTTCGCGTCCAGCAGTGCCCCGACGGTGTGCAACGGCTGCGTGAGGTCGGTGTAGCGCTTGCCCCCGATCCGCACATCACCCGCAGTCGGCCGGTCCAGCCCGAGCATGATCCGCATAGTGGTCGACTTCCCGGCACCGTTCGGCCCCAGGAACCCGGTGACCCGGCCCGGCTGCACACTGAACGACAGATCGTTGACGGCCAGTGTCGCGCCATATCGCTTGCTGAGGCCGCTCGCCTCGATCATCAATCCTCCCTCGCCCCGGTCACCCCGCGCTTCTGCGGTAGCTCAGTAGGTGCGCGCGGGGTAACCCACAGGTTCAGTCGTCATAACTCGGAGGGAGAGTGATGACCGTGACATACATCGACAGCGCAACCGTGCGCCGCATCACGCGCCCGGGTCCCTGGTAGGTCACCGCCCCGGGCCGGGGTCAATCATCGGGTAGGACTGGGCGGCAGGGGGTATGAGGGGATGGGTGTGCGCGCTGCCGAGGCCCGGCTGATCGTATTGCTGGGCCCGGGCTTGCCGAGCCTGCTCGGCGTGCGCGGGTCTCGAACCAGCTTGGCAGGAGATCGCCGTACTCGCGCCACCAGCCGGGTGCGTTGGCCTGCCGGTCGAGGGCCAGGAAGGTCTCGCGTTCCTGCGCATCGGTGACCCCGTAGAGGGTGAGCAGATCGGCCACATCGCGTTCCTTGAAGCCGACCCTGCCGAGTTCTAGACGGCTGATCTTGGCGTGGGAAGCTCGGATTGCCTCCCCGGCGGCTTCCCTGGTGATCTCGCTCGCCTCACGTAGCTGCCGTAGTTTGCTGCCCAGCGCGAGACGCAGCACGGTGGGCTTCCCGTGCCATTGGGACGGAATACGGTCGAGGGGCCGGTCACGGTCTGGCTGAACTACTGTCATGACTCGACTCCCCTGGGTGAGCGCTTTTCCGGAATGGGCGTCACAACCCGTCACATTCGGTCGCGTTCTGTTGGGCAATCCCACCCTCCACCAGGCGACCGGGGGTCAGGGTACTCCTACCCGTCACATCCGCTACACCTGTCTTTGGGAAGCAGGTGGGATATGGTCGGTCCGTGCTACGAGTGCAGAGGGGCCTGCTGGGAGGCTGCTGGTGATGGAGAGTTCAGACACGTCCGGTCGGCAACCGCCTTCCGGTGTCGACACCAGCGTGTCGCACTCGGCTCGGGTCTGGAACTACTGGCTGGGCGGCAAGGACAACTACCCGGTTGACCACGAGTGGGGTGACCAGTTTGCCGCCATCCTGCCGAGCATCGTCGACATTGCCCGCGCCGATCGGGCTTTCCTGGCCCGTGCGGTCCGATATCTGGCGGGCGAGGCAGGGATTCGCCAGTTTCTCGACATCGGCACCGGGCTGCCCACCGTCAACAACACCCACGAGGTAGCCCAGGCGACCGCACCGGAGTGCTGCATCGTCTACGTCGACAACGACCCCCTGGTCCTGGTGCATGCCCGCGCCCTGCTGACCAGTGCTCCGGAAGGCGTGACCGACTACGTCGAGGCCGACCTGCGCGATCCGGATACGATAGTGCGGGAGGCCGCTCGGACACTGGATTTCACCCAGCCCATCGCGCTCATGCTGATGGGGATCGTGGAACACATCATGGATAACGATGAGGCGTACGCGATCGTGAACCGGCTGCTGGATGCCCTGCCCTCGGGCAGCTATCTGACGATATGCGACCCCATTAAAGACGGCGTCGATGGCGCGGCGATGTTCGAGGCCTGCCGACTCTGGAACGAGAGCGGCGGAAGCCCGCCGGTAGCGGTCCGCAGCCTCCAGGAGCTGACCCGGTTCTTCGACCGCGTGGAGCTCTTGGAACCGGGTGTGGTCTCGGTTCCGCTGTGGCGACCCGACCCCAGCCACATCGGCACCCCCGTCGAGGTGAATGCGTTTGGCGGCGTCGGACGAAAACCCTGAGGCTGCGACACCGCTTGCCGCTGGTGGCGTTGTACGAGTCGGGGGTCCTCGGGCCGACCACAGGGGCGCTGGCTGCCCGGTTGCTGCAGCGGATGACGCAGCACAGCTAGCCTCGATTCTTCATCATGATCGTGTTGTGATCTTTGGGTGTTGTTGTTGATGTTGGTCGGGGTGGGTGGGGTGACGGGCAGGGCTGGTCTCCGGCCCTGCGGTGGTGGCCGGTGCTCCGGGGTGGTGGTCGTCGGGGTGGGAGCGGGGGTCAGGGGGCGGGTAGTGCGGTGAGTCGGGCGCATACCCACGAGTTCGCGGTGGCCACCGAGCGGCTGCGGTTCTTCGACGCCGCCAGCGGCCTGCGCACCGACCCGGTACCGGTGGGATCGTGACCCAGGCGTTGCCCCGCGAGCAGGCCGCCGCCGCGCGGCGTGCGCCGGTGCGCAGGCTCGCCGACCGGGAGGGCTTCCTGGCCTGGGCGATGCTGCTGCCCGCCGTGGTCTACATCGTGCTCGTCGTCGCGGTCCCGTTCGCACTCGCGGTGGCGTTCGCGTTCAGTGACGTCACCGCGGGGGACCCGTCCCCGGACCGGATCGTGGCGCCAAGGGAACCAACCCGGTAAACCTACGCGGTCAGCGCGCTAGCGACCTTGGTCGCTAGCGGTAGGCTGCGCGTCTACAACCTGTCCGACAGCGAACAGAGAATCAGAGGACATCCCCATGACCTACGCTAGGCGCAAGCCGCGGGTGCTGTCGGGGATCGCCGCGACCGGCACCCTGCACATCGGCAACTATATCGGCGCGCTGAGCGTGTGGGCGGACGAGCAAGATCGTTACGACAACTATTTCATGATTGCCGATCTGCACGCGCTGACCATTCCGGAGAACGTCCAGCCCGACGCGCTACGCAGCCGCATCCGCGAAGCCCTCGCCCTATACATCGCATGCGGCCTCGACCCGTCACGCTCAGCGATCTTCCGCCAGTCCGAGGTGAGTGCGCATGCCACGCTCGGCTGGATTCTGGGGTGCGTCACGCCCGTCGGCTGGTTGGAGCGCATGACGCAGTACAGGTCTAAATCCTCGACTGTCACCGCCAGCGCCGGCCTGTTCACCTACCCAGCACTACAAGCAGCTGACATACTCCTTTATCAAGCGGACTACGTGCCGGTCGGTGATGACCAACGCCAGCACATTGAAATCACCCGGGACATCGCCAAGCGGTTCAACCACCTCTTCGGCGAGGTCTTTACATCGCCGAAGTCGTTGATCCGAAAAAGTGGCGCCCGTATCATGGGGCTCGATGATCCATCGATCAAGATGTCGAAGAGCCTGTCAGGCGTGCGGGATGGTCACGCGATCGGACTCCTGGATCCACCAGACAAGATCCATCGTACCATCATGCGAGCGGTGACCGATTCGGGATCGAAGATCAATTGCGAACTGTCGCCGGGCCTGGACAATCTGCTCGTACTATTCGAGACCCTCGCCGGTCTCAGCCGCGAGGTTGTCCTGGCGAAGTTCGCCGGTCAAGGCTACGGAGTCCTCAAGCGGGAGCTAGCCGACATCGCCATCGAGAAAGTCGGAGCCATCCATGCCCGCTACCAGGAGTTGCGGGAGGATGACGCCACGCTCGATGCGGTCTTGGCCGAAGGTGCCAACAAGGCACAAGCAGTTGCCAACGCCACCTTGCAGGCGGCGATGCGCGCTACCGGGTTGCGTTAAAGCAAGCCACTGGTGAAGAACAGCGCCGGTTGAACGGAACTGCGGTCTCATCTCGAATGCGCTTGGACTAAGCGGTTCGTCTCATATGACGACACCATCTACACTACGGGTGTGGTGACGGGTTCCACCGACGTTCCCCGATCAAGGGCGCTGCCGCGATGGTGGAGGACATGTCCATGGCAGGTCCGGGCGTCATTGTGGGTCGCTTCGGCACAACGCTCGTTACGGAGCAGGACACAGCCATTGAGCCGGCGGTCAACGCCCTCTATTCTTTCGACCCGGCGCGAAGTGGATTGCCTACCAACCAGGTCCGTACGGCCTCCGTCGAACTCACTCGCCATGACGACCTTTGGCTGACGCTGGTGTACCAAGTCGAGTTCCGGCCTCGTATATAAGCACCGGATTATCGCGCAGTGCGGCTGTCTGCGTCAGTACCGACAACCCCACCCACAATCCGTGCATTGGCCCGGGTGTTGACGAGGACCACCGTGTGTAATAGATCGGGGCGTCGTCGGGTCGGGCGGCCCGGATCGATGCGTCGTCGGCACCGCCTGGCGGTGCAGCAGCACGCCACTGGGTTGTCCCTGACCGGTGGTTTCCACCCGGCTCGATGACGATCTCAGCCGGCGTGGTCGCGCAGCGCCGCCAGGAATGCCCGGAGATCGGCGGGCCCGCTCGTCGCCGCAGTGTGTACCCGGCGCAGGTCGGGCTCGGCGTAAGCGTGCACGACCAGATTGCGGAACCCGGCGGCGCGGGCCAGCCGTTGGGCCAGCTCGCCGGGTATCAATCTGGCACCGGCGAGCATGCGGAATGCCTCGGCATAGGTAGGCGGGCTACCCAGCCCGAGCCGCACACAGCTCGACACGGCGAGATCGATCACTACCTGCACGGCCTGCCAGAGGTGCAGGACGACTGCGTCGGTCTGGGTGCTCAGTGGCTGCAGGTCCCCGGCGTGGCGGGGCAGGTGCTCGGCGACCCGGCGCAGATGGCGGTCCACCGCCGCAGCGCGCTCGGCGAGTAGCTCGCGGTCGATCGCGACGCTCATCCGAGCGCGGCCAGAACGTCGTCGTGCGCGGCCCGGATGACGGTCTCGGTGTCGCACCAGAACCGAACGGCCTCAAGCTGGAAGCGCTGGAACTCACCCGATGGACGTTCCAGCAAGGGGATGCCGTCGCGGGCGGCGCGGTAGCGCAGCAGCGCACTCGTCCGGCGCAGGTCGACCACGTCGACCTGCTCGGTGCCCAGGATCTCGGTGAGCGTCGCCGACAGCGCAGGCAGGTCCGGGGGATCGTCGGCGAGCACGCCGATATCCCAGTCGGACCCCTCGGTCGCGTCCGCACGCGCTCGGGAACCGTGCAATACAGCGAGCCGCAGCGCCGCGGCCGCGGGCTCCATCGACAGCCTTTCGCGCAGCTCCGCCGGAGTCACGATCACCAGCGTACGGCGGGCCGCCACCGCCGCTCACGCAACCTGCGACCACGGAGTGGCTGAGAACACCGTTTCACCGCGCCGAGCACCTCGGGCACTTCCCTGCCACTCGTCCAGGAGCACAGGTTTCGTGCGCCCGGCGCAACGCCGCGTCGGGGTTCGCGGCCACCGCTGCGGCGACGGCAGGGGTTGTCCAAACGCAGGATGTCGGCAGCCAGGCGGCGCGCCGAGGTCGTCTTCCCAGCGGCGCGAGGGCCGGTCACCATGACCGCCGGAAGGTCGCTGAGAAGCGCGGACAGCTGCGCATCAGCGAGGCGAGGGAGCGACTTCACGTTGCCGGACCTCGGCCGGGAGCCAGTGCGGAAAACGGGCCTAGCGCGGCCAGCGCCGCCACATGGCGTGCCGCCCGGCGCTGGACCAAAAACCGGCTGCTCCGGGCCCTGCCAGGTGTAGGACGTGGATGATCTACAGGTACGGGAGCAAATGTGAGAAGTAAACTTCTAAGAAGTACACTTCTACTATGGAGCTACCGCGCAAGCCAGCGGAGATGTTCGATCGGGACGAGGAGTGGAACGACCTCGCCCGCTTCGCGGTCGACGACGCCCCGGGCGCGACGCTCGGTGTCGTGTCGGGGCGGCGCAGGCAGGGCAAGACGATGATGCTGTATTCCCTCGCCCAGGCGACGAGCGGTATCTACCTCGCGGCGACCGAGGCGACCGAGGCCGACTCCCTGCGCCGCCTCAGTCAGGTCATCACCGACCACGTCGGCGCGCCCGCACCTCTGCAGCTGCGGTCCTGGGAGCACGCCATCGACGTCCTGCTCGACATCGGGCGAGACCGACCCACCGTGGCAGTCCTGGACGAGTTTCCCTACTTGGCCCTGGCGAGCCGGGCCCTTCCGTCGATCATCCAGCATGCCCTGACCCCCGGTCGCCCGGAGCGGGCCACCTCCCGGACCCGGCTACTGCTCTGCGGGTCGGCGATGTCGTTCATGGGCGGGATGCTGTCGGGCACGGCGCCGCTACGTGGCCGGGCAGGGCTGGAGCTACGCGTCGCACCGCTGGACTACCGCCTCGCCGCAGAATTCTGGAATCTGGACGATCCGCGCCTTGCCGTACTCGTGCATGCGATCGTGGGTGGGACACCGGCCTACCGCCGCGAGTACGTGCGCGACGACGCTCCGTCGTCGATGGCGGATTTCGACAGCTGGGTGACCCGAGTGGTGCTCAACCCGGCCAGCCCGCTGTTCCGCGAAGCGCGCTACCTGCTCGCCGAGGATCCGGGCATGCGCGACCCCGCGCTGTACCACTCGGTGCTCGCCGCAGTCGCGGAGGGCAACACCACGAGAGGTGGTATCGCCGGCTACATCGGACGCAAGGCGACCGACCTGCAGCACCCCCTTACCGTGCTTGAGGATGCCGGCCTGCTGACCCGCGACGTCGATCCGCTCCGGTCCGGCCGGAGCAACTACCGCATCACCGAGCCGCTCGTCACCTTCTACCAGGCGATCATGCGCTCCGCCTGGACCCGGCTGGAACGCCGCCAGGGTGCACAGGTGTGGCGCAGCGCCAGGCGGCGGTTCGAGAGCGCGGTGCTCGGACCGCACTTCGAGCAGCTCTGCCGCACGTGGGTGGCCGAGTTCGCCGCACCCGAGATACTAGGCGGGATCCCGGCCGCTGTCGGCCATGGTCTCGTCAACGACACCACCGGCCGGACAAGTCACGAGGTCGACATCGTGGCCATCGGCGATCCCGGCGCCGGTCGGCGCCGGGTGCTCGTCCTGGGCGAGACCAAGTGGGGCGAGCAGATGGGGATGGCTCACCTCGACCGGCTCCGCCACATCCGCAGTCTCCTGGAGCGCCGCCGCAACGTCGACGCGGCCGATGCGAAGCTGTTGTGCGCGAGCGGCGCGGGCTTCACACCCGAACTGTGTGCCGCAGCGGATGCGGGGCAAGCGATTCTCGTGGACCTCGACCGGCTCTACCGCGAAGCGTGAGTATGCCGACGGCCGATCCTCCAGCAGGAGTCAGTCGCCGCCGGTGAGTGGGTCGACCAAGTGCTACCGGCAGGCTCACCCGGTGCCCACTCCCTCCGCATACCGGCTGCCAAGCATGTGTATTGGGTCACATGGCATGCAGGCGACCCGTCAGATCATCCTGAAAGGTGGCAAGTAGCTTCAGAGCTCCGGAAGTCGTGTTGAGTTCGTTGTTCAATATTGATCATGCTGGGGTGACTTGGTAGGCGATGGGTGTGCAGTCGGGCGATCCTGCGCGCCTCTTCAGCCTCGTCAGCGTCCACCGTGGCCCTCTTCATCACCGAGTAAGAATCCCTCACCAACGCCCCGGGGAGCTACCCCCGGGCGTTGCACTCGGTGAGGGGTGCACCCGTCAGGTCTCGCATCCATCAGGTCGCCCGGCTCCGCCACGGCTGAGCTGCCTGACCGCACCCACAACTCAGCGCCAGGGGCATCAAAATCTCTGAGGGATTGTGCTGACCCAGACGTACGTCGGTGGTGGAACCGATGCCGCATCGCGCGGTATCAGGTCCCGGCACTCACCGCCCCGGTCCGGGCTCGATCACCGGGTAGGTCTGGGCGGCAGGGGGGTGCGTGTGCGGGTGCGTGTGCGAGGGGTCGACGCCGGGCTGACCGTACTGCTGGGCCCAGGCTTGCCGCGCCTGCTCGGCTTGCGCGCTCTGCTCGTCGAGCAACATCTGCGTTTGCCTGCGGGAGCGCAGCCGCGCGAGCACGAACAGGCTGCCTGCATATGCCGCGCCGAGCACCAGCAGCACGAGACCGAGCCGGACCACGATGGTCTGGATCGGGTGGTCGAGGGTGATGTCGATCGTGGCGACCAGCGCGATCACGCCCAGCACGACCAGGTGGAACAGCACCACGAGTAACCGGGTGACCGAGTCGGCGGTCTCACGTTCGGCGAAGACGTCCTCGAGGAAGGGCCGGCCGCTGCGGACCAGGATCTGCCCTACGATGATCGTCAACACGATGCCGATGAACAGCACGGTCAGATAGATACCGACCGGGTCCGTCATCGTCGACCACATCCCTTCCCTTGAGCCGACGTCCTGCTGAGTACCCGATCATGCCTCGTGGCAAACCCTGCAGTGATGGTGACCTCGGGCGCTGTCACCGGCTTTGGCTGGCGTTATAGGAGGATTCACCGGCCTGGTAGTGGTGTGCCTGCTCGACCGGCTGCACCGTCACCTGGCTGCCCAGCCTCGGCGGCCGTCGTCGGATCCGCATTCGGCTGAGCACCAGCATGGTGATCCCGTGGGCGGCGCCGAGCACCAGCAGCACCACCCCGAGCTTGGTCAGCACGATCTGTGTCTCGTCCTGCACCCAGGGGACCTCGAGTACCGAGATCAGCGCGAGGACGCCCAGTACCACCAGGTGGAACAGCACGACCAGCAGCCGATTCACCCCGGTGGCCTTCTCCCGGTCGCCGAACACCTCCGTGAGGAAGGGCTCGCCGTTGCGGTACAGGATTACGCCCACCAGCACGGTGAGCATCGTGCCGAGCACTACTACAGTGACGTACAGGGCAATGGGCTCGTTCACCAGGCCGCGTCCTTTCGGATGGGGTCTGACGACCATCGGGTGGCCAGCACTCCCTCCCACTCCAGCGTGGCACGATCCACCGGGGGGCACCAGCGGAGAAGCAGCGTGACCGGGTCATCCAGCGCAGGGGCTGCGCACCGCGCTGGGCCGGCTCGGCCGAGGTGGCTACCGAGATCACCAGCGACGGCCTGGTCACCCAATGATCATCACTCTGGGTAGCCGCTTGTAAGGTAGGTAAGGCCGCGGCCGCGTCGAGAGTAGAGGAGCCTGCTCATGATGGACAGCTCAGGCACATCTGGCCAGAAACCGTTGCTCGGCATCGATACCAGCGTGGCGCACTCGGCGCGGGCCTGGAACTACTTACTGGGCGGCAAGGACAACTACCCGGTCGACCAACAGGCCGCTGAGCAATATATTGCCGCCATGCCGGGCGTGATCGATCTCGCCCGCGCCGACCGGGCCTTTCTGGGCCGCGCCGTCCGGTACCTGGCAGGCGAGGCAGGGATCCGCCAGTTCCTCGACATCGGCACCGGGTTGCCCACCGCCAGCAACACCCATGAGGTCGCTCAGGCGACCGCGCCGGAGTGTCGCATCGTCTACGTCGACAACGACCCCCTTGTTCTCGTGCATGCGCGCGCCCTGCTGACCAGCAGCCCAGAGGGAGTCACTGACTACGTCGACGCCGATCTGCGCGCTCCGGACACGATCGTGCGGGAGGCGGCCCGGACGCTGGACTTCGCCCAGCCCATCGCACTGATGCTGCTGGGGATCATGGAACACATCATGGACACCGACGAGGCGTACGCGATCGTGAACCGGCTGCTGGACGCGCTGCCCTCAGGTAGTTATCTGGTGCTGTCTCACGCCACTGCAGAAGTCGACCCCGAGGTGATGCTCGAGGGCATGCGACAGTGGAACGAAGGCGGTGGGACCCCGCCGCTCGTGGCCCGCAGCCGCCAGGAACTCACTCGTTTCTTCGACCGTGTGGAGTTGCTGGAGCCCGGCGTGGTCTCCTGTCCGCTGTGGCGGCCGGACCTCAGCGGCGTCGGCACCCCGGTCGAGGTGGATTTCTTCGGAGGTGTCGGGCGCAAACCCTGACGTCAGTGCAGGACACCGCGCAGAGGGGCAGGCTCGTGATGGACAGCTCAGACACCTCCGGCCAGAAACCGCCTCCCGGTATCGACACCAGCGTGTCGCACTCGGCTCGGGTCTGGAACTACTGGCTGGGCGGCAAGGACAACTACCCGGTCGACCACGAGGCCGGTGACCAGTTTGCTGCCGTCCTGCCGAGCATCGTCGACGTCGCCCGCGCCTCGCGGGCCTTCCTGGTCCGCGCCGTCCGGTACCTGGTCGGCGAGGCAGGGATCCGCCAGTTCCTCGACATCGGCACCGGGTTGCCCACCGCCGGCAACACCCACGAGGTCGCCCAGGCGACCGCGCCGGAGTGTCGCATCGTCTACGTCGACAACGACCCCCTTGTTCTCGTGCACGCGCGCGCCCTGCTCACCAGTACTCCGGAGGGCGTGACCGACTACGTCGACGCCGACCTGCGCGACCCGGACACGGTCCTGGCCGAAGCCGCCCGGACGCTGGACTTCTCCCAGCCCATCGCGCTCATGGTGATGGGGACCATAGAACACGTCATGGACACCGACGAGGCGTACGCAATCGTGAACCGGCTGCTGGACGCGCTGCCCTCGGGCAGCTACCTGGTGCTGTACGATCCCACTACCGATGGCGTTCATGGCGAGGCGATGCACGAGGCCTGTCGGCTCTGGAACGAGAACGGCGGAACCCCGCCGGTAGCGGTCCGCAGCAGCCAGGAGATCGCCCACTTCTTCGACCGCGTGGAGCTGCTCGAGCCGGGCGTAGTCTCGGTCTCGCTGTGGCGGCCCGACCAGAGTGACATCGGCGTACCGGCGGAGGTGAATACGTTCGGCGGCGTCGGGCGCAAGCCCTGATGGACAGCCCAGAACCGTTTCCCGGTATCAACGCCAGCGTGGCACACACCGCTCGGGTCTGGAACTACTGGCTGGGCGGCAGGGACAACTACCCAGCCGATCGTGAGGTCGGTGATCAGATTCGTGCTTTCATGCCGGAAATCGTCAACGCCGCCCGCGCTCAGCGGGGGTTCCTGGTCCGAGCCGTCCAGTACCTGGTCGGCGAGGCAGGGATCCGCCAGTTTCTCGATATCGGCACCGGCCTGCCCACCGCCGGCAACACCCATGAGGTCGCCCAGGCGAGCGCACCGGAGTGCCGCATCGTCTACGTCGACAACGACCCCCTTGTTCTCGTGCACGCCCGCGCCCTGCTCACCAGCGCTCCACAGGACATGACCGACTACATCCACGCCGATCTGCGCGATCCCGGCTCGATCGTGCGGGAAGCCGCTCGGACATTGGACTTCACCCAGCCCATCGCGCTGATGCTGCTGGGAATCATGGAGCACATCACGGACAACGACGAGGCGTACGCGATCGTCGACCGGCTGCTGGGTGCCCTGCCCTCCGGCAGTCATCTGGTGTTGTGTGACCCGACCGCAGAAGTCGGCGGTGAGGCGGTGCTCGAGGCCATCAGACAGTGGAACGAGAGTGCCACACCACCGATCACGGCGCGCAGCCGTCAGGAGCTGACCCGTTTCTTCGACCGCCTGGAGCTGCTGGAGCCCGGCGTGGTCCCGGCGTCGCTGTGGCGGCCCGCCCCCGCCGTCGTCGGTGCCGCCGTCGAGGTGTTCAACTTCGGCGGTGTAGGGCGGAAGCCCTAAGGCTAGTTTGCCATCTTATGACACAGCGCAGAGGGGTCTGCTCGATGATGGACAGCCGAGAGCCGCCTCCCGATATCGACACCAGCGTGTCGCACTCGGCTCGGGTCTGGAACTACTGGCTGGGTGGCAAGGACAACTACCCGGTCGACCACGAGGCCGGTGACCAGTTTGCTGCCATCCTGCCGAGCATCGTCGACATCGCCCGCGCCCAGCGGGGATTCCTGGTTCGCGCGGTCCGGTACTTGGCAGGCGAGGCAGGGATCCGCCAGTTCCTCGATATCGGCACCGGCCTGCCCACCGCCAACAACACCCACGAGGTCGCCCAGGCCACTGTGCCGGAGTGCCGCATCGTCTACGTCGACAACGACCCCCTGGTCCTGGTCCACGCGCGCGCCCTGCTCATCAGCACTCCGGAGGGCGTGACGGACTACGTCGACGCCGACCTGCGCGACCCGGACGCGGTCCTTCGAGAAGCGGCCCGGACGCTGGACTTCACCCAACCTCTCGCGCTCATGCTGCTGGGGATTGTGGAGCACGTCATGGATACCGAAGAGGCGTACGGGATCGTGAACCGGCTGCTGGATGCGCTGCCTTCCGGCAGCTACCTGGTGTTGTGCGACTCCACCTCAGAAGGCGTCGATGGCGAGGCGATGCTCAGGGCCTGCCAGCTCTGGAACGACAGCGGCGGAATCCCGCCGGTAGCGGTCCGCAGCCGCCAGGAGCTGGCCCGTTTCTTCGACCGCCTGGAGCTGCTGGAGCCCGGTGTGGTCTCGCCTCCGCGGTGGCGGCCCGATCCCAGCGACATTGGTTCCCCACCCGAGCTCCCTGAGTACTGCGGCGTTGGGCGGAAGCCGTGAGGTCAGCTCTCTGTGATGATGCTGTGCAGGAATCTCGTGGTCTCGGCGGGTGACTCCGCCTGGACGCAGAGGTTATCCATCACCACCAGGTAGTCTGCGGTGTCGCGCTTCTTGTCCAGGTAGACGGCACTGGTGAGCTGCTCGAGGTAGACGACATCCGGCAGGTCGGGTTCGGAGAACCGAAGAATGGTGAACGGACCACCTGCCGCCGCGTGACCACCGACATCGAACGGCACGACCTGCAGCGTGATGTTCGGTAGCAGGGCCATCTCGATCAAATGTCGCAGTTGCGCGCGCTGCACCTCCCGACTGCCGAACGGCCGCCGGAGTGCCGATTCGTCCAGCGCCACCCACAGATCGGGTGCCCCAGGTTGGGTGAGGAACTCTTGACGCGTCATCCGCAGCGCAACCCGGCGCTCGACCTCCTCAGCGGACCCATGAAGGTGGCGCAGCCGGATGATGGCGCGCGCGCAGTCCTCGGTCTGCAGTAGGCCGGGCACGAGCTGGGGCTCGTAGGTACGGATAACCGAGGCGGCCTGCTCCAGACCGATATAGGTCTCGAACCAGTTCGGCAGAACGTCTCCGTACTCGCGCCACCAGCCGGGCGCGTTGGCCTGCCGGGCGAGGGTGAGGAACGCCTCGCGTTCCTGCTCGTCGGTAACGCCGTACAGGGTGAGCAGATCGGCCACGTCGCGTTCCTTGAAGCCGACCCTCCCCAGCTCCAGACGACTGATCTTGGCGTGGGATCCTCGGATTGCGTATCCGGCGGCTTCGCGGGTGATCTCGCTCGCCTCACGCATCCGACGTAGCTTGCTGCCCAACGCGATACGCAGCACGGTGGGTTTTCCGTGCCACTGCGCCGGAATACGGCCGAGGGACGGGTCACGACCTGGCTGAGTTGCTGTCAAGACTCCACCCTAGTGTGAGCGCGGCGGCACCGTTACTGCCACTTTTGGGAGTGCGTCACAGTCGGCCACAGTTCGGTTGCGTTCTGTACAGCGGTCCCCAGCTACCACCATGTGACCATCGACCAGAGTACCCCTACACCTTCCTGCTGCAAAACCCGGAGACCCTCATCTCGGGGCTCGGCTAGGGTCGGTGGATGTGACCCCCCGCACGATCGATCCGGACTTTCTCGCCCTGCCGTTGCGAGCGGTGGCCGACGCCGCCCTGGAACGCGCCCGCGATCTCGGCGCCGAGCATGTCGACGTCCGGATTGAACGGATCACCAGACAGGTGTTGCGGTTGCGCGACGGTGCCGTCGTCACCGCCCAGGACTCGGCGACCATCGGGCTGGCTGTGCGGGTGATCGTGGCGGGCACCTGGGGATTCGCCTCGCACCTCGAGCTGTCCCCGCAGTCGGCGGTGGCCACCGCCGAGCGGGCCGTGCAGGTGGCCCGCACGCTGCGTCCGCTGGGCGCCGAGCGGGTGGAACTGGCCCCCGAACCGGTGCACCCAGGCGCGGTGTGGTTCGGCGATCACGAGATCGACCCGTTCACGGTGCCCCTCCAGGAGAAGGTGGGGCTGCTGTCGGAGTGGTCGGGCCGGTTGCTCGCTGCGGACGGGGTTGAGCACACCGACGTGATCTTCCATGCGGAGCAGGAGACCAAGTTCTACGCCGACTCCGCCGGTACCAGCACTACCCAGCAGCGGGTACGGATGCATCCCGCGGTCACCGCGATCGCGGTGGACCGGGCGGCGGGCTCGTTCGAGAGCATGCGGACCTGTGGGCCGCCGACCGCCCGGGGTTGGGAGTACCTGACCGGCAATGCCGTCTGGGACTGGGACGCAGAACTTGCGCAGCTCCCGGAGTGGCTGACGGAGAAGGTGAAGGCGCCCAGCGTGCAGCCCGGCCCGCACGACCTGGTGATCGACCCGACCAACCTGTGGCTGACGATTCACGAGTCGGTAGGGCACGCCACCGAATACGACCGGGCGATCGGGTACGAGGCGGCCTACGCCGGATCGTCCTTCGCCACCCCGGACCAGCTCGGCACACTGCGCTACGGCTCGCCGGTCATGACCGTCACCGGTGACCGGATCCAGCCGCACGGGCTGGCCACCATCGGTTACGACGACGACGGGGTGGCGACCTCGCAGTTCGACCTGGTGCGGGAGGGGTTGCTCGTCGGTTACCAGACCGATCGGGTCTTCGCCCGCAGGCTGGGGCTGGAGCGCTCGGCGGGCTGCGCCTTCGCCGACTCACCACATCATGTGCCCATCCAGCGGATGGCCAACGTCTCGCTGCAGCCCGATCCCGGCACCGATACCGGCACCATCGATTTGATCTCTGGCGTGGAGCATGGCATCTACATCGTCGGTGACCGGTCCTGGTCGATCGATATGCAGCGCTACAACTTCCAGTTCACCGGACAGCGCTTCTACCGCATCGAGGGTGGCAGGCTGGCCGGGCAGCTGCGGGATGTCGCCTACCAAGCCACGACCACTGACTTCTGGGGTGCCATGGAAGCCGTCGGCGGCCGATCGTCCTGGTTGCTTGCCGGGGCGATGAACTGCGGGAAGGCCCAGCCCGGCCAGGTCGCCGCGGTGAGCCACGGGTGCCCGCCCGCGCTGTTCCGTGGCATCACCGTGCTCAACACCCGCGAGGAGGCCGGCCAGTGACCGCCGACGTACGTGGTCCCGCGGAGGCGGCGTTGTGATCGGGCCCGCTGAACTCACCGACGCCGCCCTCGCCGCGTCGAAGGCCGATGGGTGCATCGTGCTGCTCACCGAGACCAGCGAGGCCAACCTGCGGTGGGCGAACAGCACCATGACCACCAATGGGCACAGTACGACGCGCTCGTTCTCGGTGATCTCGGTGCTGGACGGAGCCGCTGGGCCCGCGGTGGGCACGGTCAGCGGCAACGGCGCCGAGGTCGACGAGGTGTACGCGGTGGTGGCGGCCAGCGCGGAGGCCGCCCGGCAGTCCGGGCCGGCCCGTGACGTCGCGCCGCTGGTCGAGGGCACCGCCGACGATGACTTCGACGTGCCTGCAGCGGCCACCGAGATCGGGGTGTTCGCCCGGCTGGCCGACGAGCTGGCCGCGGCGTTCCGGGATTCGCGAGCCGGCTCAGGGGCTGGCCACCTGCTCTACGGCTTCGCGGAACATCGGCTGGAGACCACCTGGCTGGCGTCCTCGACGGGGCTGCGCCGCCGCTGGGTGCAGCCCACCGGCACCGTGGAGCTTAACGCCAAGGTCGCCGATGACCTGGCCCGCAGCGCCTGGGCCGGGGCCTATACCGCGGATTTCACTGATGTCGACCTCACCGCGATCGCCGCCGAGGTGCGCCGTCGGCTGGGCTGGTCGCGGCGGCGGGTGGAGCTGGCTGCGGGCCGGTACGAGACGCTGCTGCCGCCCTCGGCGATGGGCGATCTGATGGTCTACCTGGTATGGGAGATGGAGGGCCGCCAGGCGCATGAGGGCCGCTCGGCGTTCTCCGCGCCGGGCGGCGGCACCCGGCTGGGTGAGCGGCTCACCACCCTGCCGCTGATGCTGTTCAGCGACCCGGCTGCGGCACGCCTGGAGACCTCGCCGTTCCTGGCCACCACACTCTCGAGTGATGCGGTGAGCGTCTTCGACAACGGCGCCCCGGTGCGCCGGGTGGACTGGCTGCGCGACGGCACGATCAACGCGCTGGCCTATCCCCGCGCGGCCGCGGAGGAGCTGGGTGAGGCGTTCACCCCTGGACCGGAGAACCTGCTGCTGACCGGCGGGTCGTCGGCGTCGATCGACGACCTGGTGGCGCGCACCGAGCGTGGCCTGCTGCTGACCTGCCTGTGGTACATCAGGGAGGTCGATCCGGCCTCGTTGCTGCTCACCGGGCTGACCCGGGACGGGGTGTACCTCGTCGAGGGGGGCGAGGTGGTCGGCCAGGTGAACAACTTCCGGTTCAACGAGAGCCCGATCGACGTGGTCCGCCGCGTGGTTGAGGTCGGCGCTACCGAGCGCACCCTGTGCCGGGAGTGGAAGGACTGGTTCACCCGCACCGCGATGCCACCGGTCCGGGTGCCCGACTTCAATATGTCGTCGGTGAGCCAGGCCAGTTAGGCCAGAAAACGGTACAGACATCTGGACCGATTCCGGTATCGGTTCTTGTGAGGGAACTCTCAGGCTCGTTTCGCCGCGCTGTATGTCGTGAGCGTTAGCCTCCTAGGTATTCCACCTCCGGGACCGTCCGTAAGCACTCACGGACGGTCCCCCGGCATTCCCTGTGAACGCCGGAGGACCGCATTGTCGGGCCGGTGGCCCAGGCAAGGAGACGAGCGGTGACCGCAGCGACCATCCCCGGTCTCGACCACGCCCCGACCAGTCACGCACGGCTGCTGACCTGGGTACGCGACGTCGCGGAGCTGACCATGCCCGACCGCATCGTCTGGTGCGACGGTTCCGAGGAGGAGTGGAACCGGCTCACCACCCAGCTGGTCGCGAACGGCACCTTCACCCGGTTGGCCGGTAAACCCAACTCGTTCTGGGTCGCTTCCGAGCCCTCCGACGTGGCCCGCGTCGAGGAGCGCACCTTCATCTGCTCGCGCGATGAGCGCGACGCCGGTGTCACCAACAACTGGGTGCATCCGGACACCATGAAGGAGATCATGACTGAGCTGTACCGAGGGTGCATGCGCGGTCGGACGATGTATGTGGTGCCCTTCTGTATGGGCCCGCTGGACGCCCCGGAACCCACGCTGGGTGTCGAGATCACCGATTCCGAATACGTCGTGTGCTCGATGAAGATCATGACCCGGATGGGCACCCGGGCGCTGCGCACGTTCACCCGGCCCGACGGCGGCGATGCTGATTTCGTGCCCTGCGTGCACTCGGTGGGTTACCCGCTGGAGCGTGGCCGGGCCGACGTGCCCTGGCCGTGCAACGACACCAAGTACATCGTCCACTTCCCCGAGGAGCGGCTGATCTGGAGCTTCGGCTCCGGCTACGGCGGCAACGCCCTGTTGGGCAAGAAGTGCTACGCGCTGCGGATCGCCTCGGTGATGGCGCGCGACGAGGGCTGGCTCGCCGAGCACATGCTGATCCTCAAGCTGATCAGCCCGGAGAACCAGACCTATTACGTCGCGGCCGCCTTCCCCTCGGCCTGCGGCAAGACCAACCTGGCGATGCTCGAACCGACCATCCCGGGCTGGCAGGCCGAGACGCTAGGCGACGACATCGCCTGGATGCGCTTCGGTGACGACGGGCGGCTCTACGCGGTGAACCCGGAGAACGGCTTCTTCGGCGTGGCCCCGGGGACGAGCTGGACGACCAACCCCAACGCCATGCGCACGCTGCAGCACGGCAACTCGATCTTCACGAACGTCGGGCTCACCGACGACGGCGACATCTGGTGGGAGGGCATGGCGGGTCGTCCAGCCCATCTCACCTCGTGGACCAAGCACGACTGGACCCCGCGGGACGGCGCTGCAGGGCAACGGGCCGCGCACCCGAACTCCCGGTACTGCACCCCGATGGCGCAGTGCCCGGTGCTGGCCGAGGAGTGGGACGACCCGCGTGGCGTGCCGATCTCGGCGATTCTGTTCGGCGGCCGCCGGGCGGAGACGATCCCGCTGGTCAACGAGGCGTTCGACTGGCAGCACGGGGTCTTCCTGGGCGCCACGCTGTCCAGCGAGAAGACCGCCGCCGCGGCCGGTGGGCTCGGCCAGGTGCGTCGCGACCCGATGGCGATGCTGCCGTTCATCGGCTACCACGTCGGCGATTACGTCCAGCACTGGATCGACGTGGGCAAGGCGACCGACGCCGGCAAGCTGCCGAAGATCTTCTACGTGAACTGGTTCCGCCGCGGCGGCGACGCGCGCTTGCTGTGGCCGGGTTTCGGCGAGAACAGCCGCGTGCTCAAGTGGATCATCGAGCGGATCGAGGGAAAGGCCACCGCGACGGATACCGCGATCGGCCGGGTGCCAGCGCCGGACCAGCTCGACCTGTCCGGCCTGGACATCCCAGCCGAGGACGTCGGCGCCTCGCTCGCGGTGAACCTCGACGAGTGGCGCACGGAGCTCCCGCTCATCGAGAGCTGGTTCGACACGATCGGCGACGCGCTCCCCAGCTCGATGCTCGATGAACTCAACGCCCTCAAGGTGCGCCTAGGCCGCCCTGAATGATGGTACGGATGGCTCGTGGCGTGGGGCGTGCCGTCAGTCGTGGCTCGCCTCGGCAGCTCGTCTGGACATCTCCTCAGGAGAGAGATCCTCGACGTGGCTGGCGACGTTCCACCGGTGGCCGAAGGGGTCCTCGAAATGGCCTGAGCGGTCACCGTAGAACTGGTCGGCTACCGGGCGCAGCGATGTTGCGCCGGCCTGCACCGCCGCCTCGAACACCGCGTCGACGTCCTCGACGTAGAGGCTGATGGTGACCGGCGTGCCACCGATCGACTTCGGGCCTCGGATGCCCAGCTCCGGGTACTCGTCGGCAAGCATGATCATCCCGTCGCCGAACTGGAGCTCAGCGTGGCCGATCCTGCCGTCGGGACCCGGCATCCGCATCCGTTCGGTGGCGCCGAAGACGCTTGTGTAGAAGTCGATGGCCGCCGCGGCACCGTCGACGCACAGGTACGGGGTGATACGGGGGTAGTTCTCGGGGATCGGGTTGACGTCAGCCATGGGTGACCTCCAGACGGGTGAATCGAACTTATGTTCGGATAGTATCGGATCGTTCCCCCGCACACCTGATTACGACTCATGGGTCGAGGCGGCGGGCGCCGAGTTGCTGGGTGAGCAGTTCCAGGGCGGCGTCCTCGGGATCACGACGGCTGGCGTGCTCCCGGCCCGTATCGGCGGCGGCCTCGGCCAGCATCGCCTCCTCCTCGTCGTCCTCCGCGGCCTGTGGTGGCATGGGGGCGGCGACGCGCGGTCTCGGCCCAGGGTCTTCGGGTTCTGGGGGATCGGAGAACTCCGGTGGCTCCGGGGGCAGCGGAATGCCGTCAGGGGGGGCGGCGGGCCGCTGTGGCGCCTCGGGACGCCGTCCGGTCGGCTGGGCGGGACGGTCCGGCCGACGCTGCGCCGGACGGGCCTGCTGCGCGGTGCTGCGGGGAGCTGGGTCGCCGCTGGCGTGCTCACAGCGGACCTGCCAGTCGACGCCCAGGACGGCCTGCAACGCCCCCCTGATCATCTCGACGTTGCGCTCATCGGCCAGCCGGCGGGCCAGTGGGGCGGTGGGCAGGGTGAGCACGAGAGTGTCGCCTTGCACCGCGCTCGCGGTGGCGTTGCTGAGCAGGACCTGAGCGGCGCGGCTCTGCTCGCGCACCGCGTCCAGCAGGGCCTGCCAGACCCGCCGCACCGCGGCCGCGTCGAGCTGGCCCGGAGCAGGCGGCTCGGGCGGGGTCTGCTCGTCCGGCGGTTTCGGCGCCGACCGCTGGTCGGACCGGGTCGGCCGGCTTGTCGGCTCCGGTCGGCTTGCGGACGACGCGGACCGCGCCGACGCGGGGGCCGCCGACGCGGAGGCGGGCGGGGCGGATGCGGGCGGGGCGGATCGGGCTGGCGCGGGGTCGGCGACCCGGGCTGAGCTCGGCGGTTGCCCGGCGGGCGGTTCGGGCGTGGTGATGGTGAGCCGCCGCTCAAGGCGCTCCAGCCGGTGCAGCACCGCGCCGTCTCCCTCGGATGCGGCCGGGAGCAGCATGCGGGCACAGAGCAGTTCCAGCAGCAGCCGAGGCGCGGTGGCGCCGCGCATCTCGACCAGGCCGGTGTGCACGATCTCCGCGAACCGGGTGAGAGAGCCGGCCCCGAGGTGTTCTGCCTGGTCGGTCATGGCCTTGAGCTGGTCTTCTGGCGCGTCGACCAGCCCGCGGCGGGCGGTCTCCGGCGCGACCCGCAGCAGCACCAGATCGCGCAGGCGCTGCAGCAGGTCGGAGGCGAAGCGACGGGGGTCATGTCCGGCCTCGACCAGCCGGTCGATCGTGCTGAACACGGCGGCGCCGTCCTGGGCGGCCAGCGCGGAGACCATGTCGTCGATCAGCGCGACGTCGGTGACCCCGAGCAACGTCACCGCCCGGGCGTAGGTGATGCCCTCGGCGCCCGCCCCGGCGAACAGCTGGTCCAGCACGGACAGCGAGTCCCTGGCGGAGCCACCGCCGGCGCGGATCAGCAGCGGGTAGACCGCGGGCTCGACGTGCACCTCCTCCTCGGCACACACCTGCTCCAGCAGCCCGCGCATGGTGCTCGGCGGGAGCAGCCGGAACGGGTAGTGGTGGGTGCGGGAGCGGATGGTCGCCAGCACCTTCTCCGGCTCGGTGGTGGCGAACACGAACACGAGGTGTTCCGGGGGCTCCTCCACGATCTTGAGCAGGGCGTTGAAACCCTGCGTGGTGACCATGTGCGCCTCGTCGATGATGAACACCCGGTAGCGGGACTCGGCCGGGGCGTAGAAGGCGCGGTCTCGCAGGTCGCGGGCGTCGTCGACGCCGCCATGGCTGGCCGCGTCGAGCTCGACCACGTCGATCGATCCGGGGCCCTCGGGGGCGAGCGCGACGCAGGAAGGGCAAACTCCGCATGGGTCCGGCGTCGGGCCCTGTTCGCAGTTCAGCGAGCGGGCCAGGATGCGCGCGCTGGACGTCTTCCCGCAGCCGCGCGGGCCGGAGAACAGGTACGCATGGTTGACCCGGCCGGCCGCGAGCGCTGTGCGCAGCGGTTCGGTGACGTGCTCCTGGCCCACCACCTCCGCGAAGGTCGCCGGGCGGTACTTGCGGTAGAGCGCGAGTGCCACGGCGCGAGGCTACCGGCCCTGCCGGAAGGTCCTCACAGCACGAGGTGCACGTCCGGCATACGCCCGCGTGCCGCCTCGGCGAGCTGGCGATCGCAGGTCCACAGCGGCACCCGGAAGCGCTCGGCGAGGGCGAGGTAGTGCGCATCGTAGGTCGCCGGGAGGTGGTGCTCGACGGCCAGTTCGAACGCGCGCTCGTGGAGCCGGGCGTCCCCGTGCAACTCGATCGGCAGCCCCAGGATGCGCCGCAGCCCGTCCGCAGCGGTCTCCGGCGTGATCAGCCGGGCGCGTTGCTGCTGGTGCAGGGCGTTGGATGCCTCGTAGGGGAGCAGAGTCGGCGCGATCAACTCCCGCCCGTCCCCGACGAGGCGCCCCCATTCCCGCTGCACAGTGGGATACCGGGGAGCGTCGAGCACCCGGATGACGAGGCTCGCGTCAATGCACGCGACCGTAGCGCTCCTCGTCTCGATCGTCGCGTCCGGCACGGATTGCCTCCTCCACGTCGAAGTCCCGGAGCCGCTCGATCGCGCCCTCGGCCCGCAGCCGCTCGTGATACTCGGCGAGCATCGCGTTGGCCCGGGCCCACTTGTCGGCGCGGCCTTGGCACGCCGCTTGCCAGTCCGCTACGGACACCACCACAGCGACCTCCCTTCCCGCCCGCTCCACGAAGACGACGTCGTGGCGGTCCGTCACCCCGTCGAGCAACTCACCGAAGCGCACCCGCGCCTCGGTCGCGCTGACCCTGCGCTCAGAACCAGCCATTGCCATCTCCCATCGATCGACCCATCGATGGATGCTACGTGGATACGAGCGGGCAGGCAACCGACGGCGGTGATCAGCGGGTCGTGCGGTCCCAGAAGCCCTTGACGTACAGCGCGCGGCGGTCGACGCCGCACTCGTCGAGCAGGTACGCCCGAATCCTGCGCACCGTTGGGGTGTGGCCGGCGATCCAGATCCGGCCCCTGCCGGGGGGCAACTCGGCGATCCGCAGGGCGTCTTCGAGCACGGTGCCCGGCGCTGAGTCGCCACGGTGCAGCCAGCGCATTGTCGGACGGGCCGGTCCCGGTATCGGCTGCTGTTCGGCGACGTCCGGGACCTCGAGGTAGAGCCAGACACGGGCGCGGGCAGGCAGCATCCCGGTGTATGCCTGGACCGCGGGCAGGGCGGTCTCGTCCCCGGCGAACAGCTGCCACTCGGCCGCCGGAGCCGGCCGGTAACGTCCGCTCGGACCGGCGAACTCCAGGGTCTGGCCTGGTTGCACCTGCCGCACCCAGTCGACCGCGGCTCCCGCGCCATGCAGCACGAAGTCGATGTCCAGGCTCGGACCGGCCGGGTCGTAGTCGCGCACCGTGTAGTCGCGCGACACCGGCTGCCCGGTCACCAGATCAGGAACGTAGATCTTCACGGTCTGCCCGGGCACGGCGCCCAGGCCGCGCAGGCTCTCGTCGACGAGCCGGACCCGGGTCATCCGGGGGGTCAACGACTGCACCGAAGCCACCGCCGCGACGGTGCTGGCGGCCCGCCTGCGCAGTGCACCGGGTGGCGGCGCGGGGCCCGCTGACCGGATCGCGCCCTCGGGACCCATCCCCACTCCCTGGTACCGGCATGAAGGGGACCCCGCGCACCCGCCAGAGCATGCTGACCCTTGCTGCCTTCCGACCCTGGGGGAGTTCGCAAGATGGACGCCGCGCGGGGTCCGCCCTCAGTGTAGGGGCCCGCCACGGGTGCCCCGAGCAGGGCCCCGGCACCGAGCGCCGGGTCCGCCGGTACCACCCGTTGCCATCTCAGGTAACCTACCGAGCGGAGGATTCGCCTAGTGGCCTATGGCGCACGATTGGAAATCGTGTTGGGGTTGATAGCCCCTCGCGGGTTCAAATCCCGCATCCTCCGCCATTTGAGCAGCACAAACGCCGGTCACCCTTGATCTCGCGGTGACCGGCGTTTGTGTCGTCGGACCTTCGGGGGGCTCAGTTTGCGCTCAGTCCCCCTGTCATGCGCGTACGAACGCGCCCGGTGGGGTCGTCCTCGCCGCCGTCACCGTTGCTTGGCTCAGGCCAGATCAGTCCGCCGAGCTACTCCGCGCTCGCAGTCAGGAACTCGTTGGGGACGTGCATGTACCGCTCGGTGATCGAGGCATCCGACCATCCCCTGATCTCCATGACGGCTGGCAGTGGAACCTTCAGTACACGCAGCATCGTGGCGGCGGTGTACCGCGCGCCGAGCGCACGTTGGCTTTGCGCAGCAGCCCCTTCCACGATTCGTAGTCGACCGTGGGGTCTCCTATTCAAACCCCTTAACGCTCTGTGCGCGGTACTGTTCCTCGAGCCGGTGAATCTCCGTATCGGTGAGCGCCATGTCGAGCGAGACCATCGCATCGTCAAGATGCTCGGCTTTGGTCGCCCCGACAATCGGGGCTGTGACACCCGGCTTATGCAGCAACCAGGACAGAGCGATCTGTGCTGGAGGGACGCCGCGTTCGACCGCCAGTGCTGTCACGGCATCGATCACATCAAAGTCGGACTCGTCGTACAGCTCGTCGGCGAAGGCATCATTACGGGCTCGGATGGTGTTCGGTTCGCCGCCCGGACGACGGCTACCAGTCAGCAGCCCACGCGCCAAGGGGCTCCAGGGAATTACTCCCACACCCATGTCCTGACAAAGCGGGATCATCTCCCGCTCTTCCTCGCGGTACAGCAGGTTGTAGTGGTTCTGCATGGAGACAAACTGGGTCGAGCCATGTCGCTCAGCAGCGTGCTGTGCCTTGGCAAACTGCCAGGCGAACATACTGGATGCGCCGACGTAGCGCACCTTGCCAGCCCGCACCAAGTCGTGCAGAACTCCCATGGTCTCTTCGATCGGTGTCTCGTTACTCCAACGGTGAATCTGATAAATATCTATATAGTCGGTGCCGAGCCGTTTGAGCGAGTCCTCGACAGCGCTGAGAAGATGCTTGCGGGAGAGCCCGCGGTCGTTAGGCCCAGTGCCCATGGGCGAGTTCGCCTTTGTGGCGAGCACGTAGTCGTCCCGGTGCGCAAAGAACTTGCTCAGCAGCCGGCCAGTGATCTCTTCGCTGACGCCGTTGGAGTAGACGTTGGCTGTGTCGAAGAAGATGATCCCCTGGTCGACCGCTCGCCGAACGATCGGCTCAGCCTGATCTTCGTCCAGCACCCACTCACGCCACCGTCGATCGCCGTAGCTCATCATGCCGAGGCAGATACGCGACAACCTTCAGGCCCGATGAGCCAAGCCGGACGTGCTCGCGAGGTGGGCCTTCACGAGATAGGCAGGTGGCGAAGCTGCTCGTCAAGATGGCGGACAGCGGGCAGAGCTGCCCACCGCGTGTCAAAGCGGTGCCGCACGCCGATTGCGCGCCGGAGGCCCATGGTGTAGTGCTCTTGCGCGGCTAACTCTATCGAGCGACTAAGCAGGCGACAGGCGCGCTCTGGTTCGTCGGTGGCAACGCTGACCACGGCCAGATTGGCCAGAGCACACACCTGGTGCCGCAGATTTGCTGTCGAGGACAGCACTTCCGAAAACGTGCGCTCGAGGTTCAGCTGGTCGCCACTGAGCGCAAAGGTCATCGTCCTGCACCTGATCAAATGACCTTCCATGCCATAGCCGTAGGTGGAACGGGAGAAGAATCCCTCTAGCTGGCTCCGATCCGCGGAGCCGAGGTCACGTCCGGCTGCCTCTAGGTCAGCGCGTGCTGCGGAGAGGTTGCCCAGTGCGGTGTGCTGGTCGGCTCGCCAGGTATGCAACCAGCCCCGGGTAAATGGTTCGGCCTGACGTGCCAGGTACAGCGCCTCATTGAGCAGTTCCAGACAGTGCTGCGGATTACCGCCCTCTCCGCCGCGAGGTGCAGACGAAAATAAATAGCTCAGCGCGCCAAGCGAACGCGCATGCAGTGCTGAATCACCACTTGCGGCCGCGACCTCACGACTAGTCGCCAAGTACCGATAGGCCAGCGAGGCCTGGCACATGTGACAAGCCCACAAACCTGCCTGTGCGTGCACCCCCACCACGACGATGTTCAGCGCGGCACGATTGTGGTCACTCATTGGCTCATCAAGCAAGTCAAGCAGTTGGTCGGCATATCCTGTCACGACAGGAAGAGCCGACCTGGGATCGGCACTGCGATATAGCCCGGCTAACGCCTGTGCAGTCTCTTGGTGTGCGGCGATGAGTTTCTCGTCAATTGGTATCCGGGAGCGACCGATCCCGAGTCGATCAACCGTTTCGAAAATAATAGGCGGCAGGACGGCTGCCACTGCTTTGCCAGTGCACGCGATAGCTTCTCTGCGCTTCGTGGCATCCTCCTCGTTCTGGGTGTGCTGCACCTCCCCGAGCTGCATCGTACGGGCGTTCGCGATCGCGCGCTGCCCGCTACCCGGCATGTCGAACCACGGCAGCTCCCCCGGTATCCGCAGTACCCGTGCCCAGTGCTGCAACGTGTCGAGGTGCACGATGGGCGGGCCGTTCTCGATCCGGCTGACGTGGGGTTGCCGCAGCCCCACCCATTGACCGAGCAGGCTTTGGGAGATGCCACCCGGCCCATAAACGGCGTGGTGGTAGGGGTGGGTGCGGTAGGCATGGGACACCAGGCCGATGTGCTGGGCGGTGAAGGCATTCCGGAACTGGTCGGTCTGCCAGAACTCCGCAGGTACGTGGGGTGGGGCGATGAGCTTGTCGCGTGAGGCGCGTGCGCAGGGGGCGCACTGGCGTTCGGCGTTGTCCTGTGCCAGCTGCGTGCCGCAGCGGCAGTAACGGTGTCCGGCTGGTCGGGATCCCATGGTTCCCCCTTCTGGATCTTGGCCGATCGGGGGAGTCTATCTGGCGGGCGCGACCGGCCATCGGGACCTGACCCGCCAGGATTGCCTGTCCTTCCCGGAGTGGATACCTCCGGGATAGAGCCCATACGGGCCTTGGTATGCGGCAGCACGAACCCGCCCGGTTTGGTGATCTTCATGGCCCCAGGGCCGGGATGACGATCTACCCAGGGTGCGGCAGCTGCCCGTCCGTGTCGACTGGCAGGGACTCCCGAAACCGCGCTGAGCCCTGACTGCCGGTTGCTCGCCCCGGCCCTGGGTGCCGCCCATATGAACGGCAGAGGGGTGGGCTGAGGTTGGAGGACGAGACCAGACCGCCAGGCCACGACACGGCCAGCTTTCGTCACGGTGACGGCAACTGTGGGCCTACTGGTTCCCTATGGGCCGCTGACGGCGACCGGCTGGCCGAGGCTGACAAACACCTCCTTGCAGCGCTTGCCTACGTGGTGCAAGCGTCTGCCCAGTTTTCCTTCGGAATCTTGAGCAACACCCTTTCCGTCGCTGAGCAACTGGACTTCAGCCACAAGCTCCTCGCCGTAGCCGGTCGAATCCGTGCCCGAGTCGAGAAGACGTCCGCCGATCACAGACTCCGCCCCACAGGACGGTGGTGCGCCATGACAACACGGCGGAAGCTTGTGGTTAAGGGACGGGGTCCAGATGCCTCTGTCATCGTCTATGTCGAGGCTCATCACGGGAAAGTATGGATAACTTCTTTCGATTGCCCGTTCATCTCGGAGTCAATCCTCGAACCGGCCCAAGCCGACAGCTTGAGTGACGTGCTTGCGCGGGCCGCCAAAGAAGCCCGCGGCGGCACGAAAGACACAGCCACATGAAGCGCGGCGGCGCCACACCCAAGACAGCGCCGACCGGCTGGGTGTTCTTTCGCCGCGACCGGAGCGACGGCTTCACCATCCGCTGGCAGCGCGGCGACCGTGAAGCCTACGTGCTGAAGGGCAAGCAGATCGGCAGCTGGACGACGGAGGGCCTGCTGGGCAAGATTCCGGTATCTCCGGCTGGCTGGGTTGATCTCGCCGAGGTGCGGCTGATTGGGGAGAAGTGGATGCGTGCTAAGTGAGTATGAGTCACTTCCTGGCACCTACGGGGACGACCCCTACCCGCCCGTGGGCTGACAGTTCCAACCCAGTGACAAGGACCACGCCGCTTACATCGGACGGCTCACCCTCCGAGCAGCCGCCCGTCCCCTCCGGGCAGCAGCCCGTTGCCGGGTGGGGTTTGCGTGGGTGGGGTTTGCGTGGGTGGGGTTTGCGTGGGTGGGGTCTCCGTGGGTGGAGTCCCGCCGGGTGGGGCCTCGCCGGTGGTGCTCGGCGGCTGGTCGGTGACACAACCGGAGCCGGTGCGCCCATCTGGCCATGTGACCGGCTGCCGCGACTCCCCGGGTGGACAGTCCGGGCCGGGCGGACCCGACGGTCCAGCATCACCGTCCCGACCAGGCTGCCCCGGATCGCCCGATGAACCGGGTGAACCGGGTTCGCCCGACAGGCCGGGCAGGCCTGGTTGACCCGCGGGGCCGGGTGGACCCGGCGGTCCAGGCGGGCCTGTGGGGCCATGTTCACCCGAAGCCCCGCGCGGCCCAGCCGGGGCGGCCTGCCCAGGAATCGGGGATTCCTGCACCTGGGCGGCGACCCGGCAGGCGCCCACCTGCCTCAGCTCCGCAGCTCCCGACCCGCCTGCGGCGCATGCCCTGCTCACCTGCTCAGCCAGCGACAGTGTCTGGGCCACGGCGGCGTTGCGCTGGTCCTCGGTGCGCCCAGCCGCGAGGGTGACCGCCACGCCTGCGAGCACGGCGAGCGCACCAGTGAGACTGATCAGCGCGAACAGCCAGGTCCAGCGGTAGGCCGGCTCGGGACGGCGGTTAAGCTCGGCCATAGCGCACCTCCTCGGTACCCGGTGCGGCGGCGCCCTTCTCTTCGTCCTCGGCGTCGACGTGGAACTCCTCGAGCTCGTGCGGCCGTGTCGGTAACCGGAACCCGTGACCGGACATCACCATCTCGAGCTTGAAGATGTGTCCAACCGCGGCTGCGGAGAGTCGTTCCAGGCGCCGCACCTGGCGGCGTAGCAGATGTACGTCGGCGGCCGTGCGCTTACCCCGGTTGGCGGCGTAGGCAGCCAGCGCTGCGACCAGCCCGGTGAGCCCGGTGAAGATCGCGCCGATAGTCTCCGGAGACATCAGCGATTCCATTCACCGCTCGCCGAGACTTCCGGTAAGTCCTCGCATCCTCCGCACGGCGCGTGCATCAGTACGTGCATCATAGAAGACAACATTGTCGTGCACATCGTTCACCTAACCCGACTCAGCTATTTGACTATGGGAAGGGGGGAGTATCACTCTCTAAACTACGATGTGTCAACGTTTGGTTGATCATTCACCCGTGCGGAAGCAGGCTTCCAACTCAAACAGACCAGCCGCAGGGGTGCAGGCGCGAAGTCCGGGTCGAGCCCCGCCGAGTAGTGCACCCGCCGAGTAGTGTGCACCCGCCGCACCGGCACTGCGTTGAGCCCGGTGAGGTGGCGGACCAGCTCCCGGGTGGCGTCCGCCCACGGTGACACCAGGAGGCATGGTCGACGATCCGTTCTTCAAGCTCGTCGCCCAGCAGACGTTGCACCAACCCCGCAAGCCGCGAGCGTCCGCAGCAACGAATCCATACCGCGGGCGCGAATGAACGACCAGCAGATGTATGAATCCGCACCGCTGGCGAGACTCCTGCCGACACTGGCCGGGGTACCGGAATCTGGCCAGTTCGGTGTGCGGTCGGGGCCGGTTGGGTGGCCTTCCCGGCGGCCGAGCGAGCAGAGCGTCCGCAGAAGATGCGATCGACCCCGCTGACGGGGTTACGGGTGACTACTGGCTACCGGCCGTCGTTCCACCCGGGGGCGCCAAGGACAAGAGCTCGTGCTGCGCGCGCCAGACCTCCTGGCATGCCTCGTGCAGGTCGAGCTGTGCTGCCTCGAGAGCCTCCAGCGGCGCGGGAGTGGCAGCCCAACGGCCGCGGCCCGGCGGCTCGACCACGGTCAACGCTTCGAGGGCATGCGAGGCGTTGCGCAAGTGCTGATGGGCTCGGTGCAACCGCAGCCGTTCCTCTTCTGTGAGCTCCGCTGGCTCCCGTCTCGCCGCCACGTCTCATCCTCCGAGCTTGGTGGTACCTGGTGGGCTGAACCGTAGTCATACCGGGGTGCACTGCGCAGGACCGAATGCGGCACCGGGGCCCGGAACAGGGCTCTGCGGCCTCGCCCACGCCTGCGTCGGGGCCATGTCACCGCGGCTGGGCGGAGCGGGCACGCTGTCGATGCCAACGAGGGCCCGCTCAAACGCCCGGAGCTTCGGTGCGATCGGCCTACGACCGAGCACCGCGCCGCCGTAGGCCGCGTCGTGGCGGACGCGACCTGGCACCACTTCTTCAACATCAACCTCACTGGTGAGCTGGGTAACCCCGGGCCGATCAAGAACCTTGGCTTTCTCGCCACCGCGGCGGGACAGGCCGCGCATGAGGACATCAAGGCGTACGACGCGCGCGACAAGGCCGAGCAGGTCCAGTGGAGCGACGCCGCGAGTGCACGCGCGTCTCAACCGAGATCGGTGTCGTGGGCACCCTCGGCTCGCTGGCCTTGACCCCAGCGACGGATGTGCTCGGTGGGTTGTTTCTGGTCCCCGTCGCGGCCGCGGCCGCGCT
>JBOHGM010000060.1:0-31453 GCA_050699435.1 Pseudonocardiaceae bacterium | reverse complement strand
ATCGTCGTGGACCGCGTGGACGGTCACGCCCAGCTCAGCACCGGGTCCGGCCGGATCCGCCTACGCGAGATCGACGGCACCGCAGTGATCAAGAACTCCAACGGCGACAGCTGGGTCGGCGAGATCATCATCCGCCGCTCCTGAAACCCCGGAACTGACTCTTCGAAAGCAGAGGGCATGACAACAACAATCCCCACCCGGCCGACGATCTCAGCAACCGGACTACGAAAGTCGTTCGGCGACAAAGTGGTACTCGACGGCATCGACCTCACCGTTGCCGAAGGAACGATCTTCGCGCTGCTCGGCCCCAACGGCGCCGGCAAGACCACCATGGTGCAGATCCTGTCCACCCTGATCCCCGCCGACCATGGCGCGATGCACGTCGCAGGCCACGACCTCGCGAAGGATCCCGACGCGGTGCGCGCCGCGATCGGGGTCACCGGCCAGTTCTCGGCGGTGGACAACCGATCACGCTGACCGAGCTGTCCACCGTGCGGCGAAGGCTGGAGCAGCGGTGACGGCAGTACCCGGACGACGATCCGCGCACGGCGTTGGCGGAGTGGGCCACCCCGGGGATGTTCAGGGGCGCGATGGATGCCACCGGTGTCCGTAGGATCGGGATGTTCGCCGAGGACGTCAACAAATCCTGAGCCTCGCGGCAGCGGTGTATCGCCTCCAACCAGAGGGGCTGGGTAATGTCGGCACTACCTCCGATCTGGCCGATGGGCCACCGGGCTGCGGCGGACATCCTGCGGATAGCGCATCGTGGAGGCGCTTCGGGAGCCGAGGACTATCGACCAGAGAACCTGCACCGCATCGCCGGTCTTGGTATTCATCTGGTAGAGGTGGACCTGCAATCGACCAAGGACGGCCACGTCGTCGCCTATCACGACCTGACGGTTCGAGCCGATGGTGTGCAACGGCAGATCAGTGATCTCACGCTCGCCGAGTGGCGCGGCGTCCTTCCCGCCGGACGCATGCCCGCCATCGAAATGGTCGTTGCCGCGGCGCGCGACGCAGCGCTTGGGCTCTACCTGGACATTAAGGACGTGACACGCGCCGGGGCCATCCGGCTCGTCGATCTGTTGGCGGTTGAGCACATGAGGGCCAGGACGATCCTGGCCTCGTCGAATCAGGCGACCATTGCCATGTTGGCCGGGATATCCCACTCGATTCCCCGGGCCGTACTCTTCACCGGCCTTGACCAGGACCCGGTCCGGCTCGCCCGGCTGGCCCGCGCCAACTTCGTGCATCCCTGCTGGGAGAACGCGCAACGCCCCGACCAAATGTTGTCCCGCGGTTGGTTGGACTCGGTGCGGTTGCAGGGTCTCGGTGTCGTCTGCTGGCACGAGGAACGACCGGACGTGCTCGCCGCGCTCCGCGATCTCGGCGTAGACGGGGTATGCACCGACGCCCCGGAGCGCCTCGCCGATGTCCTCGGCCGATGAGCTGTCCGGTCGCGGAGGATCACCGGGCGGACCACCCTTGGAAGTGGAGCAGCGGAAGACCCGATTCGGAGTCCCTTTTACCGAGCATCCCGCCCTTGGTACGGTCATGCTGCTTCTCCTCAACGGCCCATTTGATGCACGCATGAGTGCCACGGGGCGAGCTGGCGAACCCAGGTGGACTGGTTGGAGGTACTGTGCCGGTCGTTGCAACAGGTATGCTCTCCTCCCCTGTTCCGGGGATTTGGCGCCGACTCAGCCTGATCAGCGAGGACGGCTCCATCAAGGGCCTGCGAGACGACCGGCTCATCGGGCAGCTCGAGGACCTTGGCATTCCACGTCATCAACTGGGACTGGCCCACCTGCTGCAGAGCTGGCAACGCGCCAGCGTCCCACCCGATGTTGCGCTGGCGCTGTGGTTGCTGCGTGAGCAGGAGGATGGCCACGGGTGCATCTACCGGAAGGCCGCGATCCCGGTCGAGGAGAGCAGTCCCGCGATTCGCTACATACAGCTTGCCGGCGAAGTCGGGGAAACCCGGGACACAGATCCGACGCTGCGGCGCGTGGTGACATGGCTGCTCGACCGCCAGCTCCCGGATGGCAGCATTCCCCTCATCATTTCGGCCGGGCACGGCGAGACGGGTCAGACATCTCGGTCCTTGCGAGCTCTTGGCCGACTGGGTGACCCGGCGCTTGAGGAGCACCTCGCTGCGATGTGCTCCTACTTGCGGAGTACGGCGATCACCCAGCCGGTGGGGCATGCGTGGTCGTATTCGAAGCTCGAACAAACAGTCGTCACGGGATCGACCAGCCTTGCCGTACTCGCGCTTATCGAGCGGGGGGTACGCGACGAGACCGTGACGGAGGGATTGCGGTTCCTGTTGGCGACACAGGACTCGAGCGGTGGGTGGGCCGAGGTTCCCGGCTACCGGCCGACCGTGCACAACACCTTCAACGCGATCCGAACTCTGGGCGCCGCGCAGGCTGTGGGCCTGCTCACCGAGGACGCCGGACCGGCCGTGCTTCGAGCTCGCCGGTGGTTTCTGAGCACGACCCGCCGCCGCGCACCTCGATCGACCCTGGACCTGTCCTTCGCCGTCCGCATGGGAGTGGAGTTGGAGCTGCTGAAAGATGAGCGGATCGAGGACCTGGCGCGTCAGCTCACCCGACGCCGTCGACAGACGCTGAGCCCTGACGCAGACACGTATGCGGAAACCGAGATTTCAGCGATTGCGCTGATCGAATGCTCTCGGCGACTAGACCAGCTACCCGATGCGGACCGATCATGGCAATGGCGATGGCAGCTGCCCACGCTCCCTCCCCCGTTTCTCGCCCGTGGTACCTACCTCTACGAACTGCTCTACAGCGCCGTCAACAAGCGCTGGTGGCTGCGCTTGGTCGATGCGCTCGTCCACGCGAAGGTCATCGACCGGGTGGCCGCGTTGCTCCTGGGCACCCTTACGGCAATCGGACTTGTCGATGACCACGTCATCAGCGCGCTAGGATCGACCGGAGCGGGCATCAGGACCAATCTGACGACGATTATCGTCGGGATACTGTTGCTGCTCTGGCTGGGCGTGAAAACAACTGCGCGCTCGTCCGCCTTCATGGCGGTGTCGACAAGTGTGAGTTCACTCGCGGCCGCCCTCCTGCTCTCCTGGATGCTTTTCACCCCCGGCCTGGCGCCGTCCGTCATTGTCTCATTGATCGGACTGCGCTGGCTCATCATCGACGTCATCGCGTTCGCAGCCGACTCCAGCGGCCTGCTGGACCGCCTCTTGCCGAAGAACTCCTAACCTCAACCGTAATCCAGGCGTCGCGCAGCAGGGCGGCCGGTGGGCGGTCACTATAGGCGTTCGACTTCCCGTTCGGCTCCAGCGAGACGACCGCGTCTTCCCACGCACACCAGGCGTTCGCGGCCTCCGCCCGCACAAGCGGGTCGGGATCTTCGATCAGGCGCGCGTAGGCGGCAACGAGGTCGCCGTCGCGGTCGGCCTCGGGGACACCGGCCCGGAACCGCTCCCATTCCTCGGGGAAGAAGCGCGCGACGCCCCGGTAGAGCCAGTCGATCTCCGAGCGTCGAGTGGTGGTCACGCCGCAGATCACCATTTCGGACACCCGATGCGGGTGACGCTCGGCGTAGGCGAGAATCAGCGTGGACCCCCACGAACCACCAGAGAGCAACCAGCGGTCGATACCGAGGTGCTCACGCAGCCGCTCCATATCGGCCAGCAGATGCTCGGTGGTGTTGGCGCTCATGTCCGTGGCGGGATCACTCGCGTGCCGGGTACTGCGTCCGCACCCGCGCTGATCGAATAGCACGACCCGGTAGCGGTCCGGATCGAAACCTCGGCGCATCCTCGTCGAGCACCCCGATCCCGGCCCGCCGTGCACCACCAGGGCCAGCTTGCCGTCCGGTTACCGCAGGTCTCCCAGTACACGAGGGTCCCCTCGCCGACCGCGAGCATCCCCTGGTCATACGGCTCGATCGGCGGGTAGAGCTCGACCATGCCCCGTCCCTTTCCTCAGCCGGTACTACACTTGCGACGATCCATCGACCGGCGCATGGCCCGTCATCCTTCCGGCGACCGCAACTCGCGGACCCTGCCAGAAACGCGACTCGCGAGAGTGTGCTATTGTCGAACACATGTTCGAATCGGTGCTTGATGCGGAGGCGCCCGACACGGGTGCCCCGTGGGAGGAGGACTGGTTCGACCCGGCCTGGCTGGATGAGGGCCCGGTGCTGCCGGAGACGCCGGGCCCGTCGGTGGTGGAGTGTGCGCCGTCGGGGTGGCTGGCGCTGGAACTCGACCACGGCACGGCCGACCCGGCCCGGCTGTCCGACACCGAGCTGATCGACACGATCGTCGGGTTCGACCGCGTCACCTCGTGGGCCTCGGCGCGGCAGGCAAGGCTGCTGGCCGAGTTCGCCCGCCGCCGCCCCCGAGACGACGGTCTCATCACACGCTGCGACCGACCGTCGGCGGCCAGCGAGTGTGCCCCCGATGAGATCGGGCTGGCGCTGCGGCTGTCGCGGACCACCGCGGCCAACCGGCTGGCCATGGCCGAGGTGCTGGTCGCTGACCTGCCCGGGACACTGGCCGCCTGGCAGGCCGGGACCATTGATGGGCGCAAAACCCAGGCGATCACCGAGACCTCCTACCTGCTGGCTCCCGAGCAGCGCGGGGCGTTGGAGGCTCGGGTGCTGCCCCGCGCCGGGGCGCAGACCCTGGCCCAGCTGCGGGCCGCGCTGGCCCGGGCGGTGCTGGCGATCGACCCGCACGGCGCGGCGGAGCGGCATGCGCAGCGCCGCCAGGACCGGCGGGTCGTGGTCAGCCCCGAAGAGGACGGCATGGCCTCGTTGTGGGCCCTGCTGTCCGCCCCGGACGCCACCGCCGCCTACCACCGGCTCGGCCAGCTCGCCCGCGCCCTGGGTGCCGACGACCCCCGGGGGATGGACGCCCGCCGCGCCGACCTGCTTGTCGAGCTGCTCACCGGCCGCCGCTGCGCCACCACGGGCCTGCACACCGACACCGAGGACGGCGCCCACGACGGCGCCGACCCCGAGGAACGCGACGACGGCTGCGACGGCACCTCCACCGACAGTCCCCCAGTCCAAGCAGCCCCCACGCCCACCGACACCACGCCCACCGATCCGGCAGATCCCCACCCGGCCGACCTGGACACCCAGCACCGGGACGAGACAGCACGGGGTGGGCACGACTGCACCCGCGGTACCAGCACCGGACCGGGCAAGCCGCTGATCTCGGTAATCGTGCCCATCACCACACTCATGGGCCTCGACGAGCACCCCGGCGAGCTCATCGGCTACGGACCCATCCCCGCAGCCCTGGCCCGCGAGATCGCCGCTGGCGGCACCTGGCGGCGGCTGCTGACTGACCCCGCCTCCGGTGCCCTGCTCGACTACGGACGCACCACTTACACCCCACCCGCCGCCCTCGCCGACTTCGTCCGCGCCCGCGACGTGTACTGCCGCAACCCAATCTGCGGCCACCGCGCCGCCACCGCCGACCTCGATCACACCATCCCCTGGCCCGACGGGGACACCAGCGAAAGCAACCTGCACGCCAGCTGCCGCCACCACCACCTGATCAAAACCCACACCCCCGGCTGGCAGGTCGACCAACACCCCGACAGCCGGATCACCTGGACCACCCCCACCGGCCACGCCTACACCAGCCACCCCCACGACTACCGCCCCGACCCGCACCACCACCCGCCCGGCACCCCCGGCACCGACACCACAGCCGGGCCCGACCCGCCCGAGGACGACGAGCCGCCCTTCTGACCGGCACCAGCTGAGCACCTGCACCGCAGTCGTTCTTGGTCGTGGCCGACCCGATCCGGGCCAACCCGCGCAGATAGGCGCGGGTGAGCCGGGTACCGCGACGACGGGAGGTCCGGCAGGTACAGCGAGGCCAGGAACCGGGCCACGGCCACGGCGTGCCTCCGCATCGGCGGGCTCGCCGTCCTGACGCTGCTGGTCTGGCTATCGCTGCGGCGGCGCAACCAGTGCAGTCTCGCCAGGCTGCGGCGCTGGTGGTGGCGGCTGCTGGGCGTGCTCGGTATCGCCGTCGTCACCCACCTCACGTTGTACACGCTGACCACCTGGCTGGGCGTCTTCGCATGACCTGGTCGTGATCGGCGGTGGTTGAAGGTGGGGGCGGCTCACTGTTGCGTCGGGCGCGGGTACGCAGTGGTCGAGAAGACCGGCCGGTAACGGGTTCCAGCCGGCCAGCAGCTCGTGCCAGCACCCGGACAGGGTGTTGGCGATCGTGGGGTCGCTGACCCGCAGCATCGCTAGATGGCGTAGTCCGTGCGCGAGCACGTCCAAGACGGGGATGGCGGAGGTATCGCTGGTCCGGCCTGCCCCAGCCGGCCTGGTGGGCACCGGTTGCAGCACGAAGCCGGGCGGGGCACTGGCCAGTGGCATCAGGGGTTGCAGGACTGCCAGGTAGCTCAGCACCAGGTGCTCGCTCTCGTAGCGCCACGACGTGGAGTGCACGACCGACGTCGACTGGTCGAACATCCCGTGGAGCTCGCGCGTCAGTGCCTCGACGACCGCCTGGGTCGGGTGCTGGCCCGGTGGCAGCTCATGCCACCAACCGGGCGCCTGCGAAGTGGCGGCGGGGTGTCGTGCCAGGGCGACGACGTGCCCGTCGACACAGGCCACCGGAAGAATCGCACCGCACGCGAGCCGACGACGGCACGCAGCCCTCACTTCGGGCGAGCAGTGAGACGCGTGAGTCGGCCACCTGACCCTCCTGATCGGACAGTGGGATGCGGGTAACAGAGCCTGCCGCATCCGCCATGAGGAATCAACTGCAACCTTCTTGCAGATGATGGCGGACTCAGTGTGGCGCGCGGCTCCAGATGGTGCCCTCGGGGGTGTCGCGCACCGTGATGCCAGCCGTGGTGAGCCGCTCGCGCAGGTCGTCGGCCACCGACCAGGAGCGCTGCGCGCGGGCCCGGTCGCGCAGCTCGACTAGCGTGTCGACAAAGGGGGCGACCAGCTCGGTCGGATCGCGGGCACCTACCGCAGCGAGGTCACCCAGTCGCAGCACCATCCCGCGCAGCACGGCCCGGGGGCGCGCCCACGCAGGCTCCGGAAACACGGCGCGAGCAGGTGTGTCGGTGAGCGCACTGATTCGCGTATGGGTGCTGCAGAGATTTGGCCACCGAGCAGGGCACATCGTTGCGGGACGGGATCGAGCGCCTCGCCGCTGACGCCGATCGCCTCCGGCGACCGGTCTGCCGCCAACGAGGTGCCGTTCAGTTCGGCCAGCGTTTCTTCTGATAGTCTAATGCTTCTTGGCCGGTGAGTTCCTGAGTGGAATTATTGATCCGTACGAGAAAGACCTGTTTTTTCTCGCCCTTTGCGGGCGTAGCGAACACTGGTCTTGCGGCCGGACCGACGTCGATCCGCGCGACCGTTCGCCCGTCTAGCTGTCCCATGTGCAGATTGAGTTCGGCCGCAGCAACCTTACCGAGCGTGGCAGCTGTGATATCAGTGAGCCATAGCTCCCAACCGTCCTGGTCGGGCTTCCCGAGCAGCGAAAAATCTTCCTCGATCCCGACGATGGCGCCATCGTCGGCAACACCAACGAGCAGCGTGCCACCGTTGGCGTTCATGAATCCGGCGATGGACTTGATGACACTCCACTCCACGACCACGTCCCGCTGACCGGTCAGCAGATTCTTACGTCCGGTGGACTTGAACTCGACCACCTTGCTCTCACCTGCGGTGATGACGGACTGAATGCCATTACGGACGACTTCGACGTCGTATCGAGCGCCCACGAAGGGGCTCTCGGTGCGGTCGGTCGTTCGATTGACCGGCTTGCCCATCGCCGCTTCGATCTGTTTGAGCAACCGTTCGAATCGGCTGTTGAAGAACGCCGGGAAGTCGTCACGGCGGAGGGCCACGGCGTCGACGTCGTGTGATCGGAGGATCACATCCAGCTCGGCGGGATCGATGCGTTGCTGGCTTTCGATTGTGGCCAAGTATTTGCTCGGGGCGTTGCCGCCGATGCGGCGGTGGGTACGCGCGTCGATTGCGGTCTTGTTGACAACGCTGTTGGCGATGCCCTCGGGGATGCGGTTCGTTCTGCACCACCGCTGCGGGAAGATGTGGCGCACGTCGATCGCGTCGTCGAAATACGCGTGGATGTCGATGGTGTTTCCGGTGCGGAAGTCACGACCACCGCGTTTCATCTGTAGCGCATAGACTCCCTTGTACGCGGCGCTGTTGCGGGTTCTGAGGGTTAGCAGCCGCCCGGCCTGGAACTGGGCCTCGCGCACCGTTCTTGGTTCGTCGCCCTGCGCTGTAATCCACGCCGTGACGTCTTGCAGGTCGTTCGCGAACCGTGTTTCAGTGGAGCCACCGTACATCTCGCCTAAGACACCGCACCAGTACCACTGCTGCAACATTTGGCGAACACCGTGGCTGTCAGTCAGTTCATCGAGCACAACGAAGATCGCGGTCAGCGGCACAAGCTGAGTCGCGTAGGGCAGGTCGGGTGCTCCGTAGATGTGCTCGGCATGCAGGAAGCGAACCACGCGTTCCAGTGCCTCGACCGCCAGCCCGACCCACTTGCGGTAGTCGGCTAGTTCCAGCCGCAACACATCACGCCGCTTGCACGACACGGCTGGCGCCTTGTCATCGCCAGGGTTGGCGCCGAGATGTTGTCGCCTTCGGTCGAAGGTGGACAGCAACGTCAGGATCTGCAAGAAGTCAGTGGCCTCGAACTGGTCGAGTAGTTGATGCGCCGCCAAGCCAGCCGACAGCGCCGTCCAGTCAGCACGCAAATTGAAGTCGTCGGCCGCATAGGTGGCCGTGAGCAGCTCGAACACCGTCAGCGACACGCCGCCGGTGTTCACCTTCTCGAAGACCTGGCAGACTGCCTCTTTAGGCGTCGAGCGAGCGAGCTCGATGGTGGGCACCTGATAGTGCACGAAGGCGTTGATCACCGCCTCGTTGAAGCCGCGCCAAGTCTCGAACCTCTCCCCCGGAGTGCCAGGACCGTGCTGGAGGTAGGCGAGCTGCCAGGACATCGTTTCGGTGTAGTCCAGAACGATGTCAAGTGGGAACATCTCGGCCGCGATTTGCGCGTCCGTCGTCGAAACGTCCAGTACCGTGTCGCCGCGGAAGGTTTTCACTACTCCTTCAGCCGGTACACTGATGATCGCCTCCTCACGGTCCCGGAAAGGATCGAGACACGCCTTTATATCGGCGAAGTAGACGCGTGACAAGTCGTTTTTCCGGGTGTCGCGGGTCGGCACGGGTGTACCCGACCGTAGCGCGAGATACAGCGAGGTTATGCGCTGCTGACCGTCCAGAAGAAGAAACTCTGGTTCGACCACCGTATCGAGATGGACGCCTTCCACAGCACGGGGACGGAATCGGACGGCGGGGTTCCCGGTCTGTAATGTCATGACCGCGCCGATCGGGTAGGACAGCGACACCGACGCAAGCAGGCTCGCGATGTGGTTGTCGTCCCACACCCAGCCTCGCTGGAAGTCGGGCAGTTGCAGACTCCCTCGTCTGGCCTGGTCGAGCAGTTGGCCGAGTGGCACCTCATCGCTGGTGAACTTCTTGTCCACAATCACCTCCTGAAATTCCGCTGTTGTACGGCCTGAGCCTAACGGTGTTGCGCGCGTCGGCTCTCAGCTGACGGTGTGCCTGCGGATGGTGCGGTCGGCTGGGCGCAGGGACTGCAGCCGTCGAGCGCGCGTCGCCCGTCATCGGCGTACATCGGCGCCCAGAGACGGGTTGCTGCTCGGCGGGAGAGGGCGCGTCATGGTCACGCCACAGCCAGTGCCGTCTGGATCCAGTCGTTTGGCGTCGGCGGTGGTCAGCGGTGGCCTGCCGGAACCGCCAAAGGGTTCCCTGTGACCGTCCGCGAGCCCTCTGAGCAGCCAAGAGGTTCCATGTGGCTGCGTGCGTGCACGGGGTCGGCTTCGGCGGGGAGCTGGGAGACTACAGCCCGCTCCGGCTAACGAACGGTCACGGGGGGTAGCAATCGATCAACGCTGAGTAAGCATGACGTTGCCCTGGGTTTGTCCCGAGCCGGCGTCGGCGGGTTCACCCGCGCGCGAGCGTGTGCGGCTATTCTCGCCGCCTGCCCGGCCCACGGTCGCGCAGATCGCCCGCCGACTCGCTACGTCCTCGACACCAGGTACCGGAGGAAGACCATGACCAGGCCGACGAGGACGCACACAGCGTCCGAGCAGCTGCGTGACTGCGCCGCCGCGCGTGCGTGCCACGAGGCGGCCAGCGCATGAAGCTGCCCCTGTCACCAGATTCCGATTCCCACGGCCAGGCGGGTCTGCCGCCGGAGGTGGAACGGTTACTGCTCGACGTGGCCGCCGACGGGTTCGTCCTGTACTGCTGCGGACGCCGAGCCGACCCGACTGCGCTGGTCGCGACCTACGAGTGGGAGCACTGCGTCGATCTGCTCACCATCCGGGACTTCGACCGGGTTACCGCAGCCAGGGTCCCGGCACCAGGCCCGGGACAGGTCGATGTCTTCGCACCCCAGACCGTGGTGTGGGCATACGAGGGCGCACCGCAGTGCACGCTGCGGGCACTACTGAACCTGGTACACCCCCACCACCCCGACGCCCCCACCGTCGAATATCCCGCCCCCCCGCGCCTGCACATCCCCCGGGCTGAGCAACGCCCCTTGACCATCCGGCCACCGTCGCCGGATCGTGCTGGTGTGCGAGCCGCCCGGCTCGCCGCCGCTATGAACGCGCACCGTGACGGTCCCCTCGTGGCCGATACCGAGCTCGGGATCGAGCTTCCCACCCGCAACGCCCGTGATCAGTCGCCGAGGTAGACCCGCTCCGCTCGCCCCGTCGACGCAGGCCCCGGTCACGACGGTAACCGGCGCATTGCCCCGGTTCGCCTGGGGTCCGGTCGGGGTGGTCGTGGTCGTGCAGGTCGCGCTGCTCACCGTGTTGTCAGGTCGCTATGGGTTCCATCGTGATGAGTTGTACTTCCTGGCGGCCGGCGACCATCCGGCGTGGGGTTATGTCGATCAGCCGCCGCTCACTCCGCTGCTTGCCTGGGCTGTGACGGCGTTGTTCGGTGACAGTCCGAGTGGCCTGCGGGTGGCCTCGACGCTGATCGGGGCAGCGACCGTGGTGGTGACGGCGTTGGCCGCCCGGGAGTTCGGCGGCGGGCACGGGGCGCAACTGCTGACCGCCGCGGGCACGGCGCTGTCGACATACGTGCTGGTGGTCACGCACATGGTGTCGACCGCGTCGACCGACCTGCTGGTGTGGACGGTGGTCGGGCTGCTGGTGCTGCGGGTACTGCGCAGCGGGAACGGGCGCTGGTGGCTGGCGGTCGGCGCTGCCGTCGGCGTGGGCTTGCTGAACAAGTGGCTGGTACTGCTGCTGGTGGCCGCACTCGGGGCGTCGGTGCTCGCCGTCGGGCCACGGCGGGTGCTGCGCAGCGGCTGGCTGGCGGCCGGAGTGGGAATCGCCCTGCTGCTGGCCGCGCCCACCCTGGTCTGGCAGGCGAGCCACGGCTGGCCGCAACTCACGGTGGCCACCGGGATCAGCGCCCCGGGCGGCAAGCCGTACTACGCCGTGCCGGTGCTGCTGGTGCTGGTAGCGGCCGGCGCCGAACCGACGCTGCGCTGGCTGGGCAGGGGCCGCGCCCGTCGGGCGGCGGTCGGCGCCGCAACAGTCCTGTCGGTCGCGGTGTCGGTGCTGATCGGGCTTCCGGTACTGCCGGCCGACCGGCTCGGGCCAGTACTGGCGGTCAACAAAGAGTCCGGCGAACAGGTCGGGTGGCCCCGCTTCGTGGACACCGTCGCGGACGCCTGGCGACAGGTTCCGCCCGGCCAGCGGCCCACCGCCGTGATCTTCACCAGGAATTACGGCCAGGCAGGCGCCATCGAGCGGTACGGCCCCGCACGCGGGCTGCCCAGGCCCTACTCCGGGCACATGGCCTACGCGGACTGGGGCCCACCACCGGACGACATGGCTGGTCCGGTGCTGCTCGTCGGCCGCGTCACCGACGCAGGCGGGCAGCATGCGCTGCGCGGGTGCCGGGTACTGGCCCGCCACGACAACGGCGCCGGTGTGGACAACGAGGAACAGGGCACCCCTATCACGCTCTGCACCCGGCTGGCAGCACCCTGGTCGGCACTGTGGCCCACCCTGCGGCACTACTACTGAACCGGACCCGACATGCCGGTAGGAGCACTCAAGCCCACGGCGTTATCCTGTCTCAGCCCACCGTTCGCGCGGCGGGTGCTGCCAGGTAGGGCTTGAGCAGGATTCCCAATTGCAGGGTCAGCATCCGCATCCATGCTTTCCCGACCTGTGCGGCGGCGGTCGGTTCGGGCAACTGTCCGAAGACGTACTCGTCGTCCTCGTCGGGGGCGATGGTGTTCAGCGCGGTCATGACTCGCATCTCGACCCATCCCATGAGCGCGATGGTCAGGTCGGCCGGGATGGCGACCTTCGGATATTGCCCACCTCCCGTGACGTGGGCATCGGTCACTCGGGACAGGTAGGCGTGGAAGTCACCGTCCATCGGCTTCGTGGTGCTCTTGGACCACCATGTTTTGAGTGTCATCTTGCGTTGTGCGAGGTGCGGGGCGTCCTGGAAGTATCCGGCCGATTCCGGGCGGGAGAGCAAGTGGTCGTAGGCGGCGGCGACGACTCCGCCTGCCGCGGGTTCCAGGAGCGGGCCGGTCTTGCGGAGGATCTGTGCCTGTTTGGCACCAAAACCCGCGAACTGCGCGTAGGAATGGAACTCGGCGGCTTCGTGAGTGCCGAGGGGGCTGTCCGGTTCGACCAGATGCGGCTCGAGGATGATCGCGAGCTGGAGCATGAACTGGTTCATCCACGCGCTGCCGGCCGCCGACAGGGTGGCGATGTCGCTGGTCTGGCTCAGCGCGTCGAGGATTTGTCCTTGTACCCATGCGGTGAGGGCCAGGATCAGTTGAGGCGCAAGCGGCACCTGCACGCCCGGGAAGGTCGCTGCGTGTCCTGGCAGATGAGAGGGCTCTCGGAGGAAGGCGGCCAGCTCACCGTCGAACGGACCGACGCTCGTCCTGGACAGCCACTCCTTGATCGCAGGCTGGTTCACCGACCGGTCCCGACCCGCCCATCAGGGGCACGGACTCCGGGCGCGTCATGAGGTGGGTGATTATTGCCTCGGCGATTCCGTCGATCAACCCTGAGATGTCCCTGCCGGTCTCCTGAACGGCAACCGCCTCATACGCACCAAACCCGGCGAAGTCCGCCAGTGCGGAGAATCCTGGTGTGACCAGTTGATCGTATTGCTCGACATCTCGCGCTTCGTCGATCTCGTGGCTTGTCGTCATCGTCGTTTTCCCGCTCTTGATTCATGAGGAATCCGAGCACCCCAGTGAGCTCGTCACTGACCTTCTCAAGATAAGAGACCGGCCGTTACGCCGTAGTTCATCGCAGGTGAATGGCCTGTAAATGAGACCTCACACTGTGGCCCGGACGCACCGGTGGACCTGGGACTGATGAAGGCATCGCCACTCTCGAGCGCCAGCCACCCCACCGGCCGGTGCCGGCCGCCGCCGTTGACGCTGGCGACGAGCGCCTCGGCCACGTCCAAGCGGCCGCATTCAGTGCTGGTGGCAATCGGGACCGTCACCGAGTACCGGCCGGTTCTCCTGGCACCCCTCGATCAGCCAGGTGAGGATGCCGTCACGTTCGGCGGCGAGTTTGTGGGGCAGCTCCGGATCCCGCTCGGCTGCCGGGATGATGACGTCGAAGGGCACCCACCGCAGCCGGTGCTCTGCCGCTTTCACCAGCCGCCGGGCGTGCCCAAGCTCGGTCAGCGGTTCACCCGGGACGGATCCTCGATCGACCCCGGCCCCGTCGGGCCTGGTTCAGCCACGCCGGCCACCGCCTACAGCAGTGGCTGGCCGGACCCGATCCCAGGACCGCGATGTCTCCTCAGCGAGCCGGTCACCGTACTTGCGCCGCCGAGCGGTCCGCGGCGTCGGGGTGGGCCAGCGCCCACCGCACCCGGATCGGCAGCGGGTCCGGTACCGGTTCGTTGGCGGTCACCACCGGGGTCTGCGGTGGTGGAGCGGCGAAGTCGGTGCAGGCGAAGATCGCCCGGGGCGTGAGCGTCGCTGGCGTCGTCACCGGCCTGTGGCTGGAGGAGTGGCTGGCAGCCAAGGGCGACATCCGGCCCGGCACCCAGCACGCTGCTGCCGATGCTGCCGATGCTGCCGCCGCGCTGGTGCCGAGGGCGGTCGGCACTGGTGTTGTCACACCGTCATCACGTCAGAGTGCGGACGCCCAGCCGGAGAGAGAGAAACGCAGGTCAAAGAGTGGGCCGCCTGGGGGTCGAACCCAGAACCCAAGGATTAAAAGTCCTTTGCTCTGCCAGTTGAGCTAACGGCCCCGGAGGCTGATGGTAGCCAACGTCGCATCGTCGCTGGTGACAGGTGGGTGGTGAGGAGCAGAGAGGGGGTGCTCACGGCGCCGGGTTCACGGCGGAGCCCGATTGGAGCACGTTAACCCCTGGGAGGTCGACAGCGGTCCCGGTTACCCGCAGCACAGCACAAGACCGACGTCTACCCGCACGTGGGGCCATGATGCGGTGGGGAAGCCGCTGCTGGCCTGCTGTCTCCGGTGTGGAAGTTTGTCTTGTTCACGGGTATCCGGATCAGTTTCACTGCGTTGCCGGCCCGCTACGTGCACCGGCCAGGCGTAGAGCGCGTAGCAGATCCCGGGCTTCTTCCCGGCACAGCTCGCTCCACCGAGCGAGATTGCACGCGGCCCGGGACCGGACGTGGTGCGGAACGGCCTCGTGGCTCTGCCAGCGCCGCTGCCGCGTCGACTCGCTCGGCAGGGTCGGTCTCGATGGCGGTGAGCACCTCGCGGACGGCGGCCACTGTCTCGGCGACCAGGGTGCGGTCCCTCCCGTACGCGGGAGGCACGCGCTGTTTGACCGGCACCGCGTGATCGGCCAGCAGAGCGCGGTGGGCTTCCATGCGCAGGGACCCGGACGTCCAGATGGTCACCCACCGGCGTTCGAAGGGGCGCGCGGCGGGATGGTGCGCGACGGCGAAGGCCGATCGGGTGGCTTCACCAGCTCGCAGTGCTTCAAATTCAAGAGCCGGATGATCGTGTCCTCTTGATTCGCGGGTGTCGCGAGTGTGCTAGCCGAGAGCAGCCGCAGGGTGGCGACTGCCGTCGGCCAGTAGGTCCGGTCGAGCTGGACGAGCTGGTAGGCGGCGTAGCAGCGCACCTCGACCCGTTCGTCTGCGTCGTCGAGCAATGCCCCGTGAAACGCGATCGCGTCATCCCGAGTAGAGGCGTCCAGACCGGCCAGGCGCACGACCACGTCCGTGCTACGCTGGCGACTTGCGTACTATACCCCCCTAAGGTATATGTGGTACTATCCGGATTTCCGGTTGGACAGCACCGCAACAGGAGTTACGGTCCCGCACCCGCTGGCACCACAGCTCGGAGGATGTCATGGATCACCCAGCACGCTCCCCGCAGACCCTGACCCGTCAGGCGATCTCCGCGACCGCGCATTGCCTCACCGGCTGCGCCATCGGCGAGGTCCTTGGCATGGTGATCGGCACCGCGCTGGGTTGGTCGAACCTGGCCACCATCGCGCTCGCCGTCGCGCTGGCCTTCGTCTTCGGCTACTCCTTCACGATCGGCCCGGTCATGCGAGCCGGCATCGCGCTGAGCGCTGCGATCCCGATTGCGCTGGCGGCGGACACCCTGTCGATCACCGTGATGGAGATCGTCGACAACGCGCTGATGGTGCTCATCCCCGGCGCGATGGAGGCCGGGCTGACCAGCTCGCTGTTCTGGGGAAGCCTCGCCATCGCCCTCGCCGCCGCCTTCGTGCTGACCGTGCCAGTCAATCGCTGGCTGATCGCGCGCGGGAAGGGCCACGCCGTGGTGCACGAGTACCACCACGCGAGCACGGCACCCATGGAGCAGTCCCCGCACTGATCATCCCCAACCGCTCAGATAGCTGCCGGCAGGTCCTGCATGCGGGTGATCTCCAGTCTGGTCGGCCTCGATCTGCGCCGCCAGCTTGATCGCCCGCGGCGGCCGTCGGGGGGGAGCGCCGCGGCCGTTGCGGCCACCTTGGCCACACCGGCGTGGCGTTGCCCGTACCCGTCGAGGGTTCTCGGTAGGGTGGCGGCCGGCCAAGCGAGCGAGGGAGCTGCGGGATGCTTGCGGTACACGGGTTCTGGTCGGACCGACGAGGCCTGTGTCTGTGGGCCGAAGATACCGAACGGGCGGTGAAGAGCCCCAGCCAGGCCGTGCGCATAGCCCGGCCGCATCCGTTCGCCGCGCCGTGCGAGGCGGTGTCCGAGATCCATCCGGGTAAGCACGGGGTGGCGACGCTGCTGCTGCCCTCATTGCGCACAGCACCGCTGGACTCCCCGGAGCTGGTCCGGGTCACCCCCCGGCCCGCGATGTCGTCGGCACCGACGTTGCTGTCGTGGTTGGTGCCCGTGGTCTGGTTCGATCCCGCCGCGACGCTGGCCGTGCTCGACGAACCAGCCGATTCGGTTCGTTACGGCGCGTCCATGCGGTTTCTCGCCGAGGTGGCGACGTTCGCGGGTGAGCTCGTGGCCAGAGGCCGTGTCCTCGCTACGCTCGACCGGAGCGAGCAGGGCCCCTCGGCTCGGTGGCGACCAGTCCTGCAGGGACCGGACATCGTGGCGCTGCACGCGCTGATCGCCGCGATGCCCCCGGTCTGCCGGGCCGAGTCAGATCTCCCGATAGAGGTCGCTGGCCAGAACCCGCACGAACTGGTCCTGACAGCGCTGCACGCGCTGGTGGATGCGGCCATGCGGGAACGCCTCTGGGCAACGGGCGAGCAACCCTGCTCGCTGCTGGACCTCCTCCCACCGCGACGGGGCCGCCATCCGAAACGGCGGCCCGCTGCGGAAGCGTGGCTGGCGGCGCTGTCGACCACGGACGGGCGGTTCGACGCCGAGCCGGACGACCTCGACGAGCTCGAGAGTGCGCTAGCGGCCTGGGCGGATTTCGGTGTCGGACAGACCGGGCCGGCGCGGGCCGCGTTCCGGCTCTGTGAGATCGACGTCTCCGAGATCGACCTGGTCGACGCCGCTGCCCTCGACCCCGCCAGCCCCGATGACGCCGGCCTGGATGACGCTGCGGACCCGGTTCGGGCCGGCGATCTCGACGGTCAGGTGGTAGCGAACGACCGCTGGCGGCTGGAGTTCCTGCTGCAGTCGATAGATGATCCGAGCCTGCTGGTGCCCGCGGACCTGGCCTGGACCTCCGGCGGCGGACTGCGCCGCTGGATGGAGCGGCCGGCCGAGGTGCTGCTGGCCGAGCTGGGGCGCGCCAGCCGGATCTATTCCGAGCTTGCGCCGGCGTTGCGGCAGCGGCGGCCGGATTCGCTCGAGCTGGACGCCGAAGGGGCGTACCGATTCCTGTCCACGGCGGCCGGAGCGCTGGACGAGGCCGGCTTCGGCGTCCTGCTGCCGTCCTGGTGGGACCGTCGCCGCCGGCTCGGGCTCGCGCTGTCGGCCAGCAGCACCCCCACCGAGGGCGTGGTGACCAAGCAGCGCAAGTTCGGCCGGGATCAGCTCGTGCAGTTCCAGTGGCAGCTCGCGGTCGGTGACGAGGTACTCACCGAGGAGGAGATCGCCGCACTCGCCGCGGCCAAGGCCCCGCTGGTGCGACTGCGCGGCCAGTGGGTGGCGGTCGATGCCGAGCAGCTGCGTCGGGGGCTGGAGTTCCTGCGCCGCAACCGCTCTGAGCAGAAGACCGCGGGTGAGATCCTTGCGCTGGCCGCCCGCCATCCCGCTGATGCGGAGACCCCGTTGCCGCTGAACTGCGTACAGGCCAGCGGCTGGCTCGGTGACCTGCTCTCGGGGGCCGCCGAGCGCTCCCTGTCTCCACTGACGGAGCCGGACGGGTTCCAGGCCAGCCTCCGGCCCTACCAGCAGCGCGGGCTGTCGTGGCTGGCGTTCCTGTCGTCTCTCGGACTGGGCGCCTGCCTGGCCGACGACATGGGCTTGGGCAAGACGGTCCAGTTGCTGGCGCTGGAGTCACTGCTGCGCGCAGACGAGCCGGAGGCCGGCCCCACGTTGCTGCTCTGCCCGATGTCGCTGGTGGGGAACTGGCAGCGGGAGGCCGCGAAGTTCGCCCCCGGCTTGCGGGTGTACGCGCATCATGGGCCGGCGCGGCGACACGGCGACGAGCTTCGGGACGAGCTGGCCGGCGCCCACTTGGTCGTCACCACCTACGCCACGGCGACCAGGGACATCGACGAGCTGGCCGGGTACGACTGGCGGCGGGTGGTGCTCGACGAGGCGCAGGCGGTGAAGAACAGCCTGTCCCGCTCGGCCAAGGCGGTACGTCGGCTGCGTGCCGAACACCGGATCGCGCTCACCGGGACCCCGATGGAGAACCGGCTGGCCGAGCTGTGGTCCGTCATGGACTTCCTCAATCCCGGAATCCTGGGATCCGCGGAGACCTTCCGCGCGCGGTACGCGGTCCCGGTGGAACGCCACGGGCATACCGAGCCGGCGCAGCGGCTGCGGACGATCACCCGCCCGTACGTCCTGCGCCGACTCAAGACCGATCCGCAGATCATCGACGACCTGCCTGACAAGATCGAGATCAAGCAGTACTGCCAGCTGACCACCGAGCAGGCATCGTTGTACCAGGTGGTCGTCGACGACATGATGGTCAAGATCGAGAACTCCGAAGGGATCGAGCGCCGCGGCAACGTGTTGGCCGCGATGGCCAAGCTCAAGCAGGTCTGCAACCACCCGGCGCAGTTGCTGCACGATCGCTCCGCGGTCGGACGACGATCGGGAAAGGTGATCAGACTCGAAGAGATACTCGAAGAGGTCCTGGCTGAGGGCGACAAGGTGCTGTGCTTCACCCAGTTCACCGAATTCGCTGAGCTGCTACTCCCTTATCTGTCGGCGCGTTTCGGCCAGGAGGTGCTCTACCTGCACGGTGGCACTCCCAAGACGCGGCGGGACGAGATGGTGCAGCGGTTCCAGTCCGACTCGGGCCCCGCTGTCTTCCTGCTGTCGTTGAAGGCAGGCGGCACCGGCCTGAACCTCACCGCGGCGACTCACGTCGTACACCTGGACCGGTGGTGGAATCCGGCGGTGGAGAACCAGGCTACCGACCGCGCATTCCGGATCGGCCAGAACCGCACTGTGCAGGTCCGCAAGTTCATCTGCGTGGGCACGCTCGAGGAGAAGATCGACGCGATGATCGAAGAGAAGAAGGCGTTGGCTGACCTGGTGATCACCGACGGGGAACGGTGGATGACCGAGCTGTCCACCAGTTCGCTCCGCGAGGTCTTCGCGCTGTCCGAGGGGGCCGTCGGTGAGTAACTGGTTTCCTCCTCCCTCGCGGCCACGGGCCGTGGACAGCGGGATCAAGGTCCGCAGCAAGCGGGGGGCGATCGCGCAGACCTGGTGGTCCGAGCGGTTCATCGAGGTGCTCGAATCGATCGGCATCGGCAACAGGCTGCAGCGCGGCCGCAGCTACGCCCGCGCGGGGCAGGTGGTCGAGCTGCGCGTGGCGGCAGGCACGGTCACCGCGACCGTGCAGGGCAGCAGGGCCAGGCCGTACCGGGTGCGGATCGGGATAACCGCGTTCGACAAGACCGAGTGGATACAGGTAAGCCAAACGCTGGCCGACAGCGCCTGGTACACCGCAAAGCTCCTCGCGGGCGAGATGCCGGAGGACATCGAGGACGTCTTCACGTCGGTCGGCCTGTCGCTGTTTCCCAGCAGTGCGCGCGAACTGTCGATGGACTGCTCATGCCCGGACTGGGAAGTTCCGTGCAAACACCTGGCAGCGGTGTTCTACCTGCTGGCCGAAACCTTCGACACCGACCCCTTTGCCATCCTCGGGTGGCGCGGACGCGACCGTGACGACCTGCTGGCCACCCTGAACGCGCTCCGCTCCGGGGGCCCACCACCCGCCGACCACGCCGAGCACGCTGACGCGGCGGTGCCGCTGGCCGACTGCGTGCACTCCTACTTCTGCCCGCAGGCCGACATCCCGCTGCGGGGCCCGGCACGGACCCGCAGCGACTCGCTGCTCGATCAGCTACCGCCGTCGGAGCTGGTGATCCGTGGCAAGAACATCGTCGAGGTGCTCCGGCCGGCGTACCTCATCCTCGACGATCGGGTGTGAGCAGGTCATCGCGCGGCGACCCAAGGCCGCGCCGCCGCCCGCCGAACATGAGGAGAGCCTCGACGCCGGCACCGTCGTTGCTCGGCGCCAGGTCGAACCCGAGACGTCGCAGGACGCCGAGGGCCGCCCCGTTGCCGGTAGTCGTGTCCGCCCGCACACCCTGGGCGCCGACCGTGGCTGCTGTCCGCAGCACACCAGCCAGCGCGAGCCGGCCCACCCCTTGGCCGCGTATGCGCCGAGTCAGCCAGATGCCCGTTTCCAGGATCCCCGGCACCGCCGTCCGCTTGAGCCGAACCGAGCCCACCACCTGGTCACCAACCAGGATGGCCCAGGTGGCCTCACCGGCAGGCCCGCTGAGCCCGTCGCGGCGATTGCGGTGGAAGTCCTTCAGCCATGCGATCCGGGCAGGCGACCAGTCGTCTCCCGTCGTGACCGGCGCCGTCACCTCGTTGGCAGACGCACCGGTGATCGCCGCGTTGACCAGCGAATCCAGGATCGGCTCGTCGACATCGACGAGAGTCACCGCGGGCCCCTCCGCTGCGCTCACCGCACGAGACTAGCCCGTCGGATCGCCCAGATCAGCGCGCCGCGCTTCGTCACGTGCAACGGCGTCGGGAAGCTTTCAGCGAACTGCGCAGCACGGTGCTGAGGCAGGCCGCGACCGCGCAGAAACAGCTCGAGCGCCGCCCGGTCCGGCAGTGTGATCATGGGCTTGTCCCAGTACTGGACGTCAACGATCTCGAAGACGTCCGCCACCAGCGCCGGAGCGGACTCGGCATCGAAGGTGAAGGCGCGACCCCAGTCGGGCAGGGCACTGGCGACCTCCGGATCGTTGAAGCGGCTGGACGTGCAGGCGACGAATGTGCCTCTTGGGCGGAGCACCCGGGCAGTTTCGACGAGCGCGACTCGGGGGTCATGCAGGTGGTACAGCCGCTTCGAGTTCATCCTGTATGCGCGACGATCGAGCGATGACCACCGACTTCCTGGTCCCGGATCCCACCGCGCTCTACCGGGTCCGCGACGGGGTGTACGCACCGGACTTGTTGATCGCCGCGGTGGCGGAGTTCGATCTGTTCTCCTGGCTGGCCCGGCGCGAGCCGGTGACCGCAGCGCAGCTGTGCGCCGAGTTGGGGCTGGCCGCGCGACCCGCCGACGTGCTCCTCACCTACTGCGCAGCGCTCGGACTCCTCGACCGCGATCTGCACCGCGGCGACGAGGTGACGACCACGGCGCTGGCCCGCACCCATCTGGTCCAGGGCTGCGCATTCGACCTGCGCGCCTACTACGCCTCCCTGATCGAGCGCCCGGCCTGCCGTGAGCTCACCGAGGTACTGCGCACCGGGGTCCCCGCGGCGTGGGCCAGCGCTACCTCGGCCGACGTGGGGTCCGGGGGTGACACCACACCACCCCAGCAGGACTGGTCGGGGCGGTTGGATCAGGTCGACTTCGCGCAGCGGATCACCGCCGCCATGGACGCCCGCGGCGCCTTCCTCGCTCCGGCGCTGGCCGCCGTCCTCGACGACCTCCCCGCCCGGCGGGTGCTCGACGTGGGCGGCAGCTCGGGAATGTACGCCTGCGCCCTGCTCGATCGGCGGCCCGGCACTCGGGCCGCGGTGTTCGAACGTGTGCCGGTCGACGCGGCAGCGCGGACCCTGCTCGCTGAGCGGGGCTACCACCAGCGCTGCGAGGTGCGCACCGGCGACATGTTCACTGACGCGCTGCCTGCCGGCTATGACCTGCACCTGTACTCCCACGTGCTGCACGACTGGGGTATCGACCAGGTAGCGGCGCTGCTGGCCGCCTCCTACGCCGCCCTGTCACCGGGAGGGTGGTGGGTCGATCACGACACCCACCTCGACGCCGACAAGCGTGGGCCGCTGTCGGTGGCCGAGTACTCGGTGCTGCTGATGCACTCCACACCAGGCAAGTGCTACTCGGTCGGCGAACTCACCGAGCTGGCCCAGCAGGCCGGCTTCGTCGACGTCGAGCATCGCGCCACCGCCGGGGACCGCAGCGCGATCCTCGCGCGCAAGCCCGGCTGATCACTCCGCTAGCTCCCCGGTGTGCCGGAGCTTGGCGTGCCGGTGGCGTCGATATCCTCGGCCGGGCCGACGTCGGCGACGATCGTGCGCAGCGCGTCGGCCAGGTCACGCCCCGACGGAGCCCGGTCCGGGTCGGTCAGCCATTGCACGAGCACACCACTGAGCAGTGCGTGGTAGAACCCGCCGACAATCCGAGCCTTCTCCCCCTCGGCCGCGGGATCGATGTTCTGCAGCAACGACGCCAGCCCCAGGCGTCCTTGCTGCTGTGCGTCGGCCAGGAACTCACGTATTTCCGGCGCGCGGTCGATCCGCGCGAAGATCTCGAACTGAGCGGCCCACAGTGGCCGGTGCGCGGCCAGCGACTCGACCACCCGCGTCCACACCGCTTCGAACCGCTCCATCGGCGTGGCATCGGGATCGGTCTCGGCAGCCAGTGCCCGCTCGAGCTCCTCGCCCCACTCCATCGTCGCCGACAGCTGCGCTGGATGCTGCCACTGGCGATCGGGTGCGTGGCGTTCGTCGCCTTCGCGCTGCCGCCGTACCTGACGCTCGACCCGAGCCAGTCGCGGCTGCCGGGGCTGCGGGAGGGCTTCCCGCTGTACTACCCGCTACTGGTGACGCACATCTTCTTCGGCTCGGTGGCGCTGCTGGCCGGCTGCGTGCAGGTGTGGCCGTGGTTCCGGCAGCGCTACCCAGCCGCGCACCGGATGATCGGGCGGGTGTACGTCTTCGGCGGGGTACTGCCCGCCGGCATCGCGGTACTGGGGGTCGCACCGCTGAGCAGCACCGGGTTCGTCTCCCAGGTCGGGAACACCATGCTGGCGCTGCTGTGGCTGCCCATCACGATCGCCGGCTACCGGATGGCACGGCAACGGCGCTTCGCCGAGCACCGCGAGTGGATGATCCGCAGCTTCGCGCTCACGACGTCCATCGTGGTCAACCGGCTGTGGGTGGTCCTGCTCGTCATCGTCCTGTGGCCCCAGGTCGACACCACCTTCGGCGGCGATCAGACGGCGATGATCAATGCAGCGGCCGGCGCGAGCGTCTGGCTGAGCTGGGTGGTCAACCTCCTGGTCGCCGAGTGGTGGTTGCAGCGCGGGCGGGCGGCCCGGCACCGGGCGCGGCTCAGGGCGTGATGACGATCTTGCCGACCTGCCGGCCTTCGCACGACTGGTCCGACGTGATGCCCTGATTCAGATCTCCTTGCACATGCTGCTCAGGAACTTGATCGTATTGGTCGGTGATTTGGCCTGCACGCACAGCCGGTTCATGACCGCCAGGTAGTGGTCGATGTCCTGGGGCTTGTCCAGGTAGAGGGCGCTGGTGAGTTGTTCGAGGTAGACGATGTCGGGCAGGTCGGGTTGGGCGAAGCGCAGGATGGTGAACGGGCCACCGGCCGCGGCGTGCCCGCCGGCGTGGAACGGCACCGCCTGCAGGGTGATGTTCGCCAGCTCGGCCATCGCGATCAGGTGCTGGATCTGGGCGCGCATCGCCACCCGGCCCCCGAGGCGCCACAGCGCCGCTTCGTCGAGCACCGCCCACAGGCTGGGGGCGCCGGGCTGGGTCAGCACTTCCTGGCGGCACATCCGCAGGGCGACCCGGCGCTCGATCTCCTCGCCGCCGGAGTAGCCGAGCCCGATCACCGTGCGGGCGCAGTCCTCGGTCTGCAGCAGGCCGGGCACGAACTGGGGTTCGTAGCTGCGGATCACCGAGCTGGCCTGCTCCAGCCCGAGGTAGGTCTCGAACCAGGATGGCAGCAGGTCGGTGTACTGGTGCCACCAGCCCGGGGTGTTCGCCCGCCGGGCCAGCGCCAGGCAGGCTTGGCGTTCCTGCTCGTCGGTGATGCCGTAGAGGGTGAGCAGGTCGGCGATGTCGCGTTCTTTGAACCCGACCCGGCCGAGCTCCAACCGGCTGATCTTGGCGTGGGAGGCCCGGATCGCCACGCCAGCCTCCTCCCGGGTGATCCCGTTCGCCTCCCGCAACCGACGCAGCTGCGCACCCAACGCGATACGCAGCACGGTCGGCCCGCTCCGGGATCGGACCTGGGGGTAGTCGTCGTTCCGTTCGGGCTGAGCCTGCGGCTGAGCGTGAGTCACAACGGCCCCTTTGGGTGACGCGACAAACTCGATCTTCTCACTGCACCGCGGTGCTGTACAGCATGTCACCGCTGGTGGGTGTCCGGGCTGTCCTGCCGCTCGACCGTGTCGTCACCGGGTCAGCTCGTCAACTCGCCATCCTTGGCGCGGCCGACAGCTCCGACAACTTTGTACAGTTCCCGTTCAGTTGTTGCAAATCTCTGCCATCCGGCAGCACGAGCACATGTTCGTGCATATGTACACGACGTCACCGCGGATGGGCGATCATGGGTAGTCGGTCGGGGTGGACCGTGACCGTGGCGACCTTGCGGACCTGCGTACCTGCTATCGGTGCAAGCCGCCAGCGGGCGGCAATCGTCGCGACCGCCACCGTGAGCTCAATGACGGCAAGGGACTCCCCGATACACCGGTGGGCTCCGGCGCCGAAGGGGATGAACGCACCCCGCGGCACGGTCTTGGCGCGGTCGGGCAGCCAGCGGTCGGGGTCGAAGCAATCCGGCTCGGGAAAGAAACGCGGGTCGTGGTGGAGTGCGTACGGGCTATACATCACGTCGGTGCCTGCGGGCAGGTGCACTCCGCCCAGCTCGAGGGGACTCAGCGTGCCTCGGGGGAAGAACCACGGCGAATAGCGACGGAGCGTCTCGGTGATCACCCGTCCGGTGTACTCGAGTTTCGCGAGGTCACTGTAGCCGACCGGGTTCCCGTCCAGGACGGCGTCGATCTCCTCGTGCACCCGGCGTTCGATGTCGGGGTGCTGGCCGAGTTCGTGGAAGACCCAGGCGAGCATCGCGCCGGTGGCGTCGACACCGGCGAAGAACATCGCCAGTACCTCGTCGTGGACCTGGTGCTCGCTCATGATCTCGCCGGTGTGCTCGTCCCGTGCCGCGAGCAGCCTGGACAGCAGATCGCCACGATCGCCACCTTCGACCCGATACGCGGCGATCATCTGGTCGATGATGGTGTGTAGCTGCGCATGGGCGGTCCGGAACCGCAGGCGGGCAGGGGTGGGAACGCTCGTGAGCGCCATCGGCAGCAGCATGTGCTTGAACAGCGCGCGCAGGATGACCGGAACGCAGCGGCGGATCACCTCGACGGCCTCGCGGGCGACGTCGGAGGAGAACAGCACCCGCGCGACGGCGGTGAGGGCCAGGTCATTCATCACGGAGTCAACAGCCACCCGCTGGCCCGGGCTCCACGTCTGCGTGACGGCCACGGCGATTCGGCGGACGGTGTCGGTGTGGCCGCTCATGGCTGGCCGCGTGAAGATCGGCTGCATCAGGTGACGCTGACGGCGGTGAAATCCACCTTCTGCGGTGATAAGCCCATAGCCGACAATTCGTTTACCTCGTTCGAACAGCCGACCTCGGCCGAACGAGGCATGGTCGCTGGTGAGGATGCGTCGGACCAGTGCGGGGTCGGTCAGGGCGTACAACGGCATCCGGCCCACCCGCACCAGCACCACGTCACCCTGCTCGCGCAGCGAGGTGACGAACTCCAGCGGACGACGAACCAACTGCGGGCCATGTCCCAGACCCGGGACCCCGCCGGGTGCGACCGGCACGCGCTGTGCTGCCACGCCGCCTCAGCCCGGCTTCCGGCTGTGCTCCGATCGCCGGCTCAGCCGGCCGACACCGCCGACGTGCTTAAGTCGCAGCGAAGGAACGTCCCGCTCGGGTCGCCACTGCCCGACGTCGACCAGCCCGGGCTCGACCAGCTCGAATCCCTCGAAGAACCGCAGCATCTCGCCGTCGGTCCGGAATGTCGCGGCCGGGTGCCCGGTCTGCTGGCTGATCCGGTGAGTGTGAGCCATGGAACCGGGCTCGCTACGACCCGAGAGATCAGAGACACCCAGAAAACTTCCCGGCGCCATCCGGTCGCGGAACCGCGCGACAATGCCGAACGGGTCGTCCCCATCTCCGATGAAGGCGAGCACGCTGAAGATCACCACACCAACCGGCTCGTCGAAGTCGATGAACGCCTGAAGGTCATGGCCAAGCACCGCCGCCGGTTGCCGGATATCAGCCAAGACCGTGATCAGCCCGGGTCCAGCCGACCGTAACGCACAACTGTACGCCACTACCACCGGGTCGTGGTCGACGTAGACCACCCGCACCGACGGATCCACAGCCCGGGCACTCTCGTGCACGCTCGGCGGCGTCGTCGGGATTCCACTGCCGAGATCGATGAACTGCCGAATCCCCTGCCCGGCGATATACCTCACCGCGCGCTGACCAAACTCCCGATTGAGCCGTGCCGTCAGCGCCAGATCCGGGATCACGGCGCAGCCCATCTCCATGATCCGGCGGTCGACTTCGAAGTTGTCCTTCCCGCCCAGCAGGTAGTCATACCCTCGCGCGATGCTGGGCCTCGTCGAGTCGATACCCAGCGGGGACGCAGGATCCGCAGTCATCACATCCACTTCATCAGCACGTCAGACGCGCGTCGTGGACTAGGTCGCGGGGGCCGCGCTGCTCGCACAGCAGGGTGTAACCGAACGCCACCATCCGAGTCTCCTCCCTGGCGCCATGCGGCCGGCTACCCGGAGTCGCCCGAAGGTAACCGCGCGACGGTCGGTGTCGAAGGCGCACTCTCGCCCGGACGCTATCGCCCGTCGAGTAAGGGTGCGACGTTGGTGCGATCGGCGCCCTGCTGGGTGTAGAACTGCGCCCAGGCGTGGTCGGCCTCGCTGGGTGGGGCTGCGTCGCAGTAGGGCTTGGTGCCGTGGGCGGTGTAGTAGCGCAGCACCGCGAGAACCTCGCCGGGGTTGCGGCGCTCGGCGTCGGTGTAGCGCGAGCCGGGCGGCTCGGGCTGATGCTGCATGCAGCTGATCTGCCGGCCGCCCTCGTTGTTGAAGACCGGCCCGCCGTCGTCGGCGCATCCGGTTGTGGCGAGCAGGGCGAGCGCGAGCGCGGGCAGCAGCCGGTAGTAGCTGGACACGGTGGTCTCCTAGACAGTTCCGGTCAGGCCGCGCGCGACGATCCCCAGCCCGACGATGAGCACGAGCGTGGCGGTGAGCACCGGGGCCGCCGCGACCAGCCGAGTGAGCCGCCGGTTGTCGCGGGCCCGGGCCAGCCGGCGCTCCGCACGGTCGCGCAGCCGCACCAGCAGCAGGCCCACGGCGGTGAGCGTCGCGGCCATCCCGATTCCGTAGCCGAGCACGAGCAGCACGCCGAACCAAGTCCGGCCCAGGCCGATCGCGGCGAGGAGCACCAGCATCGCGGACGGGCTGGGCACCAGGCCCGCGGCCACGCCCATGCCGAGCAACGCAGGCCGCCCGAACCGGTCCCCGCTCCCGACAGGTCCATGCCCATGCCCGTGCGAGTGCTCGTGGCGGTGGGAGTGGCCGGGAGCGGCGCCGACCAAGACGGCCGTTGGTGCCAGTGCGCCCTCACCGACGCCGTCACGTCGCGCTCGCACAGCGGTGCGCAGCAGGAATGCGCCGATCACGGCGACGATCAACCCGCTGAGCACGCCGAGCCAGCCGAGCACCTGCTCACCGAGCAGCGTGGCGAACGCGCTCAGCAGCAGCCCGACCACCAGGACCCCCGCGGTGTGGGTCACGGTCACGGTGGTGCCCACCAGCAACGCATCTCGAGTGGTGCCGCGCCGGCCCGCGAGGTAGGCGGCGATCAGGGTCTTGCCGTGCCCGGGCAGCGCGGCGTGGGCGGCGCCGAGCACGAGCGAGAGCAGCACGGCCAGCACGCCCACCAGGGGCGTCAGCCGCCCCCCGACGAACGTGGTGAACCGGTCGGTGCCCCAGCCGAGCCACCGCTCGACCCCGGCCGCATCCGGGGCACCGACCAGTCCCGCGGGACCGGCGGAGCTCGTGCCACCAGGGACGGTGCGCAGCGCCACGTCACGGACGTCCGGCGGCTCGCTGAGCAGGTCGTCCGGGTAGCTGCGCAGCTCGTCGCTGATGCTGCGGGCGGGGACCGGGGAGTGGGGCAGGCCGACGCCCGCGCCCACCGCGGTGATCTCCCGCCAGCCGATCCGATCGCTGCGGAAGTCATTCCGGAAGCTCAGCGTGGCGGGCTCGTCCAGCGGGGCCGGTGCGGCCAGCCGGCAGGTCAGCCGGGTGGTGGGCAGGTCGGCCTGGCCGGGTGGGTAGCTCACCTCGGCGAAGCGCACCGTGAAGCGCAGCGGCTCGCCGTCGGCCGTGGCGCGCACCGCGTTGGACAGCTGGTCGCACTGGGTGGTGGCGTAGGCCTGGCGCTCGGGGCCGGACACGGCGCCGTCGCCGTCGGTGTCGACCTGCGGTCGCTGCTGCAGGGTGGGGATCTCCGCGCTGTCCACCACGGCGAGCACCTCGACCCGGTCGGGGTGGATCGTCAGCCCCGCGTAGTGGTTGACCGTGAAGTTTCCCAGCGGGTGCGCCGACGCGCTACCCGCGCCCAGCAGGAGGGCGAGCGTCACGATCACCCCGGCCAGCACAGCCAGCCGGCGCAGGGCTCGGCTCACCCGGTGCTCCGCAGCTCGTCCAGGGCGGCGCGGGCCCGGGGAGCGTGCAACGGGGAGAAGTACGGATTGATCTCCAATGCCTCGGCGAGCTGGCGCTGCGCCTCGGTTCGCATCCCCAGCGACGCCAGGATCATCCCGCGGTGATAGGCGAAGGTGGCGTTGCGCCAGCCCAGCGCGGCAGCGCGGTCGGCGAAGGTCAGCGCCTCGGTGTCGCGGCCGTTGACGTGCAGTGCCCAGGCCATCGCGTCCGCGACGAACACGCTCTGCCTGCGCTCCCACTCGGCCTGGGCGCGGCGTAGCGCCTCGGCCGGGTCCCCGTGGTCGGCGGCGAACTGCGCCACGGCGAGATCGTCGGTGGAGCCAGCCGCCTCGTAGAGCCGCTGCTGCTGGGTGAACAGGGTGAACTGCGCGGCTGCCTGCTCCTGCCGGCCGGCGACGAGCAGCAGCTCGCCGTACTCCTGCAAGTATTGCGGCAGCGGCACCCGGTTGGTCAGGGTCCGGTAGTCGGCCAGCGCCTGCGCGAGGTTCCCGCGGGCGGCGGCGACCTTCGCCCGGCCCTGCCGCAACGCCGTCTCGTGCCGGGTGGCGTCGAGCCCCTGCTGGTACTGCGCCGCCGCCTCGTCGAGGTCGCCGGAGTTGAAGGCGAGCTCACCGAGGTAGTAGCGGCAGAAGGCGATGTTGGCCGGTGCGAAGGAGTCGCGCAGCGCCTGCTGCAACGCCAGCCGCGCGTCGTCGACCCGGCCGTGCAGCTCAAGGTCGTAGGAGGCGCGGGTGAACGCTGCGACGCCGGGCTCGGTGTCGAGCATGCGCTGCACCGCGGCGGTGGCCGCCTCGTCGTCCCCGAGCTGGGTCAGCGCGTCGGCCAGCACGCCGTAGACCTCCCCGGTGGCCGGGCGCAGCTCGCGGGCGGCTAGCGCCCAGTCCCGCGCTTCGGCGAAGTCGTGCCGGGCGTTGGCCAGCGCCCCGAGCCCGATCATCGCCTCGCCGTTGCCCTCGGGCTGCAGCCGCATCGAGCGATCCAGCGCGCCCTGTGCCTTCTCGTAGTAGGAGGGGTCCGCGGTCACGCGCGCCTGCTCCACGTACGCCGAGCCCAGCTGCGCCCAGGTCAGCGCGTCGCCGGGATTGTCACGCAGTTCCTGTTGGGTGGCGTCGATCAGGCGCGACAGCGGGTCGAGCGCAGGCTCGCCTGCCCGCAACGAGGCCGCGAGCGGGCTCGGTGCGCCGATGACGCCCCGGAGCCCGATGACGGAGGCACCGAGCAGGAGCACACCGGCGGTGAGCAGCGCCATCGAAAGCCACCGCTTCCGCCGGGACCCTGCGGAGTTGTTACTGGTCACAGGTACCTCCTGGCCTGAACCAAGCATCGGCGGCTGCGCGAGTGTGGCCGGACAGATGCCCGGCCACACTCCGAGCAGCGCAGGCTTTCCGTCAGTCGTCGGCCGGGGGGATGTGACCGCGGGCCAGATCCTTCTCCGGGCGGCGCAGCATCGAGCCGCCGATACCGATCAGCGCCAGCGCCCCCAACCCGGTGCCCATCGGGAGGGGCAGTAGTCCGTCGGGGATGACGGGCTGTGGTTCGTCGGGGGCGACGGGCTGTGATTCGCCGGGCACGAGGGGCTGTGATTCGCCGGGCACGAGGGGCTGTGGTCCATCCGGGACGGGCAGTGCGCCGCCCGGGACGGGCAGTGCGCCGCCCGGGTCGGGCAGTGCGCCGCCGGGGATGGGCAGTGGTCCGCTCGGCAGGCCCTCAGGCAGTACACCCCCACCGCTCGTCTGGTTGACGGACGTGTTGTTCGCCGTCGGGACGTACGGGAAGGTGTCGAGGAACGGCTTGTCGTTCTCGTTGACGAGGTCGCCGAGCAGCAGCGCCGCGGCGACCGGTTCGCCCCGCAAAGCGCCCTCGATCACCTGTTCCTCGATGTCCACGATGTCGTCGACCAGGCGCCGGCCGTTCGGGTAGCCCTGCTGGTCACCGGCCAGCAGGCCGAGCCGGTTCGGCTGGGCGGTCACCGGGGTCGACATATTCAATCGCAGCTGATCCGAGGGCTGGAACTGGTCGGGGCTGACGTCGGCGTTGTCCAGCTGGGAGTTCAGCGGCCCCATGTTGATCTGATCGCCGGTCTTGTCGGTGATGCCGGTGAGGAAGACCTCCACCAGATCATCGCGCGGTGCGGCCGGCGCGGGAATGCCGTAGATCTGCTGGATGAGCTTGGGCACCTCGGGGTCGGTGACCCGGTCGAGCAGCGCCTGGTTTCCGGCGTCCCCGACGGGCTGGGAGGCGTTGAAGGCGTCCTTCATCGGAGCCGGGACGATGACCTCGTTGATCAGCGGGCTGCCCAGCCGGGACACCTGCACATGCTCCCCGACCGGGGTCTCCGCGCCGGGGGTGAGCTGCATCGTCTGCTTCTCGGTGTCACTCCATATCCCGATCACCGGGTTGGCCTCGGGATTGCCGTTCAATGCGAGTGCCGACTTGGGCACCTGAATGGCCAGGGTGTTGGAGTTGAAGCCGGTCAGGGTGTCCTGGCCGATCTCGGTCAGGTTGCCGCCGTAGAGCAGGTCGAACACCCGCAAGTCGAGGAAGAAGGACTCGTCGGACTGGCCGGCGAAGCTCTTTCCACCACCCGGCAGGTCGAAGATGGCCTGGTTGGTCAGTGCGGCGTAGTCCGGCATAGAGGCGGCGCCGGTGTTGGACGGAGCT
>JBOHGM010000059.1:30085-32342 GCA_050699435.1 Pseudonocardiaceae bacterium | reverse complement strand
AGGCGACCGAACGCCGGGACCGGGCCCGCGTCGAAGCGCGGGAGGAATTGGCGGCCTGGGGTTCCCGGCACCGGCCGACGCTGGCCGACCTGGGCGTCACCGGGTGTCTCGAACCACTGGGCGCGGTGCTGGACCTGGTCGGCGAACCCGACGCGCCCACGCTCGACTCGACGTTCGATGAGCTGACCGGCTCCGCACCTACCGCTGTTCGCCGCCGCCCACGTCACTCTGTCGTCCGCGCGTGCACACTGTCCCCGGCTGCTCGCGCTGGACGAGGCGTTCGCCGGGGTGGACGACACCGGCCGCCGCGAGCTTCTCGGGTTGACCGCCCAGTTCGACCTGGACCTGTTCATGACCGGCTACGACCTGTGGGCGGCCTACGACACCGTCCCGGCCTGCGCACACTACGACCTGTCCCACTCGGCCACCGAGCACATGGTCAGCGCGCTGCTGCTGGTGTGGGGCGGCAGCGAAATCCTCGCCGATGGCACCGACGACCTGGCCGCGGCGCTGGGCTCACCAGGTACCCGTCGTCGTCCTCGCAGCGACGGAGAGCCGACACTAGGTTCACCGCCGGGCGAGGATGACGAGTGACCGGCTCGGCCGAGCCCGCGCTCGACCGGCTGCTCCATGATCCCGGCTGGCGGCGGTTGCTCGCCGCCGCCCGACGCAAGCTGGAACGGACATCGGGCGAACTCACCGGGACCATCGGCCTGGGCGATCCCACCGACGCCGAGCGCCGCGTCGTCATCGGCATCACCGGCCGGCACCGTTCGGCGGACGTCAGAACTCTTCGGGTCGACCTGACCGAGCTCGACCGGGCGCTGGGCGACTGCTGCGGAGCGGGCCTGCTGGCGGTGCTGGCCCGCCAGGGCGGCCCGGTCCGGGACCGCGCGGCCGAACACGCCGACGAGGCGGAAACCCGCACGGACGCGCTCGCCCAGGCACGCTCGCGATGTCCACGGCACCGGGATGAACAGTGGTTCACCACCTGGCTGGACGGGATGGCCGAGGACGGCACGGCCACCCGCCTGCTTCGCCGGGGTGAGGCCGACCAACTGGCCTGGGCGGCACAGGTACTGAACCACCTGCCCGAAGCCGGCACGCCGCTGCCGGTGCTGGCCGAACGGGCGACCGGCAACACCAAGGCGCTCACCGGCACACCGCTGGCCACCCTGGTCCTGCGCGCCCTCGCCCTACGCGGTGGCGTTCCGGCGCCGACCGGCCGGGCCGAAGCGCGTGCCCGCTGGGAAGCGGCCGGCGTCATCGTGTGTGCGAGAACCCGGCCGTACTCCGTGCGGCCGCGAGTCAGCTCAGCACCAGCTCCGCCGCCCTGGTCTGTACCGAAGGCCAACCGTCGGCGGCGTGCCACGCACTGCTCGCGGCGCGCACCGGTCACATCCATTGGCGCGGTGATTTCGACTGGACCGGCCTGCGCACCACGGCCGCCGCGATCACCCGCTACGGCGCGACACCCTGGCACATGACCAGCGAGGACTACCTCGCCGCGCTGGAGACCGGTGAATCCGAACCACTGAAAGGTCCGCCGGCCGCCAGCCCGTGGGCGCCGCGACTCGCCGAGGAGATGGCCGCGCACGGCCGGGCCATCATGGAAGAGCGCCTCATCCCACTCCTGCTCGATCAACTCAGCGTGGAGTGACCCGGATCAGGCAGCGACAAGTACCAGGTCGGCATCGCGCAACGGCGCCCAACGCCTGACCACCATGCCCAGGCTGGTGTGCACCCAGCCGCCGCCGTCACCGTCGCTCGGCAGGATGAGTGCCGACCCGCCGGGTAGGGCGAACACCCAGGCCACCACACCGTCCTCGGGGTGATGCAGGGCGAGGACGATCGGAATCGCGGGCAGGGTCACGCAGTCGAGAACCGGGATGAGCTCGGTCTGCTGCTCGGACCCCGAACGGTGTGCTGTCATCGGTCTCCTCCTTGTCGGTGCACAGTGACCTCTGTGACATGACAGGATATCCGCAGTACCAGTATGTCGCAAGTTTGCGTTTTTGTTGGATGGTGACCGTTGGGTATGTTCATCCCTCGGGCTCTGAGATGATGGCGCCATGCGGACGAGGAAGCCCGGGGCGACGCTGCGGGCGCAGTGGCTGGGTCAGCAGTTGCGCGCGCTGCGCGAGTCCGCCGGCATGACCCTGAAGCAGGCGGGTGACTACCTGCAGCGCGATGGGTCGATGGTGAGCCGGTTCGAGAGCGCCGTGCACCCGATCCGCCGGGGCGACGTGCTGGCACT
>JBOHGM010000059.1:0-29985 GCA_050699435.1 Pseudonocardiaceae bacterium | reverse complement strand
GCGCGCTGCGCGAGTCCGCCGGCATGACCCTGAAGCAGGCGGGTGACTACCTGCAGCGCGATGGGTCGATGGTGAGCCGGTTCGAGAGCGCCGTGCACCCGATCCGCCGGGGCGACGTGCTGGCACTGCTCGATCTCTACGGCGTCTCCGACGAGCGCACCCGCGAGGGGCTGCTGCGGCTGTCCGAGGACGTGTGGCGCAAGGGCTGGTGGGACGGCTACGCCAACTCCGTCGACCGCCAGTACATCGACCTGGTGTGGCTGCAGTCCCGCGCCGAGCGGCTGCGCACCTACGGGGCCATGCTGGTGCCCGGGCTGCTGCAGACCCGGGAGTATGCCGAGACGTTGATCCGCAACGCGGCGGCAGCCGACACCCCAGAAGAGGAGATCGAGAAGGGAATCGAGCTGCGGATGGCCCGTCAGCAGATCCTCCGTGGTGACGAGCCAGTTGACTTCGCCGCCGTGATCGACGAGTCCGTGCTGCGCCGGGTGATCGGCAGCCCGGAGGTGATGCAGAAGCAGCTCACCACCCTGCTCGACGCCGCCGATTGGCCGAACGTGGAGGTCCGGGTGCTGCCGCTGCGCCGCGGCGCGCACACCGGTCTGGACGGCACGTTCTGGATCTACGAGATGCCCGACCCGTACCCCGACGTGGCTTGCGTGGAAACCCTCGCCGGCAAGCTGTACGTGGAAGAGGACACGGCGGTCGACCAGTTCCGGCAGGCGTACCATCAGCTCAGCGCAGCAGCGCTCAACGGCAAGGAGTCGGCCGCGCTGATCGTGGCCGCGGCGAAGGAGCTGTAATGATCACGAGCAGCGGACCCGCCACGGTGAGCCGCGAGGAGCTCGCGAACACCGACTGGCACATCAGCACCCGGAGCGAGGACAATGGCGCCAGCTGCGTGGAGGCCGGGCCGCTGCGCGACGGCTCCGGCCGGGTCGCGGTGCGCCACAGCCACCACCCGGACGGCGCGGTGATCATCTACACCCGGGCCGAATGGGAGGCGTTCACCGCCGGCGTCCGCCTCGGCGAGTTCGACTTCACCGCCTGATCGCCCAGCCGCCCCCACGAGACCATTCCCGGGACGTTGATGGCGAACAGCGGCATGCTGCTCGACGCCTATCGCGACGGCAAAGCGTGTGATCAACGCCGCCGCCAACCAAGGCGCGAGCGCATCACCGGCTCGGATGACGTTCTCGACGTCGTAGGACATCCAGGACGAAGTGCTCGTCCTCGTGATGCACGAGGCCAGTCAGTTCTGGGCGCGACGTGAGTGTGCCGTGGACGTTGTATCCGTCGTAGCCGTAGCAGCGATCTCTTGCACGGTGGTGGACAGCGACGATGTCACCGCCCGGTTCCAGCCGGTCCGCGAGCCCACGGAGCAACTGATCAAGGTCCTCAGCGCAGAAGTAGTAGAGGATCTCGCTAGCGACGATCAGGTCGTGGCGTCCTCCGGGAAGATCGGCAGGCAGGTTCGCGCGCTTGACCTGGACCTGGCCGAATTCGGCGACGGCGCGGCGCGCTTGGGTGACGGCGCGCGCGGCGCAGTCCACGGCGAGCAACTGCTCGCATCGGGACGCCAGCAGCCGGGTGAGTTCGCCGATGGCGCAGCCGAGTTCGAAGCCGCTGTGGTACTGAGCCTTGGGTAGTGATGCGACGGTGAGGGCGTACTTGCGGCGTTCGTACCAACTGGTCGCGAGGTTCCACGGATCGGGCTTGTCGGCGTACAGCCGGTCGAAGTGGTCGTGCGGCACGGTCGTTCCTGGTGGATTGGCGTCCCCCGCCATGCGTGGCATGTTTCGGTGACACCTCCAGAAAACGCTCGGGCATGAGCGAGTGGCGCAGCTTTCGGAGCGCGTGGAGCCGTTACGGCGAGCCCCTCAAGAGTAGTGTGATCTTGTGGGAGGGCTTCAGGTGGAACCGTCAAGTGCGGAACAGCGTCTGCTCGCGATCCACGCTCATCCGGACGACGAGTCGATCACCACGGGTGGTTTGCTCGCTCGATGCGCGGACGCGGGAGTACGTACAAGGTTGGTGACGTGCACCGACGGGCGCTACGGCCCAGTAAATCCCGGCTTGGGGCTGACGTTGACACCGGAGGAGTTGGCCGAGGTTCGTCGGAAGGAACTCGGCAGTGCGGCCAAGGTACTGGGCGTTGCTGAGCTTGATTGGCTGGGTTACCACGACTCCGGGACGATGGGATCGCCCAATAACCAACGCCCGCAAGCCTTCTGGGCGGAGCCGCTGCAGAAGCTGGTGGAGCGGGTGGTCCGGATCCTCCGGCAATTCAGACCCCACATGCTCGTGACCTACGACCCGTTCGGCTGCACCGGACATCCCGACCACATCCAGGCGCACCGCGTGGCGCTGCTGGCCGCGGAGGGAGCGGCCGAGCCGCACCTGTTTCCCGACACGGGAGCACCGTGGACGGTGAGCCACGTGTTCTATCCCGTCTTCCCGATGTCGGCGATGGAGCGGTTCATCGATGAGGAGCTGCGCGCAGGGCGTCCGCACCCCTTCGACGGTCGTTCCAGCGATGAGATCAACTACACGCGTCGACCATGCCGCGCCCGTAGGTTAGACAACGGTGACCTCACCAGGTGGAACGATCGAGAAATCCGGGAAAGGGAGATCGGCAGCGAGATGCCGGAGAAGCAGCAGGCGCTGGCCTCGCTTCCGCACGCAGCGGTGTTCGGCTGCCCAGTGTGCGATGAGCCGCTCGCCCGGGATGACCGCACCTTCCGGTGCGTGAACGGGCACGTCTTCGACGTCGCACGAGAGGGCTATGTCAACCTGCTGCTGCCCCAGCAACGGCACTCGAAAGACCCCGGCTACAGCAAGGAAATGATCGCCGGACGGCGGGACTTCTTCGACGCTGGCCACTACCAGATCCTCGCGGACGGCATCGCCGAAGCGATCATCTCCTACCTGCCTGGAGATGCCGAGCGGGTGGTGGTCGACGCCGGTTGCGGGGAGGGCTACTACCTGCGTCGCCTGCGCGCCCGACTGGGGGAACAAGGGAAGAACGGATCCACCGTGCTGTGCGGCATGGACATCTCCACGCACGCCATCCGAGTGGCCGCCAAGCGTGATCCACGCGGGCTGTACGCGGTGGCCGGCACCTATCGCATGCCGGTGCTGCATGGTGGCCCGCGACGCCGCTGGATGACGGGCTGGAAAGTGTCATCGACGCGCACCGCCGCATCGCAGTGCAAGAAATCACCTAGGCCGGCCCAGGCGTACAGGAGGTGGCGGAATGATCCCTGAACAGGGCACGTACGCGAGTCGTTTGTGGCTGGCCAGCAACATCACCCCACGCCTGGCGCCTCCCCGCGTCCGGCCCACTGACGTCAGCATCAAACTCACCGAGAACTGCCAAGCCCGCTGCGTGACATGCGACTACTGGAAGCACCGCTGGAAAGACCACATTGACACCGAGGCAGCTATCCGCCTGATCAACCGCCTCGGTCAAATCGGAGTCACCACGCTACGTTTTACCGGCGGCGAGCCCCTGCTGCGGCGGGACTTCTTCGACATCCTCAAGGAGATCGATCCATCGCCGTTCGCCACGATCGGGGTCCAGACCAACGGGCTGCTCCTCCAACGGTTCGCTGAGAAGATCAACGACTCGCCCATCACCCACGTGTCGGTCTCACTGGACGCCGTCGGCGACCAGAACGACGAGATCCGCGGCGTCCGCGGCTACTTCGACCGCGCCATTGCTGGCCTGAAGCTCCTTCGGGACAAGACTCGCATCATTGCCATGACCCTCAACCAGGTCGGTGCCGATGACCTGGAGACGCTCATCGACTACATCGAGGATCTCGACGGGTACCTCGCCTGCAACCTGCCCGACAACCGCCTCTACTTCCTCCAAGACGCCGAACTCGCTGGCCTGTGGCCCGACGACCAGACCAGCGACCGAATCATGGACACCCTCGCCCGCCGGCTCGGACGCCAGTTCACCCACTACGAACTCGACTACATCCGTCGTTACCTACGCCACGGAAGCCCCTCGCTCCGCGACGAAAATCCGCCCTGCGTCCTTGGTTACACCACCATCTACATCGCCTCCGACGGCTCCGTCCGATCGGGCTGCTATGTCCTTCCTCCACTCGGCAACGTCCTCGAACGCGACATCGCCGACATCCTCGACTCGCACGACTACAGACGCCAAGCCCAAGCAATGCTGCGCCTCCAGTGCCCCGGCTGTGCCTGCAACGTATTCAAAAGCCTCCGCACGCAGCATGCCCTGCAAGACCACCTCGCCCGCCACGTGCACTCAGTCAGCGGTAACCGCAGCGACTAAGAGCATGTCTGACTTGGTGAGTTGCGGTATATGACGGGGCGCAGACGCCTGCGTGACGTCACAGTGGCGCCGTAGCCGTGACCGGCCAGCTGAGGCGCGGGTACCGTCACCACGCATGGAGCACCGGAAACGAGGACGCGACCCGGAGCAGCGCCCGGGCACACCGGGCTTCTTCGCAACCACACTGCCCGGGCTCGGGATCCTGCTGCGGCAGGAAATCGATTCGAATCCCGATCTCGACGCGATCGGCGAACTCGGCAATGACGGCCGAGCCGACATCGTCTTCTTCCGCATAGGCCGAGGCGCCCGGCCCAACTTCTCCCACCTGCGGCTCGCGGAGGATGTCTTCGTCGTGCTCGCCGAATCCGGGGCTGGTCCACCCAGGCGTGTGGCCGACTCCCTGGTCACCAGAACCGGTCTGGAGCGCGGCTTGTCGGTATGGACCCGGTTTGCCCGACACCTGAGCTCCTCCATGAGTTACCGGGTGATCGCTCACGTAGTGGACGAGGGCCGCTTCAAACGAACCGAACTGCGTGCTGCGGTCACCAGCATGGTGACGGCTCACCGGCCCCGATGGCGCCTGGAGGACCCGGCTGACCTGGAGTTGTGGGTGCTCCAATACGAGCAGTCCAAGTTCGTGGCCGGGCTGCGACTGTCCGACCAACGAATGCGGCAGTTCGAGGTGGCAGATCCGGCGCGCTGGCTGAGACGAGCATTAGCTGAGATCGCGCGGGTGACACGACCAGGTGGTCATGTGGTCATCCTGGTTCCGCCGCCGGTCCCTCGCGGGCTGAGCGGCCTCGACCTGGCCAGCAGCTATCCGCTGCGGCTGCTGGGTGTCTCCACCCGAGTGTGGGTCTTCGAACGTGCGCAAGCACGAGATGCTCACCGTTCCCAGCACGACCAGGGCACTGCTGCTACGCGCTCGTGACACCGACAGTCGCGTTGGTCGCCGTGGGAGCACACGGGAATACGGCAGTGGGTAGCCGCATCGATGCCTTCTCCCGAGGGCTCGCCCAGCATGGCTGGAGCGTCGTCGTCATTGAGCCGCGTCGCCCCACACCGCGATGGAGCGGCTGCTCGACCGTGCCCCTGCAGCCTTGTGCTCGGAGCTGGAGAACATGGGGAGTGGAGGGTGACGTCAGACCGGCCGTCGGATGGCGTGCGCGGCCGACGCTACGAGGTGTAGCTGCCGACGTCGTAGTGGTTTCAGTGCCGCCCTTCTCCCTCGCCGGGGCCGCCGTGATCACACTGGACCCCCACGTACCGCTCGTCCTGGATTACCGCGACCCCTGGAGTGCACGGCACGCTCCACCACTGCTCGCCCGGGCGACCCGGACCACAGGGCTTTCCGTCGCACTTGATGCCGCCCGGTCACAGCGAGAGGTTTGCGAACGACTCCACCACGCCGACCCCGCTGTCGTCGTCACCGACCACACCAGCGCCGTGGAGTCCCGCATTCCGGCGAAGGTCTACGACTACCTCGCCACGGGTATTCCCGTGATCGCGGTCTGCCCGCCCGGCGCTGCGCTGCTGCAGATCCCCGAGGCGCGACGTTTCCATCACATCCACCATCGGGACGTCAACGGCCTGGCTGCGCTGCTGCGCCACGCCAGGTGCGACCGGACGATCCTGTGCGCCGGAACGCTTGGCGAAGGACCCACCCGCGAGCGGGGCATCGAAGCGCTTCACACCACGCTCCACGCACTGCTGCCCCGCCCCTAACAAAGCACGTTCACGGGCGTTGCGCTACACCGAGGATGGACTGCCCGAAGGGGACCCGGACGACCCGCTCGATCGCGCGGGTGGCCGGGACGAGGATGCGGTCGTACACGGCCACCAGACGGGGGTTGGGTGAGCCGGTACCGCCCCGGCGCACGGCGGCCCACCAGGCGATGCCACCGAGCAGATTGACCGGCTTGACCACCGTGGGGACCAGCCCGGCGGCCCGGAAACTCTCGCTCAGCGTCGCCGGGGTGTAGCGGCGTACGTGGCCGACCTTGCGGTCGAAGTCGCCGTAGAGCTGCTGGTAACCCGGAACCCAGGCGACGATCGTGCCGCCCGGGACGATGAGCCGGGCCAGCGAGCGCAGCGTCTCGGCGTCGTCCTCGATGTGTTCGAGGGTGTTGATGGTGACCACGGTGTCGACCGGTTCATCGAGTTCCAGACCCGACTCGACGTCGAGCTGGCGCACCTGCACCTCGGGTCGCCCGGCGAACCGGGTGCGCATCACGGCCACCGCATCGGGATCGATGTCGGTCACCACGAGCCGGTCCAGCCCGGTCAGCTGCTCGGCGAACTCACCGAGGCCTGCTCCGACCTCCAGCACGGATCGGCCGCAGTGCTCGATGATCAAATCGTGCTGGAACCGGCGGTAGCGGGGCTTGTCCGGACCCGCTTCCTCCCCGGCCACCCGGCCCGTCGCCTGGCTGAACGCGCCTGCACCATGCACTCCGTCGGAGACCATCCGGCCGCCTTCCTCCCGTTGTGGGCGCCGGTATCCGGCTGATCCCCGGTCCGGTCGAGAGGCGCGAACGCTATCGCGGTTCGTCCGGTTCGTGGCCGCTACCCCCCTTCACGGACCGCGACGGTCCTCCATCTCCCAGACGTCCGCTGATCCTGGACGACCAGGCGCTGGTGGGGCACGTCCGCGACCGCGGGCTGGTGGTGCTCACCGGGTGCGGGCACGCCGGGATCGTCAACATCACCCGTTATGCCCGCGCGCTGACCGGGGTGGCGCACGTGCACGCCGTGCTCGGCGGGTTCCACCTCACCGGGCCGACCTTCGAGAAGATCATCCCGCCGACCGTCGACGCGCTGACCGAACTGGCCCCCGATGTGATCGTTCCGGTGCACTGCACCGGATGGGTCGCCCAGCACGCCCTGGCCAGCCGGCTACCGCAGGCTTTCGTGCCCAACACCGTCGGTACCCGGTTCGACCTCGCCGCCTGAGCGATCAGGTGCCGAAGGAGCGCTCCACGACGGCCCGGGCGCGGCGGGTGGTGCGGCGGTACTCGTCGACGACTTCGCCGGGGTCGTCATCCGCGGAGCGGCCCAGCACGCGGGCCACCGCAGCCAGCTCCCGTCCCGAGTTGGGTAGTTGATCCACCGGCTTGCCCCGCACCAGGATGAGCGCGTTGCGGGTTCGGGTCGCGAGTCGCCAGGCGGCCAGCAATGCCTCGGCATCGGCGGTCTTGAGCAGTTCCGCATCAGCGGCTGCCTGCAGCGCGGCGCTGGTGGACGGAGTACGCAGCGCTGGCACCTCGTGCGCGTGCTGCAACTGCAGGAGCTGAATGGTCCACTCCACATCGGCCAGCCCGCCGCGGCCGAGCTTGGGGTGAGTGGCCGGGTCGGCGCCTCGGGGCAACCGCTCGGAGTCGATCCTGGCCTTCATCCGGCGGATCTCGGTGGCTTGACGCGGGTTCAGCCCGCCTGCGGGGTAGCGCACCGGGTCGATCGCCGCGATGAACCGCTTCCCCAGCTCCTCATCGCCCGCCACCGCGGTGGCCCGCAGCAGGGCCTGCGCCTCCCAGGTCTGCGCCCACTGGGCATAGTAGGCCTGGTAGGACGCCAAGGTGCGCACCAGCGGACCCGAGCGGCCCTCCGGCCGCAACCCGGCATCGACCACCAGGGGTGGATCCGCGCTGGGTGAGCCGAGCAGCTTGCGCACCGACTCGGCCACCGCAGAGGCGAATCGCACCGCCTCCGTCTCATCGGCTTCCGCCACCGGTTCGCACACGAACAGCACATCGGCGTCCGAGCCGTAGCTCAGCTCCGCGCCACCGAGCCGGCCCATCCCGATCACCGCGATCCGGGCGGGTTCGGCCTGCCTGCGGTCGATTTCGGCGCGCAGCGCAGCGTCCAGCGCTGCAGCGAGCACCGCCGACCAGACCGACGACAGTGCGGCGCACACGGCGTCCACGTCGAGCAGCCCGAGCAGGTCGGCGCAGGCGATCCGGAGCAGCTCATGGCGGCGCAGCGCCCGGGCGGCGGCCACCGCGCCAGCCGGGTCCCGGTGCCGGTCCACGGTGGCACGCAGCGACGCGGCCACCTCCACGGGATCGCGCCCGGCCAGCTCCTCCTGGTCGGCGAGCAACTGGAGCACCTTGGGCGCCCGGACCAGGAGATCGGGCACCGTCCGAGAGCTGCCGAGCAAGGTCATCAACCGCTGCGCCACCGCACCCTCATCACGCAGCAGCCGCAGGTACCACGGGGTGTCCTCGAGCGCTTCGGACACCCGCCGGTAGGCCGCCAGCCCGCCGTCGGGATCGGGGGTGTCGGCGAGGAACTCCAGCAGCACCGGCAGCAGTGCCGACTGGATCGCGGCGCGCCGGGACACACCTTCGGTGAGTGCCCGCAGGTGCCCCAGCGCTCCCTGCGGAGAGGCGTAGCCCAGCGCAGCCAGCCGCTGCATGGCCGAGGACTCCGAGAGCCGGTATGCCTCGGTGGGCACCCGGGCCACCGCCTCCAGCAGCGGCCGGTAGAACAGCTTCTGGTGCAGCCGCCGCGCCCGGTGCGAATGCCGGGTGTACTCGGCCCGTAGCACGCCTACGGCGTCGTGCCGCCCGTCCGGCCGCAGATCTGCGGCGCGGGCCAGCCAACGTAGCCCGGCGGTATCGTCGTCGGCTGGGAACAGGTGGGTACGACGCAGCCTCTGCAGCTGCAACCGATGCTCGAGCAGCCGCAGGAACCGGTAAGACGCGGCGAGGTTGGCGGCGTCGTCACGCCCGACGTACCCTCCTGCACCCAGCGCGGCCAATGCCTGCACTGTGGACGTGACTCGCAGCGACTCGTCGGTGCGGCCGTGCACCAGTTGCAGCAGCTGCACGGCGAACTCCACGTCCCGCAGGCTGCCGTGGCCCAGCTTGAGCTCTCGATCCACCCGCTCGGGAGGGACCTGCGCGGCGACGCGGCGACGCATCGCCTGGACCTCGGGTACGAAGTTCTCCTGGTCCGCCGCGCTCCACACCCACGGCGCTACGGCCTGCAGGTAGCGGGTACCCAGGTCGGGGTCACCAGCTATCGGACGAGCCTTGAGCAGCGCCTGGAACTCCCAGGTCTTGGCCCACCGGCGGTAATAGGACAGGTGCCCGTCGAGGGTGCGCACCAGAGCGCCCGCCTTGCCCTCCGGGCGCAGCGCCGCGTCCACCTCGAAGCACGCCGCACCTGCCAGCCGCATCGTCGCCGCAGCCAGCTTGGTAGCCGCGCCGAGTTCCTCCTCCGTGCCGCCCACGAAGATCACGTCCACGTCGGAGACGTAGTTGAGCTCACCGCCACCGCACTTACCCATCCCGATCACGGCGAGCCGTGGTGGTGGCGCTTGCGACCCGGCCACCTCGGTCACCGCGACGGCCAGCGCGGCCCGCAGCGCCCCGGCGGCGAGCTCCGCGAGCGCGTCTCCGATCTGCTCGAAGGGCACCGTGGGCAGCTCCGGCTCCACGACGGCGGCCAGATCCGCCGCGGCCAGCTCGGTGATCAGGTCGCGGTAGGCGGCCCGCAGCGCCCGTTGCGCCGGGGTACCGGTCAGCGTGGCCCTGGTTCCCTCCGGGGTGCCCGGCGGCGGTCCTGCCGGGTCCGCGCCGACCGCGCTGAGCAGCCGTTCGATGGCCCGGCCTGCCCATCTCGGATCGGTCGCACTGCCGCTGGCCAACCTGCGCCAGCGGGGTGGCTCGGCGATCAGATGGTCACCCAGCGCAGTGGAGGAGCCGAGCACCGCGAGCAGCCGCCCGCGCACCCCGGAGTCCTGGCGCAGCGTGGCGTCCAGCTCGGCCCACCCGTCCCCGGCCGCAACGGCGAGCCGGGCCAGGCGGCGCAGCGCCAGGTTCGGCTCGGGCGCGCGGGACAGCGCCCACAGCGCGTCCACCGCGTCGTGGCGGGCCTGCCCTTCGCGCCACCAGCCGAGTCGCCCCAGGGTGTCCGCCGCGCCCTCGTCGGTCAGCCCCAGCCGGGCCGGGGACAGCGCGGTGCGCCTGCGGTCGGTCGCCACAGGACAAAACGCTAGTGCCCGAGCAGGGGGAGAGGCAGCCGGTCCCCCGGACCCGCGACCCGCCCATCGGTGATCTGATCACCTGGGGCCGGGGTCAGCTCGCCCGCGGCCAGCGCCACGAACCGAGCCGCGGCAGGCTGCCACACCTGCGTCAGCTGCGCGTGCACCTGCTCCAGGTGCTCCGGGTCGAGCTGGCCGGGCCGGATCACGGCGGCACCGGCGGTGTCCCGGCGAGCCCAGGACAACACGGTGGCCGGGCTGGTCTCAATATGGAACTGCAGGCCGTAGCCGGCCGTGCCGACCCGGAAGGCCTGATTCGGGTACCTCGGGGAGGACGCGAGCAGGGTGGCGCCCGGCGGGAGCCGGTGGATCTCGTCGTGGTGGAACTGGATGACGTCGGGAGTCAGCGGGAGCTCGGCGAACAGCGGGTCGCGGGCGGCCACATCCCGCTTGGCGACGAGCAGGGTGCCCGCCTCCGGTCCGTCCACGCCGCGCCGGACCGCGCCACCGGTCGCAGTGGCGAGCAGTTCGCCGCCCAGGCAGACCCCGAGGACCGGCAGCCGCTGCGCGACCGCGCGGGCGAGCAACCACCTCAGATCGGCCAGCCACGGGTGCTCGGCGTCGTCGTTCGCCCCCATCTCGCCGCCCAGGCAGACCACCCCGGCAAAGCCGTCCAGGCTCTCCGGGACCCCGTCAGCCGCGGGGCGGACCAGCGTGAGGTCTGCCCCGGCACTAGTGAGCCAGTCGCCGAGGCGCTCTGGAGGATCGACGTCGGAGGGTTGCAGCAGGAGCAGTCGCGTAGCCATCCCTCCGAGGCTAACCGCCGGCCGCTGCCTGCAGTCTGGATGCCAACGCCGCCAGGCCATCCGCAACCCTGGAAAAGCTCGGCTACAACGTCATCCTCGAGGAGACACACCCCGCCGCCTAGCTACCAGCACCACCCACCGTTATTTTCTGAGCAGACTGCACTTATCAGCGCCCGATTTCTGCAGTCTGCATCCAGACTGCTGCGGCGGGAGGGTCAGCCCGACCAGGAGATGGTGACTAGGTCGCGGTGGCGTGGGCCCAGGACCTGCACCGCCTCGGCCACTTCGGCTCGGCGCTCGACGGGCAGGCAGAGCCTGCGGAGCGCGAAGTCGACCTCCGCGCCGGGGTTGCGGGGAGTCGGCGGCCGGGTCCAGCGCTGCACGTCGGGGTGCACCCCGATCTCGGCGAACACCGCCAGGGCATCGTCGACCGTCGCTGGTGGCGGCCGGTGCAGCCGGTGGAAGCGCGTCCACAACGGATCCAGCCAGCCCCCGGGGTGCTCGGCGTGCAGTTCGACCACGACCCCGCGGCGTGTGGCGGCAGCGAGGGCGGCGATGAACGGTGCCAGCTCGACGGTGTTGTAGCCCACGTGGTGGCTGACCACCACGTCCGCGACGCCCGCCGCAGGCGCATAGTCTGGCCAGGGGCCGAGCACGCAGCGGTGCGCCACCCCACGCTCGGTGCAGGCCTGCGCGAACACCCGCAGCATGTCCTCGGCGTGGTCCACCCCGGTCAGGTGCCGGGCCGAGGGCACCAGCGCGAGCCCGGCTGCCCCGCCCCCGCACCCGACGTCGAGCACGGTCCCACCGTCGGGGCCGAGCAGCTCCAGCGCCGCGCGGCGCGACGGGGTGTCGTCGGGCACCCCAGGCGGCAGGAAGCGGGCCGGATCGTGCCGGTGCGGGTCCTGCGGTGCCGCCTGCCGGATCTGCGCCGGGATCTGCCTCGCCGCCAGCAGTTCCCGCCACCGGGCAGCAGCCGTGGGTGCGTTTGAGTGCTGGAACACTGTTACTCACTCACGACCGAGACGGCGACTCGGACCGCGACGCCAGCACCGACGACGCCGGCGAAGGCGTCGGAGACCGGCCCGTAATCGATCCGGCGGGCCAGCACCTCACCTGCGATGAACTCCTCGTGCCCCCGGGCCGCGGCGAGCACCTCGTCCGGCGCGTCGACGGTGAGCGCGATCCGCTCGGACACGTCCAACCCGGCCTGCCTGCGGGCCTGCTGCACGACCCGCACCAGGTCCCTGGCGATGCCCTCGGCGGCCAGCTCCGGAGTCACCGTGGTGTCCAGCACCACCAGCCCCGAGTTGCCCGGCAAGGCCGCGGTCTCGGTGCGGTCAGCCGCGACCAGCCGCTCGGTGTACTCGCCAGCCAGCAATGCGATGCCGCCCGCGGTCACCTCCCCGTCCGAGCCGCGCTCCCACTCCCCCGCCTTGACCGCGCGGATCACCTTCTGGGTGTCGCCGCCGAGGCGGGGCCCGCACACCCGCGCGTTGACGGTGAGCTCGAAGCGGCCGTGCGCCGAGACGTCCTCGGTGAGCTCGACCTTCCGGATGTTGACCTCGTCGCGGATCAGGTCAGTGAACGGTGCCAGCGACGTGGCATCCGGCGCCGCGACGGTCAGCGCAGGCAGTGGCTGGCGCACCCGATAGCCCCGCGCCTTGCGCAGTGACAGCGCGGCGGACACCACCTGGCGGACCCGGTCCATCGCCGCCACCAGTTCTGGATCGGCGGGCAGGGCGGCCGGGTCGGGCCAGTCGGTGAGGTGCACCGAGCGCTGCCCGGTCAGTCCGCGCCAGATCGCCTCGGTGGTCAGCGGCAGCAGCGGGGCGGCCACCCGTGAGGTCACCTCGAGCACGGTGTGCAGGGTGTCGATCGCGTCCTGCTCGCCGGCCCAGAAGCGGTCCCGGGACCGGCGCACGTACCAGTTGGTGAGCACGTCGCAGAAGCCGCGCACGCTCTCGCAGGCCCCGGCGATGTCGTAACGGTCCATCCGCGCCGTGACGTCGGCGACCAGGTCGTACAGCTTGGCCAGCACGTAGCGGTCCAGGACATGCCCGCTGTCGGGGCGCCAGCGGCCGTCGCGCCCCGCGGCGTTCGCGTACAGCGCGAGGAAATACCAGGAGCTCCACAATGGCAACAATGCCTGCCGGACGCCCTCCCGGATGCCCTGCTCGGTGACCACCAGGTTCCCGCCGCGCAGGATCGGCGAGGCCATCAGGAACCAGCGCATCGCGTCCGAGCCGTCCCGATCGAACACCTCGGTGACCTCGGGGTAGTTGCCCTTGGACTTGGACATCTTCAGCCCGTCGTCGCCGAGCACGATCCCGTGCGCCACGCAGGTACGGAAGGCCGGCCGGTCGAACAACGCGGTGGCCAGCACGTGCAGCGTGTAGAACCAGCCGCGGGTCTGCCCGTTGTACTCGACGATGAAGTCGCCCGGAAAGTGGTGCTCGAACCAGTCCGGCCCGGGGGTGTGGGGGTGTCCCCCAGATGTCCTGTCGAACGGGTGGTGCACCTGCGCGAAGGGCATCGAGCCGGACTCGAACCAGCAGTCCAGCACCTCGGGCACCCGGCGCATGGTGGACGCCCCCGTGGGGTCGTCCGGGTTGGGGCGAGTGAGCTGATCGACGAACGGCCGGTGCAGGTCGGTGGGGCGGATCCCGAAGTCGCGCTCCAGCTCATCCAGCGACCCGTACACGTCCACCCGCGGGTAGGCCGGATCGTCGGACACCCAGACCGGGATCGGCGCGCCCCAGTACCGGTTGCGCGAGATGGACCAATCCCGCGCACCCTCCAGCCAGCTGCCGAACTGCCCGTCCTTGACGTTGTCCGGCACCCAGGTGATCTGCTGGTTCAGCTCCACCATCCGGTCCCGGAACTTGCTCACCTCAACGAACCAGGACGACACCGCGCGCTGGATCAGCGGGTTGTCACAGCGCCAGCAGTGTGGATAGGGGTGCTCGTAGGTCTCGTGCCGCAACAGCACGCCGCCGACGTACGGAGCCGGGTCGCGGAGGTCCCGGATGATCGCCCGGTTGGCGTCGAAGACCTGCATTCCGGCGTAGGGAGCCACCTCGGCGGTGAACTGTCCCGCCGAGTCCACCGGGACCACTGCCTCGATACCCGCGGCGTCGGTGACGGCCTTGTCCTCCTCGCCGAACGCGGGAGCGAGGTGCACCAGCCCGGCGCCCTCTTCGGTGGTCACGTAGTCGGCCGCGAGCACCTGGTGCGCGCCCGGCCTGCCGGTGAAGAAGTCGAACGGCGGGGTGTAGGGCAGGCCGAGCAGTTCTGATCCCCGGTGCCGGGCCAGCACCCGAGGCTGCTCACCCAGCTCCCGGGCGTAGCCGGCCAGGCGATCCTCGGCGAGCAGGTAGCGCTGCCCGCCCGCCTCGACGGTGACGTACGCCAGATCGGGATGCACCGCGACCGCCAGGTTGGACGGCAGGGTCCACGGCGTGGTGGTCCACACCAGGGCCAGCACCCCGTCCAGCTCCGAGCCCGGTGCCGAGAGTCGCAGCCCGACGGTGACCGCCGGGTCCTGCCGGGTGCGGTAGACGTCGTCCATCTTCGTCTCGGTGTTGGACAGCGGCGTCTCGCAGCGCCAGCAGTACCACAGCACCCGGAAGCCCTGGTAGATCAACCCCTTGTCCCAGAGCGTCCGGAACGCCCACAGGACGCTCTCCATGTAGTCCAGGTCGAGGGTCTTGTAGTCGTTGTCGAAGTCCACCCAGCGGGCCTGACGGGTCACGTAGTCGCGCCACTCCCGGGTGTAGCGCAGCACCGAGGCCTGGCAGGCGGCGTTGAAGTCCGCCACCCCCATCCGCTCGATCTCGGACTTGTGCGTGATGCCGAGTTGCCGTTCCGCCTCCACCTCGGCGGGCAGCCCGTGGGTGTCCCAGCCGAACCGGCGCTCCACCCGGCGGCCGCGCATGGTCTGGTAGCGCGGCACCACGTCCTTGACGTAGCCGGTGAGCAGGTGCCCGTAGTGCGGCAGGCCATTGGCGAACGGCGGACCGTCGTAGAAGACGAACTCATTGACGCCGTTCTCCCCGGCCGGGCGGGCTTGCACCGAGGCGGCGAAGGTCTGGTCGGCCTGCCAGTACCGCAGGACGTCGAGCTCGACGGCGGGGAAGGACGGCTGGGCGGGAACGGTCCCAGCGAGATCGGTTTCGGCGGAGCCGGCGGTTTCCCCGCCGACGGGGACCTTCGGATAGGCCATAGCGGCGTGTGCTTCCTGTGCGGTCGTTCCGGTGCAGTGGTGTCTTGCGCGCTGCCCGGGGACGACCCGCGACTGCGCCGCGGACCGCGGTACCACCCCGCTTGCCACCCGCAGGGCAGATGGCCTCTCGTTGCGCCGGCGATGACGGGCCGGACCCGTCCGGTTCTACTGGGGGCATCGCTCGTAACCGGGCGGCCCTGTTCTTCCGGAGGCTCCCCGGTGATAGCCGGATCGGTGCCTGTAACTCCCAGTATACCGGGGCGATGCCACCGGATTGCGCCGGGTGCCGACGTGCTCACGTTGTTCTGGCTCGCCTGGCAGCCAGGCACCCTGAGACATCGGCCCGCTCAGGTGGCACTGGCGGCGCGATGCCTTCGAACCAGCGCGGCGTCGGGCCGGCACTGGGCGCACGGGGTGAAACCCAACTCCCTGGCCTCCCGCACCGGCAGCCGCTCAGCGTGGGTGGTGTCAGGCCACTCGCAGCGCGCGAGATGGTAGCGGGGATGCTCGTCGACGACCAGCACCTCTTCCAGCATCTCCCACACCACCATCAGGTCAGCGGCATCAGTGTCTTCCTCGTCGGGTTCGGCATCCTCGTCCGCACCAGACGCACCAGACGCACCAGGCTGGGCGACCTCGCCCGAACCGGCGACCTCGTCAGAGTCAGGCGGCCGGTCACTGGTCGCCGGATCAGCCTGCCCGGCTGCCGTCGCTGACCCAGCACTCGACGACAGCGCCGGGCCGCCGTACACGGGGTCGCCGTATACGGGGTCGCCCTGCGCGACGACGTCCGCCAAGAGAGCACGGATGGCCTCGGCAGCATCCCGACGTCGACGGCGCGACCGTCGCCGCAGTGCGAGCAGCACCACCGCCAGCACTGCACTCACCCCGACCGATCCCCATGCCAGGGCGATCTGACCGGTGACGAGCGCGGCACCGAGCAGCCCGACCGCCACGAGCAGCAGCAGGATGGCCAGCAGCACCGCTCACCCCCCGCCGTCGCGGTGCGACCGGCCCGGACTCCCAGGGGTCACGCGGGGCTTCCGGTCAGCTGCCGGCTTCAGCACGTGGGCTGAACCCGGTGGCGAATCCCTGACTGCGGCCGGTCTCCATGGGTGCAGCTGATCCGCGACCGTCCAGCTCCCGGAGTTGCGACTCCAGGTACGTCTTCAGCCGGGTGCGGTACTCGCGTTCGAACGTGCGCAGCTCGTCGATCTTCTTCTCCAGGGCACTCTTCTCCTGGTTGATCGCACCGAGAAGCTCGGCGTGCTTGCGCTGCGCGTCACGTTCCAGCGACGCAGCCTTCTCACGGGACTGCCGCTCCAGGGTCTCGGCTCTGGTTCTGGCGTCGTTCAGCATCGTCTCGGCCCTGGACCGGGCCTCGTTGACCATGCTGTCGGCCTTCGCCCTGGCCTCGGAGAGCAGCTGCTCGGACTTGGTCCGGGCCTCGCCCAGCATCCCGTCCGCCTCGGCCTTGGCCTCACCGGTCAGGCGGTCCGCCATCTCCTGGGCGAGGCCCAGCACCTTGGCGGCCTGGACATGGTGGTCACCACCCGGCGAGGTCTGCTCGACCATCGACGGCACTGCCGTCATCATCGTCGGCCGCGGCGGCTCCGGCGGGCGAGAGCTACGTCCCATGTCGGGCGGGGCGCTGCTGAGCTGCTGATCGAGCTCCTCGACCTGGTTGCGAAGATCGTTGTTCTCCTCGATCAGCCGAGCCAGTTCGGCCTCAACCAGGTCGAGGAAAGCGTCGACCTCGTCCTCGTTGTAGCCCCGCTTGCCGATCGGCGGCTTACTGAACGCGACGTTGTGAACGTCGGCGGGGGTCAACGGCATCGGATCACCTCACGCACTCCTCGACTGTGCCTTCACTTGGCGTACCGGCCCCATAGCCCCGACGGCCGCTACCTAGGATCCACGAATTGCATCAGTATGAACACCACAAGCAGCAGAACCATAATGGACAAGTCCAGCCCCACGCCTCCGATGCGGATCGGTTTGATCACCCGGCGGAGCGCTCGGACCGGGGGGTCGGTCACTGTGTACACCGACTCCACGGCGATCGCCACCCCTCCGGCTGGTTGCCAGCTACGCGCGAAGGCGCGAACAAGTTCGATAACGATACGCGCCGTGAGCAGCAGCCAGAAGAAGAACAGCAGGTAGTACACCACGAATCGGGCAACGTCCACGGCACCACTCTGCCATCGGTGGCCGGTCGAGGGTCAGCCAGGACCCCCCTGACGTCAGCGTTGGTTGAACACGCCACCTTCGGCGATCCGCCTCCGGTCCTCCGCTGACACCTCCACGTCGGGTGGTGAGAGGAGAAACACCTTGTTGGTGACCTTGTCGATCGACCCGCGCAGCGCGAAGGCCAGCCCGGCGGCGAAGTCGACCAGGCGCTTGGCGTCCTTGTCGTCCATCCCGGTCAAGTTCATGATCACCGGGTTGCCCTCCCGGTAGCGCTCCCCGATGGGCCGGGCCTCGCTGTAGCTGTGCGGGTGCAGCGTGACGATCCGGGCCAGCGGGTGCGCCTCGTCCTCGGCGAACATGCCCGTGCGGGGCGCCGCGAGCGGCTCGCGAACCGGCGGCGTGGGATCGACGGCGAGCGAGCCACGTACCGGAGCTTCGGCGTCCCAGGCGGGCCGCCGGGCGCTATGCAGCCTGGTCCGCGTCATACCGCCGGGCTCGGCGGCGAAGTCATCGTGGTAGCCGTCGAGGTCAGCCCGGCGGGGACGCCTAGGGGGGCGCTCGGCGGTGTAGGCGTGCTCCCTGCCAGCGTCGACCGGACTTGTCTGGTAACGAGAGTCGTAGCCCGAGCGGTAGTCATCGCGCCGGTAGTCATCGGGATAGTCCGGGCCGAGATCGTCGAGTTCCTCGACCGGGACCATGCCGAAGTAGGCCTTGAGCCTGTGCAGCGCGTTCATTGCCCAGCCTTTCTGTCCCGACCCTCGATGCACTGCTCCGGAGTCCGGTCCCGCATGCCCCGCGGTCCGTCGCACACGGTCACGGTGAGGTTAACGGGCGGCTGCCCAGCAGCGCGGTTCCGACACGCACGCAGGTGGACCCCTGCGCGACCGCCTGCTCAAGGTCCCCGCTCATCCCCGCGGAGAGCTCGACTGCCCCCGGATGCTCCCGGCGCACCCGCTGCGCGGCGGCGGCGAGATCGGCGAAAGCTTTCCCGGGGTCGGCACCGCGCGGGGCCACCCCCATCACACCCTCCAGCCGCAGCCCCGGTGCAGCGGCCACCCGATCGGCCAGCCTCCCGAGATCGGGCAGCGGGCAGCCGCCACGGGACGGGTCGCCGTCTAGGCTGGCCTGCACGAGCACACCGAGCGGGCCGTCGCGCTCCCCGGCCGCCTCGGCGGCGCGGGCGGCCCGGTCCAGTGCGTCGACCAGCCGCTGCGAGTCCACCGACTGCACCTGAATCGCCCACCGGGCCGCCGAACGGGCCTTGTTGCGCTGCAACCGCCCCACCATGTGCCAGCGCAGCGCCGCCGCCGGGCGCAGCGCGTGGGCCTCAGCCACCTTCGGGGCGGCCTCCTGGTCGCGTGCCTCTGCGACATCGAGCTGACCAAGGTCGGCGAGCAGGGCGACGTCGCGAGCCGGAAAGTTCTTGGTGACCGCAAGGAGCCGGACCTCGGCGGGGTCCCGCCCGGCCGCGGCGCACCCGGCCCGGATGCGGTCGCAGGCTCGCGCCAGCGCCGTAGCCAACTCGTCGCGACGGTCCTGCCCGACCTCGCTGGTCACGTCTCGAACCAGGTCAGCGCCGCGAGCCGCCCGGTGATGCCGTCCCGTCGGTAGCTGTAGAGTGTGTCGTCCTCCACCGTGCACCGCGGGTCGACTCCGATCCGGGCCACGCCGGCGTCGGCAAGCTGGCGCCGCAGCCCCGCGCGAAGGTCCAGTCCTGCGGTGCCCCGACGGGTCCGGCAGGCACTGCCGGGTAGGTGGGCTGCCACCTCGGACTGCATCTGCTCGGGCACCTCGTAACACTGACCGCAGACCGACGGTCCCAGCAGCACCTCCATCCGCTCCATCCGCGCGCCGAGCCGCTGCATGACCTCCAGGGCAGCTGTCAGCGCCCCGGCCTTGGCCCCGGCCCGGCCTGCGTGCACCGCGCCGACCACCCCGGCCACCGGATCGGCCAGCAATACCGGCACGCAGTCGGCGACCAGCACCACCACGGCCAGCCCCGGCTCGGCGGTGACCAGTCCATCGGTTGCGGGTACCGGCTCCGCCTGGGGGGCGTCGACGGCGGTGACACTGCGCCCGTGCACCTGCTCCATCCAGATCAGCCGATCGACAGGCAGCCCGACGCCTGCGGCGAGCCGCGCTCGATTCGCGGCCACCGCCTCGGCCCGATCACCGACGTGCCCGCCGAGGTTGAACGAAGCGTACGGAGCAACCGACACCCCGCCCTCGCGAGTGCTCACCACCCGGCGGATGCGGACGGTGCTCACCGCTTCATGAACGGTGGCACGTCCACCTCGTCCTCGTCCTCGTCCTGGCCCACCGGCACCGCCCGGCCTGGCAGGCCACCGCCCCCTCGGTACGCAGGAGCCCAGCCGGAGGATCTGCCCGCTGCGGTGGCCGGCTGCCATTCAGCGGGACTCTGATGACCGGTCTGCCCAGGTGGGGTCGCGCGCGAGGGAGGCGCCACCGGCGGCGGCGGCGCGCTCGGTCGGGCCGACGGTGGGGGCGCGCTCGGTGGGGCCGACGGTGGGGGCGCGCTCGGTCGGGCCGACGGTGGGGGCGCGGTCGGTGGCGAGGGCGCGGAGGCGGGCGCCGGTTCCGGGCGGGCGCCCCGGCCACCCTGGCCGACCGGTCCGGCCTGCCCTCTGGCCACCGTCCGCGGCACGACCGGCGTGGGCTCGAGCTTCTTGTGCGCAGGTCCACCCGAGTCGAAGCCGGCCGCTATCACGGTGACGCGCACCTCATCACCGAGCGAATCGTCGATCACCGTACCGAAGATGATGTTCGCCTCGGGGTGCGCGGACTCCTGCACCAACGTGGCGGACTCGTTGATCTCGAACAGGCCCAGGTCCGAGCCGCCTGCGATGGAGAGCAGCACCCCGTGCGCGCCGTCCATGGAAGCCTCCAGCAGGGGCGAGTTGATGGCCTTCTCCGCAGCCTGCACCGCCCGGCCCTCGCCGCGGGCGGACCCGATGCCCATCAGCGCACTGCCCGCCCCGGACATGACGCTCTTCACGTCGGCGAAGTCCAGGTTGATCAGACCCGGGGTGGTGATGAGATCGGTGATCCCCTGCACACCGGAGAGCAGCACCTCGTCGGCCGAGCGGAAGGCGTCCATCAGGCTCACGCCCGCGTCGCCGAGCTGCAGTAGCCGGTCGTTGGGGATCACGATGAGCGTGTCGCACTCGTTGCGCAGCTCGGTGATGCCGTCCTCGGCCTGCCCGCCCCGCCGCTTGCCCTCGAAGCTGAACGGCCGGGTGACCACGCCGATGGTCAGCGCACCGAGCTTGCGAGCGGTGCTCGCCACCACCGGAGCCCCACCGGTGCCGGTGCCACCGCCCTCACCTGCCGTGACGAACACCATGTCGGCGCCCTTGAGGACCTCTTCGATCTCCTCGCGGTGGTCCTCCGCAGCCTTGCGGCCGATCTCCGGGTTGGCCCCGGCACCCAGCCCCCGGGTCAGCTCCCGGCCGATGTCGAGCTTGACGTCGGCGTCGGACATCAACAGCGCCTGGGCGTCGGTGTTCACCGCGATGAACTCGACGCCTTTCAGCCCGACTTCGATCATGCGGTTGACCGCGTTGACGCCGCCACCGCCGATCCCGACCACCTTGATGACGGCAAGGTAGTTGTGCGCGGGTGTCATCCGGCTGTGTCCTTTACGGTCGGGTCTTTCACGGTAAGGCCTGTCACGGTGGGGCCTTGGACCCTGGGGCCTTCCATCATGGTGGGCCTTCCTCGTCGCCGCCGGTGCCCCACCGGCGGCGGGCACCCCTGCTGATCCCCGCTGCACAAAACCCTCAACCTCAGCTACAGGATTAGAGTTATGTCAGCTCCGGTCTCATCAGGGACGGTAGGGACCGCCCGGCGTCCGGTCCAGCAGGCACGCCGGGCGGACCCGCAGCCAGTGTTCCCCGAACGGGTCAGCGCCGCCCGCCAGACTGCAGCAACCCGGTCATCACCGCGACGGGTGCGGATGAGGTTACTCGTTCCTTGCGCGTCTTTCGCGGCGGCGAGATAGCCGCCGCGATCCGTATCCCGGGGTGATGCAGGCCGCCGGCCACGCAGGCTCCGGTAACACCGACGCGGCCAGCAGGCGGCCCTGCCCAGATGACGTGTGACCGGCCGCTCCTGCGCGTCTTATGGATGCTTGTGCAGATTTTCGAGGGCGCGGGTGCCGTCTCATGGATGCTCATGCAGGTTCCAGCACGACAAAGCGATCTTGAAAAGGCGGTGGCTACGCGGCCACCCACCTCGCCATCCGAGCGAGTTCCCGAGCGTCGGAGCCGGGTCGGGCCTCCAGAGCGACGGCCAGCGGCACCAGCCGCTCTCGGGCGCGTACTGAGTGCAGGGGTGCTACAGCGTCAATCGCTGTCTTCGCCATGAGAAGGCCTTTCGGCTCCCCCGTTTGCACGTAGGCGGTAGCACGGAGCACTGTTGCAAACACACCCACGGGACGGTGTCTACCGGCACCATTAATGGAGGCTACGAACCTTTCGGCTTTCTCCGGTTGCCCCATTTGCATATAAACCAGCGCGGTTTGGTAATCCATGTCAGCGCGCTCTAGTGCGTTCGAGGGCTGCCAGCCCCCTCCTGCTTTGGCTAGCTCGTCGGTAGCCCTCGCATGGCCCATCTGGGCTAGATCATGCGCCGAGACTGCATGAAGCCAGTGGATCAGCTCTGGGTCACCTTTTGGACCGAGAATGAGCTGTGCCATGTCGTATTGCTTCAAGGCGCTCTCAGGGTTGCCTCGTACGCCATCGACTACGCCCATGAACCGCATCGCACTCGCCATTCGGTAGTGATCGCCAGTTTGGTGTGCGAGAGTTACTGCTTCGCGATAATACCACCTGGCATGCCGGTCTGCCCCGCTATCGAAACAGCACCATCCAGCCAGCTCGTTTAGTTCGGCGAGTTGAGAGAAGAGTTTTGCCTGAACCGCCTCATGGGCGGGTATCTGGGTGAGCTTGCCGTACTCGGCTGCGGCTGCACTGGCGGCGCGCGCCTGGCCGCCTAGCCTCCGGGCTGCGGCGCGTAGTTGCTCGGTGGTGTTCTTGATCTCGGCTATGTCGGACATGCCGACCTGGGAGGGCAGGGTGAGACCCCCCGGTCCACCGGAGGTGGTCAGGAGCTTACCCAGCACGGGCACTCCGACCAGGACGATAGAACCCCGTGCAAGCACATCACGTCTGAACATGTCGTCATCAACTTCCTTGGCCACCGACTGTGGTGTCTCCCCATCGTAGGCGCCCCCGGGGCCGTACCAGACACCGTCCGGTCCCCACCAGGACAAAAACCCATTCGCTCCGGGGGGATGCCCAGGCCCTCGGCGATGCCCTTCAGCACCTCGTAGACGATCACCGGCTGGCCGTGCGCGATCTCGCACACCCGCGACTGGGAGCGCCCGATCAGCTTGGCGATCCGGTACTGGCTGAGCCCGGCCTGGTTCAGGGCGCGGAACAGCGCGCCGATGTCGTGGGTGGTGAACACGGGCCGCATCTGGGGCTCGTCCCACATGGCCGGGTCGATCTCTTCGGGCATGACTGCCCCCTTCCCCTTGTCGCCCGCTGGAGCGGGCAGCGTACTGCTGGTCACAGATGGTAATCAAAGTAACCCCCCTGGTTGCTACTCGTTGCTCGTCCACATTAGGGCAATGAACTCGATTATCATGCCCTTCAGTGCTGTGGCGGTATCGGGGTTCAGTGAAGTGCAGTCGCCCTCGGCGTCTGGTCCGCCTAGAAACAGAACGGTGCCGTGGTAGTACTGCCAGTTGAACCCATACCGCAGCGCGATATAGCTAGCGGGGCCATTGATCGGCTGGTCGAACATTCCCTCGTCATCAAACCACATATCCAACCGGGCCCATCAGTTGCACGCAATCAATTAGGGCGCAACCGAGGGCCTGTCGCATTACCGCCAGGTGCCCGCCGCTGGCATCTGGCCTGGCGTCTGGCAGTATTGTGACCTCGGAGGCCAGGCCATACGGGTAAACAATCAATCCGGTAACACTGTCCTCTTGCAGGCTCGATTCCTTGTTCGGATGCTCGTTCGTGCATGACCGAGGGTTCTCCTGAGTGCATCCATTCCCATGTGTCCGCAGCAGTATCCCGCAGCGACCGGGTATCTAATCCGGCGGCGCGGGCGTGTGATGAGTCCACCGCCCACACCCCGCGTAGGTACGCCACAGCGGCAACTCCGTCCACTGCTTGACGTCCTGAGCCACGAGCCATGATTCATCGGTGATCCACTCGAACCGCGCGTCCGAGCCCGTCACCTCTTGGCACGCCCCCAGCAGATCCTCCATTGTTTCGTGTCCCGGCGCCGTGACATTGAATGCCCCAACCGGACCTACGGCGGTCTGCAACACGAAGTCTGCCACATCACGGACATCCACAGGCTGGATTCCCCGCTCGGGGCGTCCCGGCGCGAGGACACGACCGCCGCGCGCCACCCGGTTCAGCCACCACGGCAGCCGCCCCACGTACTCTCGGGGGCCCACGATGAAACCCGGTCGAAGAAAAACGCTCCGGTCAGGGCCGAAGGCCGCTGTCACAGCGTGTTCTGAACCAGCCTTGGTGAAGCCGTACACCGAGAGACCAGGATCCCCGTCGTACCCGAAATCCGGACCGGCGTCGGGTGGGCAAATCGAATACCGGGGAGTCCTCGGTCAGCGGCACGGTGGGCCAGTCCTGGTACACCGACACCGTCGACACGAACACGTACCGACCGACCACCGGCTCCAGAGCACGGGCCACCGCGAGCACCTCCCGCGGCACATACCCGGAGGTGTCCACCAGCGCGTCCCACGGCCCCGCATCCGCGAGCCGGGCCAGGTCGGCGGCGCTCGTCCGATCTCCCCGCACCACGGTGGCGCCTGGTGCATCCGCACCAGATTGGCCGCGCCGGAAGGTGGTCACCTCCCAGCCACGCAACAGTGCGGCATCCGCCACAGCACGGCCGAGGAACCACGATCCACCCAGGATGAGAAGGCGAGTCACACCGTCATCATGCCCACCGGTACATGGGGCTGACGCGGCTGGCCATCATGCCCATCCCATGCAGTGCGGGCCCAGGGGGTCAGGAGATCGTGGGTAGGTCGGGGCTGGAGACGTCGTAGACCTCACCGGCTGAGTGAGCAACAGGTCGAGCACGGCGGCATTGAGCACTGCCGTCGGTACTGGTGGGCGCAGCGGAACCAATTCGGCGCCGAGTTCTCCCACGTGGGACGCAACCGCTGCCCGCTCGCGGTACGGGCGGCCGTCGCTGGCGCTGGATCTCGCCGAGGAGTTCCGGGGCTGCTCGTGATGCTCGGGCCGCTCAACAAGGGGAGATCACCGCGTCGGATTTCATCCGCCGAGCGGGTACGATGTCGCTGACCGCGGACGGCCGCCGGACTATGCTGAAGGCTTCCGAGTGGCGGCTGGATACCGAAGTCTGCCACCCGGTGTTCGGGTATCGGATCAGTTACCAGCGGGTGCTGGATGTACAGGCCCGGTTGTTGGCCGCAGTCATGGTCGGCGAGATCCCGGAGTACCTCCCGACGGTCACTCGGTGACGCTGTGGTCCGCCGCCGGTATCTGATGGCCTACGACGTCGCCGACCCGAAGCGGCTGCGGCGGATCTGCACCTTGATGGAGGACCATGGGGAGCGCCTGAAGTACTCGGCGTTCCTGTGTGATCTGTCGGTGGCCGAACTGGCCGAGCTGGAGTCCGCCGTGATCGAGGTGATGGACTTTCAGGAGGACAGCGTGATTCAGATCGACCTCGGCCCGCTGTACGCGTCCCCCCGGTCCGCGCTCTCGGCCGCCCCCGGCGCCTGCCCGCCAGCTGTCCCCGGATCGTGTGATAATCGTTGCGAGCGTCCCGGTACAGCCTCCACCCCCGGGGTTGCTCGCATGCTGGTCACAGGCACTTTCGTCCTTCCGGCCGCTCCGCGACCGCCCCGGCAGGCCCACGCGCGGGGGGTGCTCGCAAGACGGTGTATCGTGCCTGGTCACAGGGTCCGCTTTCGGCGAGCCTGATTCCGGTCCCCCGGGCCGGACCCATTGAGGCTTCTCGATGTCGCGTTTGAGGTATTCGCTCAACCAGCTGATTCCGGTCCCCGGGGCCGGACCCATTGAGGCTCCCACAGGTAGTCTAGTCGGCCTCATGTGCAGATCGGTCTCATTCCGGTTCCCGGGGGCGGGGCCCAGTCGAGATGAGCTGGCGGGCCAGTTGTGAGAGTTAGCCAAGTGCATCGCTTCGATTTTTGTCGGTGTTGGGTTGTAGCGTGCTGTTGTGTCTGGTTGCCAGGTGATTCCTGAGGGTCTGGCGGATATTCCGCCGGGGCCTGGGTTGGCTGCTGTGTTGTCTGGGATCGAGCTGGCCCGGTTGTCTGGTTTTGACTGTGTGGAAGTGCTCAAGGCCCGGTATCGGCAACTGGGTCACGACCGGGCCCAGTTGATGGCGGCGATGGTCGAGGTCGGGTTGTGCGCCCCGGGGCCGGATGAGCTGGCCCGGATGGCCGCCCCCGACGAGTTCTCCGCCGACGAGATCCGCGCCGCGCTGGTGCTGACCCGCCGGGCCGCCAACGACCAGTTCTGGCTGGCCCACGATCTGATCACCCGGCTGCCCGCGGTGCACGCCGGGCTAGACACCGGGCGACTCGATGAACCCCGCGCCCGGGTGCTCTCGGAATGGACCGCCGACCTGAGCCCCGAGCAGGCCCGCGCGGTGTGCGCTGCGCTGCTGGCCCGGGCATCGAGACTGACCACCGGGCAGCTGATCGAGCAGGTCAAGAAGAGGGCCATCGCCATCGACCCGGACTGGGCGCGGCGGCGCTACGAACAGGCCGTCGCCGACCGCAAGGTCATCGGCTACCGCAACCCGGACGGCTCGGCGAATCTGTCCGGGCTCAACCTGCCCATCGACCGGGTCGCCGCGGCCAGCGGGCACATCGACGCGCTAGCCAAAGCCGCCAAACACACCGGCGACCCCCGCCGCATCGACCACCTCCGCGCCGAGCTGTTCCTCGGCATGACCGACGGCAGCTACACCGGGCTGGACGACGCGGCCATCCTCGACCAGCTCCGCGCTACCCACCACAGCGACGACGAGGAACCCGACGACGAGGAACCCGACGACGAGGAACCCGACGACAGTGGACCCGACGACAGTGGACCCGACGACGACGGGCCCGGCGACGACGGGCCCGACGACCGTGGGGGCGGGGCCGCTGAGGGGGGGTGCTCGGCGGCTGATGACCAGGCGCAGTGCGGTCCGGCAGGTGCGGGGATGGAACTGCGGGTGCGGCTGTCCACCCTGCTCGGGCGCGATGAGTACCCCGGTGAGCTGGCCGGCTGGGGACCCGTACACGCCGAGTTGGCCCGCGAGCTGGCCACCACACTGACCCGCGGACAGTGGCGCTTCGCCATCACCGAGCAGCAGGGACAGCTGCTGCACTGCGGGATCACCCCAGCCCGCCCCACCGGATCGCCCACCCGCTCGGCCCGCTCGAAGCAGATCGTGGAACTGCAGATCCCCGCCACCACCCTGCACGCGCTCGCCACCGACCCCGACCCGCTGGGCGCCTGGGCACCGGTGGTCAGCGACCTCGCCCACCAGCACACCACCGCGCAACCCCCCGCCGCCGACCCCACCCGACGCCTGCCCGGCGCCGCGTTGCGCCGACACGTCCAGATCCGCGACCGGTCCTGCATCATGCTCGGCTGCCGCGCCCCCGCCCGCGGCACCGACGCCGACCACACCCTCGACCACGCCCGCGGCGGAGCCACCCTCGAACCCAACCTCGGCCACGCCTGCCGCCACGACCACCGCCTCAAACACGACGGCGGCTGGCAGCTACACCAGCCACAACCCGGCCTGTTCCGCTGGACCAGCCGCCTCGGCCACACCTACGACGTGTGCACACCCCCGATCATCGAACCCCTGCCCGACCCCATCCCCCGGCGCGGACCAGCACCACCACCACCACCACCGCTCGTCCCGGCCGACGAACACTGGGACGAATCGAACATCTGGGACGACACACCACCCGCAGCCCACACCAAGCCGACGCCGAGACCCCCACCACAGCCCAACCCCCACGACGACCCACCACCATTCTGATCCGGGGCGTGCGGTAAGAAGCCACCCCTCGGACGTGCCGCGCATTCACGCCCTGCTACGACATCGGGGCGTGCCCGAGCGCGGACGCCGCACGCGAGGCCGAACAGGCGTGCACAGATCGAAACGATGGAAATCGCCAGCGCCCACCATGCGGTCGGCTCATGCCCGCTGCGGGCGATCCCAAACAGGGAGGGCAGCGCGGAGTCCGCCGCGCCCTCGACCGGGCGGATCTCGCTGATCATCGGCTGACCCGCAGCCTGTGCGGCGGCGGCACCCGGTTCCGGATCATCGGGCGGCGGGGTGGTCACCGCATCCCTCGATGAGGGTGCGCAGCACCGTGCCGGTCCCCCAGGGCGGCGACCGAGCTCACCCGCACCCCGAGCGAGGCGATCATCCTGGGCCGGGTCAGGAGATCGTGGGCAGGTCGGGGCTGGAGATGTCGTACACCTCGCCCGGCTGGGTGAGCAGCGGACCGAGTACGGCCGCCTTGCGTGTGCTGTCCGCCACCCCACCCCAGCGCACCACGCGCCCCTGCGCCAGCCGTAGCACCACGTCGGCCGGGGAATCGGCGCCCACGGAGAGCACCTGAGCCCGCAGCTGATCGGGCACGCTGCGCAGCACAGTGAGCGCGGCCATGGTGGCGCCGTCCCCTGGCCCCACGCGGGCCAGCCGCAACTCCGGCAGGCCCGCAGGGGACTGCGCCACTGTGGCGAAGTCAGTACCGCTGGCGTCCACCAGATGTGCCCCGTCGGGGGCGGGCCACACCGCGATCGGGGTCCGCTCGGTGACCGCGATCCGCACCGTGCCACCCAATGTGCGGCTCACCTGCACCGCAGCGACCCGGGGCAGCGCAGCCACGCTGGCCTCGATTCTCTCGGTATCCAGCCGCAGCATCGGCGTGCCCAGCGGCACGGCCGCAACGGCCTGCACGTCGTCGGCGGACAGCTCCCTGGTGCCGATCACCTGCACCGAGCGGGCGTCGACCAGCGAGCTGCCCAGCAACACCCACCCCACAGTGCCTGCCAGGGACAGTATCGCCGCCAGCCCGGCCGCGACCAGCCAGCGACGGCGGTTGCGGGCGCGCCTGCGCGGCCGCGGGGGGCGGGGGTCGACGCCACGGGGGGCGACGGCACCGGAGGGCGCAGGCCGCACCCGGGACGGCGGCCTGCCGGTACCCCGGCGGCGCCACGATGCGCGCCGGTCCCGCGCCGCGGGGTGGGGTCGCTGCGCATCACGGCGGACCCAGCGCTGCTGGCCGGCCGCGCCGGGTTCACCGGCACTGGGTTCACCGGCACTGGGTTCACCGGCACTGGGACCACCGGCACTGGGACCTGCGTTCACGGCAGGCCCACCGCGCCGCGGCGCTCCAGCTCGGCGATCAGCTCCGGACCGAGCACCGTCACATCTCCTGCGCCCATGGTGATCACCACATCGCCGGGCCGGGCCAGGTCGGCCAGCCGCGCCGGCACGTTCTCCCAGGACGGCTCGTAGTGCACACAACCGACCGGCAGTGGCACCGCCTCGGCGATGAGCGCCCCGGTGACACCGGGCAACGGATCCTCGCGGGCCCCGTAGACGTCCAGCAGCACGACCACGTCGGCCAGTGCCAGCGCGGTCCCGAACGCCGCAGCGAACTCCCGGGTGCGGGAGTAGAGATGCGGCTGGAACCCCACCAGCAGCCGTCCCTCCCCCACCACCTGCCGGGCCCCGCGCAGTGCGGCGGCCACCTTCGTCGGATGGTGCGCGTAGTCGTCGTAAACCCGCACGCCAGCCGCCCGTCCCTTGAACTCGAACCGGCGCCGGACCCCGCCGAACCCGGCCAGCCCCGCCAGCAGGCCGGGCAGCGGTGCACCCAGCTCCAGGCCGGCCAGCAGCGCGGCGACGGCGTTACTCGCCATGTGCACCCCGGGCACCGCGACCTCGAGCCGCACCTGCTGCACCGTCCGGTCCGGTCCGGTCAGCGCCACGGTGGCAACGCCCCGTCCGCCCTCCGGCGTGTACCCCAGCAGGCGGGCGTCCTCGACGGCCGTGGCTGACCGGCCGTAACGGCGCACCCGTACCCCCCCGGCGGTGGCCCGGGCGGCCAGCGCGGCCGACCCCGGGTCGTCGGCGTTGGCGATCAGCACGCCGCCGGGGCGCAGCCGCGCGATGAACGCGTCGAAGGTCCCGATGTAGGCCTCGACAGTGCCGTGGTGATCCAGATGGTCGGCCTCCACATTGGTGACCACGGCGAGGTCCGGCGAGTAGGCCAGGAAGGAGCCGTCGCTCTCATCAGCCTCCGCGACGAAGACATCGCCGCTGCCGTGGTGGGCCCCGGACCCGGCGACGTTGAGGTCACCGCCGATGAGGAACGACGGGTCGG
>JBOHGM010000058.1:28424-32815 GCA_050699435.1 Pseudonocardiaceae bacterium | reverse complement strand
GACGCAGTAGCCACCCGACTGAACAACCGTCCACGAAGGACGCTCAGGTTCAAGACCCCAGCCGAAAAACTCAACGAATTGCTGCTCAATGCCAGTGTCGCAGTCACCACTTGAGACCAAGCAGCATAACCCGAAGAACCGAAGCCTCGAGTGGTTCGATGTCACGACAACGCAGGCAGAGGACCCGGACGAGGGCCAACCGCAGTCCTTCAACAGCCCGTCCATGGTGATGACGATCGCCCAACCCGGCGAGCTCTTCACCCAACCCGCACTTGTCATCGAGGTCGAGGTCGCGGCTCCCGGGGAACTTCTCTCGGGTATGGACGCCCGCCTGTTCGACGCCCAGGGCCAGCGGTATCGCGGGGGCCGCAGGAATCCGCTGACCATCCGTTCGATAATCACCACGCGATGCACCCTCGTACTACGAGACGCGTTCGCCCGCCGGCGGCTCTCGCCGTATCAGAGCTTCCAGTTCAACGAGATCATCCCGGACGACCTGCGAATCGCAGACATTGCCACCGCGCTGGGCGACCAGCGCTTCGAAGTCGAGCAGGTGAACCTGGCACGCGTGAAAAGCAAGCGCGGGCTGCTGCACTTTCTCTTCGCCAAGCGGACCGAGGGCCCGGACACGATGGCGTTGTTGGTCTTCGTCCACGGCCACCGTCACGCCACGGAACGGCGGTCCCAGCAGCCCGGGGGGCACCGCTATACGAGCACATTGGACAGCGGCGACCTCGGCATCATCGTTTCTGGCTGGGTGCACCGGGACACGCGGGACCTCATCCACGAGATCAACGAGCTGCAGTTGGCGCTGCGCGACCGGTTCCGCCGACTTAAGGCACCCCGATGACCCAGGCGTCGCCTCGACCGGACAAGGGTGTCGTGCGGTCCCGAGCGCCGCGATCCGCTGCCACGCTTGCGGCTCCCCCAAGGTGAGGGGTGTCTGCTGCCATTGTCACCGGCTGCTGTGCGCTAAGCACGACGATGTGGCCAACCCCATCGAGCTCCGCCGCTCGCTGCGTCGGCTGTGGCGCCGCCCGGAGCCACCACCGATCCAGGTCGAGTCCGGCACCGATGCCGCCGCAGACGCCGACGCGACTTCAACCCAGGATTCGGGACGGCCAGCCGATCAGCTGTCGAAACGCCACTTTTGCCAGGACTGCATGCCGGTGGATCGGCTTTACGACGCCGAGGTGGTGGCGGCCTCGATCACCCTGGGGCTCGGTGTAATCACAGCGTTCTGGAGCCTCGTGATCGGTGGCGTCCTGACTGCGATAGGCGGGTTACGGATCGTCTGCCGCCTCCTTGTGGCACGCCGCCAACGCAGCGCGGATCGTGACCAGCCTCCCGACTTGCATCTCGATCCCCGGGTCCGAAAACTGACGGTGGTCGAGACCCTCTCCGCCACCGCCCACCTTGACGCCCCGTATGACTACCGGGCAAAAATCACCGACGTTCGCGGCCGGATCCGGGTGGAAGCCGTGTGGGGCCGCGCCCACTGGGACCGGTGGTCAGCCCATCGACGTCGCTACCGCATCCCGGACGACGGCGAACTGTCACTCTCAGCCGGGTCACTGGTGGTGCGCGGTTCGGCCGATCTGGTGTTGCGCCCCGTCGACGCCGAGTCGGTCAAGAACCTGACGACGATTGTGCTTCGCCCCAGCACAGCCGAGCACGCCGTGCTCCGTCCGCCTGGCGCGCACGGTGACCCACGGCGAACCTTCGAGGTCGATTATGAGATCACCGAACCCGAGGACGGCTGGACCGTGCCGGTCTGGCTGACACCGACGATCGTCCCGGAGTCCGACCGGCGAGCCCTCGATCTGGAGGTGCAGTGGCGCTCCTGTGGCCCAGGCGACAACGGTCTGGAGATCAAGGACCTCGAGCTGCTCCAAATCTCGGTACCGACCGGGTGGGGCGAGATCGATCACATCACGAGGCCTGACAAGGCCACTGTCAGCCCGCCAGTTGACGGCCACCGTCGCATCGAGTGGAAGAAACCGCCGGTGGAACGGACGAGCCGGGGCCGCTGCCGCCTGTCCATCCGCTTCGAGGACCAGATCGACACCGCCGCCCACGTGACCGGACGGCTAAGAGCCCGGTTCAGCGGCGCGGTATCGGGCGCCGATAATGTGGACCTTTACAGTGCCGGTGGCATGCGGCGCAGGGACTGGGCGCGGACCAAGCCGACCACGCTGGTTGAGCTGGACTTCGAGCTGAGCCTCGCAGCCGTCCGGTACCAGGACATCCGTTCTGTGCCGGACCGGGCACGGCGCGAGGACGACAACAAACCCGAGGAGGAGTCTTTCGAAGGCGTCGTTCCCGACCATCACACCGTCGCCCAGCTGACGAACAATCTCAGCAACGAAGGCTACTACGTGAAGCGGGTGGTGGAGAATCCCCCGCAGCCGGGCACGAAGGCTAATGTGCTGAACCGGTTCTGGGACATCGCCGGACGGCTGTACGACGGGGTTTATCCAATCGACTTCCACCTGGTCCTCACCGGCGAGGAGGTGCACGACGGCCCGTCCCTGACGGGGGCCACCACGGCTCGGCTCACGGTCCGCGGCACCTACGCCACGACGGAGATGGAGGAGAAGGTCGTACGGGAGTGGAGCCAGTTGTGGACGCGGGTCAAATCCAGCCTGGACTCCGCAGCGCCGGGGCCATATGGCGCATCCCGTTTGGGCGACGTCGGGATCAACGCGTCCAGCGCTGAGCTCTCCCGGCTGCGCAACGTCGCGGTGTCTCTGCGGGGCCGGCTCGAAGCGGGTGTCGATGCCGGTGATATCTCGGCGGGACTCGCCGCAGATCTGATAACCCGGATCGAGGACGAATTCAGTCTGGACGGGCTTACGGCACAGGAATGATACGGGAGCGATCGCATGATCTGGGAGTGCGGGATCTGCAGCCAGCCGGAGAGCCGGAAGCTGTCCGTCGACGCTGTGTGCCACCACTGCGGAACGCCACTGTGCCGCGAGCACCAGTACCGACCATTGGACAGCGCGTTCAGTGGCCCTTTCGCATCTGGCGACCGGCGTGCTGTGCACTGCCGGGATTGCCGAGACATATACCACCCAATGCCGATGAGGCTGGGCGGGTCCGCGGACGGATGATCCGGACGTGGCCAATCCCGACGATCTGATCCGGACTTCTCTGCACCCAGCAGTCCTGCGCGTCGGCGTGTCGATGGAAGCGGCCCTCCGCATTCACAACGTCGGCGACCTACCGTGCACAAACCTGGTCGTGGAGTTCGAGCTGCCGCGAGCGCTCACCCTTGAGCAGGGGCGTCGCCTGGTACAGCTCCGACGGCTCGAGCCCGACGAGCGGTACGACCATCCCATCCGCCTCCGAGCTCTCGATCCTGGTCCGTGCACTGTGGCTCTCCCGAACTTCTCATTTAAGGATGGAACCGGTTATCCCCGGCGCTGCCACAACCGGACCATCGACATCGATGTTCAGGCATCGGACGTGCGGATAGACCCATCAGCGGAACCGACGAAGGCACCGCCGCCTCGACCATCATCGGCCCACCCCGCCCGGTCGATCTTCATCAACTACCGCCATGACGACGGCCGCTGGATCGCCAGCCGACTGGTCGAGCGCCTGCGCCCGCACTTCGGGAGGCAGCAGGTGTTCCTCGATCGCTCGTCGATCCCACCGGGGGACGTCTTCCTGCGTCGCATAGATACAGAACTGCAGTCATGTGCGGCACTCCTAGCCCTCATCGGACCGCAGTGGCTTACAGTGACCACCCCCACCGGCGAGCGTCGGATCGACGCCGACGGTGACATCCTCCGCCACGAGATCGCTGTCGCGCTCAGGCGTGACATCCTTGTTATCCCGGTGCTCGTCGGCACCACGATGCCGACTGCGCCGGCATTGCCTCCGGACATCCGCGCCCTGGCCGACCGCCAGTCACTGACCTTGGACCCCGACCGCTTCAACGCCAGTGCCATGGAGCTCGTCTTCGCCCTTCGCTCCGTGCTCCAGCCGCCCGCTTGAGGTGGTGGCCCAACGCTTCTCATCCGTGCTGCTTTCGGTGCAGCTCCACCCCGGCTCACGGCTGCACTGCAGGCGTCGCTGGACACCTGGCCCGGGCGCCCGGTCACCGCGGCGGCGGTGGACGACGTGGTGCTGCGGTACCTGGGCGCGTTCGGGCCCACACCGACCGCAGCCGGGTGATCGGCGCGGTCGACTACGGGGCGCAGGGCTTCGGCACCCACAACCAGGTGCAGCCGAGCTCGGTTCTGGTGGACGGGACGGTGGCAGCGACATGGCGCATCACCCGGGCGAACGACACGGCGACGCTCACGGTCCGCCCATTCCGGCGCTACACCCCTGCCGAATGCGACACCCCTGCCGAATGCGACACCCCTGCCGAATGCGAC
>JBOHGM010000058.1:0-28324 GCA_050699435.1 Pseudonocardiaceae bacterium | reverse complement strand
ACACCCCTGCCGAATGCGACACCCCTGCCGAATGCGACACCCCTGCCGAATGCGACGCGCTCGCGGCCGAGGGCACCGCACTGGTCATCTTCCTGCACCCCCGCGCCACCGCCGACGTCATGCTCGCCCCAGCGAGTTGACCGATCACCACCGTATCCGCCTACGAGTGCTGACCGTGGGCGGGCACATTCCGCTCCGACCGGCGGCAGTGGTCTCGACGCACAGGGCGGCTTGCCGCCCTTCGACTCTCGGCGTACAATTTCCTGTACGTAGAGGGAGGTGGCCCATGAGGACCATGACGTATTCCGAGTCGCGGGCGAAGTACGCCGAGACCCTCAACGCGGTCGTCGATGACCGCGAGGAGGTCGTGATAACCCGGGCGGGCCACGAACCGGTAGTCATGGTCGCGCTCGCGGACTACGAGTCCCTGAAGGAAACCGCGTACCTCCTCAAGAGCCCCGAGAACGCCCGCCGCCTGCTGGCCTCGATCGACCGGCTCGAGCATGGCGGCGGGATCCCGGGGGACCTCGCTGAATGAAGCTGGTCTGGGACGAGAGCGCCTGGGAGGACTACCTCTGGTGGCCGACCCAGGATCGCAAGGTGCTCAAGCGGATCAATACGCTGATCAAGGATGTGGACCGCAACGGCAACGAGGGAATCGGCAAGCCCGAACCCCTCAAGCATGGGTTCCACGGCTACTGGTCGCGCCGCATCACCGATGAGCACCGGCTCATCTACAAGATCAGCGAGGACGAGATCCGTATCGCGGCATGCCGATACCACTACGGCAGTTGAGGGCCGTCGGCAGCAAGCCGACTGCAGCTGCGTCCCGGGGCGGTCGACCACGGGGCATAGGGCGACGAGGCCGACCGCTGCCGCGTCGTGGGCGCGGTCGCCTACGACGTCCGATGGGGCATCCGGCAGTGCCCGATCGGTCCGACTTCGGGACATTCCTCAGTGCAGGCGGTCGGGGACCATGACGCGGTGGAGACGAGGATGCTAGACGCGGCAGCACCGGGCACCCGGGTGACGCGACCGCCCAGCTCGCGAAGCCGGTGGCCGTACTGGTTGCGCATCCAGCGGTCGGCGCAGATGAAGCCGAGCCGCCCCCCAGGCCGGAGGCTCCGCAGGCCGACCTCGTAGAAGCCGACGTAGATGTCCGCCCTGCCACCCATGGTCGGGCAGGCCGACCGATAGGCACTCATGCGCGCATCCGGGACATCTTCGAGCCGGATGGCTATACGTGGCAGAGGATCTCGCCGTGGGGAACGGTGAACCAGCCGTCGGGGTGCTCCGCCCATTCGCGCCAGGCTGCGGAGATGTCCTTCAGTTCGGCCTGGCTCGCGTACCCGCCCTCGACGGCCTGCTCGGCGATGGAGGTGTGCAGGATCCGCTCGGCCCACATCCCGCCCCACCACGCCCGTTCAGCGGGTGTGGCGTGGCACCAGACCGATGCCCCCGGTGTGACGTTCGTGGCGCCTGCGGCGTGCGCCCAGGCGAGCATGCGCCTACCGGCGTCGGGCTCACCACCATTGCCGTGGGCGACCGCCCGGTAGATGTCCAGCCACCGGTCCAGCCGCGGGTCGGCGGGCCACCAGGTCATCCCCGCGTAGTCGCCGTCGCGGGCGGCCACCACCCCACCGGGGCCGGTGACACGGAGCATCTCCCGCAGCGCGGCAACCGGGTCACCCAGGTGTTGGAGGACCTGGTGTGCGTGTACGACGTCGAACATGGCGTCCTGCGCGTCCAGCGCGTAGACGTCACCCCGGACGAACTCCACGTTGTCGACGCCTGCTTCCCGTGCCGTGGCCCGGGCCTGCGCCAACGGCTCCGGTACCGGCTCGACGCCGAGCACTCGCCCCGGCGCCACCCGCCGCGCGAGATCAACGGTGATCGTCCCGGGACCGCAGCCCACGTCGAGGACCCGAAGACCGGGGCGTAGCTGCCCGACGAGATAGGCGGCGGAGTTGTCCACCGTGCGCCATGTGTGTGAGCGCAGCACGCTCTCGGCGTGCCCGTGGGTATAGATCTCGAGAGGTGCAGGCATACTTCGATGGTCGACCGCTACGTCCACATCGTGCAACAGTTTTCCCACAATACAGGAAGGGGGCTCCGTTCCAGGTAGGCGTGCTGGTTCCGTCGGGGCCGAACCCTGCAACGGCATTTCGAGACTCGGAGGGGCCAGACAATGATCACAGCTCGGCTGACGAGTGCATTGTGGCCCGGTTCGGTGCAGGTGCCGTTGCCGCGCTACTGGGGCTACTCCTCGTGCGAGCCGGCCGCGAAGCCGAAGTACCTGATCGTCAGCAGCGCGAAGATCAGCGTTTGGAGCAGGCCAATGAACAGGTCGAACAGCTTCCACGCCGTTGTCGGCAACCACTTCACGGCCGGGGCAACAGCGCGATCATGCCCAGCATCACGGTGCCGGCCAGCATGTTGCCGAACAATCGCAGCGAGAGCGTGATGGGCCTGGTGAGCTCATCCATGATGTTGAGCGGAAGCATCGCCGGGTAGGGCTCCTTCAGTGCTCGCCGACCGAGACGTCACCCCCTTCGGTCAGAACTCTGGGATTCAAGCCAAGGTCTCCGGTCGTTATAGGACCAAGGGGCGTTGCTCACCCGTCGGCCAGGCAGTTCCGCTGGGCGAGTCCCACCCGGGGACGCCGGAACAATGGTTCCAGTTCGCCGTTGCGCGACGCGACGACGGAGCGCCGTGACCCACGACGATGGCCCGCCACCAGCAATGCGGTGACCAGTTCACGTGACTCCGATGTGTCCACTGGTCCCGATGTGGGACTAGGCTGGTCCCATGGCTGAGCTCCATGTGCGCAACCTGCCTCCGGAGGTCCACGCGTGGCTGCGGCAGCGGGCGAAAGCTGAAGGCCGGTCGATGTCCGCCGAAGCCGTCGCGATCCTGCGGTCTGCACTGCAGGGCGCGCAGTCCGGCACCGGACGCAGCCAGGCGATCGACCGACTACGAGCGATCCGGCGACGAACGCATCTCGGTGCGCACGCCCCTCCCGCCGAGGAGCTGGTCCGTGCAGACCGGGAGCGGTCCGGTTGAGCCGGTCGCTGGTCGTCGACGCCTCGGTGGCGTTGAAATGGGTGGTCACTGAACCCGGCAGCGACGAAGCTGCCACGTTGCTCGACGAGATGACCGCAGGCACGGTGGCCCTGTTGGCACCAGAACACCTCGTCGGGGAAGTGGTCAACGGCCTGCGTAAGAGAGTCGCCCAGAAGATCCTCACCGCCGAGGACGCCTGCGCGGCGCTCGAGGCGATCTCACACCTCGAACTCACCTTCGTGGGCGGCGCCGGGCGATGGTTCCGCTGCCTCCCGGCCGCTCTCGACTGGGGGATCACGGTCTACGACGCGCTGTACCTGCTGCTGGCCAGGGACTTCGACGCCGAACTGGTGACCGCCGACGAGCGGCTCCACACCGCAGCGACGGGTATGCCCATCCGCCTGCTCGGCCACTGAACAATGGGGGACGGCGCCGACGCGCATACCGCCCGACGATCGCTACGGTGAGAATCATGGCGCCGTCCTCGGGTCACGCCCGCTCCGACCGTGCCGGGCAGTTCCTTGCCCTGCACGGCGGCCCTGCCCCACTGCTGATGGCCAACGCATGGGACGCGGGCACCGCCAAGGCGTTGGCGTTCCTCGGGTTCCGGGCGCTGGCCACCACCAGCGCGGGGCATGCCGCCACCCTGGGGCGCCGCGACGGCGGGCTGACCCGCGACGAGGCCATCGCCCACGCTGCGGAGCTGGTGGCCGCCACCGACCTCCCGGTCAGCGCGGATCTCGAGAACGGCTTCACCGACGATCCCGACCAGACCGCCGAGACGGTTCGCCTCGCCCTGGACGCAGGCCTGGCCGGGTGCTCGATCGAGGACTGGGACCCGGTGAGCCGCCGGATATACGACATCGGGCTAGCGCGGGACAAGGTCGCGGCGGCTGCCGATGAAAGTGCTGGCCCGACCCGGCGTCCCACCGGTGTCCGAGCTGGGCCGGATCGGAGTGCGGCGAGTGTCGGTCGGCGGCGCGTTCTCGCTGGTCAGCTACGGGGCACTAGCGACCGCGGCACGTGAGCTGCTCGACGAAGGAACCTACGGCTTCTGGACCCAGGCAGGGCAGGGCGCCGCCCTGCGGGAAGCGTTCGACGACTGAACCCGCTGCCGCGCATCACGCGGAAGCTCTCTTCGGGCTCGTTGCAGTGCCATACGGTCAGCAATATGGTGATGACTATGGCTAGCAAACAGGTCACCATCACGGTGGACGAGGACCTGCTTGTCTGGTTCGAGCAGAAGGCCGCTCAGACCGGCGGCAAGCTCTCCCCGACCATCGCCAGGGCCGCCCGGAACTGGATGCTGTGGGAAGACGCCGCTCGGTTGGCTGAGGCTGACCAGCGCACCGGCCGCAACGCCGCCGAGTACGCCGAAGCTGAACTCGCCGCCCAGCGCGAGGCCGAAGCTACCGAGGCCGGACGGGGACACGCCGCGTGAGGCAGGGGCAGGTCTGGCAGTTCGAGCGTGACCGTCCGGCCAAGGAGGATGATTCCCGCACGCCGTATCGCGTTGTCGTCAGTGCCGACTATCGGTTGCCTCCGGAGCGCCGGTGGGTCCTCACGGCTCCCATCGTGTCCACGCTGGACGTCGACACCCCGGTTGCCGTCCGGCTCCAGCCTGGCGACCCCGTCAAGGGGTTCATCCGCGCCGACGAGGTAAGCCGTACCTATGTACCGTGGCTGACCGGCCCGGTAGGAATGATCACCGTGGCGGCGCTCGACGCGCTCGCCACCGCACTCCGGACCGAGCTGGACCTCTAAGCCTCACCTCTGCGGCGGCGCCGATTCGCGCGCGCAGGTGGCGGCGCGCTGCAGCAGCAGAGTGCGCCCGCGGCTGTTTCGGGTGAGCGACGCCGCGCTCGAACTCCTCGTGTGCCTCGTCGAAGCGTCCGAGCACCGGATGGCAGGCCGTGAACATCAGGCGCAGCAGGTCGTCGCCGATGTCGTCGTCGGGGGCCGCACCGACTTCCGGCGCGGCCCTCGCTGCAGCGACCTCCGCTGCCCGGCCTAGTTCCTCATGCTTGCGCCCGAGGCGCTCCTGCCGGCGGATGACATCGATCGCCCGACGTTTCGCGACGGCCATGAGCCAGGCGCCCGGATTGCGCGGGACGCCCTCCTGCGGCCACTGCTCCAGCGCGGCGACCAGGGCGTCCTGTGCGAGATCCTCGGCAAGACCGATGTCCCGCACCATCCGGGCGAGACCGGCGATGAGTCTCGCTGACTCGATCCGCCACACCGCATCGATCGCGCGATGTGTGTCGGCCGCCGTCACAACGGCCCATCAGAGCAGCCTCCTGGCCGCCGCGGCAAGACTCCAGTCGCGGGCCGTGAGACCTACTGCTGCGCTTCGATCTGCGCGCGCAGCCGCGCCGGCGAGCATGACGCCGGCCTTCACCAGCTCCTCGTTGTACTTCCCCATCTCGGTGAGCAGCTCCTCGCTCGGCATGACGCCCGCCTCGGTGTCCTGGTCGGCTTTCACCATGATCATGAATCGCATCGTCGTGTTCCCTTCTGGTTGTCCGGTCCGGAGCCGGGCTGCCCGGCGGTCTCGACCGGCTCGGCCCTGGCTCTACATACGCGTCGAACGAGGGCCCGCGAAATCGACACGTCGTGAACATCAACTTCCTGCCCGATTGGACCACTCCCGGAGCTGCGGGTTCACGCTGGGCGTGCAGCTGGAACTCCACCGTCTGGGTGAGACCGGACGTCGAGCGGGCCGTAGGATGAGCGGATGAGCGAAGCTGCGCTCGACCTAGAACTCGTCGTGTCCAAGGACCGGGCGGTGACGATCCCCCCCTCGGAGCTGGCCCGGCTGTCGGCAGCAGTGCCCGGCCAGCGAGTCCGAGTGCGGATCGAGAAGGCACCCGCTGCTCGCCGGACGCTGCTCGGCGCATTCGCGAAGCCGGGCCGAACCACGCTGGCCATTGACGACTTCGACGCCATCTCCGATGAGCTCTGGGCCGCAAGCGGCTACGGCCGCGACTGAGGCGACGACCAGGGACCGGTCGTCCGTCGTCGCTGACACCCACGTCCTGATCTGGTACACCCCCGAGCATGCTCTCCGCGACCGCCATTCGACCGCGCGATCGTCGCCACCGCCCAGGTGGGGCGATAGCTTGTGTCGGTGACTCCGAACGGGCCTGACCAGCGAACTTTGAAGGCAGCTGCGGCCGATGCCTGCCTTGCGGTGGCCGAATTCGACAATGCGCTGGCCTGGTTGGAGGAGGCACGCAATGGCCCTATGGATCCGATCTCAGCCGAAGTCTGGGCGTTTGATGAGACTCTTCGGCAGGTCCTGCTGGTGAAGCACCGTTGGCGGGGATGGGTGCCACCCGGCGGGAGGGTCGAGGCCGGGGAGACACCCCGGGCGGCGGCTTGCCGTGAGCTTCTCGAGGAGACGGGCATCACCACGGACCTGTTCGACCTACCAGCGGCTGTATCTGTCCGGTCCTTCCGTCCAGATTGGGCGCCGACGCTCGGCTTGTCCTATGCCGCTGTAGTCGGCAGATCGCTCCCATTGCAGGGGGAGAGTCATCAACCGGCGGCCTGGGTGCCGTTGGACCACGATTGGGATGGCACCTTTCCTGAGGACAGGCCGAGAATCCGTCGGTACGTGAGGCAACTGGCTCGCATTCAGACGGGCACCGGCCGCTGATCATCGCGAGGCCGCGAGCCGACTGTCGGTACTTCGTCAGGTGCCCCCTGGCCCCGCGCCGAGCGGCTCAGGCCTGCGCGACGACGACGAGCCAGCTGGTGGTGTTCACCCGCGTCTTGTCCACCTTGTCGTATGCCTTCTGCAGGATCTCCATGCGCTGCAGGTGAGTCAGTTGGCCCGGGGGCCGAGCGAAGAGCGGTATGGACAGCCATGCCCGCTTCTCCTCAACGGTACCCTGGTGGGCGACGGTGTCTGACTCGAGGACGGTGAACCCGGTCGCTGTCAGCTGATCTACGACGATGGCAGGGGTCAGGACCGGTCCCGATTTCCCTTCACGGCGCGGCACGTAGCCGTAGTCGTGCACCGCGATAGCGTTGATCAGGTCGGTGAGGGACGGCGTAGAGCGGGCGAGGCCGTCGTGCGGGTTCGTGAGGCCGGCGAAACTTCCGCCGATGTTGAACACGAATCGTCCGCCCGGCCGAAGGATGCGCCTCACCCCGGCGAAGGTCGCGAGCGTGTCCGTCTTCCAGATGGCCGAGTTGCACACCACAGCGTCGACGGGCTCCTTGATGTGGTCTGCGACCTCCTCGGCCGTGGAGAGGACCCAGATGATCCGTGGGTCGACGAGAGTGCGCTGACCGGCCGCTTGCATGGCTTTGGCGTTGTCGACGGAGATAACACGTCCCCGCTGCGGCAGGGCCTCCAGGAGGACCCCTGCGGTAACGCCCGTCCCGCCGCAGAGATCGACGACCACCTGCTTGTCGCTGAGGTCGGCGCGGGCAGCGAGGTCCCGGCTGGTGTCGGCGTACATCGGATAGTCGCGTGTGAAGCGGGCGTAGAGTTCGGCGTTCAGGTTGTCTTCCCAGCCAGCGATCGCGTCCGGGGGTCTCATCGATCTCCTTTTTCGCGGCCCTCTACCTGAGTGTTATGAATGGCGCCGTCGAGGTGGCCATCGTGCGATGGTGTGATCTCAGAAGAGCGTCGCCTGGAATGTCGTCTCGGGCGATTGGAAGTCGCCGAGCACTATGCGACGGCCCTTCAAGGCGTTGAGGTCGAGGACGTATCGTACGGCCTCAGTGCCCGCGGTGAGCCGCACTAGGATTTGAGTTCCGGCGCAGGACTCGATGTGGAATCCGTGTTCACCCTCTCGCAGGTCATGCGGATAGACCGCCCGGTACCCGTGGAGTTGTGGGGACCGGAGTGCAAGGCCTTCGGCCGGAGGCGACCATTCCTCTCTTCCACTGGAGATCCCCAACGTGGCAAGGACGGTCACCACGCTTTTGACGACGCGTTCGTGCGCTGCCTGGACGCGGCTGGGGTCGGGATCTGCCAGGGCCACCAGCTTCGCGGCTCCGCGGACCACCTGTGACACGCCGATCTCGCGGCTGATGGTGTCTTCGAGATAGCGGACGGCGCGGCCGTCGGACGCCTCGGCGAGGTAGGTCGCGAGCATTGCCCCTTGTTCGTCCAGACGCGACGTCCTGCGTGGAGCCGCCGCCGTCCCTACCTTGCTGGCCCCGTGGGCGAACGTGGCAACGTAGAGCCAGTGCGGCTGGGACATGTACGCGGCCAGGGCCGGCGGGGCATGGCCGCCCTTATGGAACTGGTGCGCGAAGCGGAACTCGTCTTGCTCCAAGCACTTGGGGCACTGCCCGCCGTTTCCGGCCTCTGCCTGCCACGGGCACGGCACCGGTTCGATGTGAAATGTCTCGGCGAAGCCATATCGTCCGGTGCAGAACCGCGCCGGGTTGCTCACCCTCAGGCCGAGCTCCAGCCCCATGACCTCGGTCTGATCGAGAAGCCCGGTCGCGGTGTTCGCCAGGAGCAGCGTGGGCTTCCCGATGGCCCAGGTGACCCCATGCCATACGTACTCTCTGCCGGTTTCATGTCTGCCTGTTTCAAGATCCACTGGTGCACTCCACGTCCCGGTTCCGGCCGTTTCTGATCTCTGTCAGGCGTTCAGGCAGGTCGAGCTCGAGACGTTCGGACAGGACCGCGAGCGCCTCGCTCAGCACGATGTCCGGGCCTTTGCCGGAGACGTTGATCGGAACCCAAGCGTCGTCGGCCTCCTGCTTGCGCAGTTCTTCCGTAACGCTGTCCTGGTACTGGATGAAGTGCCCGTCCGATGACCCGGTACGTCCTGCTTCGAGCGAGCTGAACTCCTGCTTGCGGCGCAGCGCCTCGTCCGCCGTGACCTGAAGGAACAACACCGCGTCGGGCTGCGCGAGGTGGGCGAACACCTGGCGGGCTAGTTCCGTGGGCACATCGGGATTGACGGCGTAGCGGGCGAGGATCTTGTGATGTGCGTTGTCGAGCACGACATGGGTGCCGGCCCGCAGTACGGGGCGGATGATCAGTCGGTCCTGCAGGCTGTACCACGCTGCAAGCGCGAACAGCCAGTAATGGTCCCCGCAGGCGGGGCCCACACTCGCCGTGCGCCGGTAGACGAGCGCATTGAGACCGTCGACGTACTCCGAGAGATCCGCGCTCATCGGGACCTCGGTCGTGTGCTTTCCTACGAGGATCGTCTTCTGACCCGAATCGTTGAGCGTCGCATGCAGGGACGCGGCCAGGGTCGACTTCCCGGCGCCGTCGATGCCGGTCACCGTAATAAGCCTGCCAGGTCTGACGGTTCCCGCTGTCGCAATGCTCACAACCCATTCCTCCGTTTAGCGGTTTTCGGGTCGATTGTCCGCAACCGAAGACTGACGATCTCGTGGATGCGGTCGAGCAGTCTCGTCCGGCGTTCTATGACAGCGCTCAGCCGTTCATTGGAAAGGTCGGTTGCGTACTCGCGAGCCAGATTGTTGGAGACGACATGAAGGAAGCCGAACTCGATGCCGGCGGCGCAGGCCGCACTTCCCATGTGACCGATCTCGGGGTCGACGAATCGGCTCCCCTGTTGCCTGCTCAGCCAGCGCTTCCCTTCGAGCAGGATCGACGGCGACGTCACATGAACTCCTGAACGGACGTCTGGCTGGTCGGCCGCGATATCGCCGAAGAAATCCCGCCAGGAGACTCGACTATCGGCCAGGATGCTGCAGTTCCCGGTGGCGAGGGAGGTGTTGGGGGCGATGTACGGGTCGAGAGATCCGACCTTGCCCACGTAGACGATGCGGCGGGCACCCAGCGCGGCCAGTCGGGACACCACACGGCTTGCGACATCACCCCAGATGCTGTGCAAGAAGCCCACGTAGAGCACGCACCGCCCTTCGACCTCAGCGCGTTGCCAAGCGTATCCGTGGCCGTGGACCCACGACGCGTCGTTGACGAAGTTCCCGAGCCCCCATCCCAGGACGACGAGATGGTCTGCGGAAGGGTCGAGGTCCAGCCGGTCGATGGCCGCGTCACAGGTGGATTCGCTGGGGATCTCATAGTCGACCTGTCGGCGGTACCGTCCCAGCATGTTGAGGTAGGTGGTGATGATGAGGGCGTAGTGGTGGATGTAGTCCATGCCCGGATAGCATTTGATGACCAGTTCATTTCCATGCGCTTCGGCGGTGGGGCGCTGCCAGTTGAAGAGTTTGTCGTTCTTCTCATTCGCTGAGATCACGCATTCGCGGTCGTATTCTCCCATGATGTGGATGCGTGTCCAGTCTCGTTCCTGGATGAGGTGATGGAAGCGATCCGGTCATGCCGGTATCCGGATCCCAATGGGGCAGTTGGCGGCAAACCTGACGGCGCTGATGTTGTCTCGAATCAGCGGGAAGCGCGCCGTTTCGATTTCTTCGACGGCGTCGACCCGTGGGGTGGGGATCTTCTCGTAGGGCCCTTCGGGGTGCATCCTGATTCCCATCGAGCCGAGGATCACCGGTGCCGCGCAGTCGACGGAGGCGATCCACTCGTGGTCGCGCTGCTCGAACAGCTCAAGATGTCCGGTCCGGCCGAGGCCGAGCATCCGGTAAATCAGCCGCGGGTCGACCAGCCCTCGATCCTCGAGATACCGGGTTGCCACGACGCGGTTCTTGGATAGCGCCCCGGTCGGGTCCTTCCGCCGGGAGGCCGGGAGCGCGATCGCGCCAACGTAGTCACTGGAGACGAAATGGTCGTAGCAGCGATGCCATTCGGTGTCGTCGGCTGCGTGCACCACCGCGCAGAGCCCGAACTCGTCACTCAACTCACGGAGTTCGGCCGCCGCGCGGTCGCTGGCCCGCATGGTGCCCGGCCCGTCATGCATCACGTCAGGCAGGATGATCTCTTCAGCGTTCACCGCGCGCGCCGCCCGCAGCAGATCTTGGGGGCACAGCGGCTCACCGAGATCGAAGACACCGTTGTCGACGATGATCGTGGCGCCCAGCTGCGCCTCTTCGAGGAAGAACGCGCGATACGCCGCGTCCCGGAGGACACGCTGAGCGGCCACATGGTGCACCGTCGCGGGCGACTGGGCAACGAAGTGGCGCAGATAGGCGGCTGGTGCGATCACCGACACATTGATGCTCTTGGACACCCGACCGTTGACGTCACTTGCCACGTTCGTCGCCCCAGATCAGGACGTGCTCTCGGGTGGTCAGGTTCCAGCCGTGCGCGAGGGCGGCGTCCGCGGCCATCCGCATCCGCTGCATGACCACGGCCGGGGTAGTTCCCTCGGGGCTGAGCCAGATCTCGGTGAGCGAGAACTCCCGCTGGAGCTCAGCGATCTCCGCCAGATCCTCGGGGCCACAGACGACGAACTTCCACCGGGCCCGGCCGCTGGCCTGGAGCTCCGCGATGGTGTCTTCCTTGATCCGCCTCTTCCTCGGCACCGCGGAGGTAGCGAGCTTCAACCCGGCATTGAACGCCACACCGGTCGCGACCAACTCGGCGCCGGGCTTGATGGTGGCGTTTGTTTCGATCTCCATCCTGCGGCCCGTTACCGCGGCTTGGGTCGCGAGATGGATGAGGGCTTCCCTGCGCAGGACGGGTTCCCCGCCGGAAGCGACGATCAGGTCGACCGAAGCGAGGGACGGATAGATGGTGGACGGGTCGAGCTTCATCAGCTCGTCCCAGATCTCCTGCGGCGTCAGGTGCCGCACCCCGGTGGTGAGGTCGTGCTTCGCGTTGTTCCACGTGTACTCGGTGTCGCAGCGCATGGTGCCCTCGACCGGGGCGTCGGCGGCATCGGGAGCCTTGGCGTATCCGCAGGTCAGGTTGCAGTCCATGAACCTGGCGAACAGGGCGCGGCGGCCGAGGTTCACGCCCTCACCCTGGAAGGAGTAGAACAGCTCGGAGACCGGGATGGGCTGGTGGGTCTGGTCGACGAGCGGCAGCGTGTCGGTGGACATGGGGTTCCTCCCACTTGGGCGGGGGACGACGCGGTTCTGGATTGCAGGGGGGCGAGGCGATGGTCAGTGCCTGGTGGGAACCAGCTCTGGCCGGTATTCGGCCCAGGTGGTGAGGGTCTCGCTGACCCGAACCGCCTCCACTGCGACGGAGGCTGTCAAGGTGAGCTGCGCGGTACACCAGTCGAACAGCATCCGGGCGAGGTTCTCGCTGGTCGGCTGGACGTCAATGACGTCGTTGAGTTTCCGGTGGTCGAAGACGTCGCCCAGGTGCTTCTTGATCGGGTCGAGCTCGGCGAAGTCGACAACGAATCCCGGCCCGGACAACTCAGCTGCGGCCAGGATCACCTCGACGATGTACGAGTGTCCGTGCTCGCGACCGCACTTGTGGCTTTCGGGCAACCCGGCTAGCCAGTGAGCGGCCTCGAAGGTGAACCGTTTACCGATCCGGTACATCTACTCCACCTCCTCGATGTCATGCGGGCCTGCGTGTCTGGTGCATGGCCAGTTGGAGGAACTCGGCGCGGGCTGCGGTGTCGTCGCGTAGCTGGCCTCGGCTGGCGATGGTGACCGCCTCGGCGCCCATCGCCCGGACCCCGCGTCGTGTCATGCACAGGTGCTCGGCCGCCAGGATGACGGCGACCCCGCGGCAGTCCAGTTGTGCTTCCAGGAACGCGGCGATCTGCTGGCCGAGCTCTTCTTGGACCTGTATCCGGGCGGCGAATGCCTCGACGGTGCGGGCGAGCTTCGACAGCCCGGCGATCCTCTTACCTGGTAGCACGCCTACGTGAGCCGTTCCGGAGAAGGGCAGCAGGTGGTGGGCGCAGATCGAGGTGAACGGCACATCGCGGGCCAGCACCAGCTCGTGCTGCTCCCCGCGGTTGGGGAAGGTGGTGAACTCCCACGGTGGTGAGCTGAGCAGTTCGACCAGGCCCGCGACCATCCGAGCCGGGGTCCGAAGGGTGACCTCGCTGTCGTCGGGCACGCCGAGGGCGGCCAGCAGCGCGGCAGCAGCCCGTTCGGCGTCCTCGACGTTCAGGCCGGGTGATCCAGTGACCAGATCCACCGGTAGACGGTCGGTGTCGGGGTGTGCGGTGAGCACCTGATCTCCTCCGATCCAGATCCCAGTTGAGCCGAAGGCACGGCTTCGACGGCCCCCCGGCGAGGCTCGCGACGGCTTGGGTGGTCCTACTGTCGCTCGGGGAGGTGATGCCGATCGGGGCCCCGATCGTGGAACTGTTCGTCCTCACGGATCTCCTCGCCGGTGCACGTCTGAAGAGCGGAAACAGTGACCTGGTCGCCGAGGTGTTCCCGACCTCAGCCCTCTGCGGTTCCCCTGGACTGGGGAGCGAGAACGCCGCGGGGTTACCGTGGCCTGGCAGAGGAGTCCGCATCCGCGACACGTCCCAGGGAAGGCCGTCGTGCCCGCTGCAGAGGTGACCGGCAACCCTGGTTTCAGCACGCGTGTGGATCGCCTGCGCCGCAGTCTGAGCGAACTGGGGCTGAACGTTGATGAGATTGCCGCAGCGCTCGGTGCAGAGCTGCGGCTCCGCTCGCGGGCGGCCTACCGGTATGCCCTCGGCATGTCCGGCCAGGCGGCCGCTGATGTCTACAACGCCAGGTTCGGCACTTCTCAGAGCCCGGCGCCGATGAGCAAGACCCGCATCAGTGAGTACGAGAACTGGCCGATCGGCCGTAACACCCGCAGGCCGTCCCCGACCGTCCTGCACAACCTCGCTGATGTCTACGGGACCAGTCCACGGAAGCTGCTGGACCATCATGATCTCGCGGCGCTCACTGAGCAGCAACGCCACTCCCTGCTTACCCAAGGACCCTTGGCCGCCGTGGAACACTCGAGAGTGACGACGTCCGATGAGGCCGGGTGGGCACCAGCGAGGGAGAATCGCATCGATGAGCGAAGGGGCCCGCAGTTTCCCCCAGGGACACGGACAACCCAGACGGAAGAGCAACTGATCATGGCCGCCGCCCGACAAGCAGGAGACCACGCCGGCCGCGACGGCGCCGGCAACCTCGACGAGGCGACCCTCGAACAGCTCGCCGATCATGCCGGTCGGCTTGCCCGCGCCTACCTGACCGGGCCGATGCTCCCCTTGTTCGGCGAACTCGTCATGATCCGTAACCGCGCCTACGAGCTGCTGGAACGAACCGAACGGCTGTCCCAGCGCCATGATCTGTACCTGGTCGCGGGCCAGCTCAGCTGCCTGCTCGCGGGGACCAGCTGCGACCTCGGCCACCCGACTGCCGCGATCGAACAGGCCCGCGCAGCCCGCACCTACGCCGAACTCATCAGCCACCCCTCGCTATGGGCCTACGCGAGCGGCATGCTGTCGACCTTCTTCTCCCTCGAAGGCCAGCACCGCCGGAGCTTGGAGTTCGCCCGCGCCGGACTGGCCCGGCTCGGCACCGGCAGCGCCGCCGTCCGCCTGCACAGCCTCGAAGCGCTGGCCTGCTCCAAACTACGGATCGACGATAAGGCCCAACTGGCACTCACTGCCGCCACCCGCGCCCGCGACGAGGCGCCGGGCGACGACGAGATCCATGACGGGACCGGCGGGATGTTCACCAGCACCCCCGCCAAGCAGGCGTACATGGCCGCCATGACCTACACCAACCTGCACCAGCCTCACGCCACCATCGCAGCAGCCACGCACGCCATCGAGCTATGGTCGAACGGGCCAGCCGAAGAATGCGCCGGATCCGCGCTCGCCGTCGCCCGCATCGACCTGGTCACCGCCCACATCCTGCAACACGACCTGGATGCCGCGCAGGAAGCGTTGCTCCCGGTCTTGGCAGTCCCCGTCGAACAACGCACCACCATCGTCGTCACACGCCTCGACAGCCTCGAACGCCCCCTGATAACTGGGCCTGCGGGCGCGAGTGTCACAGCCCGGGACATGGCCGCGCGGATCGAGGACTTCAGAGCCAACACCACCGCGCTCCAGCTACCCCAGCCGTGAGCCAGATTTCCGAGACCGGCCACCGCTACGCTGGCGAGCTCACGCAGGCCCTGGTCTCCCGGGGAGCCCTTGATGAGTCCTGGGCAGACGTCTTCACCCAGGTCCCTCGGCACCTGTTCCTCCCCGCCTTCTACACCCGAGCCCCTGGCGGCTGGGGACTCATCACCCCAGAAACCGTCGGGCCAGAACGCTGGCTCCAGCTGGCCTACCACGACGTCACCTGGGTCCAACGTCTCGATGGCCCCGGCAACATTCCCGGCACGCCAGCCAGCTCAAGTATCCAGCCGAGCCTGGCCGCACAGATGCTGACCGCCCTGGACCCCGGCCCCGGCGATCACGTTCTCGAGGTCGGCGCTGGAACGGGCTGGCTGACAGCGCTGCTCAGCCACCGCTGCGGCGCGGGCAGCGTGACCGGCATCGAACTCGACCCCGAACTGATCCGGCACGCCCGAGCCGCGCTCGCCGAACTCGGCTACCAGCCTGCGCTGATCCATGCTGACGGCTTCGACGGCTTCGCTGAGCACGCGCCCTACCACCGTGTGCTGAGCACGGCCGCGGTCTCCCACATCCCGACGCCCTGGCTTACCCAAACCCAACCAGGAGGGCGAATCGTCGCGCCGCTCCGCGGAGCGATAGCCGTCCTGGACGTTCACGACCACACCCAGGCCCGTGGCAGGTTCCTCCCCGAACCGGTTCAGATACTGCCGCTGAGATCCATCCATGATCCCGCTGAGGATATTCCGATCATCGAATTTCCCCTCAAGTCCGGATCAGCTCCGGCAACCACCGCGATGCGCGATCACCGGTTCCGGTTCGTCTTGGGGCTGAGCAATCCGACCCTCACAATCGACGACCAGGGGCTCTTGGGAGACCTCCTCATGACCGATGAGCACGGCTCGGCTGCCCGAGTTTCCGCACTCGGGCAGGTCCGTACCCAGGGAAACCGTGACCCATGGGCTGTCATCGGCCACGTCCACCAGTGGTGGGAGCACACCGGTCAACCCGGTCCCGCTGACTTCCTCATCGAGGTGGACGAAACCGCGCAATGGGCGATGCTCGCTGGATCGAAACCTGAAGGTCGATGGCGTATCCGGTGACAAACAGCACATCCGATTGGTGGTCTCAGTCCCGGGCTGATCACGCCCTGGGTAGCCTGGAGTCACTTCCCCACCGAGAGGTGACCACCCCGGGGCCGACGCCCCCGAGGCGTCGGTGGGGGGCAGGTGAGGAGTGGTCCTTTATGGCCAGTGAGGAAGCCCGGGCGATCGGGTGGGCGCTGTGGCGGGTTCGCGACGATCGGGGCAAGGCGTTACGGCCGGTCGCCGAGCTGGCCGGGATGAGCAAGGACACCCTGAACCGCATCGAGCGTGGCCTGGTGTCCCCGACACTGGCTCAGCTCTACGCCCTGGCCGAGGTGCTGCAGACCTCCGTGTCGGAGCTGACCAGGCTGCCCTTCCCCGCACCGGCCAACGGGCACACCGACTCGGCCACCGAGGCGGTAGGGCTCGCCCTCGACGCGATCGACGTCGGCCGGCCCGGCGGGCTGGTGCTGCCCGTGGCGGTACTGCGGGACCGGGTGCGTCAGCTGCACCGCCAGCGCCGGGCGTGCCAGTTCGCCGAGGTGGCCACCGAGCTGCCGGGGCTGATTCGGGACCTGCACACCACCCTGGCCACCGGCACCGGCCACGGCGAGCTGCTCGAGTTGGCCGTATATCTGCACACCCACGTCACTCGCCTATGGCTGGCCCATACGGCCGCTCCCGTCCACTTGCTACGCCGGGTCGTGTTCCTGGCCCGGCGCCTGGCCCAGGAGCGCGATGAGACCCCCGCGCTCGCGGTGGCCGGGTTCGGCGTGGTGGACGCGCTGGAGTCTGGTGGGGCGTTCGACCTGGCGCGGGCGGAGCTGAACTCGCTGCCGCTGCCGCCGGTTACCGCCGACACCGCCGGTCTGGTGTGCAACCTCAACCTCCGCCACGGCCATGCAGCCGCACTGGACGGCCGCCTGGACGATGCGGCCGCACCGGTCGCCGAGGCCGCGGAGATCGCGGAGCGGTTCGGCGCGGTGACCGAGGCCGACTCCTTGGGGTTCGTGCACGCACCCGCCGACGTCGGGCTGCACAGGATGTCGATGGCGCTCGAAGCGAACGAGCCCGACCGTGTCGTCAGCATCGCCGGGAACGTGCACCCGCAGCGTCATCCCTTCGCGGTGGGCCGGGCTCAAATCTGGTGCTACTACGGCCGCGCGCTGGCCCAACTGGGTGGACGGCGCAGCGACGCGGTGACGGCACTGCGCCGGGCGGAAAAGACCTCACCGTATCATGTGCTGCGGGACCCGTTCGTCCGCGACACCCTGGCCGTGCTGCTGAGGCACTCGCGCCGGGATGCGGCCGACGAGGAGTTGCGGGGGATCGCCCGCCGGGCCGGTCTGCTGTAGCCGCCGCCTGACAGGCGGTGTCTGCCGGGAGAGACAGACCCGGCCCTGCCGGGGGAGACACGCCCAGCTACGGCGCGTCGGCCTCAGGTGCGGTCTACGGCGTATCGCGGGGCCAGTGCCTCCATCTGCTCCAGCACGAGCTTGATCGCGCCGGGCTGCTTGTCCGGGGGGTAACGGTGCTTGACGAGTAGGCGCTTGATCGAGGAGCGCAGCTTGGCTCGTACGTCGTCGCGCACCGTCCAGTCAGTGCGCACGTCGCGGCGCATGACCGTGACCAGTTCGCGGGCGATTTGCGCGAGGATGTCTTCGCCCTGCTCGGCTACGGCAGACTCGTTCTGGGCCACGGCGTCGTAGAACGCGAGCTCGTCGTCGTTGAGCGGTGGCGAGAAGCGCGCACCCCCACAGCGACCGGCGGCCCTCCCGCATCTGGCGAAGACAGCGCTGCGGTGAGCTCAGCGATCCGAACCGCGATCTCGGAACCGGGTGCCCGGGGCGGCCGGAGGACTCCGGGACGGCGCGTGACGAGGTCCCCGCCACCAGCCAGCAGGTCCCGGGTCGGTGCCGGTCGCACAAAGCGGAACGCATGGGACCTGACCGTCGATCGGTCGGCCATCGCCACCACGAGGTCGCTGACCAGGTCACCGATCGCGGCGGTGTCCAGGTCGACGTCGGTCAGGTCGGCGACCATCGTCAGCCGATCCTGGAGTGGAACGGTGCCGTAGGCCGGACCCAGCACCGACAACGCGAGAGCCTGCCGGGGTTTGCGGACGACCACCCCCTTGGGCAGGCGAGCGATCGCCCGTACTCGCCCGCAACGCAACAGTGCATCTCGTAGCTCGTCCTCGCGCCGGTCACGGATCCGGTCGCTCAGGACGCTCGCCGGAGCGATGACCACCGCCCGATGGCTGTCGTCCATCTGGAGCACGAGGTTGTCCAGCGCCGACAGGATCTCCGCAGCGCTCATCGTCGGGCGCCCAGGGCTCGGATACTGCGCGAGGTGGACCGCCGGACGGGTCACCGCCCAGTGCCATCGTCGTTGACGGTCAGCGGCTCGTAGCGGACCCCGTGCACGCGCAGACGTCGCCGGGCCTGCGTCGGCCAGGGTGTCCGCGTAGGCGCTGAGAGGTCGGAGTTGAAGACGATCTCGTCGTCCTGGGCCGACATCCCCTTCGGTGACGCGAATGCCGCGCAGTCCTCGCGCATGGTGGGGTTGTTGCCCCGTCCCGTGAGCTCCAGCCACTCCACGACCGCGTCAGCGTCGAAGCGCTCCTCGCCGCGCACCGTGGCGAACGGCTCAGGGAAAGGCGCCGCTGATGCAGCACTGCGGGTACGCCACACAGACACCACGGGCCGCTGCACCTTCGCGAGGCGGGCGACGTCGCCGAGCGTCATCTGCAGGGGCACGCTGCTCGCTACTTCCGTCATCGCCCGCCGCCTCTCCTACGCCGCCTCTCCTACGCCGCGTCGAGCGCTCGTCAACACTGTGTCGCCACCCTAATCGCGTTGATCAGTATTTTTGCAACAGCACACTGATAATCCCTGTTATCGGCAATCTGACCTCCTAGTGACCGAGGCAGAGCCTGCAGTGCGCTGGGAGCAGGTCCCTTGACCTCAACTTTGGTCGAGGTCTTAGCGTCACCCATGACGACGTCCGGGGGACCGGGGGAAAACCAGTCGCTGCCGCGCTCCGGCGCCGTGCAGGATTGTCAGACCCGTCCGCCAGGCTGAGCTCACCGACACGGGACAGGAGTCACTGATGAATCACGCGATCTGGGCCGAGGGGCTGGTCAAGCACTTCGGTGAGACCACCGCCCTCAAAGGGGTGGATCTCGTCGTCCGTACCGGCACAGTCCTCGGCCTGCTCGGCCCGAACGGCGCGGGCAAGACCACCGCTGTTCGCGTCCTCGCCACCCTGCTGCGGCCGGACGCCGGGCACGCCACGGTCGGCGGCTACGATGTGGTCCGCGACGCCCATCAGGTGCGCCAGCTGATCGGGCTGACCGGGCAGTACGCCTCGGTCGACGAGGCCCTCACCGGCACGGAGAACCTGCTGCTCATCGGCAGGCTGCTGGGGATGTCGCGGCGCCATTCGAAGCAGCGCGCCCGCGAGCTGCTCGCGAGGTTCGGTTTGGCGGACGCGGCGGGACGAGCGACGAAGACCTACTCCGGAGGCATGCGCCGCAGGCTCGACTTGGCGGCGAGCCTCGTCGGCCGGCCGCAGCTGCTCTACCTCGACGAACCGACCACGGGACTCGACCCGCGGAGCCGTCTCGACCTGTGGGAGCTGGTGCGCAGCCTGGTGGCCGACGGTGTCACGGTGCTGCTCACCACGCAGTACCTGGAGGAGGCCGACCAGCTCGCCGACGAGATCGCGGTCATCGACTATGGCCGGGTCATCGCGACCGGGACGCCCGACGAGTTGAAGGCCAAGACCGGAGCCCAATCCCTCGCCGTGCGACCAGCAGATCACGCGGACCTGCCCGTCGTGATCTCCGTGGTGGGGGAGCTTGCCGGTGTCGCGCCCGAGGTGGCGGGCCAGTTGGTGACGGCGCCGGTCACCGATCCCGCGTTGCTCCCGGCCGTGGTGCGCCGGCTCGATAACGCCGGAGTGGTCATCACCGAACTCGCGCTCCGCAGCTCCAGCCTGAACGAGGTGTTCCTCTCCCTGACCGGGCATCCGGCGGAAGAGACCGCGCAGACCGAAGAGACCGAAGGGGCCCTCGCATGACCGCCGCGACCGCGACCGCACCCGCCGCACGGGAACTGGCTCCCAGAGTCAGTCCCCTCGAAGGGCTACGGCAGACGATGACCCTCGCGTGGCGCACGCTGGTGCAGATCAGGCACAACCCGTGGGAGCTGGGCGACTTCAGCTTCCAGCCGATCATATTCGTGCTGCTGTTCACCTACGTGTTCGGCGGCGCCATCTCGGGATCGACCGGCGAGTACCTGACCTTTGCGCTGCCGGGGCTCATCGTGATGAACATGATCTTCGTTACCATGTACGTCGGTATGGGACTCAACACCGACCTGACCAAGGGTGTGTTCGACCGGCTGCGCTCGCTGCCGCTCGCGCGGTGGGCGCCATTGACCGGCCGCATGACCGCGGACCTGGTGAAGCATGCCTGGTCGATCGCGCTGCTGCTCGGCGTCGGCGCGATCCTCGGCTTCCGGATCGGCACCTCCGTCCTCGATGTCCTCGCTGCGGTCGCCCTGATCCTGGTGTTCGCGCTCGCGTTCTCTTGGGTGTCGGTGCTCGTCGGTGTGCTCGCCAAGGACCCGGAGAGGGTGCAACTCTTCGGCTTCACCGCGCTGTTCCCGATCACGTTCGTCAGCAACGCCCTCGCGCCGACCGAGACGATGCCGGGCTGGCTGCAGGCGTTCGTGAACATCAACCCGGTGACGCTGCTCTCCGACGCATCCCGCGGACTCATGGTCGGCGGGCCGGTGGCGGGTCCGGTCCTGGGGTCTCTGCTGTGGGCGGCTGTGATCGTCGCTGTCTTCGCGCCGCTGTCGTTGTGGGCGCTCAAACGCCGGATGTGAGCGACCGCCGCAGTGTCCCTCCCTCACTCGTCAGGTGCTCACTCGTCAGGTGCGCTGCCTACGGCTGGAGGCGGGCGGGCAGGCCGAAGGCAGCGAACAGGTTGGTGTCGAGGAAGTTGTGATGCCCGGTGATCCGGTCGCCAGAGACCTCGATGACCTGGAGGGCGAACGGCCGGTAGCCGCCCTGCCCGTCCGGCCGGTACGAGCCGAACGCGGCGCCGCCGTTGGCCCCGGTCGCCACCAGGCGCGAGCCCCGGCATCCGATGCCCTGGCCGAGGAACCACCGACCCATGTCGGCCGGCCCGCGCAGCCAGAAGTCATAGGGCGGCATCGACATGACGGCGTCGTCGTGCAGCAGCGAGACGAGCGAGTCGATGTCGTAACGCTCGAAGGCGTCCACGTAGCGGGCGAGCAGCGCCTGCTGGTCGGCGGCCACCACGGGGGACTGCGTGCCGTCGACGTTGCGGGCCGCGAGGGTGGCCCGGGCTCGCTGGAGCGCGCTGTTGACCGAAGCCACGCTGGTGTCGAGCAGCTCGGCCACCTCGGTCGCGTGCCAGCGCAGGACCTCGCGGAGGATCAGCACTGCGCGCTGCCGGGCAGGGAGGTGCTGGAGGGTGGCGACGAACGCCAGTCGGATTGTCTCCCTCGACAACGCCACCTCAGCCGGGTCGCCGTCGCCGGACAGGACGCGGGCGTTGGGAATCGGCTGCACCCAGGTGTGCTCGGGCAGCATCGGGCCGAGCGACCCCTCCGCCGTCCCGGACGGCCCCAGGTCCATCGGCCGGGCCCGGCGCTGGCGATCCCGCAACAGGTCAAGGCACACGTTCGTGGCGATGCGGTACAGCCACGAACGCACGGCCGAGCGGCCTTCGAAGCCGTGGATGCCCCGCCAGGCCCGCATCATCGTCTCCTGCACGGCGTCATCGGCCTCGAAGACGGAGCCGAGCATCCGGTAGCAGTAGGCGGTGAGCTCCCGGCGGTACTGTTCCAGGTCCTCTGGGCGCACCTCGGTGCTGCCGATGGCGTCAGAACGAACGGGCATGGTCGCCGATCCTACGCGCGACACTCCAATCATCGACGTAGGGATCATCGACGTAGGAATCATCGCCGTAGGTTCGTCCGAGTCGGACTCAGACTGATGAATCCCGGCCCAGGTTGAGCAGTTCCCGCAGCCGGGTTGGTCGCAGACCGACGACACCCTCGGTGGGATCGATCTTCGGGAAGCTGTCGATCAAACGCACCAGATCGCCCCGCCGAGTGGGGTCGGCGGCAGCTTCGCGGGGGGTGCGACCGTCCAGAGCGGGCACCGGCTCCTCGCACCAGCGTTGCTCGTAGCGCTCGATGAACGACACGAGTAGTTCCTGCGTGACCGAGGGACGGCCCGGGCCCGGGCCCTGCGGCGAATCCACCGTGACGGGGCGGCGCTCATCGGTGGTGACGTGGCTGCCGGGAAGCGCCGAGCGAAGATCGTCCAGCAGGCGGTCCATTCGTGCCTCGGTGTGGGTGCGGACGGTGACCTCGCCGCCGGACAGGCTCAGGGTGGCCAGCAGCCGGTTCTCGTCCTCGGCCACCTCCTCCAGCATCACCCAGATGTCGTCGTCATCGTCGAACCGGTACCGGCGATCCAACTCCCGGCGCGCCTGGGCGGCGTCGGGGATCTGCAGCACCGCATGGCAATCGACGAGGGCATCACCGTCGCTGCTGATCAGCTGCGGTGGTTGCTGCAGCTGGGCGACGTAGGTCAGCAGCGCGACCCCTTCCCCGGAATCGAGCAGATCAAGCAGCGCGCGCCGAGGCCGCGTCCAGCGGCGGGTCGTCGTCGAGCAGGTGCAGCACCCGTATCGCCGCCCAGGCTTGCACGCCATGGCCGAGGCGTTCCAGCACTCGACCGTCCCGCTGGAAATCCGCCGCGCTCTTCCAGACCGACTCCTCATGCGCGAAGCGGTCTCCCCGGCGCTCTAACCCGGCGGCTGTCGCCAGCTCGGTGAGCGGGGCGGCGGGCTCAGCGAACACCTGCGGACGGCGAATGAGCATGCCGAGCACGAGCTCCATGGCGTCCACTGGCAGCCACGGCTCCTCGGCCTCGGTGTCGTAGACCTCCCGCAGCAGGTCCACCAGGTCACCGGAGGTTGCGGGCTGCTGGTCGAGGGCGCTGAGCCGGGCCGTCCCATCAGCACAGATCCGCACTGCGAGCAGCGCCCCCGCCGGGAAGCCACTCAGCCACCCCTGCGGGCCCTCGTACAGGCCGGCTTCCCCCTGGATCATCTCGTCGCCGCCGGGCCAGTGCAGCTCGCGGCCGCGCAGGAGCCCGGCCAGATCCGCGTCCACGGCGAGCAGGCCGATATCCCGTTCGTCGTCCGAGAGCCGGTGGGTCAGCACGATTCCCCGGGTGAACGACTCGACGTGCACCACGAGGTCACCGGCGAGCATCGCCAGCGGGTCGTCGCCCGAGACTCTCAGCTGCTCGCAAGCCAGCTTGTCGAGTTCAGCGGCGGGGATCGGCTGGTGCGACCGGACCGTGCTGAGGAGAGCGTTCTCGATCTCCTCTCCCCCCGGTACCGGGAGTCGGGTCAGCATGGCGCGGTAGGCGTCGAGATCGAAATCGGCTTGCCCGGCCACGACTGCCCTGAACTGCTTGCTCAGCGCCAGCACCAGCTGTTGCAGTACCTGCCGGCGATCCAGGCCGCCGGCCAGCAGTCGCTGGGCCGTCCGCCACACCTCGGGTGGGCTGTCGTCGGCGATCTGGCTGGCGACCACTTCCAACGCGGCATCACACGCCGGACCCAGCCACTGCTGATCGTGGATATAGTCGTGCTCGGCAAGCAGTGCGGAACGGTCCTCAGGGTTATCAAGGTCAGCCCAGTCCGGCACCTCGCCACACAGCAGTGCAGCTTTCTCGGGATCCACCGCGCCGATGCTAGACACCCTTGTCAGGAACGCACGTCTGACCCTCGCAGGCCACGGCTGGGGAGCTGGGCGCACCGCGGTACCGGTCAGCGGGGGATGGTCGCCCCGGGGGGCGAGGAGCGCGATCGCGACCGTGGCCTCCCGGCCGGTGACTGAATACCAGCCGAGAACGGGGGTTCAGTCCGTCAGGAAGTCCAGCAGCGCGCTGTTGAACTGCTCGGCATGGGTGGCGTTGAGGCCGTGCGGGCCACCCTCGATGAGCACCAGGCGACTGCCGGTAATGATCTTTTGTGCGCGCTGGCCACTGGCCTCGAACGGCACGATAGCGTCGGAATCCCCGTGGATGATCAACGTGGGCAGGGAGAACTTCGCCAGGTCGCTGCGGAAGTCGGTGCGCGAGAACGCCCCGATGCACTTCAGCGTGCCCTGCGGTGAGGCGAACGCGGCGATATCCCGGTGGTAGCTGCGCGCCACCTCGCTGATCAGGTCGGTCCGCTCGCCCGCAGCGAAGAAGCCGGTCATGAAGTTGTCCACGAAAGCGATCCGGTCACTCCTGACTCCGGCCTGGAACCCGGCGATGGTGGCGTCGTCCAGCGCGCCGTCAGGATTATCGGGGGATTTGTACAGGTAGGGTGTCACCGCCGCGGCCAGGATGGCCTTGGCCACCCGAGCGGTGCCATAGGTGCCGATATAGCGGGCCACCTCACCGCCGCCCATCGAGAACCCGGCCAGTGCGACTTCGCGCAGGTCCAGATGCTCGAGCAAGGTGTTGAGGTCGGCGGCGAAGGTGTCGTAGTCATAGCCGCTCCAGGGCTGCGAGGAGTTACCGAACCCGCGTCGGTCGTAGGTGATCACCCGGTAGCCGGCGGCGACGAGGGCGGCCACCTGCTTCTCCCAGGAGCGTCCGCTCAGCGGCCAGCCGTGAATGAGAACTATCGGCCTGCCCTGCCCGTGGTCCTCGTAGTACAGCTGGATGGTCGTGCTGTTCTCCGCGCCGACCGTCAACAGTGCCATCGCAAGCTTCCCTTCAGCAGGCGTTCCGGACGGCCGTGCTGGGCCGCTGCGTGACGGAGGAGGGCGCACCGCGCAGGAGAGCGCCCCCATCGGCGGCATTCTCCCAGCCGTGCGCCCGGACGTGAAGTGGGAACAGGCCTCGACCACGGGGAGCTCATCGACGGGGGAGCGATGAGTTTTCTGTCAGGGGATGGTCCTAACCTTGGTGAGCGGTGACCGGCAGGTCACCGCCGAGGGCACGGGAAGGAGTACGGATGAGTGGGGTACGGGTACTGGCGGGGACGCGCAAGGGCGCGTTCGTCTTGACGTCGGACGGGAAGCGCGAGCGGTGGGACATCAGCGGCCCCCACTTCGCGGGCTGGGAGATCTACCACGTCGCAGGTTCGCCTGCTGATCCGAATCGGCTGTTCGCCTCGCAGTCCAGCGGCTGGTTCGGGCAGCTGATCCAGCGCTCCGACGATGGGGGCACGACGTGGGCGCCGGTGGGTAACGAGTTCAGCTACGACGGTGTCCCCGGCACGCACCAGTGGTACGACGGCACGCCGCACCCCTGGGAGTTCGCGCGAGTCTGGCATCTCGAGCCGTCGCTGACCGATCCGGACACGGTCTACGCCGGAGTGGAGGACGCCGGCTTGTTCCACTCGGTCGACGGTGGGCAGACCTGGCAGGAGCTCCCCGGACTACGCGGCCACGAGTCAGGGCCGTCCTGGCAGCCCGGTGCCGGTGGCATGTGCCTGCACACGATCGTTCAGCATCCGAGCGACCCGGGGCGGATCTTCGTCGCCATCTCGGCCGCGGGCGTGTTCCGGACCGACGACGCCGGCAAGACGTGGCGGCCGATCAACCGCGGTCTGCAGTCCGAGGGCATCCCCGATCCGGACGCCGAGGTCGGCCACTGCGTGCACCGCATCGCGGTGCACCCGTCGCGGCCTGATGTGCTGTTCATGCAGAAGCACTGGGACGTCATGCGCAGCGACGACGCCGGCGAGTCGTGGCACGAGGTCAGCGGGAACCTGCCGACCGACTTCGGGTTCCCGATCGACGTGCATGCGCACGAGCCGGACACCATCTACGTCGTCCCGATCAAGAGCGACTCGGAGCACTATCCGCCTGAGGGAAAGCTCCGCGTGTACCGCAGCCGGACGGGCGGACACGAGTGGGAGGCGCTCACCAAGGGTCTGCCGCAAAGCGACTGTTATGTCAACGTGTTGCGGGACGCGATGGCCGTCGACTCGCTCGAGGGGTGCGGCGTGTACTTCGGTACCACCGGCGGGCAGGTGTACGCATCGGCCGATGCCGGGGACAGCTGGGCACCCATCGTCCGAGATCTTCCGGCCGTGCTGTCCGTCGAAGTGCAGACCCTGACATGAAAGCGGACCCTGAAATGCACGCGGACTCTGAAATGCACGCGGACTCTGAAATTCAGGCGGACTCTGATGTTCACACTGCCATCCGCGTCGTGCTCCCGGCGCACCTGCGGGCGCTTGCGCACGTCGACGGCGAGGTGGAGCTTCACGTCGACGGTCAGGCGACGCAGCGCTCGGTCCTCGACGCGCTGGAGGTTCGCTATCCGATGCTGCGCGGCACGATCCGCGACCACATCACCCAGCAACGCCGAGCCTTCGTGCGGTTCTTCGCCTGCGAGCAGGATCTGTCCCACGACCCGCCGGACGCCCCCCTGCCCAACGCGGTCGCGAGGGGGGCCGAGCCGTTTCTCGTCGTGGGGGCCATGGCGGGCGGCTAGGGCCAGCAGTCTGGCCGCTGCCACCGAGCTCAACAAGTGAGTTCCGCAGCAGCTCTGAGCAGCTCAGATGCTGAGTTGGCGCGCTGAGAGGAGGACCATCTGATAGTCTGTGCGGGTATGAGCACAGAGCAGGATAATATTCAGTCGGCCGATGGCACGTCGGATAAGGGCAAGCAATCGCGCCAGGCCATGCGTGGTGACTGGAGCGGATGGAAAGCCTGGACTGCCGAGGACCAAGCCAATATCGACATCAAAGAGTGCACCGACGCACGGTGCATGAACGTCGAAGTCAACGTCGGCTATCAGGGGCTGGTCGATAACTCGGTGCTCTCGCAGTCTGCCGAGGTCGGCAATGATCTCCGCGCAGCCTGGAAGACGAAGCTCGAGGGCGAGGGAAAGCTGAACGCCGAGGGTAAGAGCCTGCGGGACACCATCTTCGGAACTTCGGAGCCGAAGCAGTAGTCTCGACGCCGACGGGGGATGGTGGCGGCATCGGTCGGCCCGGGGCCTTCGACCCGCTCACCCGCACCTGGGTACCGCGGGACAGTCTGGGGGCGGTGCCGGTACCGGAGTTGCGCGGTGGACTGGTTCGCGACGAGGCCACGCTGCGGTGGGCCGCCGAGGACTTCGGCCATGTGGTGCAGCACCGGCCGCGGGCGGTGCTGCACCCAGCTGGGGCGGCCGACGTGGCCGCGGTCGTGACCTTCGCCTGCGCGGCCCGGCTGCCTGTCGCGGCGCGGGGAGCGGGTCACTGCACCTATGGTCAGGCCCAAACCCCGGGCGGCATCGTGATCGACATGGCCCGCCTCAACCAGGTGGGTGAGGTGCGGGCCGGTCGGGTCACCGCGCAGGCAGGCGCGCTGTGGGCCGACGTGCTGGACGCGGCGCTCGCGCACCGAAGCACCCCCCCGGTGCTCACCGACTACCTGCACACCACGGTCGGGGGCACGCTGGCCGTAGGCGGGGTGGGCGGCGCCACCCACCATCACGGGCTGCAGGTCGACGGGATCGAGGAGTTGGACGTGGTGACCGGCGCCGGCCGACTGGTGACCTGCTCGCCGGACCGCGACCGGCGGCTGTTCGACGCGGTCCGGGCCGGGCTCGGGCAATGCGGCATCATCACCAGCGCCACCCTGCGCCTGACGGCCGCGGCTGCCCGCGCCCGCTGCTACCGGGTGTACTACCAGGACCTTGTGACGTTCCTCGCCGATCAGCGGCGGCTCGTGGTGCAGGGCCGCTTCGACTACCTGGAGGGTCAGATCCTGCCGGGGGAACCCGAGGGTTGGCGCTACCTGCTCGAAGCAGCCATCTACTACACGCCACCGGCGACCCCGAACGGCGCCGTACTGCTGGACGGGCTGGGAGACGGCCGCGATGAGGACCTCTCGTATCGGGACTTCCAGCATCGGATGGCTCCCGGTGAGGCGGCCCTGCGGGCCACCGGTGAGTGGTTCCACCCGCACGTCTGGCTCACCGTGTTCCTGCCCGAGGACGCCACCGCGCAGGTCGTCGGTGCTGTCCTCACTGAGCTGCGTGCAGCAGATCTGGGCAACTCTGGGCTTGGCTTGCTCTACCCGGTGCGAACCGACCGGCTGCACGCGCCGCTGGTGCGGGTACCCGATTCGGATTTGGTCTGGCTGTTCGCGCTGCTGCGTACCGCCAGCGCCGACGACACCGCCGCGGGCGCGGCGATGATCGAGGCGAACCGGGCCGTCTACGACCGCGCCG
>JBOHGM010000057.1:25583-33034 GCA_050699435.1 Pseudonocardiaceae bacterium | reverse complement strand
CGCAGATCGTGTGTCTGACTTGTCTCGATGTCGTGTCAGGAAGGTACGATTTTGAGCGCGTGACGTGCAGCAATGGTCATCAGGTCCTTCGCCAGGGGCCGGTCATCCGCAGCACCATGACCTGCCCGAACGGGCACACATCGAAGGTGCTGGACGCGCTGGCGGGCGAGGTACCGCGCCGCGAGATGTACGCCAAGCTCGTCCTCGGCTTCAACGGCACGAAGCGCTACGAGCCCATTACCGAATTTGACCGTTCTCGTTACGCGGAGTGCTCAGATCTGCTCCAGCAGCGGGAGCGGGAGTTGGTCTTGCCGTTCGGGGAGCTGGACCACGGGGAGAACACCCGGCAGGCTATTCGCTGGGGCTTCACCAGGTGGCGGCAGTTCTTCAACGACCGCCAGCTCTATTCGCTCGGATTGCTCGCCGCGACGATCCGCGACCTCAACACAGGTGCGGCCGAACGTGAGGCGCTGGTGACCCTGTTCTCCGGAACGCTTGAGTTCAACAACATGTTCTGCTCGTTCAAGGGTGAAGGGACCGGGGCCGTCCGGCACATGTTCAGCCACCACATCCTCAAGCCTGAGCGCACGCCACTCGAAGCTCACCCGTGGGGCACGCCGGCCTCATCCGGCTCGTTCTCGACCCTCTTCCAGAGCAGACTGATGCGCGCTCACGGCTACAAGCTGGTGCCGACTGATCACGTCCTCCGCAACGGCCACGTGGAGCGGGTCAGCGGGCTATCTCTGCCGACCGAGGCCAACGTGGTGGACGCCTGGCCTGCAGGAGGGCTTGCGCGCGGAACCGTCTATCTGCGGACCGGCGATTCGTCACGCACCGACACCCGAACGAGCGCGGTGCGTAGCTCACTCACCGATCCGAGGACGGCGGCAGCGGTAGGAGAGCGCCGACTTGCCGACTTGCAATCGGCCGGTGTGGACGTTGGTGCAGGTGACATCAGGTCGGTCATCCGAGGTCACGTGCTCGCCACCTACACGGCAGACCCAGCCGCCCTGGATCTGCCGTCGCTCGCCGCATTCGCGGATAACCTCGCCGCTGACGGGGTTGCTCGGATGCCGGCTGATGGTTGAGACAAGAAGGCTGAGCTTCCGGGGCCGGGTTTGCTCGCAGTCTGGATGCAGACTGCAGTAAAGGGTCCTCGATAACTGCAGTTTGTCTCCAGACTGCGAGCACAAAGGGAGCTACAGCTGGTGGGGGGCTGCTATGCCGAGTAGGTTGAGGGCGGTGGCCAGCAGGCTCGCGGTGAGGGCACAGAGCAGCAGACGGCTGTCCCGTATGCGGCCTTCGGCTTTCAGCACTGGGCACCGCTCGTAGAAGCCGGTGAACGTGGTGGCCAGGTCGAATAGGTAGGCAGCGAGCCGGTGGAACTGCAGGCTCTGCTCGATCTCACCGATCACGCTGGGAAACTGGAGTATCGCCAGCGCCAGCGCGCGCTCGGCCGGATCGGAGATCACCACGTCCGGCGCCGATTCGGGCGGCTCGATACCGGCCCGCCGGAAGATCGATTGGATACGGGCGTGCGCGTACTGCAGGTAGGGGCCGGTGTTGCCGTCGAACGACAGCATCCGGTCATAGTCGAGGATGTAATCCTTACCCCGGTCGGTGGACAGGTCGGCGTACTTCACCGCTCCGATACCCACCGCGCGCGCCACGGCGTGCTGGGTCGGTTCGTCGAGGCCGGGATTCTTCTCGGCCACCGCCGAGCGCGCCCGGGTGACCGCCTCGTCGAGCAGGTCGATCAGCCGGACCGACTCGCCGGCCCGGCTGCGCAGCATCTTGCCGTCCTTACCCAGCACCGATCCGTGCCCGATGTGCTCGGCCCGCGCCGGGGCGGCCAGCCAGCCGGCCTGCCGCGCCGTCTGAAACACCATCTCCAGGTGCTGGTGCTGCGGCGAGCCGACCACATAGAGCAGCCGCGTCGCGCCGAGCTTGCGCAGCCGATACCGGATGGCGGCCAGATCCGTCGAGGCGTAGCCGTATCCGCCGTCACTCTTGCGCACGATGAGCGGCAGCGGTTCACCGTTCCGGCCACAGAAGCCGTCCGGGAAGACACAAAGCGCACCCTCGCTCTCCTCGGCCAGGCCCAGGCTCTCCAGCTCTGCCACCACGGCAGCGAGGTCGTCGTTGTAAGCGCTCTCCCCAGCGAAGTCGGCTGCGGTGAGCCGCACACCGAGCCGGTCGTAGACGGTCATGAAGTATTTCTGCGACTCGCCGATCAGCAGCCGCCACATGCGCACGGTCTCGGCGTCGCCGTTCTGCAACAGCACGACACGGCGGCGAGCGCGCTCGGCGAACTCGGCGCTGGTGTCGAATTTCACTCGGGCCGCTCGGTAGAAGCCGTTGAGGTCGCCGATCGAGAGCTCGTGCGCAGCCTCGTCCTCGCCGAGGTCGGCCAGATGCTCGATCAGCATGCCGAACGGGGTGCCCCAGTCGCCGACGTGGTTCTGCCGAATCACGGTGTGACCGAGCCACTCCAGCAGGCGCACCGCCGCATCACCGATGATCGTCGAGCGGAGGTGACCGGCATGCATCTCTTTCGCGACGTTGGGCGCCGAGTAGTCGACGACCACTGTCTCGGCCACCGCGGGCGGCGCCACCCCGAGCCGCTGCGTTCCTGTGACGTCGACCAGAAAGCGGGACAGCGTGTCGTCCCGGACGGTCATGTTGATGAAACCCGGACCGGAGATCTCGACCGAGGAGCACAGGTCATCGAGTGTGGCGTGTGCCACGATGCGGGCCGCGACCTCGCGGGGGTCGGACTTCACCCGTCGAGCCGCGGCCAGCGCGCCGTCGGCCTGGTAGTCGGCGTGCTGCGACCGGCGGACCATCGGGTCTGCCTGCGTGCCGAGGACCGCGTCGAACGCCTGGACCAGCCGGTCGCGCAGCACTGCCTCCACATCCGCCATGACGGCCAGCCTACGACCCGGCCGCGACGGCTCCGTGCACCGTTTCGGCCTCACCTCGATTCCAGCCGATGGTCGCGGAGACGACCGGCCCAGAGCCGAATTCAGGCTCTCGGCCTAGTCGATCACACGCTATACAAGGCCAGCTTGCTGTGCAGGCTGGCTGCGAGGTGCTGGAGGTCCTGTGGGTCGCTGGTGACCACCAGAGCGTCCAGCCGCAGCGCGGTGACCACCACCAGCCCGTCGATGACGTCGGAGGTGCCCGCGCGACCGCAGATCGCGCCTGCCGCCTTGCCGAGTTCCTCGGTGTCGGGGGTTACCAGGCAGCCCCGCAGTAGCCGGGAGAGGTTCGCGTGTGGTGTGCCGCGCCATGCTTGGGCCAGGACGACGACCGGGACGATCGGGCGGATTCCGCCTGCGAGGCTCTGCTCGTGCAACGCCCATAGTCCGCGGTGACGCCGTTCGGCGGCCAGCAACGCGCCGGTGTCGTAGACGAGTCCGGACACCTAGCTGGCGGCCCGCTGTGGTGGGATAACCCCGGCATCGATGAGTACCTGACGTGCCTCGGCTCGCTCCGCGTCGGTCAGGGCGCCGTTCTCCGCCTCGAACTCCGCCACCGCAGCCAGCCCGTCCGCGATCGCGGCCTGCTCCGCGGCGGCGCGCTCGGCGGCCCGAGCGAGCCACACCGAGACCGGCAACCCGGCGGCCTCAGCAGCGGCGCGGATGGCGTTCTCCACCTCAGCGGGGACCGAAATCGACAGCCTGCTCACACCCACGCACCGAGACTACCATCAGTATTACCGCAGTAACACGCCTCGCGCGACAACTGTGGATAAGCATTCAGTCGCCGCGGCGGACTGGGCCGAGGATCTCCCGCTCCTTGGGGGTGGTGACCAGGCGTAGGGGGAGCCACAGGTTGGGGCCGAGCGCCACCACGCCGTCATCGGTCAGCGAGGTCAGCTGGTTCATCATCGGCGGGGGCAGCCGCCAGATCCGGGCCGCCAGCTGGGCTTGGCCCACGGGCAGCCGCTGCAGCAGCACGAGGTCGGCGTTGTTCGCCGTGGTCACCGCCTGCGGGTGCAGGTAGGGCAGCACGTATAGGGTGGTTTGCCACGGTGAGCGGGGCGGGAACAGTTCCTGCGGCACCGCGCCACCGTCGTGCACGACGAGCAGCGGCGCGTCCTCGGAGGCGCGTGGCAACTCGACCGGAGCGAGCCTGCGGACCTGCACCAGCGGTGCCGGGCGGCCATCCGGGCCCTCGCCTGCGGCCCGGGTGAGCAGCTGCCATGCGGCGGGCCGGCCGGTACCCACCACCACCCAGGCCCCGGTCGCCATCGCGCGCAACGCGACCTGCCTGGCCAGGTAGAGCCCGCCGACCAGCACCAGCCGGGTCGGTTCCGCGCGCAGCACCGACACGCTCAGCGGCTCGTCCTTCGGACCCGAGCCCAGGACCATGCCCCCCCGGTCGCCAGCAGGGCTGACCGCATCGAGCAGCCTGGGCGAGACGAGGAATTCCGGCGCGACCGCCTGTGGCCCCGTGGGGGAGCCACCCACCGTCCTCATGCCGAGGCCCCCAACGGGAGGGTCGCGGCCAGGCCGGCGATCTGCAGTCCGCGCAGCGGGGTGAGCGAAACGCCGAGGCGTTCGGAGACCGCCTGCAGGCGGCTGTCAGCCGCTTCGAGCTCCTCCGGATTGCGGGCGCTGACCCGGACCAGACCCCGCAGCCCCACCTCGGCATCGTCCTCTCCCGGCGAGACCGACAGCGCGACCGTCGTGGACAGTGCGCGGACCCCGGTCAAGGCGTTGAGGTTGTGCACGCCACCCCGCGCGGGCCACCCGGTGATCGCGTAGCTGGCGTGCCCCACCCCGGCGGCGGTGACTCCGGTCCACCGTTCGCGCAGCGCCACCTGGTGTCCGGTGCCTGCTACCGAGGACAGCTCAGCGGCGGAGATCCCGGCGCGCAGGAGCTGGTCGGCGTCCAGCGGCCGGGTTCGCACGCCGCGGGCGTCCAGCGCGCTGCGCACCCGGGACAGTGCCCCGATCAGTGCCCGGTGCGAGCCGACCACCCCACCCCCGCGTTCCTGGATGGCGACCAGGCAACGGCGCGGGTCCAGCCGGACCGCGACCCAGGTGGTGCGGCGTGCAGCCGCCGGCAGCGGACCTAGCACCTCCAGATAGGAGCTCAGTGCCGGGGACGAGGACGGCAGCGCTGCGCTGCCGGGGTAGCAGTGCCAGATCACCTGGATCGCGTCCAGCACGACCCCGCGGTCTTCCAGGCAGGGGGCGAGCGCGCCGAGCGGGAGGTTTGGCGTGCCGCCGACCGGGCTGATCAGGGACGGCGCCGCGTCCACCTGCAGCACCGCGGTCCAGGTGCCCTGGTGCCAGGCCAGGCCCAGCGGCTCTCGCTCGTGGTCGGTGCCGTGCGCGATCACCAGGTCCGGCAGCATCAGGCGAAGCAGTGCGACCCGCGGATCGTCCGCACCGACCACCGACTCGCTGGAGCTCTGCGACGGGGTGGCTGCCGCCGGGTTCGGGGTGGTGACGCTGCGGTCGTGGGAGCGCACCAGGTAGCGCGCGAAGAGCTGGAGCCACAACACGAGCCAGCGGCCGCGCCACCGCGACAGACCCAGCACAGCTGCGATCAGCAGCACGGCCACCGACGCCCACCACAGGCTGGCCTCGACGGCGAGCAGTACCAGCCCGATCGCCAGCCCGACCTCAAGTACCACCACGTTGACGACCGGCAGCGGACCCAACCGGGGCCCGGTCGAGCGCCGCCGGGCCGCAGCGGCAGCAGGCGGTGCAGCGGCCTGCTCCGTCGGCTGCGGTGCCGCGGCCTTCCCCGCGGGATGCGGCGGACCCTGCATACTCGCGCCTCCCCGCTACCGCGCCGAGCCGACGCTCCGTACCGCTATCCTGCCGAAGAGTACCGCCTAGGGGAGAGCAGCTGGCACGCCAATGCCCACCGATCCGACCACCAAGTCGCAGGTTCAGGCCTACCGCTTTGTCTTGCGCAGGATGGAGTCGGCGCTGGTGCGCAAGGACTCGGTGATGGTGCACGAGCCGATGCGCAACCACCTGCGGGCCTCGGCGGTCGGCGTGATCCTGGGCGTGCTCGGCTTGGCGGCCTTCTACGTGATCGGTCTGTTCAGTCCGACCAGCCAGGTGGAGGGCAACGAGATCGTCATCGTCAAGCAGACCGGTCAGGTCTTCGTGGTGCAGGACAGCGACCCGCAGCGGTTGATCCCGGTGCTCAACCTGGCCTCGGCGCGGCTGCTGTACGCCGCGTTCTCGGATCTGTCGGACCCGCCGGAGACCAGGTTCGTCGAGGAGTCCGCGCTGGCCGGCATTCCCCGCGCCCCCACCACCGGGCTGGAGGGCGCCCCGGGAACCCTGCCTTCCCCGGACAAGCAGGTGGGGGGCGATTGGTCGGTCTGCGACACCGCCGTGGTGAGGGAAGAACTGCCGAACGCGGAGTCTCGTCCTGAGCTGTCCACCACCGCGGTGATAGGGGTTGACCGGCCGGGGCGTCCGCTCGGGGATGACGACGCCCTGCTGGTGCGGGAGGACAGCAGCGGAGCGCACTATCTGGTGCACAGCGGCCAACGGATGCAGGTCGATCCGAATGACTCAGCGGTCGCGCTCGCTTACAAACTGGACACCGTGGAGCCCCGCAAGGTCAGTACCGGCCTGCTCAACGCGATCCCCGAGGGGCGCTCGCTCACCCCACCGGATATCCCGGGCGCTGAGCTGTCCGCACCTTTCCCGGAGTTGAGCGGGGTGCGGATCGGCGATGTGGTGCAGGTGAGCCGGACGGCCGGTCCGCCCTCCTACTACCTGGTGCTGCAGGAGGGCATGCAGCAGGTGGAGCGCGCGGTGGCCGATGTGATCCGCTTCTCCGGCGGCGGCTTCCACGAAGTGCGTCCGGAGGTCATCGCCAAGGTGCCGACCGCGCCGGAGGTCAGCCATCGGGACTTCGCCGATTTCCCGGCCCAGGTCCCGAGGGTCGTCGAGATCACCGAGGCCCCGATCGCCTGCGTCGTCTGGCAGGACCCCGCCGGGCAGCCGGTGATGACGGTCAGCACAGGCGAACAGTCACTGCTCGGCACGGGCAAGCAGTCGGTCGAGTTGCCTGGCGGGGGCGGCGGCCAGGGCGCCGACCGCGTCTTCCTCGAACCGGGAAAGGGCGCCCTGGTTCGCGGGGTGGTGCCCGGCCAGCGCCCCGACATCGGAGCGATCTGGCTGGTGACCGAACTGGGCGTGGCCTACAGCGTGCCCTCGATAGAGGTGGCCCGCGCACTCGGACTCGGTGAGCAGACCACACCGGCACCGGAATCCATCCTGAAGCTGTTGCAATTCGGGCCGGCGCTCAACCCGCAGGACGCCCTAGCCCGGTTCGACCCGGAACGCGCCCAGCGCCGGGCTGAGCAGCAGGGCGGAGGCTGATCACACCGTCCTGATCACTCGCCAAGGCTATTCGACCCCTGGCCTATTCGACCCCTGGCCTATTCGACCCCTGGCCTATTCGAC
>JBOHGM010000057.1:0-25483 GCA_050699435.1 Pseudonocardiaceae bacterium | reverse complement strand
GGAACGCGCCCAGCGCCGGGCTGAGCAGCAGGGCGGAGGCTGATCACACCGTCCTGATCACTCGCCAAGGCTATTCGACCCCTGGCCTATTCGACCCCTGGCCTATTCGACCCCTGGCCTATTCGACCCCTGGCCTATTCGACACGGTGCCGTCGGTGCCACTTGATGGTGTGGACCACCAGCAGGGTGAGCCCCAGCAGTCCGATGGCCAGGGCAGCACCGACCAGTGCGACGGTGCGCGCCAGCGGGTCGTCGGGCGGCGGCAGGGTGAAGTCTTCCAACTTACCGGGGCTCGCCGGCTCCGGGCTGGATCCGCGCTCCTCGGGCAGCACCGCAGTGAGCGCGGCGACCGGGTCGATCATGCCGTAGCCGAGTTCTTCGCTTCGCCCGCCGGGGCCTGCGCGCTGCGCGGTCTGCTCGATGCGGTGCATCACCTGGCGGGCGGTCAAATCCGGGAACCGTTCCCGGACCAAGGCGGCGAGCCCGGCGACGTAGGGCGTGGCGAAACTGGTGCCGTTGATGGTGCTGCTCCCACCGCTGGCGTCGACCAGCGTAGTGGTCAGGCCGGATCCGGCGACATCCAACGACACCGCGCCGGTGCCCGGTGCGGCCACGTCAACCCACGGTCCGCGCATCGAGAACGGGGCCGCGTCGCCGTTCTCGTCGGTCGCGGCGACGGTGAGCACATCATCGTCGAACCAGCCCGGCGAGGAGATCGTGGTGACCGTACCAGGAGGGTTCTGCTGGCACCGGTCACCCACGTTGGCCGCGGCCACCACCACGACCACGTCCCGCTGCACCGCGTGGTGCACGGCGGCCTGCAGGTCCGGTGCGTTGACCTGGTCCGGCTCGGCAGCGAAACAGGCGGCCTCCGATATATTGATCACCGTGGCCCCCAGCGCCACGGCACGCACCACGGCCCGGGCCATGCTCACGGTATCCCCGGCGATCGTGTTGCGGAGTTCCTCCCCGGTGCTCAGCACCCGCAGCGGTACCGAGTAGAACGCGCTGCCCTGGCGGATGGACAGTATCGTCGCCGACGGCGCCACCCCGACGAACCGGGTGGCCGGGTGGGGCGCCGCCGCGATCAGGCCGGCCACCGCGGTGCCGTGGCCGTCGCAGTCGACCAGGCCGCTGCGGTTCTCGATGTAGTCACCGCCGTCGATCAACCTGTCGGCCAGCCCCGGGTGCGGGTGCACGCCGCTGTCGATCACGGCCACTACCTGGCCGCCTCCGGTCGCGAACCGGTGGGCTCGCCGGATCCGCAGCCGGCTTTGATTGGCCGGTTCAGCCTCCGGGTCCACCGTGCTGTCCACCGTGCTGTCCACCGCGCTGTCCGGCGAGCGCTGTACGCAGGCTGTGGTCTGCTCGACCGGGCCGATCTGCTGGGTCACCGCATTGTTCACGATGTAGGGCAGAGCATTGGCCTCGGCCGGGGTGGGCAGCTGAGCCGAGTTCACCGGTGGCGGCACGCCTGGTGGCCGGCCCACCGGCTGGGCGGTCACCGGCCAGGCAGGCCACGCGAGGGCCAGCAGCGCGGCGGTGGCGGTCACAAGCACCGCGCGGCGGTGGCTGACCAAGGCCTTCACAGCGCCCGGAACTTGTCGTACAGGTCCATCACGCCCAACGCGAGTGGCAGCACTGCGGCGATCAGGATTGCTTCGGCCACGTCCACCGATCGGCGCATCACCGGCGAGAACCGGCGGCGGGGGAAGACCACCCCGAGGACCAGCGCCAACGCGGCGAGCACCAGCAGGCTGCAGAAAACCAGCAGCAACAGCCAGGCGAACTGCTCGGCTGCCACCATCCCGGTGACCAGCAGCCCGGCCGCGGTGATCATTCCGCTGATCAGCAGAGCGATCGCCTGGCTTCCGTTGGCGTAGGAGCGGGCCCGCAGCAGCAGCACGGCGGCCACTGCCGCGCCCAGCGCGGGCCCGAACGCATTCTCCGCTGTCGCGGCGGCCCATACGGCGCCGATCGCGGCCACCGCACCGGATCCAATGATCATGCCGGTCATGAACTCGTGGGCCAGCCCGGCCCGGCGCTCAATCGCCGCGTAGTCCGGGAAGCTGGTGTCCTCCCGCAGGTCCTCGGCGCTACCGGGCACCTGCGGCAACGGGAGCCGCGCCAACTGGATGGTCAGCCGGGGCAGCACCGAGATGGCGCCCAGCGCGGCTGCCGCAGTACCCGCCGCGATTCCCGCCTCCGGCGGGTCGTCCATCAGGGTCGCGACCAGGGAGGCCAGGGTGCCGAGTGCGGCAGCCGTCGCGAAGGCGACGAACGGCGTGATGCCGCTACCGACCACCATGATCGACGCGACCGCCGGCACTAGTGCCAGTGTGCAGCCCAGCAGCAGGTTCGCCGCCCCGAGAGCCAGCAGCGGGTTGCCGTCCCCGACGCTGCTCGGCACCACGTAGAGGCCGCTGACCAGACCCAGCGGCGGGCTCGCTGCGGCCACCAGCACACCGGTGGTCGTCTCACCGTAGACCCGGGCGATCACTGCACCGGCGGCCAGCACGGCCACGGCGCCGATGCTCGCGAGCAGCACCGTGCCCAGCCCAGGTCCGGCGAGCAGCAACGCGATGGCGCCGGCCAGCAGGGCCAGCCCGCCTGCCACCATCCCGAGGGTGCGGGCACTGCGCTCGGTCCAGGGGCGGTAGCTGTCCGGCGCAGCGGCCGCGATGGCTTCCACCACGTCGTCGAACAGCGGTGGCGGGGGGTTCTCGGAGCGGCGTCGTAGCTGCAGCAGATCGCCGTCGACCACGCCCAGCCAGCCCAGTGTGCGGCCCGGATCGATCGCCGTGTCGCCCAGCTTGGCCAGGCACCACCCACCGTGCCTGCTGCCGCCGTCGGGCGTGGCCTCCCCGGCCATCTTGAGCACCATCGGCAGCAGGTCGGCCACCGCGACATCGGAGGGCAGCGCAACGTCGATGCGGGTACGCGGCGCTACCACCGTCACCCTGCTGAACACCGCGGACGGTCGAACCGTCGGTCCGGGTCCGGGCGGTCGAACCGTCGGTCCGGGCGGTCGAACCGTCGGTTCGGGTCCGGACGGTCGAACCGTCGATCCGGGGGCCGTTGATCCGGGGGCCGTTGATCCGGGGACCGTCGGTCCCGGGCCGGTCATCGGACCTTGCCCCGGCGGTTGAGCTGTCGGACCGGCGCCAGGTCCGGGTCCCCGGCTGGCCGGGTTTGAGCTAGCCGCCACGAGTACGCCCCTCACCCGGCCTGTCGACCTTCGAAACGGTTGCTGCTGAACTCTATCTTTCTCGACGAGTATCCATCGTGTCGCACTGTCCGGTTGATCGAGGGTGTCGGAGGTTGCCCGCAGACGCACCGCCGTCGCCCTCGACAGTATCGGCGCCACGCTGCGGACCGCGATGCGCGAGCGAGGCGTGTGGTGTCGGGAGGCTCACGGGCACATCGATCAGGAAGGAGCCGTCGTGACCAACCGTGTTGATCAACCGCTGCAGTTCGAACCCGAGTCACCCGGCGGTCAGCGGCCCACCACTTCGGGGGGTGGGGTTCCCTGCGGCCAGACGCACGGTGAGGTCGCCGAGATCGTGAGCTCGCCTCGCACGTTAGTTTGCAGAGACATCCGAAAGGCGTCGCGGGTCGTTTTCCACGAACAGCGCGGGTCCGCGCAGGTGGGTAATTCGCGCAGCCAGTACACCTTAGCGACGCTGACCCGGCCCTGTGGACCCAGGTCGCTTGGGTCGTCGCAGGGTATCGCCAGGTTGGGGGGAATCGCTTCCAGCCGGGGGGTGACCGGCAGGGCGGCGACGGCGTCGGCGATGTGTTGGTCAACCCGTTCCCAGGCATGTTGTTCGGTGAGCGTGCGCATGCGCTCAGTCATCTCGCCCCTCTCGCTGATGGTCACTACACCGCACCCCGCCAGGAACAGGAGCATCACGCCGATTGCCAGTGCAGGGAGATGCGGTCTCAATTTCAGTACACCCTGTCGTCATGGTCGGTGATGATCGCGGCGATGTTTCTGAGGGACGCTGATCGCTCGCCCCAGTATCGGGAGTGGGCGTCCATGCTGAAACTGACATCGGTCTCCCAGGGCTGGTACCACGGACCGGGCTCGACGATGACCAGGGGGGTGCCCGGATCGGAGGTGAAAGTGCGGCCGCCGAAGTCCGAGTCGCTGGGGTTGCGGCCGTGGATCAGCTCGGGCCCTTGCGGATCGAGGGTGACCGGCCGGCTCAGTACGGAGCCGGGGTCGAGACACGCTGCGCAGCCCGGCGCCGGTCCGCAGACGCGGTGTGGGAGTGGGTGCAGGACCACGCCGACCTCATCGCCCAGATCGGCGACGTGCTGGGCACGATCAGCACCGCGCTCGGCGTGCTCGCCATCATCACCGCGCCCTTCCCACCGGTCGGTGCGGCGTTCGCGGCCGCGGCGGCCGGGACCAGCCTGATGGCGCTGGGAGCGCACGGGCTGGCGAAGGCCGCGGGCGCCGATGTGGGATGGGGCACGATCGCGGGTGACGCGTTGGGGGCGGTGCCGTTCGTCGGCGGGGTGGCCCGCGGCGCCAAGGTCGCGACCGGCGCCGGGCGGGCCCTGGGGGCCACCCGGGGTGAGGTGCTCGACTACGCCGCCTCGCGCGCCGCGCGGCTGGGCGGCGAGGCGGTCGAGGCTACCGGCAGGCATGCCGAGAGGACTGTCGCGGTGATCCGGGGTGACGGAGTCGCCGGACGGCTGGCGACCGGAGTGGAACAGACCTACCAGACTGTGCGGGAGGGCCAGTGGCTCGGGACGAAGGGACTGAACCCGGTCATTCAGCGCCTCGGCGGTGAGGGCATCGATGCGCTGTCGGCAGGTGGCCGGGCGCTCGACGCGGGCATCAAGAGTGGTACTGCGGTCGCGACGGAGGTCTACCACCGACTCACGGGCTCGGACGGTCCGCCGCGGTCCGCCTCGGCGACTTTCGGCGAACGGGCCGCGGCCTGGGGTGCGGCGTGACCGGGTTCACCCTCGAACTGCCCGCGGGTTTCGTCGCGCTCCCCGCCGTCGCGGCGACGGCCGAGGTGGCGCGCGCGGTCGAGGAACTGTTCGCCCTGCCGCCCGGCGACACCAGCGCCGCGAAGGTTGCCGAGTCGCTGTCCGCGCTCGGCCTGCTGGCCGCCGAAGGCGGCGCCGAGTACACCTCGATAGGATTCTTCCGCTCCCCCGACGATCCACAGCGACCGGTCTGCGTGCTGCTCACGGCCAGCCGGATGGTCTCGGACCACGACGAGCCCAGCACCGTGATCGCCGGGCTGCGCCAGGTGTACGCCTCGGATCCAGACACCGAGACGTGTGTTCTGCGCCTGGCGGCGGGGCCGGCGCTGGCCGCTGTCCGGGAACAACCCGCGATGATCGAGGTCGACGGTGCCGACCCGCTGCCGCTGCTGCAGCGTCAGATTCTCGCCTGGATCCCGGATCCGACCGGCTCCGCGGTGGCGGTGATCGGCGTCGCCTCGAACGCCTGGCGGGACTGGCCGCACGTCTGCGACCTCGCCCTGGACATCGTCGATTCACTGTCCTGGGCGGCCCCCGGTGCGTGACTCCGGATGTTAAGAATCGGCGCACCGGGTGCGGCGGGCGTAGTGCGCCGTCCACCTGACGACCGGGTACCGCGAAAGACGGATTGAACCGTCTGATGTGGACGGCGACCGCTGATTCGCCCCACTCCCGGGCGAGCGTTCCTTGTACCAGCTCACGGTTGTCGTCGTGGTTCTCCGGCACGGCGATCGCTCCCGTCTGCTTCTGGTGGCCGGCCGGGATCATAAAGCGAGGCTGGGTCACTCAGCCGGACCGCCGGTCCGGCGGGAAGACCCCCGGAACTCGCCTCGTACGCCGCCGCCAGCTCGTGCTGCCGGCGCCGGAGCCGGATATGGCGCCGGTGATTGCGCGACGCCCGCTCACCGCTCACCACGACGGCCACGACCAGTGCCGCCACGACCGGGCCTATCGCCGCCCACTGCTGCGTGGTCGGATTCCCGTTCGCGAGGAACGCGCCGAGCAGCAGCGCCAGACCAACCGACCCGGACAGCGCCGCGGTCCACCCCAGCAGCGAGTACGAGTACATGCCCCCGGATTGGTCGAAGGCCAGCTCGGCTCGGACCCGCCACAGCCGCCGCAACGTCTCGTCCGGGGGCACCGCGCCGACGGGGTTGGGCGGGCGCGGCCCGAGTCGAGGACGGTTCGGCAGCACGTCGGGCAGGTCCGCCCACGCCTCGGGGGGTAGCCACTCGTGACCCGGTCCCGGTTCCCAGCCCAGGATCGGGCCGTCTCGCTCGCCGCGTCGGCGCAGCAGCACCCACGCCCCGTAGACAGCGCCCAGCGTGATCAGCGCACAGGTCCCGATGACGACCACGCTCGCCGTCACATCCTCGCCGCTCACCGCCTGGGCCACGGCCAGCCCGGTCAGACCCGTCCCGAGGATCCCGACGACCACCAGCAGCGAGCCACCCAGGCGCCGAATCATGTCCTCGCCCCATCTGCATCGCTCACCCCAAGCGTTGCTGGTACCCGACCGTGCTCGCAGCGTCACGATCGTGGTCATCCTGTCAGACCCGCGGACCGGGCGGCGGTCCGGCGCCGGGAAGTTGCTGACCGCAGCGGGTGGATCACGGTGACCCGACCTCGCCGACACGGACCCGAAGGTGCGCGGGGCACGTCCTCAGCCTGGTGCGCGCGTTAGTGTGATCGGGCTAGTCGCGGTTCGCCCGACCTCCCGGTGCGTGCTCGCGAGTGCTGGGCCAGGTGAGCAGAGTCGATGAGGGGCGATCGAGCGTGGGCACATTGCAGTTCCGGCGATCACCGCGGCTGACCGCGCCGAAGATGCCCGGCGGTGAGGTCCACCTGGAGCCACCGCCGGAGGTGCCCAGGGTCATCCCGGGCAACATCGTGCAGAAGCTGCTGCCGGTCGTGATGATCGTCGCGGTCCTGGGCATGGTGGCCTTCCTGTTCAGCAATGAGGGAACCAGGGACAATCCGATCTTCCTGCTGTTCCCGATCATGATGCTGGTCTCGACGATCGGGATGTTCGCAGGCGGCGGGCGCGGTGGCGGTCAGCGCAAGGCCGAGATGAACGAGGACCGCAAGGACTACCTGCGCTACCTCGGGCAGGTGCGAGAGCGGGCCCGGGACGCCGCCGAGGAGCAGCGCGCCGCGCTGGAGTGGAGCCATCCCGATCCGGCGGCGCTGTGGTCCATCGCGAGCAGCAAGCGGATGTGGGAGCGCCGCAGCGGCGATCCGGACTTCTGCCACCTGCGGATCTGCCGGGGAGCGCAGCGACTGGCGACCCGGCTGGTGCCGCCGCAGACCGGCCCGGTGGACGAGCTGGAACCGATCACCACGCTGGCCCTGCGCCAGTTCGTCCGGGCCCATTCCATCGTGTCCGACCTGCCGATCTCCATCTCGATTCGCGGGTTCGCCGCCGTCGGGATCTCCGGCGAGCGCACCGCGGTGCGCGGGCTGGCCCGCGCGATGGTCGCCCAGCTGGCCACCTTCCACACCCCCGACGACCTGCTCATCGCGGTGGTCACGGCGGGGCGGGCGAAACAGGAGTGGGAGTGGGCGAAGTGGCTGCCGCACGTGCAGCACCCCAGCCTGGTCGACGGCGCAGGCTCGATGCGGATGATGGCCGGGTCACTGGCCCAGATCGAAGAGTTGCTCGCCGATCAGTTGCGGGACCGGCCGCGGTTCTCCCGCACTGCCCAGCCCCCGGGCGACGAGCCCCATATCGTGATCGTCATCGACGAGGGGGCGGTCACCGGAGAGGAACAGATCATCCTGGAGGAGGGCGCGGTCGGGGTCACCTTGCTCGACCTCTCCGGGTCCTTGGGCACGCTGACCTCGCGGCGCGGGCTGCGCCTGGTGATCGAGGACGGCCAGATCGGCGCGCTCGGGGCGGCCGGCGTGGAGTACTTCGGTACCCCCGACTCGCTCGGTGTCGCGGAGGCCGAGTCGGTGGCTCGCACGCTCGCCCCGTATCGGATCGGTGTCGCGGACGCCGAGGAGGAGGATGAGCCGCTGCTGGGCAATGCGGGTCTGCTCGAACTGCTCGGGCTGCCCGAAGACCCCCGGGCCTTCGATGTGACCCAAGGCTGGCGACCCCGGCCGATCCGGGACCGGCTGCGGGTGCCGATCGGGGTCGGTGAGTTCGGCCAGCCGGTCGAACTGGACATCAAGGAGGCCGCCCAGGAGGGGATGGGCCCGCACGGGCTGTGCGTCGGGGCCACCGGATCGGGCAAGTCGGAGTTCCTGCGGACTCTCGTGCTGGGCCTGATGGCGACGCACTCCTCGGCGGTGCTGAACTTTGTGCTGGTCGACTTCAAGGGCGGCGCGACGTTCCTCGGTATGGAGCACGCGCCGCACGTCGCCGCGGTCATCACCAACCTCGCCGACGATCTGACCCAGGTGTCCAGGATGCGCGACGCGCTGGCGGGTGAGATGAACCGGCGACAGGAACTGCTGCGCAGTGCGGGGAACTTCGCCAACGTCAAGGACTACGAGCGGGCCAGGGAGAACGGCGCCGATCTCGCCCCGCTGCCCGCGCTGTTCATCGTGATCGACGAGTTCTCCGAGTTGCTCGCGCAGCAGCCGGAGTTCATCGACCTGTTCGTGGCGATCGGCCGGCTAGGCCGGTCGCTGCAGATGCATCTGCTGCTGGCCTCGCAGCGGCTGGAGGAGGGCAAGCTGCGCGGCCTGGATTCGCATCTGTCCTACCGGATCGGGCTGAAGACCTTTTCCGCATCGGAGTCCCGGGCGGTGCTCGGCGTGCCGGACGCCTATGAGCTGCCCTCGGTTCCGGGATCGGGTTATCTGAAGTTCGACACCGGTTCGATGGTGCGCTTCAAGGCCTCCTACGTCTCCGGTCCCTACCGGGTCGGCGGCGGTGTCGCGGTGCCCACGTCGGTGCCGGTCACCTCCGACCGCAGGCCGCGGCTGTTCGTGCCGGACTACGTGGACCTGCCTGCGCAGCCCCAGCAACCCGAGCAACCCGAGCAGCCCGGCAAGCCAGCGGTGGCCAGGCCGGAGGCGTCCACCGAGCCCACCGTGCTGGACATCGTGGTGGCCCGGATGCGTGGGCAGGGGCCGGCTGCGCACGAGGTGTGGCTGCCCCCGCTGGATGAGCCACCGTCGCTGGACCAGTTGTTGCCGCCGTTGTCGGCGACCGAGGACCGCGGGTTGTCCCCGGTGGGGTTCTTCGGCAATGGCCGGTTGACCGTCCCGGTGGGCATTGTGGACAAGCCCTTCGAACAGCGCCGGGACCTGTTGTGGGCGGACTTCTCGGGTGCGGCGGGCCACGCGGTGGTCACCGGGGGTCCGCAGTCCGGTAAGTCCAGCTTGCTGCGTTCGATCCTGATGTCGCTCGCGCTGACCCATACCCCCGAGGAGGTGCAGTTCTTCGGCATCGACTTCGGTGGCGGCACGCTGGCCTCGCTGGATGGTTTGCCGCACAGCGGCGGGGTGGCCGGGCGGTTGGAGCCGGACACGGTGCGGCGCATCATCGCCGAAGTGGCCGGACTGGCATCGGCCCGGGAGCAACGGTTCCGCGCGATGGGCATTGACTCGATGGCGGACTTCCGGGCCCGTAAACGGCGCGGGGAGCTGCGCGACGACCCATTCGGCGACGTCTTCCTGGTGGTCGACGGCTGGCACAACTTCCGCCAGGAGTTCGACATCACCGACGTGGAGATGCAGGTGGTCAACCTAGCCACCCAGGGCCTGTCCTACGGCGTGCACGTGATGATCGGTGCCACCCGGTGGGCGGAGATCCGGCCCGCGATGAAGGATCTGCTCGGCACCCGCTTCGAACTGCGCCTCGGTGACCCGGCCGAGTCGGATATCGACCGGCGGGTGGCGATCAACGTACCGCCGGGCCGGCCGGGAAGGGGACTGTCCCGGGATAAGCTGCACTTCCTGTCCGCGCTGCCCAGGGTGGACGCGGTGACCAATGCCGAGGACGTGGGCGCTGGCGTGGCCGACGCGGTGGCACGGATCCGTGCTGCGTGGCGCGGACCCGCGGCCCCGAGGGTAAGGCTGCTGCCCGAGCTGATCCCTTACGAGCAGCTGCCCGCCCCGGGGCCCCAGCAGAGCCCGCACCGCGTGCTGATCGGGATCAACGAGGCTGAACTCGCCCCGGTGTACCTCGACTTCGCCGCCGAGCCGCACTTCTTGTGCTTCGCCGACGGGGAGTCCGGCAAGACCAACCTGCTGCGGACCGTCGCCAGGGGCATCGTGGACCGCGCCACCCCGCAGCAGGCGCGGATCGTGCTGGTCGACTACCGGCGCACCATGCTCGGCTTCCTCGATTCCGAACACCTCATCGGCTACGGGATGTCCGCCGAGGCGCTGACCCCGATCATCAACGATGTGCAGCGCTCGATGCGCAAGCGCCTGCCCGGTGCCGACGTCACCCAGCAGCAGTTGCGGGACCGCTCCTGGTGGACGGGTCCGGATCTCTACGTCCTGGTCGACGACTACGATCTGGTAGCCATCCAGGGTGGGGTGAACCCGCTCGCCCCGTTGCTGGAGTTCCTGGCCCAGGCCAAGGACGTCGGGCTGCACCTCATCGTCACCCGGCGCACCGGCGGGGCCTCCCGCGCGCTCTACGAGCCGGTGATCGCCAGGCTGCGTGAGCTGTCCACCCCCGGCCTGGTGATGAGCGGCAACTCCGAGGAGGGTCCGTTGCTCGGCAACATCAAGCCGTCCGTACTGCCACCAGGGCGGGGCACACTGGTGGGGCGTAAGGCAGGTCGCCAGCTCGTCCAGGTCGCCTGGCTGCCGCCGGAGTGATCCCCGCCGTGGCGTTCGCGCTTGCAACCTTCTGCGACAAAGTCGTCACGGATGGGAACCGGCCTGGCATGGTGGCCGTCGCATGGTGTGTCAGACCGTCAGATCAACCCCAAGGGGGTAGCAGGAGATGGGACAGCAGTTCGGGACGCAAGTTGAACAGATGCAGGCGGCGGCGAATCACGTCGCCGAGGTGAACCAGAGCGTGCAGGGCCAGCTCTCCGCGCTGAGCAATCAGCTGGCGCCGCTGGCAGGCGCCTGGCAGGGGCAGGCTTCGACTGCCTTTCACATGCTGATGGAGCGCTGGAACACCAACGCGCGCAGCCTCAACGAGGCACTGAACAGCATCGGTGAGCAGATTCGGGGATCCGGCGCTACGTACGCCCAGGCCGACGAGACCGAGAACCAGACGTTCTCGCAGATCAACGCAGCGCTTGACTGAGTACGGCCGCCAAGTGCCGAGAGCGGAGAGGATGAACAGATGAGTGACAGGATACAGGTCACGTTCGGTGAACTCGAGAGCGCGCGGGGCTCGATCCAGACGACCTGGACGAATATCAGTCGAGAGCTTGACGATCTCAAGAGATTCCTGCAGCCGTTGGTGGAGACCTGGAGCGGTGAGGCATCCATCGCCTACCAGGCGCACCAGGCGAAGTGGGATCAGTCGGCGGCGAATCTCAACCAGACGCTGAACCAGATCGGCGTGGCGCTGGGGACCTCGAACGAGAATTTTCAGGCCGCGGAGAACGCCAACCGAAACCGGTACGCCTAGCTCGCGTGTTGATTGCGTGAAGGGTGCTTCTGAGCTGCGATGATGTGGATGGCTAAGTCTCATCGGTATCGAGTTCAGGAGCACCTTCACGTGTCAGGATCGAACGTGGGGGTGTCAGGTGCGAGTTCTGTGGGCTGGCCTGGCGGGCGCGGTCGCAACTGCAGCGGTCGAGGTGCGGGCGAGCCGCGGCGGTGATCCCTACGACCGCAACCAGGGGTTCCTTGCGCTGCTCGCCGGTCTGCCCGCGCTCACAGCGCTGGTGGGGCTGCGTCAATTTCGGCCGGGTCGATTTCAGCCGGGTCGATCCGGGTCGGGTCGATCCGGGCCAGGTGTCGTGCGGTGGTTGGCTGATACCGGGTCGGCGCTGGCCGCTGCGGCGGCGACGCGGGCACTGGCCGGTCGTGGTGCGCTCCCCGACCCGGCGCAGGTCCCGTACAACTACCCGCGCTTCGACCTGCGCCTCTACTCCGCCCCGGCACCGACCATCGCCGGCTGCGAGCTCGTGGCAGGGACCGTGACCGATCTTGACTCCGGCCACGGCGTCCAGCTGCGTGCGGTCGTGGGTGAGCGGCCACTGGTGCTGGAATTCGGCAGCGTCACGTGCCCGGTGTACCTGAGCAAGATCGACCGCATGCGCTTGCTCACCGCCCGCTGCACCGAGGTGGCGAACTTCGCGGTGCTGTACACCCGCGAGGCCCACCCCGGCCCGCGCTATCCGCCCCACGCCACCCTTGCGGACAAGCGACGCCACGCCGCCGACCTGCGCACCCTCGACCACGAGCAGCGCCGGATCCTCATCGACGATGTCGACGGCACCGTGCACCGTCGTTACGGGACCTCCCCCGACTCAGTCCTCATTGTCGGCACCGACGGGATCATCAGCTTCTGGTCCGAGTGGAACGAACCCGACCGCACCGAGCGCGAGCTGCAGCGGTTGCTGGCTGCGGGTGGTCGCGGCGCGCACGTGACACCGCGACAGATCGAACGCAACTTTCAACCCCCCGAGGACTCCGCCACCGCGCTCCGGCTGTGCCTCCGGCCGGGCCTGCCCGCGTTCGCCGACTTCATCGTCCAACTGCCCGGCATGGCCGCCGACCGGGCTCGCGCCGCCCTCTGGCGCTGACCCCGCACCCTGCCGTCGCCTAGTTCGGCAGAGAGTAGGCGCAAACCGGCCTTACTCCTCCGATGTGACGCTCGTGCCGAGCGCCTGCCAGTCCAACGCTGGGGCGGCGAGATCGCGGATGCTCGCCAACAGCCCCAGCCGTGCCGCTCGGAGGTCGTCGTCGTCCACCATCACCAGGATCTCGTCGAAAAAGGTATTGATCGGCCCGGTGAGCACGGACGCCGCCGTCACGAAGTCACCCAACGAGCGCGGCGTTGAGCCCACGGTTTCACCCACCTTGACCAGTGCTTGATGCAGGGTGGTCGCGGCGGGCTCTTGGAGCCGGGCGGGGTCATAGGTGGCTTTGGTGTCCGCAGGCACGATGCGCCGCACCCGTTGGAGAGCGGTCACGAGGCCGGCGAAGGCGCTGTCCGAGGTGCGGCGATCCAGCTCCGCCAGCGTCTCGTCCGCGACGGCCGGCGCGGAGGCAAGCGGCAGGATCGCGGCCACCTGGCGGTGATCGTGACCGGTGTCCAGGAGTTGCTGCTCGTAGCGGCGGACGACGAAGTCGGCGACGTCGGCGAGCACGGGGCCGGGCACGTCGATGCCCTGAGTGCGGACCTCGTCGGCAGCCGCTGCCAGGCCGCGTTCCAGCGTGATGTCGCGAAGGGTCGGCTGAACCCGCAGGATGCTCACCACGCCCGCTGCGGCGCGACGGAGGCCGAACGGGTCGGAACTTCCGGTCGGCTTCGCGCCGACCGCGAACAGGCCCACCAACAGGTCGAACCGATCGGCGAGCGCGAGCAGTGCGCCGGGTGTGGTAGCCGGGGTGGCTCCACCGGGCGCACGCGGGAGTTCCATGTCGTATAGCGCCTGGGCCACCGCCTCCGGCTCGCCGCTGCGGCGCGCGTACTCGCGGGCCATCGTTCCGGCCAGGCTGGTCAGCTCGATCACCATGTGCGACCCGAGGTCGAACTTGGCCAACTCGGCTGCCCGCTCCAGCGTCGAGAGGTCGTCCCTCGACAGTGACACTGCGTCGGCGAGAGTCAGGGTGACGCGGCCGATGCGGTGAGCACGCTGTGCCATGGAGCCGAGACGCTCCTCGAAGGCCAGTTTCTCCAGCTCCGGTTTCATGGCCTCCGGCGTGGTCTTCAGGTCGGCACGCCAGAAGAAGCTCGCGTCCTCGTAGCGGGCACGCAACACCGCCTCGTTCCCCGCCCGCACAACATCGTGATCGCACTCGCCGTTGGTGACCGCGACAAAGTGCGGGAGCAGAGCGCCATCAGCAGTTCGGACCGGCAGATAGCGCTGGTGCTTGCGCATCACCGTGGTCAGAATCTCCTGCGGTAGGTCGAGGTAGTCCTTGGCGAAACTGCCCAGGATGGCGTTGGGCTGCTCGACCAGATTGGTGATCTCGTCGATCAACTCCGACTCACCGTCAACGTCGATCTCCCCCCCGACTGAGGCGGCGAGTTGACGCGCGGCGTCAACGATCAACCAACGGCGACGCTCCTGATCGGCAACTATCCCGTGCCGCTGGAGCAGGTCCAGATACTCGTCCGCAGTAGAAACCTCCACAGTGGACTGATCGGCGATGCGGTGGACGCGGGACGTCCGGCCAGCCGACAGGCTGGACGCGGCTACCGGAACGATCGTGTCGCCGAGGAGGGCGACCAGCCACCGAATGGGTCGCGTGAAAGACAGCTTCGGATCGTTCCATCGCATGTTCTTATCGGCGCGAAGGTGGGTGACGATCTCGGCGAGCAGACCACTGAGCACCTCGATCGCACCGCGACCGACATCGGTCTTGGTGACACCGACATAGTCGATCCCATCCACCTCGACACGTTCCAGTTGGTCAACGGCGACACCCTGCCCGCGTGCGAACCCGGTCGCCGCCTTCGTCGCGTTGCCTTCGGAGTCGAACGCGGCCGTCGAGCGGGGCCCGCGGACGGTGCGCTCCGCGTCCGGCTCCGCCGGCTCCACATCCGTGACCAACGCGATAACCCGGCGCGGTGTGGCGTAGGTGGTGATCTCGCCGTGGCCCAGCCGGGTAACGCCCAACTTGTCCGTCAACGCCTGGCGAACAGAATCCGCGGTGCGAGTCACCTCGCCAGGCGGCATCTCTTCGGTACCGATCTCGAACAGCAACGTGTGCTGATCCGTCACCGTGGCGAACTCGGCCGGTGCCGCGACGGCTGCCGGCGCGGCAGCAACACCGAGCGGGTGCTCAAGCTCGGCCCGGCGGTCCGCCCACAACTGGGCAACCTCGCGCGCCATACCGCGCATCCGGCCGAACGCCTTGGCGCGCTCGGTCGTGCTCACCGCACCGCGGGAATCCAGCACGTTGAACGTGTGCGAGCACTTGAGCACATAAGAATGCGCCGGCACCGGCAACCGGGCGTCCAGCATCCGGCTGGCCTCCGCCGCGTAGTCCTCGAAGAGCCGCCGATGCGTATCGACATCGGCGTCATCGAGGTAGTAGCGGCTCATCTCGTACTCGGCCTGCCCGAACGCCTCCCCATAGGAGATACCCGGCGCATAGGCGATCTTCTTGAAATGATCGACGCCCTGGAGTGCCATCATGATCCGCTCGACACCGTAGGTGATCTCGACCGAGACCGGGTCCAGGGTCATACCGCCAGCCTGCTGGAAATAGGTGAACTGGGTGATCTCCAGCCCGTCCAGCCACACCTCCCAGCCCAGACCCCACGCGCCGAGTGCGGGTGAGGCCCAGTTGTCCTCGACGAAGCGGACGTCGTGCGCTCGAACATCGATCCCGAGGGCCTCCAGGCTGCCCAAGTAGAGCTCCTGCGGGTCGCCCGGATCTGGCTTGAGAATTACCTGGAACTGGGTGTGCGTCTGAAGGCGGTTTGGGTTCTCCCCATAGCGGGCGTCATCCGGACGGACACTCGGCTCGACATACGCAACCCGCCACGGCTCCGGCCCCAACACGCGCAGGACGGTCGCCGGGTTCAGCGTTCCCGCACCTACCTCGGTGTTGAACGGCTGCACGACCATACAGCCGCGCTCCGTCCAGTACTGGGTCAACGCCAGCAACGCATCCTGCATGGTCAGCACTACGACAACCTCGCGGTGAATCGGTTTCAACGTCGTCGCTCACGGTAAGTGGCGACCCCCGCCGTGTAATGGTGCACGAATTCTGATCTACAACCAACGCCGCGCACTCGCAGTGCTCGACGAGTTCACCCGGCACGTCAACGATCATCTCCCCCAACCGGAGCCGGGGGCAACGCCTACCCAACCGCGATCCGGCCGCCGTCGTCCCGTTGATGCCCCGATCCGGCGTCACAGGGTGGTCTCAGCCGAGGAGGGCGGACGTCTGCGTGTCGTAGTCGAACTCGCCGTCCCGGGCGCCTGCGACGAGGCGGTCCACTCCCCGGGCGTGAAGTCCAGGATCGCCTCCGATGACCGGACCCGGGTGCCGTCCCGGTGGTGGGTGACGGTCACCGCGCCGTTGGCACTGGGCAGCCTATGCGCGGCCTCGCGGACGAACACCGCCCACTGGGCGGGGGTGAACTCGATGATCGGTCCGGCGCCACGGGCCTTGCTGTCACGTATCTGCACGCCGGCCGCGGTGAAGTCGACCTCGACGCAGTTGCCGCCGTTACTGCTGCGGGTCGGCGTCCGCCATCCGGCGCGCCACCCTGGGGCTGTCATGTCGTCCTCCGCCGATCAGGTCAATGCGTCGCGCCGCGCCGCGATCGCCTCGGCGGACTCGGGCTGCAGCAGCGCCGCGGAGCGCAGCGACTGCGCCGTCCGAAGTATACGCCGCCACCTGATCTTGATCCTGCACGTACACGGCACCGTCCGGGAACTCGACATAGCCGATGGACTGCGCCTGCTCGAAGTGCAGCACGGTAAAAGGACCCTTCCATCCCGTCGTGATGACCTATAGACGTGGGTAGCACCAGGATCTCGATGTTGTCCCACCTGGAGAGCTCCACCAGGTGATTGAGCTGCTCGCGCATGATCGCGGTGCCGCCGATCGGCCGGTCCAGCACCGACTCCTCGAGGTCGGTGTCCGTGAACAGCCTGCGCTGCCGCTCCATCCGGAGGCCGACCAGCCGCTCCACCTGATCGGGCCGAACCCGCGCACAGCCCGCCGTCGCACCGATCGAGTACGCCTCGGTCTGCACCAGCGCGTGCAGGACCAGAGGCATGTAGGTGATCTCGTACGAGGCCAGCCCCTCCAGCCCGACGTAGGTCCTCAGCCAGTCCGGGATGACGTCGTTCCAGCGGGCCAGCCAGCTGTGTCAGGATCGAACGTTGCTCGCTCGCAAGCGGGACAGCGCGTGGGTCACTGCCTTGGGATCGAAGCCGGCGGGGTCGAACTGTGCGGCATCGTCGAGTCCGAGCCACTCCAGTTTGTCTTCGTGTTCCGGGTGGGCGGGGTCAGCCAGGACCTCCACGAGGTCGGCGTAGCCCCAGATGCCGCCGCAGTCTTCCGGTGGGGTGGCGCGTCGCCCGCCCGTGCAGCGCGGGTAGCTCGCCGTCTCGTCCCGGTCGAGCACCTTCTCCACCAGGATGTCGTGTTCCCAGTCGTCGCCGAAGTCGTAAGTGTAGCGGATCTTTCTTCGCACGTCCGGGGCGACCTGCTCCAGCGTCACCGGTGCTTCAGCGCGGTGGCCGAGTTCGCCGTCGGCGACCCCGAACTCGCCGTACGGGGTCTGGAAGACGTGCAGGTGACCGTCGTGCCAGTCGAACGCGATCTGGATGACCGCGTGCAGGCGGGCGAGGCTGATGTCGGCGGGTACCTCCAGGCGCCGCCAGATCGGTGGTTTCGCCCCCTGCAGTTCCACCTTGATCTGGTACACTGGCGCCGACCCGTCGGACTTCTTCCGCTTCGTCGGCAGCGTGGCCACCGTCGCCCGGCCGCGGGGCGTGATCGGCGCCGACGCCCCGAACGGGCTGCCCCCGCCGTCGGCGAGCCGCGCCAGCATCTGCGCCGCGGTGAGCCCGGCACGGTGGCCGTCCCCGGCCCCATGCGCCGCTGGGGGCTTTCTCGATGCCGGGAGAGCGCTCATCCGGGCCCGCAGCAACACCGCCAGGGCGCGGTAGTCGGGCAGGTCGTCTTCATCATCGACCGGCACATCAGCTGTTCCTAGCTCATGCTCGTCACGGTCGTGCACCGCCCGCGCATCCAGGGCAGTCTCGACCTGCCAGCGCAGCTCCGCCGGGTCCAGCGCCTCCTTCGTGATCTCGACACCACTGTCGAGGCCAGCCTGTATTATCTTCAGCGCCTCGGCCAGTTGGTCCACGGGGAACAGCAGAATCTCGTCGGCGGCGCCGCAATCGAGATGGTCCACGCTCAGCACGACAGTGTGCGAACGCCCCGCCCGATGAAATAAGCAGGTCAGCATCGACGCAGTGCCTTGAGAGTCGATAAGGCGCCAACACTCGGTCAGCGTCACCGGCTCGCCCAGTTCGGCCGTCCACCTCGGCCGGGGGAGGCCGGCCTCGACCAGCCGGTCGGCGGCCGCTGCGGCAGCCTTGGCGACCCTACCTCCGGCGACCGAACCGATCGCCAGCAACATCGCGAGCGCCTCGGGGATGGCCCGGGCCTCGAACTCCGGGATGAACCCGCCGACCAGCGCCTCCTCGAAGGCCTCGCTGGCAGTCTCACCGACTGACACGAACGCCGCGCCCGCGATCTCCGCGTCCAGCGGGTCCTCGGACCCGATGAGCTCCCCAGCACCTGCAAGCAACTCATCGATCAGCCGCTGCGGGTCGAAGTCCTCGCCGGAGCACGCCGGGCAATCGCACTCGTCCTGCGCGCCGAACGCGTCGGTCCGCACCAGCCGCCGGGTGGACTTCGTATTCTTTCGGCCTTTCCGGCCACGGCTCACAGGGCTCACCCACCCAGTCTGCCCGACCCCGCCGACATCCACTCGTGCCCCCTCCGGCGTGTCGGGGAAACGTTCGATCGGTTGCGCTGTCTCCCGACCTACCCCCGTCCGCGTCGCGGAGCTGCCGGCACACGCCACGGCGGGTGCCTGTTGCGCTGAGGGGTTACCACCCCGTTTTGACCCTGTTGCGCAGCGGCCGGTATCGTCGGCGGAGGTGCGCGGCTGTGGACTAGGCCACGGTCGCGCCGCCGCAGCGGTATCGCGGCAGTGTCTCGTGCAGGGACGCGGACCGCACCCGGCACCCCTGACGAACTGTGACGACGAGGTAGATCCGTGCGCACGTACAACCCCAAGCCCGGCGAGTTCACTCGAGCCTGGCACGTCATCGACGCCACGGACGTGGTGCTCGGCCGCCTCGCCAGCCAGGCCGCCACCCTGCTGCGCGGCAAGCACAAGCCGATCTACGCCCCGCACGTCGACACAGGTGACTTCGTCGTGATCGTCAACGCCGGCAAGATCTCGCTGTCCGGTAACAAGGGTGACCGCAACTTCGTCTATCGGCACAGCGGCCACCCCGGCGGGCTCAAGCAGCGCTCGTTCACCGAGATGCTCGCCATCGCACCCGAGCGGTTGGTGGAGCACGCGGTCAAGGGGATGTTGCCGAAGAACAAGCTGGGCCGGGCGATGGCCCGCAAGCTCAAGGTCTACGCGGCCCCTGAGCACCCGCACGCCGCCCAGCGCCCGCAGCCGTTCCAGATCACCCAGGTCGCGCAGTGACGATTCCCAGTGGGACGATTCCCAGTGGGACGATTCCCAGTGACGTGACCCCCAGCGACGTGACCCCCAGCGAGACCCCGCCCAGTGAGGACCCGAGAGACGCCGTGACCACCCCGCACCCCCCGCAGGCCGAGGCCGAGCAGGCCCCCGCCCAGGCCACCGCAGTGATGCCCGGACCTGTTGTTCCGCCCGTGCCGGTGCTGGGTGACAAGCCGGTGCAGACCGTCGGCCGCCGCAAGGAGGCGGTCGTTCGGGTGCGGCTGGTGCCGGGCACCGGTGTCTTCACGCTCAACGGCAAGACCATGGAGCAGTACTTCCCGAACAAGGTGCACCAGCAGTTGGTGCGCGAGCCGCTGCTCACCGCCGGCAAGCCCGAGGCGTACGACGTGATCGGCAACCTCACCGGAGGGGGCACCTCCGGCCAGGCCGGTGCGCTGCGGCTGGCCATCGCCCGCGCACTGATCGAACTGAACCTCGACGACCGTCCCGCGCTGAAGAAGGCGGGCTTCCTGACCCGCGATGCCAGGATGAAGGAACGTAAGAAGTACGGGCTGAAGAAGGCGCGCAAGGCACCCCAGTACAGCAAGCGCTAGTACCAGCGCTCCCACGATGGTCCGCCTTTTCGGCACCGACGGCGTGCGTGGCCTAGCCAACGCCGACCTCACCCCCGAGCTGGCGCTGGCGGTATCCGGCGCTGCGGCGCGGGTGCTCGCCGAGCACGACCTCGGGCATCGTCCGGTCGCGGTGCTGGGGCGGGACCCCCGGGCCAGCGGCGAGATGCTGGAGGCCGCTGTCACCGCCGGCCTCACCTCGGCCGGGGCGGACGTGTTGCGGGTCGGGGTGCTGCCCACCCCGGCGGTGGCCCACCTGGTGGCGGCGCTCTCGGCAGACCTCGGCGTGATGATCTCCGCTTCGCACAACCCGATGCCGGATAACGGCATCAAGCTGTTCGCCGCCGGGGGGCACAAGCTGCCCGATGCGGTGGAGGACGAGATCAGCGCCCGGATCGGTGCCGCTGGCGAGCGTCCCACCGGTGCGCGGATCGGCCGGGTGCGCGACGTCCCGGAGGCCGCCGGACGCTACGTCGATCATCTGCTGCTGGCCACCCCGCACCCGCTGGACGGGATCCGCGTGGTGGTCGACTGTGCGCATGGTGCGGCGTCCGCCGTGGCCCCGGAGGCCTACCGCAGGGCCGGCGCCGAGGTGGTAGCGCTGTATGCCGAGCCGACCGGTCTCAACATCAACGACGGCTGCGGGTCCACTCATCTGGATCAGGTGCGCAAGGCGGTGCTGGAACACGGCGCCACCCTGGGCATCGCGCACGACGGCGACGCGGACCGCTGCCTCGCCGTGGACGCGGCAGGCGACGTGGTGGACGGCGATCAGATCATGGCGGTACTCGCGCTGGCCATGCGGGAGGCCGGCGAGCTGGTCGCGGACACCCTGGTCACTACCGTGATGAGCAACCTGGGGCTGCACCTCGCGATGCGCGAGCACGGCGTGGCTGTGCAGACCACCGCGGTGGGCGACCGGTATGTGCTGGAGGCGCTGTGGGCGGGCGGGTTCTCCCTGGGCGGCGAGCAGTCCGGGCACCTGGTGCTGCCCGCACACGCCACCACGGGCGACGGACTGCTCACCGCGCTGCGAGTGATGGCCCGGATGGCCACCACCGGGCAGAGCCTGGCCGAGCTGGCCGGGGTGCTGACCCGGCTGCCACAGGTCCTGGTCAACGTCGCGGTGGCGGACAAGTCGGCCGTCGCGACGGCAGCGGAGGTAGCCGAGGCCATCGCTGCCGCGGAGGCAGAGCTCGGCGAGACCGGCCGGGTGCTGCTGCGCCCGTCAGGGACCGAGCAGCTGGTGCGGGTGATGGTCGAGGCACCCACCCAGTCGGTCGCCGACTCCATCGCGCAGCGTATTGCTGCAGTCGTCGCCACCGTGCGGTAATTACACCGTGCGGTAATTACGGGGAGCCTATTGATCAGGGTTCGAGTCGCTTTTCGGCGCTGGCGACGAGCTCGGTGGCCAGGGCGCAGAGTTCCTCGGTGGGCAGGGGGGCTACGACCTCCACAAGGAGAGTCCCGGTGCCGGGGGTGTCGGTGGTGGCGGGCTGGTGCAGGAGAACGGCATCGCATCCTCCTGGGTAGCGGTTGATGAACGCGTCTTTCCCGGGCTGGTCCGCGGGCAGCACGAGCTGTCTCCCACACACCCGCGATTCGCGGGTCTGGGGTAAGACGGCCACGTCACCGACGACCCGCTCGGTGTTTCGTCGAACTCCGACACCTGCCTAGGGTCGCTGATGGACACCCGAAGCTGGACGTCGCCACGGGCGGTACCGATGTCGACCTGGCAGGTATTCAGGTAGGGGCCGGGTACTTGTTCCGGCGTGCCGACTTGGCGTAGCGAGTCAATGTCGATCAGGGGACAGGGGTCAGCGTCGCGCAGTTTCAGGCTGAGAGGGTCGATCTGGGCGGGGCTGAAGGTAGGAGGCGGCCCGGGGGTGGACAGCGGTGGCTCGACGCCGGAGTGGTTGCGACCGGTGCTCAGCCAGACCGTCCCGGTGATGGCCAGGGTGACCAGTGCACCGGCAGTGAGGACGGTGCGTCGGGGTGGTGGCGATCCCGCGCGGGGAAATACGCCATGTCACTGATAGCGTCCCCGGCCCGGGTCACCGCTCGCTCCGCGGCGGCTACGAAAGGCCGGCGGGCGGGAAGCCTGCGCAGCTCGGAGGTATGACTCAGGAACACCCGCCGTGGTCGTGTCGACACAGAGCGAAGCATCTCTCAGGGTGTGCCGGTCCGTCTAGCGGATGAGGTCCAGTGGTGCGCCGGGGGCGTCGGACTCGAGCAGTTCGTCGTACTCGGTGGTCTCGGTGAGGTGGCGCAGCAGGAACGCGGTGACCAAGGCGCGGCTGAGCCGGCGGGTCCCGTATTCCGGGCTGCCGTCGAGGAGCAGGTCCGACCAGTGCTTGCCCTGCAGGAAGCCGAGGTGGCTCGCCTTGGGCAGGATCCGCAGCTGCACCGGCCCCGCCCACGCGTTGGCCACCGGCTCGGCGTGCCCGACCGGCGGGGCCACCCGGTCCTTACCCCCCGCGAGGTGCATGCCCGCCATGGTGGCGCGGGGCGCGGCAGCGACCGCTGAGGGCAGGGTCTCGGCCAGCGCCAGCGTGACGACCGCCTTGCAGCGCTCGTCGGCTGCCGCGGTGAGTACCGCGCAGCCCCCGCCCATCCCGTGCCCGACCAGGCCGAGCTTGTCGGCGTCGACGCTGATCTTGCCCTCGCCCAGCCGCACCCCGATACACATGTCCAGCGTGGTGCGCAGATCGGCGGCGAACTGGCGGTGCGAGGGCAGCACACCGTGCTGCGTGGCCGGCGCCGCCGTGACCACCCCCCAGGAGGCGAGGTGACGCAGCAACTCCTCGGATCGCGACGTCGGCTGCAGCCAGCCGTGCCCGGCGGCGACCGCTGGCAGCCCGAGCCCGGACTCGGGGGTGAAGACCACGCCGGGCATGCCGATCAGGGCGAGGTCGCCGCGGAGCACGTCGTACGGCCCCGGCCGGGACAGCTCGTCGATCGAGCGCTTGACTGCTCTGCCCGTGCGTGCCATGGGACGGGACGCTAGCGGATTCCTACCCTCACGTTGCCGACGGGAGCGCGGCCACCCTCGGATACCGTGACGGCCATGTGCGGAATCGTGGGCTACGTGGGCCATCGACCGGCGCTCGACGTGGTCCTGCAGGGTCTGAGCAGGTTGGAGTACCGCGGGTACGACTCGGCGGGGGTCGCGGTGCTGGACGGCGCCGGGGTGCTGGCGGTGCGGCGCAAGGCCGGGCCACTGGCCAACCTGGTCGGCGAGATCGACTCAGCCGGGCGCGCGGCGTTCGCGGGCAACGCCGGGATGGGCCACACCCGCTGGGCGACCCACGGCGGGCCGACCGATCGCAACGCGCATCCACACTCCGACACCGCGGGCACGGTCGCCGTGGTGCACAACGGGATCATCGAGAATTTCGCCCAGTTGCGGGCCGAACTCGAGGCCGGCGGGACCGAGCTGTCCAGTGACACCGACACCGAGACCGCCGCGCACCTCATCGCCGCGGCCTACGCCACCGGGGAGCACGCCGGTGACCTGCCCGCCGCGGTACGCGCCGTGTGCAGGCGGCTGCATGGCGCGTTCACGCTCGTCGTCACCCACGCCGACGAGCCGGACCGGATCGTCGCGGCCCGCCGGTCGTCGCCGCTGGTGGTGGGGGTGGGCGCGGGGGAGCACTTCGTCGCCTCGGACGTCGCCGCGTTCATCGAGCACACCCGCGACGCCGTCGAGCTCGGCCAGGACCAGGTCGTCACCATCAGCCGCGACGGCTACCAGGTCACCGACTTCCACGGCGCCCCGGTGCGGGGCAACGCCTTTCACGTCGACTGGGACCTCTCAGCCGCCGAGAAGGGCGGCCACGACTACTTCATGCTCAAGGAGATTCAGGAACAACCCAGCGCCGTCGGCAATACGTTGCGCGGGCATTTCGTCGACGGCCGGATCGTGCTCGACGAGCAGCGGATGGACACCCAGGAGCTGCGTGACGTCGACAAGGTCTTCGTGGTCGCCTGCGGCACGGCCTACCACTCCGGGATGATCGCCAAGTACGCCATCGAGCACTGGTGCCGGCTGCCGGTGGAGGTCGAACTGGCCTCGGAGTTCCGCTACCGCGACCCGGTGCTGGACCGCTCCACCCTGGTCGTCGCGATCTCGCAGTCCGGGGAGACCGCCGACACCCTGGAGGCGGTGCGGCATGCCCGCGAGCAGAAGGCCCGGGTACTGGCGATCTGCAACACGAACGGCGCGCAGATCCCCCGGGAGTCCGACGCGGTGCTCTACACCCACGCCGGGCCGGAGATCGGGGTGGCGGCCACCAAGACCTTCCTCGCCCAGATCGTGGCGAACTTCCTGGTCGGGTTGGCACTCGCGCAGGCCCGCGGCACCAAGTACTCCGACGAGGTGGCCCGCGAGTTCGCCGAGCTGGCGGCCATGCCCGCGGCGGTGCAGCAGGTGCTCGGCACCGTGGACCAGGTCCGCGCGCTGGCCCGCGATCTCGCCGGCGCCAAGGCGGTGCTCTTCCTGGGCCGCCACGTCGGCTTTCCGGTGGCCCTCGAAGGCGCGCTCAAGCTCAAGGAACTCGCCTATATGCACGCCGAGGGCTTCGCCGCCGGTGAGCTCAAGCACGGCCCGATCGCGCTGCTTGAGGACGGGCTGCCGGTGGTCGTGGTGGTGCCCTCACCCAAGGGCAGGGCGGTGCTGCACGCCAAGCTGCTGTCCAACATCCAGGAGATCCGGGCCCGTGGTGCGCGGACCATCGTCATCGCCGAGGAGGGCGACGACACGGTGCGCCCGTACGCCGCGGATGTGCTGGAGGTACCCGCGGTGCCGACCCTGCTGCAGCCGCTGGTGTCCATCGTTCCGCTGCAGGTGCTCGCCGCTGAGATCGCTCGCGAGCGGGGCTACGACGTGGACCGGCCGCGCAACCTGGCCAAGTCCGTCACCGTCGAATGATTCCGTTCGCACGCCGAGTGCCCGCCCTTCTCACGGTGGGCCTGCCCGGCAGGTCCGGAGGGGCGGGCCGGTGATTATCGGCGTGGGCACCGACCTCGTCGGTGTGCCGCGCTTCGAGCGAGCGCTGCGCCGGACCCCCGGCCTGCTGCCGCGGGTGTTCACCGAGGCGGAGCGGATGACCCCAGCAGGTAAGCCGCGGCGGGCCGACTCGCTGGCAGCCCGGTTCGCCGCGAAAGAGGCCGCCGCGAAGGCGCTCGGCGCGCCGCGCGGCTGGAACTTCCGCGACACAGAGGTCGTTTCCGGCGCCGACGGGCGGCCGACGCTGCAGGTCACCGGGCTTCTCGCGCAGGCAGCCCGGCAGCGGGGTGTCACCGGGTGGCATGTCTCGCTGACCCACGACGCCGACCTCGCCGCCGCCATCGTGCTGGCCGAGTCCTGGCCGGCTGGTGCCCCGTGACCGGCGATCATGGCGCCTGGACGGTGCAGCGGGTACGCGCCGCCGAGGAAGCCCTGTTCGGGCGGGTACCCCGGGGTGCGCTGATGCGCCGCGCCGCGTTCGGGCTGGCCACCCGGACCGCGGCGGTGCTCGCGCAGCGGACCGGCGCGGTGTCCGGCAGGCACGTCGGACTG
>JBOHGM010000056.1:0-33110 GCA_050699435.1 Pseudonocardiaceae bacterium | reverse complement strand
GATGCGTCACGGTGGGTTGAGAGTATTTACGAGCCTGAGACGCACGCGTTCGGTGGCGAGGAAGGGATGGCAGCCGCGCACACCCTGTTCCACCAGGACAGCCGTCACATCGTCGAGCACCTCAGGCTGCTCGGTGACGGCACGCTCACCAGTGCGCCCCACGCCAGGGCAAGCGGCGGGAACTCTCCGTCCTGCTCGGCGCCGCCCTGATGAGAGCCGCCGGGCAGGACCGGTACGAACAGGGCGACATCTGGGCGAAAGTGGCAGATCATCGGCCGACCGAGAACAGCGCACAGCCAGCGCAATGGTCCACATTCACAGCAGCCATGAAGCGGCTCATCACCGTGGATACAAGTCCGGAAACCGTGTTGCGCACCGGCGGCGCCCTGGAGTTCGCCACCGACTGGCTGGCAGCCTTTGAGCAAGCCGGGGAAACCCTCAAAACTCTGTCCGACGAAGGACTGCTCACGCGGGGAATCCGCGCCGTAACCGCCCACCACATCATCTTCCACTGGAATCGGATCGGTCTGCCTTACCGAACACAAGCAAACATGGCACTGGCCGCGAAAGAAGTCATCTTCGGAAACCGGCGGGTGTGTGTCGACATGTGAAACGACTCACCGGGACCGCTACTATACCTCCGTATCGCTGAGGGCGCTGCGGGATCCCTTGGCCGATATCGTCGAGTTGTCGGGACTCAGGCGCGAGACGATGTCGGCTAACCTGCTGGACGACCTCATGACCTCGGCGAAGACGAGCGAGGCACGGCTGGCGCAGGTACTCGCGGGGCAACGCTCTGGCCGGTGGCAGCGGAAGCTGCGGCTGGCCAGGAGATCGTGACGCGGGGGGAAGTGCGGCCTGCCGGGCTGCCCGAGGTGCCACCCGTCGACCGACGAAGCGGCCGCTCAAGCACCAGATGCGGGCAGCTCCGGAGACAGCTGACCGCGACAGGTGTTCTCACACAGCTTGGTGGTGCACTCACCCTATGACACCAACCACCCTAATCCTCCCGCAACGGTCGAAGACACGCCGCCGGCGCGCCCTGTAGTACTTTCACCTGGGCGGCAGCGGTCTGGCGTGCTCGCCGCCCGCACCCTACCGGCTGTCCTGACTACCGTGTAGGCTGTCATGGCCCAAGCGAGAGATGAGAATTTGGCGCCTGGGCCTCTTTTTCCAGATCCGAAATTTCTATCACCGCTACGCCGGCATTGGCAAGCAGCTCGCAACCTTGGCAATCCGCAACGAAAAGACTGGGTTCCCGCCACGCCACGACAACCCGGGGGACACCAGCCGCCAGGATGAGTTGGGTGCACGTGCGCGGCCGCGACTTTCGTTGCGAACAGGGTTCCAGAGTGCTGTAGACCGTGGCCGTCTTCAAACGTGGATCGTCGCTTGCTAATTTCGCCAGGGCGGACTCTTCGGCATGGACATGGCTGTCGGTTTCACGGGAGTATCCGCGGCTGATCTCTTCTCCATTCTCGTCAACGATTACAGCACCGACAGAGAAGGCGCCTGGACTCGGTGGGCACTGGTAAGCAAGCTCTATGGCCAGCCTCATCCATCGATAATCGGCAGGTGTGGGCAAAGTCATCCAGTCTCCTTTGGTTGCGACTGTGCCGTTCGCAACCGTCGACGAGGAAATGTTTCATTCATGGCTTCGAAGAAATCTGCCACGCCTGAAGTCGATGGGAACTGTTCCAGTGCCGTATTCAGAGACTTAAGCTCTCCAATAATACGTCCGGATCCAGTCTCGGCGCCAATGAACAATGCCTGGAGGCCGACTGCGCAAGCCTGCTCCACATCACCGCCACCCAGGTGTGCAACCGCTTCCCGCGCCAGATACACGCCACGATCGCGGCGGTAACCGCGAGGCAGCGCCGAGATGGCCTCTTGAAACGACTTGACCGCCGCGCCGTAGTCGCCCAGAAATGTCAGACTGCGGGCCCGCTGAACATCTATATATGAACGATCCAGAAAAAGTGCCCATGGGCAGTCTGGATCCGTTTCGAGCCGCTCCAGCAGATCTTGAGCCATAGCATAGGACCGTTCGCAATTTACGCTATCTCGCCGCAGCGCATGGCCATGCGCTGCATGGGTCCAGGCGACTGCCGTCACGCGGCCCGATTCCCCTGACATCATGTTCAGCGCGGCCTCGGCCGCATCGACTGCTTCCGTTGGATCTCCCATATCGGCAGCCAACTGGCTTCGGCGAGCTAAAATAAACGACGTCGCCTCGCGGTCACCGCACATGTGTGACCATTCCAGAGCGCGGCCAGACCAGTACGTCGACGCTCGGTAATCACCGGAGTCCTGGTAGGCCCACCCGCAAAGGTCCGCGAACTGGGTTTGAACCTGCAGCAACCTATGCTGGCCAGCTCTCCGATAGCACTGTCGGAGGCGCTGAATTGTCCTGATCTGCTCTTGCACTGACTGGACCACGCTGCCCGCTCCGAACAGGTTGTCATTGTCCATCAGTGTCGTCTTCATCTGCCGGAAGTGTTCCACTGGATCGACATCAGGAACCGGTGCTCCCTCGGATTCAGATATCCGCACGAGCTGATGCCCCGATCTTGCTTCAACTGTACCGACAAGAGCCGCAGCACCCACACTTCCGAGGAAGAGACGACGAGGGAAGGTCACGAACACCACCTCTCCGTCACGAGTGCGGGCCGGTAGAACGATATCGTCCTCAGCTTCTGTTGCGAGCGGCAGGTCCATACGGTGGTGGTGTCCTACATCCTGGCTGTTCGTGGTCGTCGGTGGGGCGAGCAGGACAGCGATGGGCTCGCCGAGGAGTCGTTCGAGCAGCCGCGCTGTGGCGGGCCGCAGGGTGTCAGGCTCCCGCCCACTGACCAGCCGTTGAAGATGGCGCAGGCTGAGCGTGCCGGGCTCGTCGTGGTCGCGGGCATAGGCTTCGGCATGTTGCACGAACTCCTCGAAGGTCAGGCATCGTTCCCGGATGCGCTGTTCGAGCAGGGTGCGGGCCGGTCGATCGGCCAAATCAGCTCCCCCTGGTTGTGGCGAGGTCGTCATTGTGGCGTTCGGATGGCGGGCGTGCGTCGTCCCGCTGGTATCACTCTAACGGCACGATCTGTTCAGCCCGCCACGCAGCGTGGCGAACTGGGGGTCCCGGTGCCTCAATCCAGTACCAGCCCGACAGTGTGAGGAAGTTGCTATGAGCATCGACATGATCGAATGGACCGTTGTTTCCCCCGGCGACACGGCCGCATCGCGCCCGGACGGCGCGGAGATCGGCAGCGACCCATTCGATCTGGACATCAGCTTCATCGAGAACGGCCCGAACGCGGACACGGTGATCGTCATGACTGATGACGGCTGCGGCAGCACGTGCCCGAGTGCGTGCACCACCTCCGCGTCCGTCTAAAGCCTCCTCGGCTCACGGTGCCGGCGCGACCCCTTCAGCTGGGTCGCGGCCGTGCCGCGTAGGTGGGGGCATGACCGAGAGAGCTGGAGTCGGTTGCAATCCGGGAATGATCGAGGCTGGTACCGGTGCCTTGACGCCGCGCTGCTGCGAGCCGCCGTCCAGTCAGGCGGGTGCTCGGCGTCTCCCGCGCGGTCGGAACCATGACCGGCCGATTCCTGCACCTGCTGAATGCGGCGGACCAGGCGCGGATGGCCGAGGTCTACCCGGGGCTGCCCACCGTGGACGGCGCCGGCGTCGCGGTGCAGCTTTCCTTATAGAACGGCCCCCGACTGTCCTCATCGGACACACAGGAGGTCTCGACCATGAACACCGATCCCCTACCCCAGGTCTACGCCTCGCCGCGACGGTCCGCGACGGCGAGCTTTCCCGAGCAGCGTGAGCACCTGGTGACCCTGCTGCACCTGATCGACACGGCGGCCGCCCTGGCCCCGGGGGGCGAGCAGCGCTACCCGGACGACCCGTTGCGGGCCGTGGCGTACGCGGCGGCGTGGGAGCCGGTCGACGCTGGGTACCGCCGGTTGCTCGATCACGTGAGCACGTAATCTGACGTCACCTCCTTCACCGAGATGTTTCCGCCCCGGGGCGACGGCCCGGGGCATCGGTGAGGGACCCGACTCGGTGAATGCGTGGTGTTCGAGTTTGGACGCTAGCTACGTTGTCGCCTCGTAGCATTCGGCGTCTACTACGACTGGTGCGCGGTGACTGTGCCCCGGCCAGCGCCCATCAAGCTCTGACCGCCCGGCAGGCGGTTGTCTCGGTGAGTGTCCGGTGTGCAGGCCGGAATTGCCTGCAGCGCTCATTGGCTGCTGCCCTACTCTGTCGAATGCGGGGAGTCTGGCCAACCTGGTGTACGGGAGTGCGCACAGAACCGTTCCGGGCACATGCCTGGGTGGAAGTCGACGGCGTTCCCATTGGTGAAACGTTCGGACCTGGCTACTACACACCGGTCATCGCAGTGCCGCCAGCCTGCCGCCGTCCGCGAGGGACAGCGGCTGGATCGGAACCCCATTAATCCCGGAAGGCATGACCCGCGGTGAAGTAGGGGGCGATCTTGTTGTCGAACATGCTCAGAGCCGAGCCGATCGCCATATGCATATCCAAGTACTTATAGGTACCCAACCTACCGCCGAACAGCACGTTGTGTCTTGCAGTCTCACATTTCGCCAGTTCTCGGTACCGCTCCAATGTGGCGCGGTCCTGGGGAGTGTTAATCGGGTAGTACGGCTCATCTTCCTTGTCTGCGGAACGCGAGAACTCGCGCACGATGACAGTCTTGTCGGTCCGGTAATCGCGCTCAGGATGAAAATGGCGAAATTCGAGGATGCGAGTATAAGGCACCTTCTCGTCCGCGTAGTTCATCACTGAGGTGCCCTGGAAATCGCCGATGCCCAGGACCTCCTGCTCGAAATCAAGGGTGCGCCAGCCCAACCAGCCCTCGGAGTAGTCGAAGTACCGATCCAGCGGTCCCGTGTAGACGATCGGGATGCCTCTCGGGAGCTGGTCACGCACGTCGAAGAAATCGGTCAGCAACCTGACGTCGATGTTGGTGTGGTCGGCCATCCTCTTCAGCCAGACCGTGTAGCCGTCGACGGGAAGACCCTCGTAGATATCGTTAAAGTACCGGTTGACAAAATCGAATCTAACCGGCAGACGAGCAACGATCGCCGCAGGCAGCTCCCGAGGATCGGTTTGCCACTGCTTGGCGGTATACCCACGAAAAAACGCGTCATAGAGCGGGCGGCCGACCAAGGCGATACCCTTCTCTTCGTGGTTTGCTGCTGTCGTGGGATCGGCGATCTCGCCTGCCTGCTCGGCGATCAGCGCCTTTGCCTCGTCGGGGGTCATGTACCGGCCGAAGAACTGGGAAATAGCGTGCAGGTTAATTGGCATCGAGTAGGCCTGACCCTGATAGATGGTGAATACTCGATGCTGATAGTTGGTGAAATCGGTGAACTGGTTGACGTAATCCCAGACCCGCTGATTGGAGGTGTGGAACAGGTGCGCCCCGTAACGGTGAACCTCGATTCCAGTTTCTGGTTCTGGTTCAGAGTAAGCGTTACCACCTATATGGTTACGGCGTTCCAACACCAGCACCCGCTTGCCTAGCGTGCTGGCGGCTCGCTCGGCGATCGTGAGACCGAAAAAACCTGAACCGATGACAACCAAGTCATACCCTGCGAAGCTCATGGCGAACGAGCCTACCGGGCTGACGAAGAACCCCCGAGACCGGTAGCGGCACCTGACTGTGCTGGGCCTTGGTTCCGGCATATCACCCACCTGCAGGGTTGGGGCTTGGTCTGGTCTAACGTGGCCGGCTATGAAGCTGCGTTCCTGGTTCGAGGGTCTGGCCAGTGGTCTTCAGGAGCATCTGATCGAGGGCAGCGAGTCTCGCTGGTTGTTCGACCATCGCCGTGGCCGGATTGAGCAACTCTTCGCCAGTCGGCCGGACCTGCCGCTGCATCAGGACACCGTGGCTGGGTTCGTGCACAGGTTCCTGGTCACCGGCGCGTGCTTCGTCGCCGATGACAGTGTGGACCAGGAGTCGATGGGTCCGGTGCTGTGCGGTGCGTTCCGCCCGTTGCTCCCGGCAGTCGCCGCTGACCAGCGGGAACCCTGCGCCCAGGTGGCGTGAAACCGCAGGTCACGTTGGCGGGCCAGGTGGGCGTTCTGCACCACTTGACGCGGCCCCCGCGCACCCGATCGGGTCACCGGCAACTAGCCTGGCGTTACCTCCTCGCCGAGGTGTCCGCCCCGGGTAGCTCCCGGGGGTATCGGCGAGGGGACAGCGAGGAGAGGTCCTGAATGGACGATGAGGACGCGCGCACGATCGGGCTGCGGCTGCAGCGGATCCGCGATGCCCGCAAGAAGTCGCTGCGGGTGATCGCCGGACTGGCCGGGATGAGTTGCTCGACGCTGCACCGGATCGAGCACGGCGAGCATGCGGTGACCCTCTCGGAGATCGTCAGGCTGGCGAACGCCCTGCAGATCGCCCCGAGCGAGCTGACCAGGCTGCCGGTACCCGCACCGGCAAACGGGCACACCGACGCCACCACGGAGGCGGTGCGGCTGGCGCTGGATGGGATCGAGACCGACTGCCCGGACGGGCTGGTGCTGCCGGTGGCGGTGCTGCGGGACCAGGTGACCCAGATCCACGCCAAACTGCGCGCCTGCCGGTTCGCCGAAGTGACCACCGATCTGCCTGGCCTGATCCGCAACTTGCACACCACGCTGGCTACCGGCGCCGACCACGGCGAGTTGCTCGATCTGGCCGTGTACCTGCATGTGCACGTGGCCCGCCAGTGGTTGGTCTACGCGGGTGCGCCCACGGATCTGGTCCGCCGGACCGCTTTCCTGGCCAGGGGCCTGGCCCAGGAGCGCGATGAGGTCAACATGCTTGCCGTGGCCGAGTTCGCTGTGGCTGACGTGCTGATGGCTGCGGGGGCGGTGGAACTGGGGCGGACCAAGCTTGAATCGCTGACCTTGCCGCCCATGACCACCGCTACCGCAGGACTGGTGGGCAAGGTCAGCGCGTGCCACGCCATGGCCGCTGTGCTGGAGCGCCGGTACGGTGATGTGGCCGCGCCGATGGATGCCGCCGCCGACGTGGCCGAGCGGTTCGGCTCCACCAGCGAGGCCGACTCACTGGGTTTCGTGTTCGATCCGATGAACGCAGGGTGTTTCCGCATGTGGCTGGCACTCGAAGCGAACGAGCCCGACCGGGCAGCCAGCATCGCCAATAACGTGCACCCTGAGCGTCACCCATTCCCGGTGAGCCGGTCCGTCTACTGGGTGCACTGCGGCCGCGCGTTCGCGCAACTGGGGGGTCGTCGCGATGACGCTGTGCTGGCCCTGCGCACGGCGGAGGACATCAACCCCATCCTGGTGCGTCGGCACCTGATGGCCCGCGAGACAATCGCCGCGTTGCTGCCGGGCGCGCGCCGGGACGCGGTGGGGACGGAGCTGCGCGGCATGGCGTACCGCGCTGGTCTGCAGGTGTAGCCCACTCGGGGAATCGTTTCAGCGCTGCAACGCTCCGCTGTCATCACCGCGCCACGGTCAGCACTCTCTGATGAAGGATCACGCGGAAGGGGCGACGCGATGGGCGAGCTGCCGGTGATGCAGCGGGAGATCGAACGCGGCCGGATGACCGCGGCAGGCAAGCGCACCGACCGATGCGAGCGCCGTGGCGCACCTCGCGCCGCTGCTGCGGGGGCTGCACGAGATCCACACCCGCATGGAAGGGCCGGGCCGAGCTGAGCCCGCAGAGCCGGGCAGGGCTCTGCGCGCGGCTGTGATTGACCGGATGCGCGAACTCGTGCCGGTCTCGGATGTTCCGCTCGCCGTCGATCTGGGCCTCGATGCGCGGGCGACGCTGCCGGACGCGGTCGCCCGGGAGATCGAGGCCGCAGGGACGGTGCTCGCTCGCCTGGCCTCGCACTCGCACGGCACGGCGGCGTGGCGGGAATACGCTGAACGGTTCCGGCAGCGGTACGGGCCCGCCCTGGTTCCGGTCGCAGAACTCACCGATCCGGTGATAGGGCTGGGATACCCGGCAGGATACGCGGGATCGGGCCCCGAACGGCCGGCCAGCCGCACCGTGCGCGACGAGCGGCTGCTCGCCTACGCGCAACTGGCGGCGCTCGACGGCGCCAACTGCTGTGATGGTGGCGTGAGGCTGGTGCAGGTTGGTGTGGGTCATGGCGGCCATGTACGCCTGCTTGGCGGGGGTGCTGGTGAACATCCCGCCGGTCAGGTCGTGGATCTCGTCGTCACCGTGCGCCTCGTCGCGGGCGCGGGTGGCGGCGGTGAGTGCCAGCTGGACTTCCTCGTCGATCCGTAATCTGGAGCAGGCCGGTCAGGTAGGCGCGGGCAAGCCGGCTGGCATGATCGGCGAGCTGTTCGAGGGTCGCCTCGTCGAGGTTGCCTGCGCCGTCGCGGCCGGCGTGGTCTCCTGCTTGCCGGGCTGCGGCCATGATCACTTGATTCCGCCGTGTCACAACCAACCTTATGGAAGAGAACGCAGCCGAACACACTCAATAATCCCCCTCCGCGTGTAGCACGAAGCGCGCCGCAGATGAGCGGGTACTTCAATTTACAACTCCTCAAGTCCCTCCCGCACCCGCCGAAGAATCTCAGGAGCAGCAAGACCCTTGCTCAACTGGACGGCGATGCGTAGGCGACGGCTTGCGGCGTGGTAGTCCATGCTCGGTTAGCTCGCCCGGCAACCCCAGCTCGCACCAGACCACCTTGCCGCGATCGGTTGGGTAGGCGTTCCAGCGCTTGCTGATGCTCTCGATCAAGAACAGCCCGCGGCCACCTTCAGTGTCAAGGCTCTGTTGCGGCATGGTCGGCAGCGTCGAGTCGGGATCCGCCACCTCGATGATGAGGCCGTCTTCGAGCTGCACAAGGCGTGCGTGGAGCAGCGCCAGGTCGGTGAGTTCCGTCCACTTGGGCGATGGTTCCATGACGCCGGTAATCTTCACGACGTTGGTAACCAGCTCACTCATCAGCAGTTCGGCCGTGTCGGCTACTGCCTCCAGTCCCCAGTCCTTGAGCGTTATCCGCGTGAACATCCGTGAGCAGCCCACGGCGGTAGGCAGCGCCGCCAAGGTCAGGCTACTTACCCGATTGGGATGGCGAGACCTCACCACGATGTTTCTAGGTAGTTTTGCTGGGCTGGCGCATCAAGAACACCGCCTCCTGGGATCAGACTGTGTCACCACGCGCCTCCGTGGCAGCCAGCGCTACCAGGTCAACCAAGCTGTCAGCCTACGCGGGTTCAAGGATTGCCTCAGCGGTGAATGGGCAATCAAAAGAAGTTATCCATACCTTCCCGCGATAAACCTCGACAGTGACGGTCACGCGGGCATCTGGATCTCGTCCACGAACAATGAGCTTCCGTCGTACCATCGGTGTTTCCTCCGTACACTTGGATGACCAGACCGGTGACGGGTGCGTACCTCGGCAGGCGTCCATGCGTCGCCGGTCCGGCCAGCTTGAAGTGCGCTACAGCACCGCGAGGTTGTGTTCAGCGAGTACCGCTCGCTCGCACGGGAAAAGCGCAGCCGCACACGGCGCACAGGCCGCTCAAGTTGGTGTGCTCGTTCAGAACAACAGTGGCAAGCGGGGTAAGCGTGTCGATCTGGTCGCTCAGCTCGGCTTCGGTGATCGTGTCGGCCACGGCTGCTCACTCCTTGCCGGCAGCGAAGAAGGTCAGCAGCCGGTCACGGATCAAGACCGCGGACTGCTCGGGTGGCCCTTGGTTACAGTCCACTCTGAGCACGTCGAAGCCCGCTTGGATCAACCGCTCGGTGGCCTGCCGGTAGAAGTGCGCCTCGGGGTGGCTGCTGCCGGGCGACAGTTGGAAGCGGTTATGTGGCCCTCGTCCGCTCAGCCGCACCGCGATGACTTCCGGGTCAGCTTCGAGGATCACGGCCAAGTCGGGCCGATCAGCCTCGGCGTTGACGTGCCATAGAAATGACGGGTCAATGCCGTCGAATCGCTGCATCACCAGACCGGACGGGAGGTAGCGGTCGGAGATCACCACCCGGCCGACGCTTGTGTTGGGGCGGACTTCCGCCTCAAGGTGGTGGTAGCGGTCGGCCGTGTACAAGCAGGCGAGGACGTGGCCGGTGATCGTCTCGGTCAACTCGCGGCACAGTGCGCCGATTGGCCCCGTGGACGGCTCGGCGGTGACATGGACGTCTTCGCCAGCGGCAACGAGCAGTTGCGCTAGGTGGTGGACGATCGTGGATTTCCCGGCGCCGCTCGGCCCGTCAACGCTGACGAACACACCCCGCTGGTGGTCAGAAAAGGGCCTGAGCGTCATCCTCGCCCCCTCCTGGTGAGTCGCCGCGCAGTTCTTCCACGTTCCGCGCCTTGGTGGCGAGCAGGACGAACAGCCGCGCCGCGACCAGTGCGTCATACGTGGCGCGGTGGGGCGTGAGTCCTTCGGGAAGCCCCTCGGCCAGCTTGAAAGCATCGACCAGGTTGCCGAGTCGGTAGCTGTCCTGGCCCGGCACCAAACGCCGGGCGAGCTTGAGCGTGTCGAGCACCTCGGGCGTCGTCCAGTCGCCCAGCTTGCGGGTGAGGACATCCACGTCAATGTGGGCGTTGTGGGCGACGAGAGCCGCACCCTTCAAGGTGCTCAGCACGTCGTCCTTGATGTCTGCGAACGCCGGGCAGCTGGCCACGTCCTTGTGGGTCAGGCTGTGAATACGGGTGGCGAAGTGCTTGATGGGCGTCTCGGGCTTGACCAGCCAGCTCACCGGCTCCCCGATGACCCCGTCGACGATCGGGACGGCGGCCAGCTCCACCAGGTCGGGCGGATGCTGACCGTTGCCCTCCACGTCCACGACCACGTAGTTGAGGCTCGTCCAGTCAGTCACCTTCTTCACGTTCCTTCCATCCGATGTCGGCTCGACCATGCCGACGTTCGACGTGCGGATGACGCACGTCGTGCACCTGGAAGCCGAGCGCGTGTTGCAGGTAGTAGCGCGGCTGCTCGGTCTCCAACCCAGACACCACGGCCGCGTGGTCGGTGATGTCCACGACCACCAGACCACGAGCCTCGGGCAGGGTGCTGGCGACCTCCCGAAGTCGGTCGGGTGATGGCACGCGGTGCGCGCCCGCGCAGAGTTCGAGCTGACTCAGCGGGCAGATGTCGCAGAGTTCACGGATGCCGTAGTGGCCGTTGTAGTCGGGAAGACCATGGGCGTAGGCGACCGCGCACGAGGTCTTGCGGAACAACGGCGTCGTAGCCTCGAAGGTGGCAAGGACGCGCCGCTCCAAGGTTTCCGGCACGATCTTCCGGCGCGCGGTGTCCTCGTACGGCTCGGGCAGCCCGTTGGCCTTGTAGTAGTCCGCGATCTGGTCGCGGTAGAACAGGCCGGTGAACACCGTGGCGTCGGCGTGCTGGGCCAGCTTGTACGCCTGGTCAAGGTGTTCATCGGTATCGTTGAGGCCCGGTACCAGCGGACGCCAGTAGAGGATGGTGCGGTACTTGCGGCGCTCGGGTGCGCTCATGAGCTTCAGCGACTCGGCCGCGACGTGTGACGGGTACGGCTCGATTTCTCGATTGTCGATGCCGGAGCAGGTGAACAGCAACGTCACCTTGATGTGTGACAGCGCGTTGAGTCGGTCGATGTCCTCGGGCTTCATCTGGTGCCGCGTGATGACCAGCACGTGATTGCGCAGCCCCCGCGCGTCGAGGTCTTCCAGCACCGCAAAGGTGTGCGGCCGGACAACCGGCAGGAACGGGTCAGTGGCGCGGTTGAACACCTGCACAGGCGTCACGTGCGGCTGGAAGTAGCGGTGATTGGCCGAAGTTTGCTCGGTTTTTCTCGAAGAAATTCACCTTGGATAGCTGATCGAAATTACGCGCCAGATTCCTCGGCTTCGGCGGCCAGCTCCTCCATCACGCGGGCGATGATCGACCTGGCCGCGCTTCCGTAGCTGGCGACTGCGGCATGTCGCTCGAAGATGCCGCTGTACAGCTCGATCTCTTGAGGCTGACGAAGGTTCAGCTCGGCCGAGTAGGTCTCGACTCGCACCAGGTCGTTGTCCAGTACCCAGAAGTTGTGACGAGGGTCGACGACGTACTTCGTCGTGAAGTCGATGACGCCGAGCTTGACGTTACGCATTGAGGAAATCGCCATAAGACGGTCAAGCTGGCCGATCATGATGTCCACCGAGACCAGACGGTAGCGGAGGGCTGCTTCGGTAAGAATGAAGTGGAAGCGCTTGTCGGGCCGGTAAAGCATCTCCTGACGCTGCATACGAGCCTTCACGGCCTCGTTGATGTCGTTAGGCACCTTGTGGACCATGACGACCTGAGCGAAACGTGCACGGGCGTATTCGGGTGTTTGGATCAGCCCTGGGATTAGCGTGTTATCGAACGCACGGTAGAGCTTGATCTTTTCGTCCTGCTGCGCAAGTGAGCCTTGGTGCGACCTCATGCCCGCCTTGAGCAAGCGTTGCCACTCGGCATGTTGAAGCTCAAGTGTATGAAGCGCGGCCAGCAGACTAGCCGTCTGATCATCGGAGTTAGTAGCCCGAGTCCACGCCCGAATATCGTCATCGGCTGGTGTCTGATGGCCGTTCTCTATCTTGGAGACTTTAGAACCTACCCATGACAGAGACTCCGCGAGCTGCTTACCAGATAGCTTAGCTCCGGTTCGTAGCTCGCGGAGTCGTTTGCCCAGCGCTTTACGCGCTTCATCGACGCTAGATGCCCCGCTGCTCATACCTGGCGACAAACTCATCTCGGTCAATAGCGTGATGACGGGCAGCATCACGCCAGTAGTTGTGTTCAACGATGGCCGACGGGTCTTCGATGACCTCCGCGCCGACGAACCGATCGTCATCACCGAAGCGCATCTTGACCAGTTTGCGGGAGTCGAACAGCCAGAAGTCGTGCTTCGGCAGCTCGGCGGCGTCGGCCTGGTCACGGGTGAGATAGCGGATGTCGTCACCGGCTTCTCCGGTGAACCCAGCTACCCACATGCCGAAGCGGATGTAGTCGGTCAGCGGGAAGCTGACCACCCGCACGCGGGAGAACAGGAGTCCTTCGGCTGTCGCTTCGCGGACCATGTTCAGCCAGTCCTCGTGGAATGACACGTCTGGCTCACCAGCTACGAACTTCCGGAAGGGCCCAGCCTCCCGCGGCGAGTTGTACTGGTCGCGTGTCTCCAGCCGGAACGCGGTGTGCTCGAACGTACGGAAGAGCTTGGCGAAGTCAGGTCCGGGTTCGATGAGCGTCAGTTGTCTCCCTCCTTCTCCTGCTGGTAGCGGCGGGCGTAGAACTTCAGCACCTCTTCCGGGATCTCGATCAGAGACTCGTGATCAGGCACCGGGCCGATGTCCGCGAGTGCCTGGGGGTCCGTCACCTTCCACCCCTGGGCGATGCAGGTCACGCGGTCGGTCCGGTCGGTGGCGAACAACGTAGGGGAATCGCCCTCGGTGGACCCAGGGTCTTTTCCAAGAAATTCGGCGCGTACCGTGCCTCCTGAGCTAGAAATTGAAGAAAACTGCTCAACCATGATGACCGACAGGGTGCGGGGCGTCAACGGCTCTGCCGGGATTCTCGGACGCTTCCGAGTCAAGATCAAATTGCGGCAGTTCTGCGGCTTCTACGAACGACGGGGTGGCCGATGCACCCGGATCGGCGCACGTGCAGGTCAGGAGCCGCAAACGAGCCCTAGAAAGATCATTTCAGCGCGGCGGGCTCTCGCGCTTCCACGGGCACGTTTGCCCTGCTCAGAGACACTGTCAGCGGGTAGACTGACCCCTGTCCCCGAGGATACATAGCCACACAGTTGACTATTCCACGGCGGCCAAGGGTCTTCCCCTGGGGTGAGCAGGGAGTGGCGTTGCTGCTCAGTGAGCGCCGCAAGATCATGATGGTCCAGCAGCTTGCGTGGACTGGTCCCGTACACGTCGGCGAGGTTGTGCAGGACGGTCGGGGACGGCCTGCGGGTGTTACGGCCGATCGGCCAGTTCTCGTACTCGCTGATGCGGGTCTTGCTCATCGGCGCCGGGCTCTGAGAAGTGCCGAACCTGGCGTTGTAGACATCAGCGGCCGCCTGGCCGGACATGCCGAGGGCATACCGGTAGGCCGCCCGCGAGCGGAGTCGCAGCTCTGCGCCGAGCGCTGCGGCGACCTCATCAACGTTTAGCCCCAGTTCGGTCAGGCTCGTTCTGGGTCACCGACACAGGTTATCGGGGATCGCCGGTGATACCCGGTGGCCGACCGGGAGAGGTGTTCGCATACATCTGCGCTCGCTGTATGATTATCTGCATGAGGACGACCCTGCAGCTCGACGACGAGCTCGTGGTACAAGCGAAGATCAGCGCCGCCCGCAGCGGGCGGACGCTGAGCCAGGTGATCGAGGATGCGCTACGCCAAGCGCTCGCCTCTCGCGCCGAGCCGACCCGTCAGCGGGCGTCGGTGCCCACCAGTCCAGGGCGTCCGCTGCCGGGCGTGAATCTCGAGGACAACGCCGGCCTGCTCGACCTCATGGACGACAGTCGGTGATCCTCTGCGACGTCAACGTCCTGGTGTCCGCCCACAAGGAAGGCGCTGACCGGCACGACGAGTACCGAACCTGGCTGGAGGACGCCATGAACGGCGACGAGGCATTCGGCGTGTCGGATCTCGTGCTGAGCAGGGTGCTGCGAATCGTGACCAACCCGCGCGTCTTCGATCCGCCCAGTACCTGGGAGCGGGCCAGAGAGTTCGCGGACGCCGTTCGATCCGCGCCGAGCGCGGTGCCCATCGCTCCGGGGCCTCGCCACTGGCAGATCTTCACCGAGCTCGCGGGTAAGGCAGGCGTTCGCGGCAACCTCGTACCGGACGCCTACCTGGCTGCACTGGCGATCGAGTCCGGGTCAGAGTGGATCACCGCGGATCGCGGCTTCGCTCGCTATCCAGGATTGCGCTTCCGGCACCCACTCGAGCCTGCGTGATGTCCGCGCCGCCGAAACCGAGTGGCAGGGCTGGGGCGGAGAGCGAGGCCCCGTGGGAGGAGCCGCCAGGCCAGAAACACCATCCAAGGCATGTATGATTTATCCATGTCCAAGGTAACTCAGGTGGCCTTCCAGATCGACAATGAGACGCTGAGACTCGTCGATGCGGTGGCCTCGAGAGAATCTCACTCGCGCGCCGAGGTGCTGCGGACCGCCGTACGCGAGATGCTGGCCCGACGCCACGAAGCCGAGATCGACGCCGAGTTGGCCTCCGGATACGGCGTGCAGCCACCCGCCCGGGAGGAGGAGGCCTGGGCTGACCTCAGCGTCGAGGGCCTGCAGGCGGCGGACCTTGACTGGTAATCAGCCCCGGCGAGGCGAAGTCTGGCTGGCGGAGATGGACAAGCTGCGTCCAGCCGTGGTGATGCACCGCGACTTCGCTGGGCGCGCGCTCAATGCTGTGCTGGTAGCTCCGCTGACCACGACTATCCGTGACATCCCCACCGCGGTCCGTCTCGGGCCGGCCGACGGGATCGACCGCGACTGCGTCGCCACGCTGGACAATCTCACCCTGCTGCGCAGGGAGAGATTCGTCCAGCGCATCGGACTCCTCGGCCCGGAGCGGATGACCGACCTGTGCCGAGCACTTGCCACCGCCGTGGCCTGGAACGGGTCAGGGAGTGGAGCGCCGTGAAAAAGCTGATCAACGACCCGGCCAGCGTCGTGTCGGAGGCGCTGCGCGGTATCGCGGCCGCCCACCCGCAGCTGCGCGTCGACCATGCCCACAAGGTCATCTACCGGGGTGACGCCCCGGTGCAGGGCAAGGTCGGGCTCCTCTCGGGGGGCGGTTCGGGTCACGAACCGCTGCATGGCGGGTTCGTCGGCGCCGGGATGCTCGACGGTGCCTGCGCCGGTGAGGTGTTCACCTCGCCGGTCCCCGACCAGATCGTCGAGGCGACGAAGAACGTCGACGGGGGCGCGGGCGTCCTGCACATCGTGAAGAACTACACCGGTGACGTGATGAACTTCGAGCTGGCCGCCGAGCTCGCCGCGTCCGAAGCCGGTGTCGAGGTCGTCTCCGTGGTCACTAATGACGACGTCGCGGTGCAGGACAGCCTCTACACCGCCGGACGGCGCGGGGTCGGGGTCACGGTACTGCTGGAGAAGATCGCCGGCGCCGCGGCCGAGCAGGGTCGCAGCCTCGCCGAGGTCGCCGAGGTCGCGAAGAAGGTCAACGCCCGCGGCCGGAGCATGGGCATGGCCCTGACCTCGTGCACCGTGCCTACTGCCGGTGCGCCCACGTTCGACCTGCCGGAGACCGAGATCGAGGTCGGCATCGGCATCCACGGCGAGCCGGGCCGCCGGCGGCTGCCGCTCGCTCCCGCGCGACAGGTGGCCGAGTACCTGCTCGACCCGATCCTCGCCGACCTCGACTTCACCGGCGACGACGGCGTCCTCGCCTTCGTCAACGGGATGGGCGGCACCCCGCTGATCGAGCTGTACCTCATGTACCACGAGGTGGCGACAATCCTCGGCAAGGCAGGGGTGCGGGTGGCCCGCTCGCTGGTCGGCCCGTACATCACCAGCCTGGAGATGGCGGGGTGCTCGGTGACCCTGCTCAAGGTGGACGACGACCTGCTGCGGCTGTGGGACGCTCCGGTGTGTACTCCGGCGCTGCGGTGGGGCAGGTGAGCCGGACAGTGGACGTCGAGGCGCTGATCCGGTGGATCCGGGAGTTCGCCCGGGTCGTCGCGGCACACAAGGACCTGCTCACCCAGCTCGACTCCGCCATCGGCGACGCCGATCACGGGGCCAACATGGACCGCGGGATGACGGCGGTGGTTGCCGCCTTGGATGGCGAAACGCCGGTCAGCGCCGCAGCGCTGCTCAAGCAGGTCGGAATGACCCTGGTGAGCACCGTCGGCGGGGCCAGCGGGCCGCTGTACGGCACGCTCTTCCTCCGGATGGCCGCCGCCGTCGCAACAGACGCCGCTGTCGCAACAGACACTGCCGCAGGAGAGGGGGAAGCCCTCGAAGGACCGGCGTTCGCCACGGCGCTGCGGGCCGGCCTGGACGGTGTGGTGCAGCGTGGGAAGGCGCAGGCGGGTGACAAGACCATGGTCGATGCACTGGCGCCCGCGGTTGACGCGCTCGACGCAGCGCTGGCCGATGGCGCGCGGCTTGACGAGGCCCTACGGGCGGCCACCGACGCCGCCGAGGCCGGGCGCGACGCCACGACGGCGATGCTCGCCCGCAAGGGTCGCGCGAGCTACCTCGGGGAACGCAGCGTCGGCCACCAGGATCCAGGCGCGACGTCGGCGGCGCTGCTCGTCGCGTCCGCCGCCACGGCACTGCTCGAGGACTGAGGGACGTGGTCGGCCTCGTCGTCGTGTCGCACAGCCGTGCCCTCGCGCGTGCCGCGGTCGCCCTCGCCCAGCAGCTGCTGCCCCGCGACGGGCCAGCCGGCGGGGGAGTCCGGATCGCCGTCGCGGCCGGCCTCGACGACACGACGTTCGGTACCGACGCCGGGCAGATCCTCGACGCCATCACGACCGCCGACCAGGGGGCGGGCGTTGTTGTGCTGATGGATCTCGGCAGCGCCGTGCTCTCCGCGGAGCTCGCGCTCGAGCTGCTCGACGACGACGCCCGCGGGCGGGTGCTGCTCTGCCCCGCTCCGCTGGTCGAGGGCCTCGTCGTCGCGGCGGTCACCGCAGCAGGCGGCGCCACCCGGGAGGAGGTGGCAGCCGAGGCAGCCGCAGCGCTGGCCGCCAAGACGGCACACCTGGGTTCGCCTCCCGAGCGTGCCGGTGACGAGCCGGACATGGCCGACCCCGGCGAGCTCATCGGGACCTTCACGGTGGCCAACCCGCACGGGTTGCACGCCCGCCCGGCCGCCCGCCTGGTGCAGGACGTACGCACATTCGACGCATGCGTGCACCTGCGCAACCTGACGGCGGACTCGGCGTGGGTGCCCGCGTCGAGCCTGTCGAAGGTGGCCACCCTCGGTGCGCTGCGCGGCCATGAGATCGAGGTCAGGGTGGCCGGGAGGCAGGCGCAGGAAGCCCTCGACCGGGTTCTCGCCCTGGCCGCCCGCGGCTTCGGCATCACTGAGGTCGACATCACTGCCGTGCCGACCCCCGCCGGCGTAACCGATCGGCGCGCACCGATTCCCGCGTCGCCCGGCATCGGCATCGGCCCGGCCTGGTCGATGCGGCACCCGCCCGGTGACGTGCCCGACGCCCGCACCGACGACCCCGCCGGCGAGTGGCATCGCCTGCACGAAGCCATCGCCGCCGTCCGTCGCGATGTGCAGCGGGTGCAGGCCCGCGCCCAGCGCGAGCTGGGTGAGGCCGACGCCGCCATCTTCGACGCCCACCTGCTGCTGCTCGACGACACCGACCTGCTCGGCGAGGTCCGCTCGCGGGTGGACGGCGGGCAGGCCGCGGCCCCGGCCTGGGCGGCGGCGGTCAGCCGGGTCGGCGCGGAGCTCGCCGCCGTCGCTGACCCGTATCTGCAAGCCCGAGCCGCCGATGTGCGAGCTGTCGGGGACCAGGTCCTGGGCGCGCTGCTCGGTGTCTCGACGATGAACATGGAGCCGGCGGGGAATGTGGTGCCGGCGGGGGTGCTGGTGGCTGCCGACCTCACCCCGGCGCAGGCGGCCGAGCTCGATGGTTCCCGGGTCGCCGCGGTGCTGCTGGCGTTCGGCAGCCCGACGGCGCACAGCGTGATCCTGCTGCGGGCCCGGGGCATCCCGGCCGTCGTCGCAGCCGGTCCGGCCGTGCTCGACATCGCCGACGGCACAGCACTGGCGGTCGACGGCACGGCGGGGGAGTTCATCGTCGACCCGCCCGCCGACGTTCTGGTGGCGTGGGGTGCCCGGGCCGCCGACCTGACCCGGCGGGAGCGTCAGGCCCGTGCGCACGCCGCGTCGCCCGCCCGCACGAGCGACGGCGTCGCGGTGCTGGTCGGCGCCAACGTCGGCTCCGTGCCGGACGCCCGGGTAGCGGCAGGGTCCGGTGCCGACCTGGCCGGTCTGGTCCGGACGGAGTTCCTCTTCCTCGGGCGCGCGCAGGCTCCCGATGTCGACGAGCAGGAAGCGGCATACCGGGACATCGCGGCGGCCCTCGATGGGCGGCGGATCACGCTGCGCACCCTCGACGTCGGCGGGGACAAACCGCTGGGCTATCTCCCGACGCTCCCCGAGGCCAACCCGTTCCTCGGCGTCCGCGGCATCCGGCTGTCCCTGGCCCACCCGGCGCTGCTCGCCGACCAACTGCTCGCGATCGTGCGGGTCGCCCACGACGGGCCGGTGAGCCTGCTGTTCCCGATGATCAGTACCCTTGATGAGCTCGGGCGCGCCCGGCGCATGCTCGACGACGCGATCGCGCTGGCCGGGCGCGGGCCACCCGCCGGCCTCCAGGTCGGGATCATGGTCGAGGTGCCCGCGACGGCACTCAAGGCGGCTGCGTTCGCCCCGCACGTCGACGTCCTCAGCATCGGCACGAACGACCTCACCCAGTACGCGCTGGCCGCCGAGCGCGGCAACGACGCCGTCGCCGGCCTCGGTGACCCGTTCGACCCCGGCGTGCTGCGCCTGGTGGACGCCGCCTGCCGGGGCGCCGGGGAGCTGGCGCTCGTCGCGGTCTGCGGGGAACTGGCCGCCGACGAGCGGGCCTGCGCGTTGCTGGTCGGGCTCGGGGTCCGCGAGCTCAGCGTCGCGCCACGCGCGGTTCCGGCGATCAAGCAGACCGTGCGAGACATCGACAGCCGGGACGCCGCCGCGCTCGCCGCGGCCGCCCGCACCGCCGAGAGCGCGGACGCCGTCCGCGAACTCCTCGCCGGGCACGCTCTCGATCAGTAGCGGCCCCTCAACCGGGCAGCCGTGCGGCGTCGAGCGCGGCGGCCTCACCGTAGCGACCCAGCTGGGCGTGCGGCGACGCTGCCAGCCGCCGCAGATCAGCCAGACCGGGGTCGATGCGCGACGTACTCGTCCACCCAAAGGGTGGTGCCGCCGGGTCAGTGGTCGAGGGCTGCCGCGAGGCGAGCGTCCAGGTTGGCCAGCGAGTCCGGGGCGATCGCGTCGAGTTGCTTGGTGAGCAGGCTGCGCCGTAGGGCCATCAGCCCGGCGGCGGCGTCCAGCCAGAACGGGGTGCCGCTCAGCATGATGGAGACGGTGAGCACGTGCCCGGGGTCGGTGTCGGTGACCTGCACCCCGTACAGCACCCGGTACGCGTCGTTGTCGAGCACGGCTTGCGCGGACACCAGCACGACGACCCGTTCGCGCATCGCACCGACCTGGTAGGCCCAGACTTCACCCCGTAGCACGCTGCCCCTGCCGGCCGTCCCGGTCGAGGATTTCAGCCAGGTCGGCCGCCTCGAGGTCGGCCCCGGCCTGTTCCTCGTCGTGTTTCCGGTCGGCGTCGGTGCAGGGCACTCGCGACGGTCCGTAGTGGGTGAGGAGCTGTCGGCGTAGCACTCGGGACACCACCGCCGACACCGAGACGCCACTCAGCTCGGCGGCTCGCTGTGCCAGAGACAGCGCCACTGAGTCAACGCTCAGTGTGATCTTAGTGGTTGCCATACCTGAGGACCCTACCGTGGGGCCGGGTCTTCGTATCGGGTGGCGGAACGCCGACCTGATGGGCTCATGCGCCGGCCCCCGCGAGCCATCCCGGCACCTTAGATGTATATATTACCGCTTTCGGCATATACTGGCTGTCATGACCAAACGTCTGATCGACATCGACGACGAGCTGCTGCGCGCGGCGCAGGCCGCCCTCGGGGCGAGGACGTTCAAGGAGACTGTCCGAGCCGCGCTGGAGCAGGTGATAGACCGTCGCGGTCGCGCCGGAACGCCGACGGCCAGCCTGCTGGCGGACTTTGCGGCGGCCACGCGTGATCTTTCTGAGCCCGAGGTGATGGACGCCGCCTGGCGATGAGCGTCCGGTGGCTGATCGACAAGTCCGCGCTCGCGCGGGTCGGCAAGTCGCAGGTCGCCAGCGTGTTGACGCCACGGATCGATGGCGGGCTCATCGCGGTCAGCGTGGTGACCGAGCTCGAGATCGGCTTCTCGGCTCGCTCCACGAGCGATCACGACGACATACTTGGGCTGCTCGACCGGTTGGTCCGGATCGTGCTGCCGGTTCGAGCCGAGCAGGTCGCCCGCGACGTGCAGCGGCGGCTGGTCGAACGGGGGCAACACCGTGCGGTCGGCGTAGCCGACCTGCTTATTGCGGCGGTGGCCAAGGAAGCTGGGCTGACGGTGCTGCATTACGACGGCGACTTCGACCTTGTCGCCTCGGTGACTGGCCAGTCATGTGAGTGGATCGTGCCAGCCGGCACGGCCGACTGAGTCAGGCGTGCGCGGCGTTGGCCTGCTCGACCGCTTCGCGGGCGGCTCGAGCCAGGTGGCGAAGGAGTCACCCCGGATGCCCAGACGGTCGACATAGCCCCAGGCGGGTGCGGTCAGGGTGGCCCCGCTGACGGCGAGGAAGATGCGGCGGTCCATCCCGATTGTGCCTCCGGTGTGGCGCGATCGGCGCTCTTCGGCGTGGACACTGAGGGTGAGCAGCCCGGTTTGCCGACTCCGGTTGGTCCACGCCGATGAGCTGCCAGTCCGGGAGCCGTGCGGCGCTGTCGAGGGTGGTGCAGGGCGGGAAGCCACAGCCGAGATCAACCAGGACAGGCTCGACGTGTGGTTGATGCCAGGGGTTCCCGGCGATGTAGTCATCGAGCTTGCGGTGTCGACCGGCCATCGTGACCGGCGGAACCGTGTCCTGCCACGCACTCGGCACCGCAACGGCACGTGGGAACCGGGAGGACGTATCCTCGTCGACCTCACCGACCGGGATGCGGTGTGGGCGGTCCTCGACGAGGAGCGGTAGGGGTGATCCTGCCGGACGTCAACGTTCTGGTGTACGCCTTTCGCCAAGAAGCCGAGCACCATGAGCGGTATGCGACCTGACTCACCCACCTGGTCGCGGGCTCCGACGAGCTCGCGCTGCACGACACGGTGCTCACCGGAATAGCCCGGCTCGTCACCAACCCGACAATCTTCCCCGACCCCGCCCCCATGCCCGCGGCGCTGGACTTCCTCGCCCGGATCCGCGCCGCCCGCGAGCACACTGGCTGCCACCCGGCGATGCCACGTGGACCCTGGCAAAGCACCGGAGCGCGGCGCAGGTTCGCCGATCTCGCCGGATTGCTCCGACGGATGACCGGGGATGAGAAGCACGAGTGGACCGCAGCGTCCACCCTGGACGTGCTGTGGGTGCTCTATGACCGCGTCCTGGAAGTTCACTGGAGCGGAGGGACGACCCAGACCGGACCGCTTCCCGCTGTCCAAGGGACACGGCCCGATGGCGTACAACGCGGTGCTCGTCGCGAAAGGGTTCCTGGACCCCTCGATGTTGGACGGCTGGACCGAGTTCGGCCCCCACTCGGGCAGCATCCGGACCGGGTGCTGGTGCCGGGTGTGGAGATCAGCAGCGGCTCGCTCGGGCACGGCCTGGGGCTGGCGGTGGGCACCGTGCTCGGGTTGCGGGCGCAGGGCCGCACAAGCCCGCGGATGGTGGTCCTGGTCGGTGACGGTGAGCTGGATGAAGGCAGCAACCACGAGGGCGATCGCCGTCGCCGGCCGGCTCGGCCTGGAGCGGCTCACCGCCGTCGTGATCGACAATGGCTCCGCCAGCCATAGGTGGCCTGGCGGGATCGCCCGCAGTTCGAGGTCGAGGGCTGGCACAGCGTGACCGTCGACGGCCGCGACCACGAGGCGCTGTACCGGTCGCTGACCGCCGAGCACCCCGGCGTGCCGCAGGTTAGTATGGCCACCCAGCACGCGATGCGCGCCGCGGTGTCGGTGACCGACACCGTGTTTCACCACGCTGGCGGCGGCGCGATCTTCATCGACAGCCCGCTGCAGCACTGCTTCCGTGATGTGCACACCGCAGCCCAGCACGTTCTCTACTCCGCCGAGGTCGATCAGCGGCTAGCACGGCTGCGCCTCGGATTCGACGAGCCGACCACCATGATCTGCAGGGCACGGGTCGGCGCATCGTTTGGGGCAGCTTCGCCCCGACCGAGTTCGATGCGTTGCCGCCGCCACCTCCTCCAGTCGAGCCTGCCACGACCAGGACGGACATCTCACCCGGCTCTGATTACCTCCCGGCCGACCACAGCAAGATCGGGAGGCTTCAGAGGACGGCCGAGAGGAACAGCATGGAGCCCTCCCGCCGTATCTGAATGGCGTCACCCAGCGTGGCGTGAGCGGCGATGACCAGGTCAGCCTGACGGCGCGGGACGGCTGCCTCCCCGGCGCGATGGAGCAGCCCCAAGCCCCGACTGCCGATGACCGTTTCAGCGACGAGCGAGGTGACGTAGAGAGATCCGCCCGGAGCAACCTGCGCCCGCAAAGCAAGCAGAACCTGGTCAACGTCGTCGAACAGGTGCAGGAGCCCGTGGCACGCCACGGTCGTGAACTGGCCCGGCAGGAACGGAAGGTCGAACAGATCAGCCTGGACGAAAACCACCTCAGCCCGGCCGAGGAGGCGTTGGGCGGCCCGGGCGAGCATGCCGAGGGAGCGGTCGACGAGCACGAGGGGTCGCTCTGTGGTGCGGTAGGCGGCGGCAGTGAACACCGCGCTGCCACATCCGACGTCGAGCAGAGGCCCCTGGCCCGCAACGAGGGCCGCCTGCGCGAAGGTGCCGTAGGATTTCGGGGAAACGCCCCACAACAGGCGGTTGTGAAGCCCGCTGCCCACGACACGGTCGTACATCGCTGCCTGGCGGCGGTTGTAGGGCGAGCCACGATCATCGGGACCGAGGGCGCAGAGCAGCTCGTCGCCAGTGCTTCGCAGCTCGCGACCGGGCTGCAGGAGGTTGTCGATCCAGGTGACTTGCACACCGTCATCCTTCCAGATCCGGTACCTGCCTCCAGCCCCCGGCGGATTCTCAAACTGCCGGTGATGCGCTTCGCCCCGGTCTGTGGTCTGTATGGGTTGCTGCCCGGGTTGGTGTGCCTGGGCACGTCCGTGGAGTCCGGCTCGGCGGGTAAGATCACCTCGGCCATCGTGGGGATGCTCACCGGCGCGGACTCGATCGATGATCTGGATGTGGTGCGCCACGGTGGGATGTCGGCCCTGTTCGGCGGGACCTACGCGCCGTCCACGCGGGGTTCGTTTCCGCGGGAGTTCACCTTCGGGCAGGTGCGGCAGCTGGGTGCGCTGGCGCACCGATGAGCACCTACTCCCAAGCTGGCGTGGGCCAGCGCTTACCACGCCAGGAGTTGGGGGACTGGCCGGGCACTCCGGCCATTTCGGTCGTCATACCCGTCCGGTGCCGCCGAGCGGAGCACTCGGGACACCACCGCCGACACCGAGACGCCACTCAGCTCGGCGGCCCCCGTGGCCCCGCAGATAGGCGTGCAGCGCCCCGACCGCGCTGGCCGTGTCCGCGCGCGGCGGGATCAGGTCGAGCTCGGCCGCCAGCGCCGCGTACTGCTCGCCATCACCCGGTTCGCGGTCGCCACCGCGCCGTGCATCCTGGCGACGAAGTTCTCGCCAGCCGCCCAGTCCCAGGAATCTAACTCCACGGTGTACCCGGCTTCGACCAGGTGCCAGGCGACCCACTCCGCCCATGCCTGGCCCGTCCCGGCGTGACTGACGAAGAAGTCGACTCCCCCCGCGCCCGACCCGCCCATCACACCTCCGCTCACCACCCAAGTATGCCCTGGCGGGAAAGGGAAAGCGCTCAGCCCTTGACGGCGCCTTGGGTGAAGCCGGAGATGAAGCGGGCGAGTAACAAGTTGAACAGGAACGCGATGGGCACGGCGATCAGGACGCCGGCGGCCTGCAGGGACTGCCAGAAGAAGACGTCGCCGCGGATGAGCTCGGTGGGCACCCCGGTGCTGATCACCTTCTCCGCGGTGGGTGAGACGAAGGCCAGCGCGTAGATGAACTCGCTCGCGACGAGCGTGAACGCGAAGACGATGATGGCGACGACGCCGGGGAACAGCAGCGGCATGACGATGCGGGCGAACGCGCCGAGCCGGCTGTAGCCGTCGACCATCGCCTGCTCCTCGATATCGCGGGGCAGCGCCTTGAGGAAGCCGATCAGCAGCCACGTCGACACCGGGATCGTGATCGTGGGGTAGACCAGCACCAGCGACCAGGTGGAGTCCTGCAGCCCGGTGGCGACCACGAGCCGCGACAGCGACAGGAACAGCAGCGTCGGCGGCACCAGGTAGACGAAGAAGATGGCGATGCCCATCGGCCCCGCCCATGGCCGGTTCAGCCGGGTCAGCGCGTAGGCCGCGGGCATGGCCAGCACCAGCGTGATCGCGACCACCAGCAGCCCCACCCACACCGTGTTGGCCACGAAGGTCGCGAACGCGGTGTCGGTGAACAGGAACACTACGTGGTCGAGCGTGGCGGGCTCGGAAAAGCCGAAGGGATTGTTCTCGGGGTTGTAGAGGTCGGCGTTGAGCTTGAGCGCGGTGATCGCGCCGTAGAGGAACGGCCCGGCGCACACCAGCGCGGCGAGCACCGCCACGGCGTAGAGCGCCGCCCGCGCCAGCAGGTGCCGCCTGCGGTAGTGCCTGCGCAGCCGGGCCGCCTGCGCGGCGTCGAGGCGCACCGTCAGAACACCTCGATCCGGCGCACCGCGCGCAGGATGAGCACTGCGGCGGCGAGCAGCAGCGGGAACAGGAACAGCGCGATCGCCGCGCCCTGGCCGACGTCGCCGCCTTCGATGCCGACGATGAACGCCCAGCTCGACAGCACCTGGGTGGAGTTGTTGGGCCCGCCGCGGGTGAGGATGTAGACGACGGCCATGTCGGTGAAGGTGAAGATCGCGCCGAACAGCGCAGCCACCGCGATCAACGGCATGGTCAGCGGGATGGTCACCTCGAACATCCGCCGCCAGAACCCGACCCCGTCGACCCGGGCCGCGTCCTGCACGTCGTTCGGGATGCCCAGCAACCCGACCATCATGATCACCGCGGCGAGCGGCACCAGGCGCCACACGTGCACGGCGATCACCGAGGCGATGGCGAGCCCGGGCCTGCCGAGGAAGTACAGGTGATCCTCGAGGAGACCGAGGTTGCGCAGTACCCAGTCGATCGGGCTGTAGACCGTGTCGTAGAGCCACAGCCAGGCCACCGTCGACAGCGCGACCGGGGTGGTCCAGGGCAGCAGCACCAGGAACCGGACGACCCACTTGCCACGGAAGTCGGCGACCAGGATGTTGGCCAGCACCTTGCCCAGCACGATGATCAGCGCCATCGACACCGCGGTGAACACGAAGGTGTTGCCCAGGGCCTGCCAGAACACCGGGTCCTCGACGATGCGGCCGACGTTGCGCAGCCCCACCCAGTCATAGGACGGGTCGCCCGCGGTGACGTCGCTGAACGCGAACGCCACCGCGAGTCCGAACGGGACCGCGACGACGAGCACGATGTAGACCACGGCGGGCAGCAGCATCGCCCAGGCCAGGAAGCCCTCCCGGTCGGCTAGCCTGCGCACCGGCGCACGCCGCGCGGCGGCTGCCTGCTCGCGGGGCAACGCCTGGGTCACGATCCCACCGGTACCGGGTCGGTGCGCAGGCCGCTGGCGGCGTCGAAGAACCGCAGCCGCTCGGTGGCCACCGCGAACTCGTGGGTATCCCCGGCGGTCAGTGACGTCGCCACCGTGGCGGGCAGCCGCGCCACCACCCGGGTCTGCTCGCCGAGCCGGGTCACCGAGCCGTAGACGTGCCGGTCGCCGGACAGGTACTCGACGCGCTCGACCGCAAAGGGCACGGTGATCCGCTCCCCCGCAACGGCCTCCGACACGTGCCCCGCCGGCAGCAGGTGCTCCGGGCGGAAGCCGACGAGCACGCCGTCACGAGGCACCAGGTTCATCGGCGGCGAGCCGATGAAGGTCGCGACGAAGGTGTCCGCCGGGTCGTCGTACACCTCGGTCGGGGGGCCGAGCTGACGGACGGTGCCCGCGTCCAGGACCGCGATCCGGTCGCCGAGCCCCATGGCCTCGGCCTGGTCGTGGGTGACGTAGATCGTCGTCGTGCCGACCCGCTCCTGGAACCGCCGCAGCTCCTCACGCGCGGTCGCCCGCAGCTTGGCGTCCAGATTGGACAGCGGCTCGTCGAGCAGGAACACCTGCGGATCGCGCACCAGCGCCCGGGCCAGCGCCACCCGCTGGCGCTCGCCGCCGGACAGCTGGCGCGGCTTACGATCGAGCAGGTGTGAGATGCCGAGCAGCTCGGCCGACCACTCGGCCTTGCGCCGCCGCTGCGCCCGGTCGAGCCGCTGTCCCTGGTCGGACCGTTGGGCCTTGAGCGGGAAGACGATGTTGCCCAGCACGGTCTTGTGCGGGTAGAGCGCGTAGCTCTGGAACACCATCGCGATCTTGCGGACTCTCGGGGGCAGCCCGTTGACCACCGAACCACCGATGAGGACCTCACCGGCACTGGGCTGCTCGAGACCGGCGATGGTGCGCAGCAGGGTCGTCTTGCCGCAGCCCGACGGCCCGAGCAGCACGAGGTACTCGCCCTCGTCGGTGGCGAGGTCGACGCCGTTGATGGCGCGCACCCGTCCCCGGTCGTAGGTCTTGTGCAGCCCCCGGACCTCGACGGCGACCGTCACTCCAGCCTCCCGTTCAGCCCCGACCTCTCGTTACCCACCGCCGACGAGGCCGCGCTGGCGCCACTTATCGAAGATGGGTCTGATCTGGGCCTCCGCGCGCGCCACGGCCTGTTCGGGGGTCATCTCACCACGGGCGGCGCTGGCGTACATGTTCGGAATGATGAACTGGCCGAACACCTCGCCGATGGCCGGGCTGGCCGGGCCGGGGTGGCCGATATTGGTGGACCAGTCGGTGGCGCCCTGCAGCACCGTGAGCTTGTCCGACGGCGTCGAGCCGAACGGATCGTCGGCCAGCCAGCCGTCGAGTTGTGGCACCAGCTCGGGCCAGGCGGGGAAGTCGTAGAGCTTGGAGTGGTAGGCCGCCGACGCCATGTTCGCCGTGTAGTGCAGCAGGAACTCCTTCGCGGCGTCGGCGTTGCGGCTGAACTGGGGGACGATCCAGTTGTACATCACGTGTTGCGCGGCGATCCCGACGTCGGGGCCGCGCAGCGCGGGCACGAAGAGCACGTCGTCAGCGACCTCGGGGTTCTGCTCCGCAGCGGTGCGGTAGGCCGAGATGGAGTTGAGGATGTAGGACATCTGCCCGGCGATGAGGCCTTGGTTGTTACTCGCCGCGTTCCAGGAGAACACTTCCGGGGTCATGGTGTCGCGGTAGAGCCGCTGCATGAACTCGACCGCTGCCACGGTCTGCGGTGAGTTGATCACGACCTGCTCGCCTGCGTCCTGGATCGCGCCACCGAACGACCACAGCAGCGCCCGGCCCGCCATGTTCGAGTCGATCTCCTGCGACATTCCGATGCCAAGCTGGACGTCCTGGCTGCGCTTGACCTCAGCACCGCCCGCAAGCAGTTCCTGCCAGCTCGAAGGACCGTCGGGCAGACCGATCGGCTCCCACAGGCTGCGGCGGTAGTTGCCCGGGTCGGGCGCCCACCCCGGCGCGTAGGCGTAGTACTTGCCGGTGGCGGGATTGAGGCTGGACTTGCGGCACAGCTCAAGCTGGGTGCCGTAGCGGTTGTTCGCCTCCTGGGTGACGTCGGCGAGGTCGAGCACGCTCTGCTCGTACTGCGACAGCGTCGCAATGTACTGGACGAGGTCGTGGCCCTGCCCGGCCTGCAGCTCCGCGGCGATCCGGGCCGGGATGTCGGCGACGGCGACGTGGTCGACGGTGACGTCGACGCCCACCTGCTGGCCCCACTGCCGGGCGAACTCGTCGAACCACTGCGTGTCGTGGCTCGGGACGAAGTGGCTCCACAGCAGGATGGACAGGCTGCCCGACAGCCTGCTGGCGGGCTCGGTGAAGGCGGTGCTCGGCGCAGGCACCGAGGCCTGCGTTGCACCGCCGGGCCCGCCACCCGGCTCGCTCGCGCATCCGGCGGTCATCCCGAGGCCCGCCATCCCGAGTCCCGTAAGACCGGTGGCCTGCAGGAAGCGACGCCGGGTCCAGGGTCCGGGAACGCTCATCGAAGCACCTCCTCGCTCGGTTCGGCCTGACCCTACCGATCCGGTGGGACCAGCCCGAGCAGCGTGACACTCTGATACCGCTCGGTCGCGCGATCATACTGTCGAGTGGATTGCCGGCGATCTCTCCATTCCGGTGACCACAGGGTGAGTATCTCGCTACTGTCTGCGCAGCCGTCGCCGCGACGACGGAGTATCCGCCAAGGACGAGTATCACCCAAGGGGAGCGCCGGATGATCAGCAGCATGCGCCGAGCAGTACTCACCACCACCGCCATGCTTGCCACCGCCATGCTCGCCTGCACACTCGCCACCACCGCTCCGGCGGCCCTCGCCCAGCCCGCAGCCCGGCCGGAAGCCCAGCCCGAGGCGCGCGGCGTCCCCGACCAGTACGCCGGTCAGACGATCGGCTGGCGCCCCTGTTTCCCGGACGGCCCACCACCGGGCCTGCCACTCGGCAGCGCGAACCTGGAGTGCGGCTCGTTCACCGCCCCGAGGGACTGGGCGGACCCTGGTGGCGCCACCATCACGATCGCGGTGAGCCGGCTTCGCGCGTCCGGCGCCGCCGAGGGCGCGCTGTTCACCAACCCGGGCGGACCCGGTTCCCCCGGCCGGTTCGTACCATTGCTGTTCCTGTTGACCGACCGGCAGCGGGTGCTGCAGAGCCAGGACATCTACGGCATCGACGTCCGCGGCACCGGCGGCTCCACCAGCACGAGCTGCGACGGGGGCTCCACCACCGGAATCACGTTGGATCCGCGGGATCGCAGCCGGGGCAACACCGACCTGATCCTGGACTCCGCCGAGCTCGTCGGGCGGTTCTGCCAGAACGCCACCGGTGCCTTCGGCCCGTTCGTGCGCACCGACGAGACCGTGCAGGACCTGGATCTGCTGCGTCACCTGATCGGCCAGGAGAAGATCAACTGGCTCGGCTACTCCGGGGGCACCTGGATGGGGGCCTACTACGCGACCTACTTCCCGCAGCGGGTGAACCGTTTCGTGTTTGACGCGAACACCGTGTTCACCGAACCGTGGCAGGCCGTTGCCGACCTGCAGCCACTGGGCTTCCAACGTCGCTACGAGCAGGACTTCCTGACCTGGGCCGCCACCTACGACGAGGTCCTGCGCCTCGGATCCACCCCTGAGCAGGTGAACCAGACCTATGAGGACCTGCGAGCCGCGCTGGCCGCCGAGCCGCTGGACCTGGGCCTCGGGTTCGGGCTGTATGCGGTGGACCTCGACTACCTGATCGCGGGGGGGATGTACTCCAAGCTCGCCTTCCAGCCGCTGGCTGAGCTGATCGGGTTCTTCCGCGACGCGGCCGCGAACCGGGGTGACCCCGCCGAGAGCTCCCCGGTGGCCGCGCAGGCCCGGGCGGAGGTGCAGCGGGTCCACGCCCTCCGCGCGCACAGCGGCGGCATCCAGCCACTGGACCCAGACTCCTTCAACGCAACACTCCTGCACATCATCTGCAACGACACCCCGTGGCAGGGGGATCGGGAGTCGCTGCTGGCCAGCTCTCAGCAACAGGGCGAGGCGTACCCGCTGATCGGCTGGGGAACGCTGTCCAACCCGTGCATCACCTGGCAGCGGCCCGACATCACACTGCGGACCCCGAACGGCGCGGGCGTGCCACCGGTCCTGATGGTGCAGAACGAGCGGGACCCCGCGACACCGATCGAGGGTGCGCTGCGCGCCAGGGACGGGTTCGCGGGCGCCCGGCTGCTCACCGTCACCGATGAGGGGGACCACACCACCTACGCAGGCATCCCGCCGAACGACTGTGTCAACGACGCGGTCGAGGACTACCTGGTGGACGGGGTGGTGCCGGTGCGGGACACCTCCTGCCCCGGCGTCCCCATCCCGCCGCCGGCGCCGGTCGGAGCCCCGCTCCTGCCGCTGTCGGGCAGCGGCGACACCGGAACCCCGCAACAGCTCGTGGCTGCGCTCGCCAGGCTGGCCACGCTGCGCTGACGAGCCAGCAGTATCGTCCTCGCGTGGCGACCCCGCAGCGCTCCCTGCGCGCCCGCACGCTGCTGGGTGCCGTTGCCTCGCTGGTGGTGGCCATCCTGACGGTGGGCTGCTCGCGCACGGTCGAGGGCGTCCCGGTCGTAGGCTCGGCCAGCCCATCCGCGGGCGCGGCGTCGGCCGGCTCCCACTCGCCGCAGTTCCCGTCGAGTGACTCCGTCCCCCTCGGTGGTTGCGTGTCGATCCCCGGCTTCACGGTGGTCGACTGCGCCCAGCCGCACGAGCTCGAAGTGTTCCACATCGCCGAGCTGCCTGCGGACTTCCGCACCGCGTATCCCACCCCGGCCGCCCTGCTGCCTCGGTTCGAGCCGCGCTGCCGGGCCGAGCTCGCCGAGTACGTGGGCAGCCCGGACGTCGATGCCAGCCGGTTGCGCGAGTTCGTCTACTGGCCCTCGCAGCAGGGCTGGAACTCCGGCGAGCGCTGGGTGCTCTGCACGGTGGTGGAGATCGGGCCCGACGACCGGCCGCTGCGGCGTACCGGAACGCTCAGCGGCGTCCTGCGCGAGGGTCTGGGCCAGTTCCAGGCCTGCTCGCAGGGTCCGCCGTCGCAGGCCGCGCTGCGTGTGGTGCCCTGCACCGAGCCACACCGGGGCGAGGCGATACCCGGCGTCCTCTCACTCGGCGCCCCGACCGACCCCCCGGTCCCCGTGGAGCAGGCCAACGCGGTGGCCGACCCGCACTGCAGGCGCGCCACCGACACCTTCCTCGCCGCACCCGGCGGCCGGCCCGGGGTGCGCTACTCCTGGCGTTACCCACTGCCCGAATCCTGGCCCCACGGTTACACCTCGGTGGTCTGCTACGCCGAGATCGATACTCCCGTCACCGGATCGCTGCGCGACCGCTGAGGAGCGACCTATGCAGATCGAGTCATACCAGCCGGGTACGCCGTCCTGGGTGGACCTGGGCAGCCCGGATCCCGCCGCAGCCGCAGAGTGCTAACCCACCGGGGCGCGTCAGCGCCACCAGGGGCGTAGCGGGACGTGTGCGTTGCCGGCGGCGTCGGGGCGGACGGCGAGCATCTGGTGCAGCTGGATTCCGTTGTGCTCGAAGGCCCGCCGCGATGCCGCCATGTAGAGCCCCCACACCCGGGCGGTGGCCTCGCCGACCTCGGCCACGCACTCGTCCCAGTTCGCGACGAGGTTGGCGCACCAGCCCTTGAGTGTCAGCGCGTAGTGCTCCCGCAGGTTCTCCTCATGGCGCACTTCGAACCCGGCGTCCTGCGCTTCGGTGGTGATCCGCCCCGATCCGGTGAGTTCCCCGTCGGGGAACACATAGCGGTCGATGAACGCGTCGGGCTGAACCCGGGACCGGTTATCCGGGCGGGTGATGCAGTGGTTGAGCAGCCGGCCTCCGGGCCGCAGCTTGGCCCGCAGCAGCCCGAAGTAGGAGGCATACGCGTGCACCCCGACGTGCTCGGTGAGCCCGATCGAGCTCACCGCGTCGTAATCCCGGCCGGGGGCGTCGCGGTAGTCGAGGTGGCGCACCTGAGCGAGCTCGCCCAGCCCGTCGCGCACGATGGCGTCCTGAGCCCACCGGGCCTGTTCCGCGGACAGCGTGACACCCAGCGCGCGGACGCCACGGCGGGCGGCGTAGCGCACCATGCCACCCCAGCCGCAGCCGACGTCGAGCAGCCGCATGCCGGCCTGCAGCCCGAGCTTGTCGGCGATGAGTTCGTGCTTGCGCTCCTGGGCTTGGTCCAGGCCCGTCTCCGGGGTGTCGAAGACGGCGCAGGTGTAGGACATCGAAGGGCCGAGAACCAGCTCGTAGAAGCGGTTGGAGACGTCGTAGTGGTGGTGGATCGCCTCGGAAGCGCGCTGCCGGGAATGCGCCAGCCCCTCCACCGCCCGCCGCCACCGTGGCCGGGACTCCTGGGGCGGCGGCGGAACCGGCCGCAGCCGCTCCCAGCCCAGTGACCGGGTGATCAAGGCCAGCTCGGCCATCGTGGGGCGCCGGAAATGCAGGTCGTCGGCCATCAGCTTCAGTGCCGGGTACGGGTCGCCCGGGTGCACCCCTTCGGCCTGCAGGTCCCCGGCCACGTAGGCGCGCACCATGCCGAGATCGCCCGGTGCGGTGGCCA
>JBOHGM010000055.1:25638-33120 GCA_050699435.1 Pseudonocardiaceae bacterium | reverse complement strand
CCAGCACCCGCAGCTGTACGGCTGCGCTCACGGAGCTGAGCCCTGCGTGGTTTCAGCCTTTCGGGACATCGCCGCGCTCCGGTCGGGCCGACAGCTGCTCCAGCTGCTCGACGGCCGCGGCGACCCCGTCCTCGGCGCGGATCGCCGACCCGAGCTCGGCCGCCCTTGCGGCGAGTGCCGGGTCATCGCGAACGGCCCTGATCGCGGCGGCGAGGTTCTCGGCGGTCAGGCGTCGCTGCATGATCGGTGCCGGCGCGACACCCAGGGCGTGCATCCGCCGACCCCAAAACGGCTGGTCGGCCACGAACGGGCACACGACTTGTGGTCGGCCGGCCGCGGCAGCCGCGCCGGTCGTGCCCGCACCGCCGTGGTGAACTATCGCTGCGACCCGCGGGAACAGCTGGTCATGGGGTGCCTGGTCGAGCACGAACACGTCCTCGGGGACATGCCTTGTCACCAGCCCGCCCCAGCCGGTCGCGAGCACCGCCCGGACCCTCGCCCTGTCGACCGTATCGAGCACGGTGGCTGTGACAGCAGCCGGATCGGCTCCGGACATGCTGCCGAACCCGATGTAGACCGGTGGCTCACCAGCCGCGAGGAAGGCCTCGAGGTCCGCCGCCAGCCCCGATGCTGCGACGTCGCCGGTGGGGCCGAGGAACCAGTACCCGGTGGTGGTTGCGGTGGCGGGCCAGTCGGCTGGTCGCGGCAGCACATGAGGGCTCACGGCGTGCATGACCGGCGCCGTGCCGCCGTCGGGTCGGCGAAGGGGGTCGTGGCGCCCGCGGCGGCGCGGCAGCCCCAGCGTGCTCTTGCGCCACCGGTCGACGGTGCGCCCGAACATCACCGCGGGGCCCTTCATGCCCAGGAACGTCGCCCGATTCAGCGCGGCGGGCATCCGTGCAGGAAACTCCTGCCCAGGCCACGGGAACTCCCGGGTCGGTACGTACATCGGCAGCGGCAGCGCCAGAACCGCGGGCACCCCCAGCTTCTCCGCGATGTGGTGACCGCCGATGACCTGACCGTTGTGCACCACCACGTCGGCACCTGCACCCGCGCCCGTCGCCGCCGTCCAACAGTCCTCCAGGACCTGGGTGAACATCGCGGGCAGCTTTGTGGCAAGCGCCAGCCGCGACCGTGCGCCTCCCGCCGCCACATCGGCGACCGTCGAGCCGGTATCCATCAACCGCAGCGGCCCGTCGTCCAGCGCGGCGAACGGCACACCATGCCCACCCACGAACTCGGCGAACCGCGACGGGGCCGCCACCACGGCGTGGTGCCCGGTCCGCAGGAGCGCGGTGGCAAGTGCGACGAACGGTTGCACATCCCCGCGCGTACCCAATGTCAGGATCAGAACCTTCATGGTGACATCCTGTTCACCGCGCGGGCTGCATCGCCAGGACCCGCGGGGTGCGCGGTCGAGTAGCCTCTCGCCCAGCAGCAGGTCGACGAACGACGTCATCGCCGCGTTCGCGGCCTCGACGTCGCCGGTGACGAGCACGTCGTGGAGCAGGCCCCGCGCGACGGCGAGCCCGATGCGGGCGTGCACCCGGGCCGAGGCCGGGTCGTGCCCGGCGTGGGCCATCAGCCGGGTCAGCGGGTCGAGCCAGGGCCCGACCAGCGCCGCCCGCAGCGCTTCCGCGTGCGGCTGCGCCTGCATCGTGTGCGCCGAGAGCTCGAAGAACAGCGGCCCGTACCGCAGCGCGGGCCCGACGACGAGGGACCAGAAACGCAGGGCCACCTCCCGCGGGTCGGCGTCCGCGGCGTCGGTCAAGGTCGCGAGGGTGTCCCGCTGCTGAGCTTCGACGACGCCGACCACCTCGGCCAGCAACCCCTCGCGTGACCCGAAGTGGTAGATCAACATGCGGTGGCTGGTGCCGATCGAGCAGGCCGAGATCATCGGCGAGGCGATCGGCCGCTCGGTCCGCTGGGTGGAGATGCCCCGTGCGGAGGCGCGCGCGCAGATGATCGACGAGTGGGGCTGGGACGCCGAGACCACTGACTCCGCGCTCGACACCTGGGCGTCGATGATCGGCAACCGGGGCGGTGTGACGACCACGATCGAGCAGCTGATCGGGCGCCCGGCCCACAGCTTCCGGCGGTGGGCGCAGGACCATGCGGAGCACTTCCGGTGAGATCGGGCGACGCCTGATCGACGCCTCCACCGCGACGTACCCGTTCGCCGAGAGCTACGTCGCCCTCCCGCACGTCCGCCTCATCCGCGGCTTCGTCGACCGCGGCGACGTCGGGCGCGTCGAGGTCGCGGCGCACGCCGTCGTCGAGACAGCACGGCCGACGGCAGTGGTCATGGTGGTAGGGCAACGACGAGCGTCGCCGCGGCCCACCACCCGGACAGCCGCCCACGCCATGATGTCGCTGGGCGAGATCGAAGCGGCCGTCGAGGCTGACTCCGATGTCGCGTTCGCGGCATTGTCGCGGTGAGGGTGGCACCGTCTCGGCCTGGGAGCCGGTCGGAGTCCTTCACCGCCCGAGTAGTCACGCTCCCCGATCCGCTGGGCGAGGTTTCGGCCGCCCGCCGAGCACCGAGCGGGTCAGCCCACGCCGAGGTGGCGGGCGATGAGGATGCGCTGCACCTCGCTGGTGCCCTCGCCGATCTCCAGCACCTTGGCGTCCCGGTAGAAGCGGCCGACCGGGTACTCGTTCATGAAGCCGTACCCGCCGAAGATCTGGGTGGCGTCCCGGGCGTTGTCCATCGCGGCATTCGAGGAGACCAGCTTGGCGATCGCGGCCTCCTTCTTGAACGGCTGACCGCGCAGCATCTTCCCGGCGGCGGCGTAGTAGGCCAGCCGGGCGGTGTGCGCCCGCACCTCCATGTCCGCGATGGTGAACTGAATCGCCTGGTAGCTGCCGATCGCACGGCCGAAAGCCTGGCGCTCGCGCGCGTAGCGCAGGCATTCGTCGACGCAGCCCTGGGCCAGGCCGACGCTGAGCGCGGCGATCGCGATGCGCCCCTCGTCGAGGATGGACAGGAACTGCGCGTAACCCCGGCCCCGCTCGCCGAGCAGGTTCTGCTGCGGCACCCGGCAGTCGTCGAAGAACAGCTCGCGGGTGTCCGAGCAGCTCCAGCCGACCTTGGAGTACTTCTCCGACACCGTGAAACCCGGATGCCGGGCCGGGATCATGATCGTGGAGATCTCCTTGCGACCTCCGTTGACGCCGGTGATCGCGGTGATGGTGACCACGGAGGTGATGTCGGTGCCGGAGTTGGTGATGAATGCCTTGGACCCGTTGATCAGCCAGTCGCCGCCGTCGGCGCGCGCGGTGGTACGGGTGGCGCCGGCGTCGGATCCGCCGCCGGGTTCGGTGAGCCCGAAGGCACCCAGCTTCTCCCCTGCGCACAGCTGCGGGAGCCAGCGCTGCTGCTGCTCCTCGGTGCCGAAGCGGTAGATGGGCATCGCGCCCAGCGACACCCCGGCCTCCAAGGTGATCGCCACCGAGGAGTCGACCCGGGCCAGTTCCTCCAGTACGAGGCAGAGCGCGAAGTAGTCACCGCCCATGCCGCCGTACTCCTCGGGGAACGGCAGCCCGAACAGCCCCATCGCGCCCATCTTGGCGACCAGCGCATAGGGGAACTCCGCGCGTTCGTAGAGCTCCCCGATGACCGGGGCGACCTCCTTGCGGGCGAAGTCCTCCACCGTGGCACGCAAAGCCGCGTGCTCCTCACTCAGCTCCACGAACATGTGGCCTCCTCCGTCGGCCTAGTGAGTACATAACAGTGTTATAATACTGTTATGCACTCACCAGGGTGAGCAGGACGGCGTCGCGCTCGACGGTGCTACCGGGGTGTGCCCGCAGCTCGCGCACCACCCCGTCGACCGGCGCGATGAGCGCGTGCTCCATCTTCATCGCCTCAACCACGAGCAGCCGGGTACCCGCACTGACCCGCTGGCTCTCCACCACGTCGACGACGGTGACGGTGCCGGGCATCGGCGCGAGCACCGGCCCGCCACTGCCCTGATCGACGCGCCAGACGGCGTCGAGCGGGGCTTGCTCACGCAATGCCCAGCTGTGCCCGTCCCGGCCGAGCCACACCACAGCGCCGTCCCGGGCGTAGCTGTAGCGGCGGGTGGTTCCGTTCACAGTGACCACCAAGCCGGGGACCACCGGGCCCGCGACCACCAAGCCGGGGACCACCGGGCCCGCGACCACCAAGCCCGGGACCACCGGGCCCGGGACCACCGGGGCGGGGCCGTCCCACCGGGCGGCAGCGGGGACCGGCTCGCTCTCGCCCACGGCGACGTGAGCCGCGCGCGCTCGGCCCCGGGCGCGCACCTCGACCGGGTCGTGTCCATCGGCCAGCACCCGCCATCGGGTCCAGGCGGGTTCGCCGATCCGCCAGCCGCCGGGCAGCGCGAACGGATCCACCACCGGCCCGGACGGCTCCAGCGCCAGCAAGGCGAGCAGCCCGCCCGCAGCGAGCACATCGTCCGGCAGTTCCTCGCGGACCCAGTCGCCCACCCTGCGCTCCACCAGCCCGGTGTCCAGCCGGCCGGCGGCGACGTCGGGATCAGCCAGCAGCGCGCGCAGGAACGCCGTGTTGGTGCGCAGGCCCAGGATGCTGGTCTGCCCGAGCGCGGCGTCCAGGCGGCGCAGCGCAGTATCCCGGTCCGGGCCGTGCGCGATGACCTTGGCCAGCATCGGGTCGTAGTCACTGCCGACGGCGCCGCCCGCCACCAGCCCGGAGTCCACCCGAACGCCCGGCCCGGTGGGCTCGGCCAGGTGCAGCACCGGACCGCCGGTGGGCAGGAAGCCCCGGGCTGGGTCTTCGGCGTAGATCCGCGCCTGGACAGCGTGGCCGTCGAACGCGATGTCGTCCTGGGACAGCGGCAGCGGCTCCCCGGCGGCCACCCGCAGTTGCAGTTCGACGAGGTCGAGCCCGGTGATCAGTTCGGTGACCGGGTGCTCGACCTGCAGCCGGGTGTTCATCTCCAGGAAGAAGAACTCGGGGTCTCCAGAAACGGCACTGCCACCGTCGACGATGAACTCCACGGTGCCCGCGCCGACATAGCCGACGGCCTTCGCGACGGCCACCGCGGACTCCCCCATCCGGGCCCGGGTGGTCGCGTCCAGCAGCACCGAGGGTGCCTCCTCAACGATCTTCTGGTGCCGCCGCTGCAGGCTGCACTCCCGCTCGCCGAGGTGCACCACCCCGCCCTGCGCGTCGGCCAGCACCTGGATCTCGATATGCCGAGGGTTCGCGACCAAACGCTCGACGAGCAGGGTGTCGTCACCACAGGCGCTGCGGGCCTCCCGCCGGGCGGCGGCGATCGCGTCGGGCAGATCAGCGGCCGACCGCACCACCCGCATACCCTTGCCACCACCGCCCGCGGATGGCTTAAGCAGCACGGGAAAGCCGACGCGGCCGGCCGCAGCCGTCAACGCCGGGTCGTCGAACCCCGCGTCGTCGAACCCCGCGCTGTGGCTGCCCGGCACCACCGGGACACCCGCGGTGGCCACCGTCTGCTTGGCCCGGATCTTGTCGCCCATCGCCTCGATGACCGCCGCAGGCGGGCCCACGAAGATCAGACCGGCCTGCGCGCAGGCCCTGGCGAAGGCGGGGTTCTCGGACAGAAACCCGTAACCGGGGTGCACGGCCTGGGCATCGGTGCGCGCGGCCGCGTCCAGAATCCGCTCGATCGAGAGGTAGCTCTGCGCGGCGGGGGCCGGGCCGAGCCGGACGGCGATGTCGGCCTCCGCGACGTGCCGGGCGGCGGCGTCGGCGTCGCTGTAGACGGCCACCGCGCGGATCCCCATGGCCCGCAAGGTCCGGATCACCCGGACCGCGATCTCGCCACGGTTGGCCACCAGGACTGACTCGAACATGCACGAGCTGGGCTGAGCCATTATCACCTGCTCACATCCGGAAGACGCCGAAACCCGGGGGCTCCAGCGGTGCGTTGGCGGCGGCCGATAGGGCGAGCCCGAGCACCATCCGGGTGTCCGCCGGGTCGATCACGCCGTCGTCCCACAGCCGGGCGGTCGAGTAGTAGGGGTGGCCCTGGTGCTCGTACTGGGCACGGATGCGGTCCCTGAAGGCCACCTCGGGCTCCGGATCATCCGCACGGCGGACGGCGGCGAGCACGGTGGCGGCCTGCTCCCCACCCATCACCGAGATCCGCGCATTGGGCCACATGAACAGGAACCGGGGCGAATACGCCCGCCCGCACATCGAGTAGTTCCCAGCGCCGAAGGAGCCGCCGATGATGACGGTCAACTTGGGCACCCGGGTGGTGGCTACGGCGGTGACCATCTTGGCGCCGTTCTTGGCGATACCGCCTGCCTCGTAATCCCGGCCCACCATGAATCCGGAGATGTTCTGCAGGAACACCAGGGGGATGCCGCGCTGGTCGCACAGTTCGATGAAATGAGTTCCCTTGAGCGCCGACTCGCTGAACAGGATTCCGTTATTGGCGACGATGCCCACCGGGTGGCCATGAATACGGGCGAAGCCGGTGACCAAGGTGGCGCCGTACTCGGCCTTGAACTCGTGAAAACGGCTGCCGTCGACGATCCGGGAAACCACCTCCCGCACGTCGTAGGGAATGCGGGAGTCGGTGGGCACCAGGCCGTAGATCCCCGCGGGGTCTTGCGCGGGCTCCTCTGTGGGCAGTACCTCCCACGGGCGGGGCGGGCGGGGGCCCAGGGTGGCCACGATGGCGCGGACGATCTGCAGCGCGTGCGCGTCGTCCGCGGCGAGGTGATCGGTGACGCCGGAGATCCGAGAATGCAGCTCGCCACCGCCGAGTTCCTCGGCGCTGACCTCCTCACCGGTGGCTGCCCGCACCAGCGGCGGGCCGCCGAGGAAGATCGTCCCCTGGTTGCGGACGATCACCGCCTCGTCGCTCATCGCGGGCACGTAGGCACCACCCGCGGTGCAGGAGCCGAGTACCGCGGCGATCTGCGGGATGCCGCGGGCGGACATCGTCGCCTGGTGGTAGAAGATCCGGCCGAAGTGTTCCCGGTCGGGGAACACCTGGTCCTGCTCGGGCAGGTAGGCGCCGCCGGAGTCGACCAGATACAGGCAGGGCAGCCGATTGTGCAGCGCCACTTCCTGAGCGCGCAGGTGCTTCTTGACCGTCATCGGGAAGTAGGTGCCACCCTTGACGGTGGCGTCGTTGGCGACGATCACGCATTCCCGGCCGCAGACCCGCCCGACCCCGGTGATGATCCCGGCCGCAGGTGCCTCGTCGCGATACATTCCGGTGGCCGCGAGCGGGGAGAGCTCCAGGAATGGGCTCGACGGGTCGACCAGTGAGTCGACGCGGTCGCGGGGCAGCATTTTGCCGCGTTCGACGTGCCTGGCCCGGGCCCGGGGCGGTCCGCCGAGGCGAGCCTTCGCCAGCCGCTCACGCAGGTCTGACACCAGCGCGGCGTGCGCTTCGGCGTTGCGCGCCATGGCGGCTGCGGCCTCTGGTGCCGGGCCGGTGACGCTGGCCGGAGCCTCCATCCTCTCCTCCTGCCGCC
>JBOHGM010000055.1:23781-25538 GCA_050699435.1 Pseudonocardiaceae bacterium | reverse complement strand
CTGCAGCGGGCGTATCTGGAGATCTGGGTGGACACCCTGCGCAGGCTCACCCCGGCGCTGCCGACCGAGGCTGCGCGGATCGCCGCACATGGCGCCTTCGGGCTGCTCAACTCCACTCCGCACAGCGCTGGCGGTTCCGACCCGTCGCAGGTGGCCGCATTGCTGCGTCGAATGGCGATCGCCGCGCTCGCCGATCCCGCCCTGGCCGCTTCCACTGATTCAGCGCCGGTCGGCTGAGCAGGCGCGACCCCAGGAGTCGACGAGCTGGCTGTGCCGCGGGCCCCGGTACAGCTCGGCCAGGATCACCTTATCCGGGGGTCACGTCAAGATCACTGATTGTGTTGAAAACTCGTGACGCCAGGTAGCGAGCCGTGGAACGATGCGGCGCCTGAACGCCCCGCTCAGCGCCGAGCGCCATTCGGAGCCGAATCGCAGTCTGGAGCGAGGTTGGACTGCCATTCGGAGCCGAATCGCAGTCTGGGACGAGGCCGGACAGCTATTCGGAGCCGAATCGCGGTTGTGGGGCGCTTGGAGACCGCTGTTCGGAGCCGAATCGCGGTCCACGTGGCCACCGCACCGGGCAGAGCGACGATCACCCGGCGGGCCGAACCGAACAACCGGCCGATGGGCCTGGAGAATGCCGGCTTACTGCCCCGCACCCGCCTGAGCCTGCTCGATGCGGGCAGTGCAGCCGATCAGGCATCGACCGTTCGTCGCGCCAGTTGCCTCACCCGCCGCATCCGAACCGTCCCGCGGTGGTTCTTCGCTGACTGCCTCGGATACCTTCCGCCAGCCGCAGGTCACGATCTGGTTGCGGACCGACGCCGTCCCTGGTTCGTCCCCGAACTGGGACAGCTGCTGTCCGGCCCGCCGCCGGTTCCCGTCGCGAAGGGATCTTCAGCTTTGGCGCGTCACCGCTCCCCCCGCGGTCGTCGGCGACCTTCCCAGGTCGCCCACCCACCTACTCGGGACACCAGAAGCGGTTCGCATCGTCTCCCCCGGCCCAATCCGGTCCTCCGCGGCCGTGCGCTGACCACCGCCGTTGCCGCGGGCGCACTGGCCGTGGCAGGCCATTCGCTGCAGGCCAACGCGACCGGGTCCGAGGAGATCGACGGTGTCACCCAGATGTCGCTGACCGGGCCGTCCCCGGCGCCCGAGGTGATGCAGCTCGACCTCGCCCTCGACCTCGCCCTCGACCCCACCGTCGACCTGCACGCCCTGGGCCGCGCCGTGCAGCGAGCCGACCAGGCGGCGGCCCGCGCGGCGGCCCAGGCGGCCTACGAGGAAGCCTTGCGAAACCGCCTGGGCAAGCCGTACCGGGCAGGCAACAACAACGGTCTCGACGGCTGGATCGCCAAGGCGCTCGGGCTGATGGGCCTGCCCCAGGCCCTCGCCGAGGGCGCCAAGAAGATCATCATGCATGAGTCGACGGGCAATCCCGACGCGATCAACGACTGGGACCGCAACGCGGCGGCAGGCAACCCCTCGCAGGGTCTCATGCAGACCATCCCCGTCACCTTCAGGGCGTGCGTGCTGCCCAGTCTCGCGGATCGTTCGATCACCGATCCGGTGGCCAACATCACCGCCGGGCTGCGCAGCATGATCACGCACCACGGCATCCAAGCCGTGATCAACGGCGGGCGGCGGGACTCCGACGGCAACTACCTCGGCTACGGCGGGGCCGGCTGCTCCTCCTACGACATCTCGCAGTACGAGGAGGAGCTGCGCGAGCTGTGGGACGACGAGCCGCTGCCCGA
>JBOHGM010000055.1:17818-23681 GCA_050699435.1 Pseudonocardiaceae bacterium | reverse complement strand
TCCTGGCTCGGCAGGAAGGCCGCGTTCCATGCGGCGACGTAGCGCAAGCCCTGCACCACGTGCGCCTCCCGGGCGGCACCGAGCACGTCCTTCACGCCCTGCACCACCAGCGGCGGGTTCTCGGCAATCTCGGCGGCGAGCCCGCGGGCGGCGTCCAGTACCGAGGCGGGGTCCGGGTGGACATCGTTGACCAGCCCGATCCGCTGCGCCCGCTCGGCGTCGATGTCCTTGCCGGTGAACGCCAGTTCGCGCAGCTGCCCCTCGCCGATGATCCCGGCCAGCCGCTGCAGGCTGCCGAGATCGGCGACGATGGCGACCTTGACCTCCCGCACGCTGAACCGGGCGTCGGCACTGGCCAGCCGTACGTCCGCAGCGGCTGCGACGTCGACCCCGGCACCGATGCACCATCCCGAGATCGCGGCAACCACCGGCTTGCGGCAGGTGGCGACACTGTCCACGGCGGCCTGCAGGGTGCGGATCTCGTCCAGCAGGCGGGTCCGCGGACCAGCCAGCGCACCCACCTCGAGCACCTCGGACCAGCGCGGCAGCATCGCGGGCAGGTCCAGCCCGGAGGAGAAGGTCTCACCGCTGCCGGTGAGCACGACCGCCCGAACCTCTGGGTCGGCGTCCAGCACCCGGAACACCACCGGTAGCTCCCGCCAGAAGTCCGGACCCATCGCATTGCCCTTGCCGGGACCGAGCAGGGCGACCTCTGCGACGTGATCGCGGTGCTGCACCGCCAGCGCCACAAGTTCCGCCTCCGCCAGGCCCGCCACCGTCGTCGGCTCTGCTGTCATGCCCCCATCCTCACCTGCGCAGCCAAGTGCGGGCTCGCACTGCGGTCGCCGCGGGCGCGAACGCCAACCCCGCATCCTCCTGGGGCTGGTGATCACCAGCCGATCAGCATGTCACCAGCAGCACCACCACCACCGACCCAGTCAACGTTTGTGGTCAGCCCGCTAGTAGGCCATATCGGCGAGTGGTCGACCGGCCGGAAACCGGGTGACCGGCCTGCCCGGGGGCCGGAGACTGCACAGGTGTTGATACGCAGGGAACAGGCAAACGATGTCGGCACCGTCCGGGAGGTCGTGGGGCTGGCCTTCGCGCGACCCGACGCTGCTGAGCAACTCCCCCCGGAGGTCGCCCTGCTCGACGAACTCCGAGCCGATGACGGCTGGCTGCCCGCGCTGTCCTTCGTCGCCGTGGAGCCGGTGGACAACCGGGTGATCGGGCACGTGGTGTGCACCCGAGGCACCGTCGACGGCAGCCCCGCGCTCGGACTCGGCCCACTCGCCGTGCGGCCCGACCGGCAGGGCCACGGCGTTGGCCAGGCGCTCATGCACGCCGTGCTCGGCGCCGCCGACGCACTCGATGAGCCGCTGGTCGCACTGCTGGGCGAGCCCGGCTACTACCACCGATACGGCTTCCGAGCGTCCTCGCAATACGGCATCGCGCCGCCAGACCCGCAATGGGGCGACTACTTCCAGGTCCGGACGCTGTCCGCGTACCGGCCCACGACGGGAACCTTCGCCTATGCCGAGCCGTTCACCCGGCTCTGATCCTGGTGTGGTGCTATGCGGCGGGTGGCCGCTATCGGCAGCGGCCATTAGCGGCGCAGGGGGCCGACTGGCGTCTCAGTATGCCAAGTCGGACCGACACCCACGGTCCGATCGGTGCCCCATGCGGCTCAGCCGGCCATCACCGGCGGCACCGGGCCGCTACCACCTCATGGCGATGGGCGCCACTGCCTCCGGGAATATCTGATCGGAAGCTCGTGACGCTCACCCCCGGCCGGTGTGATCAACACAAGCTCGTGGCGCGGCTGTGTGGTCCCCTGCCGCACCACGAGCCGACCACCGAACAGGGACGTTCTGCTCGGTGCCGAGCGTGCCTGGCGCACACCGCAGGGAGGAACACATAGTGGAACTGCACAGCGAAATCGAGTCCTACCGGCGGGTACTGCCGTTCCATACCCCGGAAGGCCAGACCGCCACCGTGATCGTCATGCGGAGGAAGTCCGCGGTCTGGCTGACCTTCAACGGCGCGGTGAAGACCACCGTCGTGATGACAATCCAGGAATCCGGCCACCTGATCGAGGCGGTCGCCGAGGCGGCCAGCAGTCCGAAATAAACGACGCCAGGGGTAGCGATTCGGCTCCGAATGGCACTGTGACCCAGCCGTCAAACTGCCATTCGGCTCCGAATGGCGCCCGGCAAGAGCCTGTTCGGGCTACGCGGCGAGGGCGAGCCGCTCGCGCAGTTCGGCGACGCCGGGGCTGGTGTGCATCGGCTCCAGCACGGTGTTCAGGACGCGCAGCCGGTCGTAGGTGCGGCGGGAGGAGATCCCGGTGGCCGTGTCGACGGCCTGGTGCCCGACAGTGACGGCGGTACCGACGTCCCCAGCCAGCGCGTGCGCCCCGGCGAGATCGGGCAGATACAGCGCCCGGGCCCTGGGCCGCGAGCGGGTGCGGGTCCGGGCCAGCAGGGGCACAGCCTTGTCGGCCCAGCGCCGGTCCCCGGTGGCGCGACCCAGCTCGTAGTACGCCTGACCTTGCCAGGTCGCTACCGCTGCCTCGTCGACGGACGCCCACGGTGCGGCGTTGCCCGGATCCACGGCGGTGTACGCGTCTTCGGCTTGGCCGATCGCGCGGTCGCAGCCCCTGGCGTCGCCGCGGAGTGCGTGTGCCCAGGACAGGCTGCTGGCCAGCATGGTTGCGGTGGACGGAGACACCGGATGCGTCCCGACGTCGGCGGCGAGGCCGACCTTGACCAGCCGTTCCGCCTCGTCGGGGCGGCCCAGGTGCAACGCCTGCTCCGCCATGTCGACGAGGAGGTGGCCGGTGAGGTCGACGCCCCACGGGTCGTTGGTGTCGCGGCTGAGGTTGAGCCCGACCGTCCACAGTCGGCGCGCTGCGTCGTGCCGGCCGACGTCGAAACTCATCCACGCCGCCAGCAGCGCCAGGTGGACCAGAGCGGTCTGCAGCCGGCGATGAACCTCGGGCTCCTGCTCCGCGCGCAACAGCGGCAGGCCGCCACGGAGCTGCGCGATGGTCGCGTCGCGGGCAATCGCGCCGCCGTAGGTGTAGTCCCAGCGCTGGTACTCGGCGGTGGCGTGTTCGAGGGCCTCGACGTCGGCGACGCTGATCCGGCGGGTGCCGGTGACGTCGGTGTCCGGGTAGAGCAGCGCCACCAGGCGGTCGATGTCCAGCGCGGTGCCGCCCGCCGCACCGAGCGCGAGGGTGGCGACGTGCTGCACGAAGTCCCGGCGTTCCATCCAACTACCCTTCCGCCCGGCGATCCCCCCACCGACCACGGTAGCCGGATCTCCGAACCCGAGCAGCGGAGCCGGAATGCCCAGGCGCTGATGCATCCTGGCGATGATCCGGATGTCGTACAGTGAGCCGCCGCCCTCGATCGCGGAGATCCGGCCCTGAGTCAGGTCGAGGACGCCGCCGAGGGTCTCCTGGCTCCACTGTTTGTAGCCGCGAACCCGGCGCAAGAACCTCCCGAAGTCGTACTCCAGCAGCGCGGCCTGCACCGCCTCCGGAAGGTAGAACTCCAGTGGCAGCGGGTCCGGCCCGGCTCTGCCGCACGGATCGCAGACCGCGCCCATCGGCTGATCCCGACGAAGCTGGGCCCCGCACCGCGGGCAGTAGCCCCCATGCCCGTTATTGGTCATTCACGAACTGTAGCGATACTTCGACACCGGATGGCAGAGGTCGTCACCCGCCACGCCGCTCGGCGCCACCACCCCGGTTCAGCTCCCAGACCAGCACAGCCCGGTCGTCCCCCGCGGAGGCGAGCAGCGTGTGACAGAACTTGTCCCGGTCCATCCCGGCCGTGGCCAGCGCCTGCGCGAGCTGAGGGTCACCGGTGGTGCTCCGCCGTAGATAGGCCAGCAGGTCGTCCAGGTTGAGCCGGCTCTCGACGTCGATGCGCTCCACCCGCATCCCGACGGGCAGCCGGGTGCCTGGCCGGGTCGTCGCCACCACGACAGTGCCCGGCGGCAACCGCTCCGGCAGCCCGAGCGGTAGCTGTGGTAGGGCCGCGGGCGGGGCCTCGTCGAGCCCGTCCACCAGCAGCACCACCGGCTCCCCCGGCGCGGTCTCGTTCCGGCGCCGGGCCGCCGCGCACAGTTGCTGGTACAGCCACGCCGTGGTGTCGTACCCGGCCGGGAGCACCCCGCCGGGCGCCGCGTCGGACAGCTTCCAGCGGGCGATCATCTGCGCGACCAGATTGGCCCGCGCCCCCTCCGGGGAAGTGCCGCCCGGCAGCCGGGTCACATGCGTCGGCCAGGGGCGGGTGAAGGCCAGATAGGTCGCCAGCGCGGACTTCCCCATCCCGGCTTCGGCTTCCACCAGCACATATCCACCGATGCGGCGCTCCACACACTCGGCAATGAACTCGTCGATCCGCTTGATGAGCCACCCGCGGCCGATGAAACAGCCCAGCGGATTGTCCGGGTCGGCCGGGTCGACCAGCCGCATATCCCCGGGCAACGGGTCCAGGTCGATCGTCACATCACGCAGCCGCCGGAAATCCCCGTGGAAATACTGCTGCTGCACGGTGCCGTAGTTGGCGCCGACCGCCTGGCCGCGGTCGCCCGCCGAGACGTTCGGGATCTGGGGGGTTTTCCTGATCACGGGTCCTCGTCGTGGTGCGTCTGACTCATGGTGCCGTAGTTGACACCCACTGCCTGGCCACCCTTGCCCGCCGATACGTCGCCCACGGTGACATTACCGATATGCCGCCCCCCGCCGTCGCGGCGGGAAGAATCGCCGGAGGCCGCCGCGCGATGCGCCGCCCACCCGGTGACCAACGCGCCGAACACCAGCACCGCGGCAAAGGCGAACCACGCCCACCCCGCGTCTTTCGTGATCTGGTTGCCGAGCACCCCCGCGACACCGGCCACCACGAAACTCACCGCACCACCGAGAGCCGCCGCCCACCGAGCCGACACGTCACCCTCCCCTGGTAGCCCGACACCGTCCGCGATCCTAAACTCCACCGGCAATAGAACGGCGTTCGAACAGCCCGGTACGGCCCTGGGTGCGCCGGACCCAACAGCAGGGCTGTCGGGTCCGAGGCAGCTCCTTTGTCGAGCTCGACGGTATCCGAATCATCCGTGCGGGCCTCCTCCCCGGTGAGAGGACCTTTCATCGAATCCGAGGAGTCACGATGAGCCAGGCGTCCACGGCGGTCCAGTCGATGCCCGAACCAGCGGCGAACCCCGTGCTGGCCGCGTCGAGCCGCCTTTCCGACTTCTTGTCCGCCGCCCGCGCCCTGACGCTGGCCCAGCGCAGGCTGCTGGTCGATCAGGCACTGCTGCTCCTGGAGCAGAACTACGTGCACCTCCCGCTCAAGGTGGCCATGCACGCGGTCAACCCGGTGCAGCGGCTGCGGGTACTGCGGGCCCGGCTGCAGCGCCAGACCGATACCACGATGGGCCCGGAGTGGATCTTTCACCGGGAGCTGTGCAGCACCTTCCACTCCGTGCGGGACCTGCACACCAACTACCTGCTGCCGGCCCCGTTCGCAGGCAAGGTCGCCTACCTGCCGTTCCAGCTGGAACTGTGCCACGACGCCGACGGTACGGAGCACTACCTGGTGACCCGGCTGGTCACCGGGTACTCGGCACCCGGGTTCGGCCCCGGTGCCGAGGTGACGCACTGGAACGGGGTCCCGATCGCCCGGGCCGTCGAGCTGAACGGCCTGCGGTTCGCGGGCAGCAATACCGCCGCGAGCCTGGCCCGTGGGCTGGAGTCCCTCACGTTGCGCCCGCTGATCATCCAGCTTCCCCCGGACGAGGACTGGGTGAGCGTGAGCTACCTGGGCACCGACGGCACGGCCCACGAGCTGCGCGA
>JBOHGM010000055.1:8410-17718 GCA_050699435.1 Pseudonocardiaceae bacterium | reverse complement strand
TGTTACTCGGCCACCGACATCTTCGCCGCCGGCTGGGCCGACCACGGGATCGGGCCCATCCTCGGGGTCGACGACAACACCGGCGCGGGCGGTGCGAACGTCTGGACGCACGGGTTGCTCGCGGCGCTGATGCAGCGTCCCACCCCGGATCCCGACTCGCCCTACCAGGAGCTGCCGCAGGGCGCGAACATGCGGGTCTCGATCCGCCGGACGCTGCGCGTCGGCGCCCGGGCCGGCACCCCGGTCGAGGACCTCGGCGTGACGCCCGACCACCGGCACCTGATGACCCGGGATGATCTGCTGGCGGGCAACACCGACCTGCTCGAGCGCGCCGCGCAGTTACTGGCCGGCCTGCCGGTGCACCGGCTCGGCGTCAGCACCACACTGGACACCACCGCGTTGGACGCGGCGGGCACCCTCACCGCCACGATCGAAGGGACCGGAGTGGACCGCGCTGATCTGGTCGTAGCGGGGCGGCCGCGCGCCTCGATCGACCTCGGCGCCGTACCGGAGACGGTCACCGTGCCCGGGGTGAGCGCGGGCCAGCGACTGCGGGTGGAGGGCTTCGCACGCGGCCACCTCGCCGTATCACACACCGTCATCATCTGATCTCACTGCGTTCTGGATGCAGTAGGCGCGCGCGGCGGCATCCAGAACGCGGCGGCATCCAGAACGCGGTCAACCCGGCATCCAGGTGATTGGCCCACCTGCCGGTCGCCTCTAGTGTCATTGGCGTGCTGAACGCGGACGACGTGCTGGCCGATCCCGAACGGCCGGCTGCCGTACGCGAGGTTCGGGACCTGCGTACGGCGTCGCGTGCCGCTTGTGACCGGCTTGCCAAGCTGACCGCTACCGTGCTCGGCAGCCCGGTCGCCGTGGTGAGCCTCGTCGGGGACACCCAGTTCACCGCGGGCACCTACGGCGTGGGCGAGCTGCCTGCGACCTGCCGTGCGGTGTCCCTGGAGGCCACGCTGTGCCCGATAGTCGTCGCGCAGGGCACGCCGTTGCTGATCGACGATGCCCGCGCCGATCCCCGGTACGCCTCGCACCCGGCCTGCGCCCGGTTCGGGCTGGTCGCCTACGCCGGGACCCCGATCCGGGACAGCGGTGGCCGGGTGATCGGCAGCCTCTGCGTAGTCGAGCCGCAACCGCGGACCTGGTCCGACCGGGACCGGGTCGCGTTGGATGCGCTCGCCCACTCGGTGACCAGCGAACTGGACTCATACCAGGGCCTGGACCACCACAATCGGCTGCTGGATGCGTTCGACACCGCTCCGGTGGCGGTCGGGGTGACCCGCGGGCCAGACCATGTCGTCGAGTACCTCAACCCGCCCTACCAGGAAGTCTTCGGGAATGCCCCGGTGGGGATACCGGGCCGGGAGGCGTTCCCCGAGCTGGCCGCCCAGGGGTTCTTCGAGGTGCTGGACCAGGTGCTGGCGACCGGGCAGACCTACCGCGCCGCCGAGCAGGGCCGACCGGCCGGGGACGGCCGCGAGCAGCGTTACGTCGACCTGTCCTGTTCGGTCATCACCACCGACGCCGGGGCGCCCTATGGTGTGCTCGTCGTCGCCGTCGACGTCACCGCGCAGGTCCTGGCCCGGCAGTCGGTTGAGGCACGCGCCGAACGGCAGGAGGCGGTGGCCAGGGCGACCGCGGCCGTGAGCCGCAGCCTCGACCCCCAGACCGAGCTGGACGCACTGGCCCGCTCGGTGGTCCCCACCCTGGCCGACGTGTGCACCGTGGACCTGCTCGACGAGCCCCTGCCTGCCGACCGACGGCCCGCCCAGCCGGTGCGCACCGCGCGGGTCAGCGCAGCAGGCGTCCTCGGTGTCACCCTGCCGACGACCCCGCAGGAGGGTCTGGTCTGGCCGGGCGAGGACGTGGTAACCGACGCGGTCATCGCGGGCCGCCCGGTGCGCACCACAGTCGACCCGGACGACCTGCCGGAGTGGGCCGACGACGTCGGGGTGGCGCAGCTGTGGCGCTCGGCCGGGGTGCACACCGTCGTCACCGTGCCGGTGATCACGGGCGGGCTGGTGCTGGCCGTCGTGGCGTTCATCGCTTTCCGCGGCCGAGCGGGCTACACCGAGGATGACCTGACGCTGCTGCAGCAGATCGGGCTGCGGGCCAGCGTGGCGATCGGCCACGGGGTGGCCTACCAGCGCAGCAGGGAACATGCGCTGGCGCTGCAGCGCAGTATGCTCACCGACCCACCCGAGGTGCCCGGCCTGCAACTGGCCGCCTGCTATCGCCCGGCGGGCCAGGACGCCGAAGTGGGCGGCGATTGGTACGACGCGTTCCTGCTGCCCGGCGGAGACCTCGCGGTCGTGATCGGCGACGTGGTCGGGCACGACATGGCGGCCGCAGCCAGCATGGGGCAGCTACGCAGCATGCTGCGCGCCCTGGCCGTGGACACCGGCAGCACCCCCGACGACGTGGTGGCCCGGCTGGATCGGCTGGCCACCGGTCTGCAGGTCACCAGCTTCACCACGCTGCTGTACGGCCGAATCCGGCAGACCGGGTCGCAGTGCCTGCTGTGCTGGGCCAACGCCGGGCACCCACCACCGCTGCTGGTGGACTCCGGCGGCGCCGGCCGGCTGCTCACCGAGGCCCAGGGCCTGGTGCTCGGCACCCAGCCGGATACCGGCAGGCGCTGCATGGAGGTGCCGCTTCCGCCCGGCAGCACCCTGCTGCTCTACACCGACGGGCTCACCGAACGGCGTGGCGGCCGTCCCGATGACGACGTCGTCGAGCGGTGCGCGGCGCTGGCCGGGCTCCCGCTGGACCAGCTGTGCGACGAGTTGCTCAGCGGAGCACCGCCATACGACGACATCGCACTGCTCGCGGTGCGGGTCGAGGAAGACGGGGGCCCGCTCAGGGAGTGAGACGGCTCTCCATCAGGTGGTCGCCGACCTGCGCTTAGGGTTCACTGGCCGTGGAGGGTGATGACACGTGTGTGGAATCGTCGCGGCCTTCGGTGCGGTCGATATCGACAAGTGCGTGCGGATGCTCAACCGCGTACAGCACCGGGGGCCCGATGACACCGGTGAGCTGTCGCTCGACTCGGCCTGGCTGGGTCATCAGCGGCTGTCCATCGTCGACGTCAGCCACGGCAGGCAGCCGCTGCCCAACGGTGACGGCACGGCGTGGATCGTCGGCAACGGCGAGATCTACAACCACGAGGATCTCAGCGCCAGGCTGCCGCCCAGGATCCTGCAGACCCGGTCGGACACCGAGGCGGCGCTGCACCTGGTGATGCGGGACGGACCGGCGTCGGTGGCCGAGCTCACCGGCATGTTCGCGCTGGCCATGGTCACCGCCACCGGGGACGGGCTGGTCGCCCGCGACCCGATGGGCGTCAAGCCGCTGTACTGGATCGACGGCGCGGACGCCACCATGTTCGCCAGCGAACTGCGCGCCTTCGACAGCGAGGACCGCCCGCAGGTGGCGTCCTTCCCGCCCGGCTGCCTGTGGACGCCGGCCACCGGCATCGTGCGCTATGCCGACTCGGTGCCGGTGGGAGTGCGTCCCGCGCGCCGGGCCCAGCACCCGACCTGGGACGACGGCGTACTCGAGAAGATCAGAGACGCGATGGTGCGGTCCGTGCGGCGGCGGATGATGAGCGACGTCGGAGTGGGCGTGTTCCTCTCCGGCGGGCTGGACTCGGGGATCGTCGCCGCGATCGCCGCCGAGCACGCGCGGCGCCGCGGCGAGGTGCTGCCGACCTTCGCGGTCGGCACCAAGAGCAGTGCCGACCTGCTGGCCGCGCGAAGGGTCGCCGAGCACATCGGCAGCAACCACCACGAGGTCGTCGCCACCGACGAGTCCATCGGCGAGGAGCTGGACAACGCGGTCGAGGTGATCGAGCACTACGACCCGGCGCTGGTCCGCAGCGCGGTGCCCAACCTGCTGCTGGCCCGCGAGGCAGCCAAGAAGGTCAAGGTGGTGCTCACCGGCGAGGGCGCCGACGAGCTCTACGCCGGCTACCGCTACCTGCACACTCCGGAGTTCGCCAACCCGTACGCGCTGCACTCCGAACTGGTGCGCAGCCTGGAGCAACTGCACCACCTCAACCTGCAGCGCTGCGACCGGACCACGATGTACTTCGGGCTGGAGGCCCGCGAGCCGTTCCTGGACACCGAGGTGGTCCGCACGGCGCTCGCCCTGCCGCCGGAGTGGAAGAAGACCCCCGATGGGCGGCCGGAGAAGGCGCTGTTGCGCGAGGCGTTCACCGGCTGGCTGCCCGACGACCTGCTCTGGCGCGGCAAGGAGCAGTTCGGCGACGGCTCGGGCGCGGGCGAGGTGCTCGCCGCGCTCGCCGCAGACCAAGCCGTCCCGACCGGCGGTACCTCCGGGGCCGCGCAGCAGCCACCGGACAGCTGGGCACTGCGCAACGACGAAGAGGCCCTCTACTGCGACATCTGGCAGCGGCACTTCTGCGGGGTGCGCCCCAACGCCACGCTCGGCCGCTTCGCGACCCCGTGAGTGGCGTTGAGTGCTCGTGAGTGGCGTTGAGTGCTATAGCCCCGATTGCCACTCACGTCTACAAGTCCCCGCCCTCTTCGAGGAGGCGGTCGATCTCCCGGCGCAGCAGCCCGAGCCGGGCCTCCCGCACCAGCGGGATGTCCCGGCGGCGGCGGCGCACCAGCGAGATGTCGATGTCGGCGGTGAGCAGATGCTCCTTGCCCTCGTCGGCCTCCGCGATCACCTCGCCCCACGGGTCGACGATGTGCGAGCCACCCCAGAAGCGCAGGGCGCCCTCGGTGCCGACCCGGTTCACAAACACCACGTACAGCTGGAACATGCGCCCGTAGAACCGGGTGATGTTGCGCCAGTAGGTCCGCGAGTCGTACCGCTCGGGGAACATGCTCTGCGCGCTGCAGGCAGGCACCAGCAGGATCAGCGCCCCGTCCTGGGCGGCCAGGAAGGCGAGTTGCGGTTGCCAAGCGTCGTTGCAGACCAGCGTGGCCGCGCGGTGGCGTCCACCCATGACGGGGAAGGCCCGGGACGATTGACCGGGCAGGAAGTGTTTGCGCTCCTCGAATGTCGCGTAGTTGGGCAGGTACAGCTTGCGGTGCACGTGCACCAGCCGGCCGTTCTCCCAGTAGGCGGCGCTGTTGTAGGTGTGCAGACCGTGCGCCTGCGCCTCCGCGAACCCGAGCAGCACCCCCGCGCCCTTGGCCTCCTTGGCCAGTTTCGCCATCCGCTCGTCGTCCGGGGGGATCGAGATGTCCTCCTGGATGTCCCCGATCGAGTATCCGCACAGCGACAGTTCCGGAAAGACCACCAGATCGGTGCCCTCGTTGACCGCCTCGGCGATCGCCCGTTCGGCACGCTCGATGTTGGCGCTGAGCTCGCCGGGCCGGGAGTCGATCTGGGCAAGCGTGATGCGCATCGCTACCTCCGGTCGTCGAGGGCGGGGATGAGCACAACGTAGTGAGCAGTGGCCCGGGAAGCTTGCCCGAAGCATCCGCGTTCTCGCCGATGACACCGGACGCTTCAGAGCAGGAGAGTGCAGTGACAGCCGAGCAGACACAGCGGGTCCTGGTAGTGACGGCACACCCGGACGATGTGGACTTCGGATCCGCCGGCACCATCGCGACCTGGACCGACGAGGGTCTCGAGGTGTCGTACTGCATCGTGACCGACGGCGACGCCGGCGGCTTCGACCACGAGGTGCCCCGCTCGGCGATCGCGGGTATCCGGCGCGACGAGCAACGTAAGGCGGCCGCGACACTCGGCGTCACCGATGTCGAGTTCCTCGGCTACCCCGACGGCAGGCTGACGGTGAGCCTCGACCTGCGCCGCGACATCGCCCGCGCCATCCGCCGGGCCCGCCCGGACCGGGTGTTGATCCCCTCGCCGGAACGCGACCTGCGCAACCTCTACGTCAGCCACCCCGACCACCTCGCCGCGGGAGAAGCCGCGCTGTGTGCGGTCTACCCCGACGCGCGCAACCCGTTCGCGCATCCCGAACTTCTCGCCGAGGAGGGTCTCGAGGCCCACACCGTGCCCGAGGTCTGGGTGGTGAGCCCGAACGATCGGGCTGAGCACTTTGTGGACATCACCGACACCATCGATCGCAAGATCGCCGCGCTGCGCGCGCACGCCAGCCAGACCAAGCACATGACGACGCTGGAGGAGCGAATTCGCGACTGGGGGGCCCGGCAGGCGCAGGCCGCCGGGCTGCCGGACGGCCGGCTCGCCGAGGGCTACCTCGTGCTCGACACCCGCTGATCCAGAGCGCCAACTAGGCGGACTGCATCTCCGGGAGAGGGGGCGGGTCGCCGTCCCTCGCGGCGGTGAGCCCTTCCCGCACGCTGCGCTCGTCACTTCCGGTGAGCAGGACGTGGGCCACCAGGGCAGGGTCATCGGTCATCGGAATGTGCCCACAGCCGGGCAGGCTCAGCAGTCGGGCGTGCGGGATCAGCCGGGTGACCGTAGCGGCCTGGGGTCGGCGCATGATCCGGTCCCGGGTTCCCCAGGCGATCGTCACGGGCACGTCGGGGATCGCGCCTGCGAAGACGATCCGCTTCCCGGCGGCCAGCGTCGGCGCGAAGGCAACCGCGTCGACCAGCGCCCGGATGTCCTCGATCAGCACCCGCGGCTCCAGCAAGGCCGGACGGGCCACGATGATGCCTGCGAGCAGCGCCCGGCCGGCCGCCGTCTCGGCCAGGCGAGCCGCAACCAGCGGATGTACCCGCTGTGCGGTCCGGTGCATGGCCCGCACCGTGATCAGCGTCCGGCGCCGCTGGCGCGGGGTCCACAACCCCGCCGGGGACAGCGCCGTGGCGCTGCGGGCCAGCCCCTGCTGGGCCAGCACCAGAGAGACGAAGCCGCCCATCGAGTTCCCGGCCACATGCGGCCGGTGCAGCCCCAGCCGGTCGAAGAACTCGGCCAGCACGGTGATCACGCTGTCCAGCTCGTAGGGCAGGTGGTCCGGCAGCGGTGGGGACTCGCCGAACCCGGGGAGGTCGACGCAGATCACGTCCCGGTGCTTGGTCAACCGGTCGAGCACGGGTAGCCAGGCCTGCCGCCGGTGACCTACCCCGTGCAGCAGAACCAGCGGCGGCCCCGCCCCGGACCGGTCGTACGCAAGCTCCACAAGGCAAGTCTACCGTTCGGTAACAAGTCCGTAACGGCGCGGCGGACATCCAACTGTGACGCGGCGCACTCGGCGCTAGCCACCCGAGTCCTCCCCGGTGGCGGCGCCCGGTGCCGCAGCGAGAGCAGCCTCGGCCTCCCGAACCCGGTCCTGCAAAGACCGATACTCCTCATGAGCCGCCAGCCGCGCATTCACCTTCGTGTCGAACACCTCTGGGCTTCGGTACGGCGAGGTCCACTTGGCCTCCACCTCGGCAGCCACTTCTGCTTTGATGGCGGCCATTCGCTGGCGCAACTGCGACAACTGCTGCCTCCCAGCGTCCAGGCCGCCCTGCGCCTCCTGGCTCACGTTTCCGGACCCTCCCTTCCACCATCGAGGCTACGAGCGTGCGCCGTGCGCCGCTCCCGGCGGCCCTACCCTAGACCCGCTGGACACCAGGGATACCGTCGAAATCACGACGACCCCCGAGTACCGACCCTCACGGCGCGGCTGAACCTGAATGAACTCCGCGACCGCCTACGCCCTGATGGACAACCCCGAGCAGGCCAAGAGCTCCCTCGCCGAGGCACGCGACGGGTGGGCGCCCCGGGATGCGTTCGAGCATGCGGGCATGGATCGGGCGACCGCAGGAATTCAGCTGGACCTGCACCAGCTCGACACCGCGGAACAATTCGCCGCGAGCGCGATACGCACCTACGGCGAGGACCACCGCCGAGGTCGCACCCTGGCTGAACTCACCCTCGCCGAGGTGCACGTACGGGCCGGAGAGCCCCGCGGACTGGCCCTCGCCCGCCACGCCATCGACGGGGTGAGCACGCTGCAGTCCGTCGCCGCGCGACGAGAACGGCTGCTGCCGCTGGTCGCTGCACTGGAAGCCCGGCCGGCAGCGATACCCGCGACCTGGCCCGGGCGGCCCGCCAGATCGCCGCGACCCGAGCCTGACGACCATCACCGGGCAGCGCCAAAAGATCGGATGCCGTAGCGCGAGTCCCAGACACGCTCATCGCACCGAACCGGATCAACGGTCGGTGTCACGCCTTCACCGCGAGGTAGACCGCGAAGTTGTACCAGCGGAAGATCTGATCGACCGGGTTGAAACCGGCTTCGGCGAGCACCGTGCGGTTCTCCGAGTCCCGGTAGGGAACGAGTACGTTCTCCAGCGCCTCACGTTTGCGGGCGATCTCTGTGTGGCTATAACCGTTTCGTAGCTTGAACTCGTGGTACCGCTCGATGTAAAGGCGGCTGAGAGTTGAGCTGTCCGAGAGGATCTTCTCACCGAGCAACAGGCAGCCACCCGGCTTCAGGGACTCGAAACACATCGCCAGGACAGCACTGCGGTGCAGTGGACGAACGAATTGGAGCGTGTAGAGCATGACGATGACACTGGCGTCCGGAAGGCGGTCCAGGTCTTCGATCGGCTGCGACCACAGCTCTGCGGCGTTGGCCCGTTCGGACGCAGCGAGCCTTTTGGCGCACTTATCTCGCATCGGAGCCGACGGCTCGATCCCCACGAAGGTCACTGAACGGTCAGCGGGTGTGGCCGCCATGAACCCAAGGAGCGTGTTACCGGTCGAGCATCCGATATCGTAGACGGTGCCACCGCCCTTCTCGATGAACTGCACACCCAACTCGACTACCATTCGTTGGATTTCTCGGTAGAAGGGGATACTGCGGTCCAACATGTCATCGAACACGGCGGCAGTACTACCGTCGAACACGAAGTCGCCCACACCTCCCTCACCTTGGAACAGCTTGTCGAACCTCATCGAGGCTTCCTCGCCGTTATGACCAAGAAGTAGGGGATTCTGCTCGCCTTGCTGTAGATGACCGGATCATGCTCCGACACATCGGCGGTGGGAGCCGGCTCGAGTACTCGGGTGATCTCCAAACCGCAATCGAGGACCGCGTTAACGTAACTGGCGATCGTCCGATGCAGGGTGACCACGCCACGAACGCGGATATCACCGTGGCGGTCCTCACGCACCTTTCTGCAAGGACCCTCATCGAAGTAGTCTTCCACGACGAAGCTCTGGTAGGACCAGTCGTCGGCCTGCGGGATCTTCTTCCAACCACCACGATCCTTGAGCGGATGCGGCACCGACACGACCAACGTCCCACCGCGCCGGAGTACATTGGCGAACGTGCGTAGTGCCGCATCGAGATCCACTACATGATCAAGAACGTTGATACAGCACACCGCGGC
>JBOHGM010000055.1:0-8310 GCA_050699435.1 Pseudonocardiaceae bacterium | reverse complement strand
CGGCGTTGAACGAATGGTTGTCCCGCTCCTCCTGGTACTGCAACGCGATCCGGTGCCACACCGGCGTATCCGACGCCGTACGTCCACATGCGTTGCACTCGCCGCTGACCTCAAAATCCTCCCAGGTGACGTCGTAGGTCCGCGAATCGACCAGTAATCTCCTGCCAGTCGTTGCAGTGCGTGTTCCGAGTAGCCAGCGAATCGCTTCGTTGGCCTGAATCGCGGCGACGAGGGCGTTCAGTGGGCCGTAGCTCGGTGCCTGCCAGCCGGGGTTCAGCTCGGCAGTAGCGGCCTCCACCGACTCCGGGTCGAGCTGCTGGTCGGCCAGCGCATGCGCCGACAGCCGGATGCACTCAAAACATGGCGTCTCAGGCACGTGCAACAGTGGACCGATGCATCCGTGGCCCTCGATGTAACCGGCGGCGCTGAACGGCGTCTCCGCAGCGAGGCACGCCGTGTTGGTCCACGAGTGGACCTCTACCGGACGATCGGCCGAGAGAAGCAGGATGTCGGCTCGAGCGGCCACTTCCGCCGCGAGTGTCGGGCTATCGAACGCCCGTGGTATAGCATCGACTCGGAGATCGGAGCGCAGCTCACCCAGTCGCTCGGCCGCTGCCTCTACCTTGCACCGCCCCACGTCTGCTTCCCGAAACAGGGTCTGCCGAGTCAAGTTGCTCAGTTCGACGACGTCGCCATCGGTGATCACAAGAGCACCGACCCCCGCGGCAGCAAGGTGAACCGCCAGGTGCGTGCCTATGCCACCCATCCCTATGAGACCGACCGTCACTCTGGCGAGTTTGTCCTGGGCATGGCCATCAACGCCGAGCATCCGATAGTAGAGCTGGTGGCGGTCGTATCGGTCGCTCCGGTCCCACGCGGGGACCAGCACACCCGCGCTGTGGAGATCTTCGATAAGCGTTTCTGCTTCCGACCGATTCCATCCGGAGTGCCGTATGGCGGACTCCACCGCCGCATCGTGGTCCGTCGGTCTCGACAGCTCCGCCAGCAGTGGCACCAGAAAGCTCGGTGGCTGCTCAACGTCCCACGCCAACGGGGGCATGATGCCCAGGCGTACCCGATCAGCCATATGCCGAATGGACAGGTACGGGGGTATCCATAGCCTCATCGTCCACGGTCCCCGCGTCCCGGAGGTGAGATCCTGACGTGCACGTCGGCGAGCAACTCGGCCGGTACCTCGTTCGGTGCACCCATCATGAGGTCCTGGGCGTTCTGATTCAAGGGAAACGCGATGGTCTCACGGATATTGGGCTCACCACTGATCAGCATCACGATCCGGTCGATGCCTGGCGCGATACCACCGTGTGGGGGTGCGCCGAGTTGCAGAGCCCGTAGCATGCCACCGAACTTTGACCGCACCTCCTCGGGATGATAACCTGCGATTTCGAAGGCCCGATACATTATCTCCGGCCGGTGGTTCCTAATAGCGCCGGACGATAGCTCCACGCCGTTGCAGACAATATCATACTGCCAAGCGAGCACGTCCAGCGGATCCTGTTTGTCGAGCGTATCCAAGCCGCCTTGCGGCATCGAGAACGGATTGTGACTGAATTCGATGTGCCCCTGATCATTTTTCTCATACATGGGAAAATCCACGACCCAGCAGAACCTGAACGTACCTTCTTCGAAATTGCCTGTTCGCTTACCGAGTTCGACGCGGAGCGGGGCCATGACGTCGCGGACATCAGATTCCCGGTCAGCGGCGTTGAGAAAAAGCGCACCTCCGGGGGCCGTCTTCGTCACGGTCAGCAGTCGTTGCGCCTGCTCGGCGTCCAGAAACTTCGCAATCGGTCCGGAGATCTGTCCATCGTCAGCCACTTTCAACCAGGCGAGCCCTTTGGCGCCACACGAGACCGCAAACTCCTCCGCTTTGTCGAAAAACGAACGGGGCCGGTCGGCGCAGTCGGGAACCGACAACGCGGCGACATGCTTCCCAGCGAAAGCTCGGAACGAGCTGGAGGCAAAGGTGTCCGAGACGTCGGAGAGCTGCAGCGAAACCCTCAGATCAGGCTTGTCGGTCCCGTAGGATGCCAAGGCGTCTTTGTACGTGATACGAGGGAAAGGAGTGACGACCGTGCGGCCGTACGCGAATTCGGTGAACACGTCTGTGAGTACCTGCTCGATCACAGAAAAGACGTCCTCCTGCTCGACGAAGCTCATCTCGACGTCGAGCTGGTAGAATTCTCCCGGTGAGCGGTCCGCCCTACTGTCCTCGTCGCGGAAACACGGCGCGATCTGAAAGTACCTATCAAATCCCGAGATCATGAGGAGCTGCTTGAATTGCTGCGGGGCCTGCGGGAGCGCGAAGAACTTGCCGGGATGCAACCGGGAGGGTACGAGGAAGTCACGGGCACCTTCCGGGCTGGAACTGGTGAGGATCGGCGTCTGGAATTCATTGAATCCTAGAGCCGTCATCTTCTGGCGCAGGCTTCCGATTATCTTCGACCGTAGCACGATGTTACGATGAGGGCGTTGCCGACGCAGGTCGAGGAAGCGATGAGTTAAGCGCTTCTCCTCGGAGACATGCTCCTCGGGGAATACCGTGAAGGGTAGTTCGCCGCACGGGCCGAGTAATTCAACTCCCGCGACTTCGACCTCGACCCCACCGGTCGCCATGTCGGGGTTGACGTTGTCCGGAGCACGCTGCAACACCACACCATCGACGCGAATAACAGTCTCTTTCGGTGTGCGAGCCAGCGTCGAAGCGCCCGCTGATTCGGCTCGCACGACGAGTTGGACAATCCCATAATGATCACGCAGGTCGATGAACAACAGACCGCCGTGATCTCGGCGATTGTGCAGCCACCCGGAGAGCCGCACACGAGAACCTACGTGTTCGGTGGACAACTCACCACAGGTATGGCTGCGGTATCGATGCATGATATCCCCACTGGACTGGACGTTAGTCCGGGCGAGCCATTTCAGACACCCGGAGGCCGGTGTGGGATAGTACTCTCCTGGACGATAACCCTTGACGGCAGCCGTGGCGCCAACCGGATAGGTCGACGCTCACTGCTGCGGTCCTCTCAGTTGGCTACGACGATGGTGCTGCCCTTGGGACGTGTGATACGGATGAGCTTGAGGCGTCGCACCGCTCCTCCTCCCGTGCTTCAGATAAGTGCGTTCATGCTCGCACGCGCACGAACGCCGTCCATCGGCTCCAGGCCGTCCTGCGTGTGCTGGCTCACGTCCGGACCACTCCCTCCACCATCGAGGCTATGAGCGTGCGCCGTGACCGATCATCGGTCTACCGGATGGGGCGCTACTGTGCGTCCGGCCACACCGAGGGGTGATCGCTCATGAGTCACGAACACGACCTTGCGGGGCGAGTCGACCCGGTCGATCCGGCGCTGCTGGCGCGCGACGACGTGCGGGCCTTCCTGGCCGTCCAGGACATCGGTGGGCTCTACCCGGGTGCTCACCGAGAACGGGTGGAGCCGGTACCGGATCGCACCGAACCGGATCAACGGTCGGTGTCACGCCTTCACCGCGAGATAGACCGCGACGTTGTACCAGCGGAGTCTGCTGGTGTGCCCGGACTGCCTACTGCCCGATCGGGCACCGATCGCTGCCCGGTGAGCGGTGCGGCGGAGGCTGGTCGCCCTTGGGACGTCGGTGCGAAGGTCGGGGTGTGTGAAGGTCGGGGTGCAGGCACCTGCCGAGGAGACGCGATGCGAACTCACAGCCACGACGTGGACGACGCCCGGGAGCTGCAGGTCTCCCCGTCTGGGCCGGCCGTGCAGCGCCAGGCGGGCGAGGAGGAAGCAGCCCCAGCATGAGGCGCCATCACCCCTCCCGCTGTCGACAGTAAGGGTGCGCGATGGGAGCGACCCGGGTGGGATCCGGACCGCCTGGCGGTGACCGTACCGCGGTCACCCCGTCACGCCGACGGTCCCGAGATCGTACCGTCGAGCAGGCCGTCGGCCTGGCACTGGCCAGGAGAGGTACCCAGGCCCTGACCCCGGATGCCGTTCAGCACCTCCAGACGAGTGCGGGCAACGCCGCGGTGGCCCAGCTGCTCGCTGGCCGCGGTGGCGGCCGTCGACGGCCCGAGCGCGCGCCGTCGCCAGCGGCTGCACCGCACTTTCACCTGGTCCGGGCGGCTGTCTCGGCCCGCTCAGGGACAGCGATCGCGGGAGCAGGCTTGCCGCCGGGCGCGGCTCTCCCGGTCGCCGATCATCAAGCCCAGGTAGGCGTCCCGTCGCTCGACGACGCCGTGACGCCCAGCACTACCGTCCAGCGGCGCAGTTGCGGGTGCGACTGCGGGGGAACGTGCGCCGCTACGGAGTCGGAGCCTGAGCCGGCCTCCATCCAGCGCCTCGCCGAGCCCGTGTTGAACCTCCAGCGGGGCTGCGGCTGCGATGGTCGCTGTGGCGGCTGTGGGCCGGGCAAGGAGGATGAGTCGGACTCCGTCGAGGAGGGTGCGCCGGTTCAGCGCCTGCAGCAGGCTGCGCCGGTTGTTGCACCGGCGGTGTCCGTGCAGCGGTGGAACCCGCTGGACTGGGCCAAGAAGCTGGCGCAGAAGGCTATCGGTGCGATCCGCAGCCTGGGCACCTCGGCGTGGAACACGGCTAAGAGCCTGGGTGCGGCGGCCTGGAACAAAGCCAAGTCGGCGGGCTCCAGCATCTGGAACAAGGCCAAGTCGGCCGGTTCCGCCCTGGCGAACACGGTCAAAGGACTGGGCACCTCGGCGTGGAACACGGCCAAGAGTCTGGGCACTTCGGTGTGGAACACCGCCAAGTCCGCTGGCGCCGGCCTGTGGAACAAGGCCAAGTCCGCCGGCTCCAGCGTGTGGAACACGGCCAAGAGCCTTGGCTCCAAGGCGTGGAGCGGCGCCAAGTCGGTGGGCTCCAAGATCTGGAACGGCGCCAAGGCCATGGGGGGCAAGGCATGGGGCGCGGTCAAGGGTTTCGGGGCCGCGGCCGTCGGCAAGGTCAAAGGGCTGGCCACGGCCGCGTTCAACCATGCTAAGAAGCTGGGTGGCAAGGCGTGGAGTCTCGCCAAGGGCGTGGCGGGCAAGCTGTCACTGTCCAACCTGTGCAAGGCCGTCGGCGCAGTGGCGAGTAAGGCGTTCTCCGCGGTCTCCTCGGCCGTCAAGTCGGCGTGGAACGGGGCCAAGCGGTGGGGCGCCACAGCGTGGAAAGGCGCCAAGGCCGCGGGCCGGGCGATCGCCTCCACGGCGACGCGCTGGGCGGGCAAGGCCAAGCAGTTCGCGACGACGGCGGTGTCGGGCGCCTACCGTACGGTCAAGGGAGCCGCCAGCACGGCATGGAACACGGCCAAGAGCCTCGGTACGAAGGCGTTCACCGGGGCCAAGCGTGCCGCGACCGCGGGTTGGAACACGGCCAAGCGCCTGGGTACCAAGGTATTCAGCACCGCCAAGGCCCTGGGTGGAAAGGTTCTGGGCAAGGCCAAGGCCCTCGGCTCCAAGATCGCAAACACGGCTCAGGCAGCGGGTCGCAAGCTGCTCGGCGTCGCCGACAAGCTCACCGGCGGGGCGGCCTCGAAGGTGGCCGGGGCGGCCAAGAAGGTCCTCGGCAAGGCCGCCGGCTTGCTGTCGTGGGTGGTCAGCACGGCCAAGTCGCTCGCCTCCAAGGCGATCAACACCGCCAAGAACCTCGGAGCCAAGGCGCTCAGTACGGCCAAGAGCGCCGCCTCCAAGGCATGGCAGACCGCGAAGCGGGGCGCCAGCAAGGGCCTGGCCACCGCCAAGAGCCTGGGCACCAAGGCGTTCAACACCGCCAAGAGCCTCGGGACCAAGGCCTGGAACACGGCCAAGCAACTGGGCTCCAAAGCTGTTTCCACCGCGAAGAGCTGGGCCGGTAAGGCGTGGAGCACGGCCAAGAGCTGGGGCGGCAAGGCCTGGGGCGCGATCAAGAGCGGAGCGGGCAAGGCCTGGAACGCCACCAAGAGCGCCGCCGGGAAGGTGTGGGGTGCCGCCAAGGACCTCGGCCGCGGGGCACTCAAGGTGGCCAAGGCCGTGGGCCTGGACAAGGCATGGAACACGGCTAAGAGCTGGGGCGGCAAGGCCATCGGGGTCGTCAAGCAGGCGGCCGGCGCCCTGAAGAAACGTTTTCAGCCCGTGCTCGACGTGGTGGGCAAGGGCGCTGAGCTGCTGAGCAAGGCTGCACCGGCCATCCTGTCGGCACCAGCATTCCTCGCCTGCAAGGTGCTGGGCTGCGCCACACCCAAGCTGGTCAACAAGGGGAGTCAGACCAGCAAGGAGGCCACCGACTTCGCCACCGACGTCATCCCGGGCGTGAGCACCGTGAAGGACGCCTGCAGGTGCTTGACCGGCGAGAACATCGTGACCGGCAAGGAAGAGGGCCTCGGCGGGCGGATCATGGGCTGCATCTGGGCAGCTGTGGACGTGGCCTCGGTCATCGTCGGCATCTTCACCGCGGGCACCGGCACCGTCGCCATTCAGGCCATCAAGACGGCCGCCAAGGCCGGCCTCAAGGCCCTGGTGAAAGCCGGCCTCAAGGGCTTCAAGGCCATGGTCAAAGCCGCCATCGACCTCGTCAAGAGAGCCTGGAAGAAGATCGTCGGAAAGTCGGAGAAAACCCTCCCAAGAGGTGTTCGTGCGACAGCACGTACGGCTGACGGCCATACCATCAAAGTGACCGATCAGGGCAAACTCGTGATCTGCTCGTCGTGCGCTGAGCTTGAGCTTAAGTACGCGAAGGAACTAAGTTCGCACGCCGACCTTAAGGCTGATCTCGAACGAATCAAAAAACTCGATCCTGAGCAACAGGCCACCGCTGCCGCAGAATTGCAGAAGCGTCTTGAGTGGGCGAGGTCTACTGGCCATGTCCCTCCTGCACACGTCCAATCGGACGGCGGCCGACGGTTCAAGGACCATTACCTTAGACATCGAAAGCTCGTCGAGGACCTTCTTGGGAAGAAGTATCCAAAATGGAAAGGCGATCAGGGCGCAGAGTTTACCAGAGATCTTACGTCCCTAATAAATAGTGGTCGTCTCGCGCTTGTCGGGAGAGGGACCCTGGCGAAAGGTGAGCCCTGGGCTTGGATCTATCGTGGCGAGGGACTATCGTTGGTGCTGCGCCAGGACGGCTCCTTCTGGACCTTGCTTGAGTCTGGGAAGGGTATGGACCTGGCAATCGAGATGATCCGCTGATATCATGGGCATGGCTCTGTGCAGAATGGGAGATTGCAGGTGCCCTTTAACCGCTTAGGTGACGTTGTCGAACTAATTTCCAGTAGTCGGCTTCGCGATATACTGGTGCCTGGGTTCTACAGTCATGATGAGCGCTTCCCTGTGTTCCAGCCTCAGCCGATGGCGATATATCTTGTTTTCACCGAGCGAGTGATCGTCTGCGAATCGGTCGATCAATACTATCGCCTCAGGATCGCCGTGGTCGATGAGATCAATCCCGATGTCACTGTGGACGAGGACGATGAAGTGGGACTGGCGTCGGTATTTGAACTCTTTCTCGGTGATGCCTACGACAGTGTTCGATGCACGCACTTCCGTTACTTCACCGACGGCGACGGCGACTTCGCCAATGGTGTCGTCAAGTGTGCCGAGCTTTGTTTTGAAGGAAATAAGACGCTCTTCTTGGATCCGACGCACACCTTCGGAATCCAAATCGGAAATTCTGCACAACTGGATCGTTGGCTGGAAGACTACTTCAACACTTCGGATGAGTATACCGAACACTGGTGGAGACGTGACTGAGTTGGCACGAACTTTCGCAACAGCTCCATGACGCCTCACGCACCGACCAGCAGGGCAGGTCAGGTCGTCCGAATGGGTGAGCCGAAAGTCACTGCCTGATCGTGCAGCCATGCCTACCCGTACTACTCAGGACTGCGGAACACTCAGGAGTTACAGTACTGTATGCACGTCGAAACGAGAAATGTAGGGGTAGCACGCAGAACGATTAACAAGGAGCTTTTCGGGAGCGGTGACCGAGGTCATCGGGAGGCGGAAGAAGCCGCAAGGAACGCCGAAGAGAAGTGCTGGGAATTTTGTAGGAGGCGGAGATGCTGACCTCGAAGATGCCGAGAATTGACTCGCATGGAAGGCGGCTGCCGTATGTCTCGGCTTGAGGAGAGGACGGAAGGATTGGCGCGGCAAATTGATCGGGTGTTCGCTATCACACCCTACCCTGGAGACGACCGGATCGTCTATGACAGGTCAGGGGGTAGCTATTCAGCTGGGGTGAGGGCTGGTGGCAGCCATGGGCCGGTGGTGAAGAGCTGGCGGAGGGCGTGGAGTTTGTCGATTCCCCACTTGGTGGCGGTGTCGAGGTAGGAGTGCACGACCGC
>JBOHGM010000054.1:30746-33320 GCA_050699435.1 Pseudonocardiaceae bacterium | reverse complement strand
CCAAAACCCAACCAGCCACAAAACACCAGCCAGGCCACTAGGGCCAAACAAAACATGGCACTAACATTCGGCACACTGTTGAGTTCTCAAAGAACAAGCACACACCATCACGAACCACCGAAGCGGCAACTCGATCCGGGATGATCACTCTGACCCATCCGGTACCCGTCCGGTCGATCCCGAAGGATCCCGTAGGTCCCGGCAACCCGCCCAGCGTAGCAGCTGTTCAAGTTGGCGGCCACTGCAGGGAAGCATGACGTCCACGCTCACACTTGCGCTGATGCGCGCTGGGCGTTTCGTCCGTTTCCCTGCGAGGCGAAGAGAAAGGTACGTGGTGCGCAGGGTGGAAGTCAAATCGAGCTATCCGGGAGGTGTCGTCGCAGGTCAGCTCCCTACAACCTACAAGGAGCCGAAGGCAGATCAGGCGGGTGGTCGGCGCCGGTAGGCGGACACCGCAGGGCTGCCGTGCACCCAGAACCGCCATGGCCGGTCCGGTGCGGCGGTGACGCCGACCCGCGGCCCGGTGCGCACCTGTACCGCTGGCACCACCTCCCCGGGCAGTAGCCGCACCGGCGAGGTGGGCTCGGTGAGGTCCAGCCCGTCGTGCTCACGGCGCAGGCCGAGCAGCGTGGCTAGCCGGGCGGGGCCGCGGGCGAGCTCGGCGTCGGACCGGGCGGTGGGCCGGTACAGGCGGGCGACGTCGACATCGGACACGACTTCGGCGGCCCGCAGCAGCACCGCGCCGGGTTCGCCTTCGGGTAGGCAGGAGACGTTGGCGCAGAAGTGCATGCCGTAGATGAAGTACACATAGAGGTGGCCTGGCGGGCCGAACATCACCGCATTGCGGGTGGTGCGGCCGCGGTAGGAATGCGCCGCCGGGTCGTCAGCCCCCCGGTATGCCTCCAGCTCCACCAGGCGTATGACCACCTGGCCTTCCGGTCGGTCGGCGATCAGGTGGCAGCCCAGCAGCAGCCGGGCGGCAGGCAGCACGTCCACTGCGAGCTGCTCGCGCGGCAAGGCGACCTGGTTCCCGCTCATCTCCCGGTCACCCCGAAGCCCACGTCCGGTAGACGCTGACGGCCTGCCGAGCGCGCCGCAGCTGCTCGGCGACGCGCTCGGGCGCCGTTCCACCGTACCCGTCGCGGGAGCCGATCGACCCGGCAACGGTGAGCACCCGATGGACGGTGGTGGTGAGCTCGGGATGGACGGCACTGAACTCCAGCTCGGACAGCTCCGCCAGCCCCACCCCACGGGACTCGGCGAGCCGCACGCAGGCCCCGGCCGCCTGGTGCGCGGACCGGAACGGCACTCCCTGGCGCACCAGCCATTCCGCGACGTCGGTGGCGAGCGTGTACCCGGCCGGGGCGAGCTCGGCGAGCCGGTCGGTGTGGAAGGTCAGGGTGCGGATCATGCCGGCCATCGCGGGCAACAGCAGCTCCAGCTGCTCGACGGAGTCGAAGACCGGCTCCTTGTCCTCCTGCAGGTCCCGGTTGTAGGCCAGCGGCTGTGCCTTGAGCGTAGCCAGCAGCCCGGTCAGGTTACCGATCAGGCGGCCTGCCTTGCCGCGGGCCAGCTCGGCCACGTCCGGGTTCTTCTTCTGCGGCATGATCGAGCTGCCGGTCGAGTAGGCGTCATCGAGCGTGACGTAGCCGAACTCGGCGGTCGCCCAGAGGATGACCTCCTCGGCGATCCGCGACAGGTTGACGGCGAGCATCGCGAGCACGAAGGCTGCCTCCGCAGCGAAGTCCCGCGACGCGGTGCCGTCGATGGAGTTCTCCACCGGCGCGTCGAAGCCGAGCTCGCTGGCCACCGCAGCAGGGTCCAACCCGAGCGAAGAACCAGCCAGCGCTCCGGAGCCATACGGCGAGACCGCAGCTCGACGGTCCCAGTCCTGCAGCCGCTCCACGTCCCGCAGCAGGGCCTGCACGTGGGCCCCGAGGTGATGGGCGAGCAGCACAGGCTGGGCGTGCTGCAGATGGGTGCGGCCCGGCATCGGCGCGTCGGGATGCGCCTGGGCCTGCTCGAGCAGCGCGTCCACAACGTCCAGGGTGCCGGCGGCCATCCGCCGGGCGGCGTCGCGCAGCCACATCCGCAGTAGCGTCGCGACCTGGTCGTTGCGCGACCGCCCGGCGCGCAGTTTGCCGCCGAGCTCCGGCCCGGCCCGCTCGATCAGGCCTCGTTCCAGTGCGGTGTGCACGTCCTCGTCCTCGGGCTGCGGAGTGAAAGCACCGGAGGCGACGTCGGCGTCGAGGCGGTCGAGCGCGGCGAGCATCCCGAGCAGTTCGGTGTCGTCGAGCAGCCCGGCCGCGTGCAGCACCCGGGCGTGCGCACGGGACCCGCGGATGTCGTAGCGGGCGAGCCGCCAGTCGAAGTGCGTGGACCGGCTCAGTGCGGCCATCGCCGCGGCTGGTCCACCACCGAACCGGCCACCCCACAGCGCCGTGCTCACGACGAGCGGTCTCGGTGCTGCCGGCTCGACCCTGCAAGCAGGTCTCGCTGGGCCGATGGCTCGACCCTGGCAAGCAGGTCTCGCTGGGCCGATGGCTCGACCCTGGCAAGCAGGTCTCGCTGGGC
>JBOHGM010000054.1:17453-30646 GCA_050699435.1 Pseudonocardiaceae bacterium | reverse complement strand
GCAAGCAGGTCTCGCTGGGCCGATGGCTCGACCCTGGCAAGCAGGTCTCGCTGGGCCGATGGCTCGACCCTGGCAAGCAGGTCTCGCTGGGCGGCGATCTTGGACGGTAGCCCCCACAGCTGCACGAACCCCTTGGCCAGGGACTGGTCGAAGGTGTCACCCTCGTCGTAGGTGGCCAGGTTGAAGTCGTAGAGCGACTGCGCGCTGCGCCGTCCGGTCACGATTGCCCGGCCGCTGGCCAGCTCCAGGCGGATGTCACCGCTGACGTGGCGCTGGGAATCGGTGACGAACGCGTCGAGCGCCCGCTTGAGCGGGGAGAACCACAGACCGTCGTAGACCAGTTCGGCCCAGCGCTGCTCGACACCCCGCTTGAACCGAGCCAGATCGCGCTCGACGGTAACGTTCTCCAGCTCCTGGTGCGCAGTGATCAGTGCGATCGCACCGGGCGCCTCGTAGACCTCGCGGCTCTTGATGCCGACCAGCCGATCCTCGACCAGGTCCAGCCGGCCGACGCCCTGCGCCCCGGCCCGCGCGTTGAGCTGCTGAATCGCCTCCAGCACGGTGACCGGAGCGCCGTCGATGGCGACCGGGACACCGGACCGGAAGGTAATCACCAGCTCATCCGGCGCCTTCCACTCAGCCGGGTCGCTGGTGTAGGAGTACACATCCTTGGTCGGGGCGTTCCACAGGTCCTCAAGGAAGCCGGTCTCCACTGCGCGGCCCCACACGTTCTGGTCGATGGAGAACGGCGAGCGCTTCGTGACGTCGATCGGCAGGTCGCGCTCGTCGGCGTAGGCAATGGCCTTCTCCCGGGTCCACGCGTAGTCCCGGACCGGGGCGATCACCCGTAGATCCGGTGCCAGCGCGCCGATGCCCACCTCGAAGCGGACCTGATCGTTGCCCTTGCCGGTGCAGCCGTGGGCCACGGTGGAGGCACCGTGGTACTTCGCGGCCTCCACCAGATGCTTGACGATCAGCGGTCGGGACAGCGCCGACACCAGCGGGTAGCGATCCATGTAGAGCGCATTGGCCTGCAGTGCAGGCAGGCAGTACTGCTCTGCGTACTCGTCACGGGCGTCGGCGACGACGGCCTCCACCGCACCACAGGCCAGCGCACGCTTGCGGATCGTCTCCAGGTCCTCACCGCCCTGACCGACGTCCACAGCGACGGCGACGACCTCGGCTCCGGTCTCCTCGGCGATCCACCCGATCGCCACCGAGGTGTCCAGGCCCCCGGAGTAGGCCAGTACCACCCGATCGCTCATTACTGCTCTCCTTTCGTGGCTTCGCCCTGTGCCAGGGCCATGAGCCGTTCGGCGAGTTGCGCCCCGGTGAGGGGTTCGCGGGCCACCACCACAATGGTGTCGTCTCCTGCGAGGGTGCCGACCACGTCGGTCAGCGCCGCCCGGTCCAGCGCACTGGCCACGAAGTGTGCCGCACCGGGCGGGGTGCGCAGCACGGCCAGGTTCGCGCTGGCGTCGGCGGAGACCAGCAGCTCGGATAGCAGCCGAGCGAGCCGGGCGGTGCCACCCTCCACACCGCGAATCGGGTTGCCGTCCTCCGGGATGACGTAGACCGGCGCACCGCCTTGCACGCCGCGCACCTTCACCGCGCCGAGTTCGTCCAGGTCGCGAGATAGCGTGGCCTGAGTGACCAGGACCCCCTCAGCGGCCAGCAGGGTGAGCAGCTCGGTCTGGCTGCGCACCGCCCGGTTGGTCACCAGGTCGGTGATGCGGGCCTGTCGGCCTGCCCGGGTGGGTGTCATATCGCGCGCTCCGGGTCTAGCAACCAGGTCAGCAGCGCCTTCTGCGCATGCAGCCGGTTCTCCGCCTCGTCCCACACCGCGCTGGCCGGGCCGTCGAGCACCTCGTCGGTGATCTCGTAGCCGCGGTGCGCGGGCAGGCAGTGCAGCACGATAGCGCCCGGCGCGGCACGCTCCAGCAGCTCGGCGTTGATCTGCAGCCGACGAAACGGGGTGACCCGGTCGAGCCCGTCGCTCTCCTGACCCATCGAGGTCCAGGTGTCGGTGACCAAGACATCGGCCCCGTCGACGGCGGCCTGCGGATCGGTGAGCACGGTGGCGCTGCCACCGGTGTCCTGCGTGCGGTTCTTGGCCGCGAGGAGCACCTCGGGCAGCGGCTGGAATCCGTCCGGAGCGGCGACCCGGACGTGCAGCCCGGCGGTGGTTGCGCCCAACAGCAGCGAATGCGCCATGTTGTTGGCCCCGTCACCGAGGTAGGCCAGGGTGAGCCCGGCGAGGCGGCCGTGCCGCTCGCGGATGGTCTGCAGGTCGGCGAGCACCTGGCAGGGGTGGAACTCGTCGGTCAGCGCATTGACCACCGGGACTCGGGAGACGCCGGCCATGGCATCCACGCGGCGCTGCGCGAAGGTACGCCACACCACGGCATCGACGTAGCGGGAGATCACCCGCGAGGTGTCCTCGATGGTCTCCGCACGGCCCAGTTGCGTCGCGCGCCCGTCGATGATCACCGGGGTGCCACCGAGCTGGGCGATGCCGATCTCGAAGGACAGCCGGGTCCGGGTCGAGCTCTTCTCGAAGATCACCGCGACGGACTTCGGCCCGGCCAGCGGAGTCCGTCCGAACGGGTCGGCCTTGAACTCGTCGGCCAGGTCGAGGATCTCCCGCTGTTCGACCGGCGTGAGGTCGTCATCGCGCAGGAAGTGCCTCGGCCAGGACATCACGTCACCCGGTCCAGGATCGCGGGCAGGGCGCCGACGAACTCCCGCGCCTGGGTCTCGGTGAGCACCAGCGGCGGGGCGAGTCGGATCCGGTCCGACACCGCAGGATTGACCAGGAAGCCCGCCTCCCGCGCAGCGGCGGCGACCGCGCTGGAGACGGGGGCCCGCAGCGCAATCCCGATCAGCAGGCCTGCCTCGCTGACTGAGCCGACCAGCGGGTGGTGCAGCGCCGCCACCTCCGCGGCGATCTCCTTACCGAGCCGTGCGGCATGGACGAGCAGCCCGTCCGCTGCGATGGTCCGCAGGACGGCCAGCGCGGCGGCGCAGCAGACCGGGTTGCCACCGAAGGTGGTGCCGTGCTGGCCCGGTTCGAGCAGGGAACTCGCCGCGCCCAGACCGATGCACGCGCCGATCGGGAGACCGCCGCCGAGGCCCTTGGCGAGCGTCACCACATCCGGTGTCACCCCGGCGGACTGGTGGGCGAACCAGGTGCCGGTCCGCCCGATGCCGGTCTGAACCTCATCGAGCACGAGCAGCGCCCCGTGCGCCGCGGTGATCTCCCGGGCGGCCGGCAGGTATCCCGCCGGGGGGATCACCACCCCGTTCTCGCCCTGGACCGGTTCGAGGAACACCGCGGCGGTGTCCGAGTCGACCGCGGCCGCAAGCGCGCCGGCGTCCCCGTAGGGAACGAACCCCACCCCGGGGGGCATCGGCTCGAAGGGTTCCCGCTTGGCGGGCTGGCCGGTGAGCGCGAGCGCGCCCATGGTGCGGCCGTGGAAGGCGCCGTGCGCGGAGACGATCTTCCCGCGCCCGGTGCGACGGGCGATCTTGAATGCGGCTTCGTTGGCCTCCGCGCCGGAGTTGCAGAACAGCACCCGGCCCGGCCCGGTGCCGCCGAGCAGGTCGAGCAGCGTCTCCGCGAGCGCGAGCACCGGCTCGGTGATGTAGAAGTTCGAGACGTGCCCCAGGGTGCCGATCTGCTCGGTTACCGCGCGCACCACGGCGGGATGCGCGTGCCCGAGCGAGTTGACCGCGATACCGCCGAGCAGATCCAGGTAGCGGCGGCCTTCCACATCCCACACCTCGGCGCCCGCACCACGGGCCAGCGCCAGCGGCGGGGTGCCGTAGTTGTTCATCAACGCGGCGTGCCACCGGCGCTGGGCGTCTGCGGTGGACATCAGTCGGCGTCCTCCTCGGGCTCCTTGTCGGGCTGCTTCTCCGGCAGCACCATCGTTCCCACGCCCTCGGTGGTGAAGACCTCCAGCAGCACCGAATGCGCCAGCCGCCCATCGATCACATGAGCCCGCGGCACTCCGCCCCGCACGGCGCGCAGGCAGGCCTCCATCTTCGGCACCATCCCGGAGGAGAGGCCGGGCAGCAGCCCCGCCAACACGTCCGCGGTCACGTGCGACAGCAGACTGGACCGGTCCGGCCAGTCGGTGTAAAGCCCCGCCACGTCGGTGAGCACCACAAGCTTCTCGGCGCCCACCGCGACGGCCAGCGCGGCCGCAGCGGTGTCGGCATTGACGTTGTGCACCACGCCGTCAGCGTCCGGGGCCACCGTGGACACCACCGGAATGCGCCCGGCATTGATGATGTCCAGCACCGCATCGGGGTTCACCCCGACCACATCGCCGACCAGCCCCACATCGACCGGCTCCCCGTTGACGGTGGCATCGCGCCGGGCAGCGGTGAACAGGTGGGCGTCCTCGCCGGAGATCCCGACGGCGAACGGGCCATGCGCGTTGATCAGCCCGACGAGCTCCCGGCCCACTTGGCCGAACAGCACCATGCGCACCACCTCCATGGTTTCCGGGGTGGTGACGCGCAGCCCGCCGCGGAACTCGCCCGCGATGCCCAGCCGATCCAGCATGGCGGTGATCTGAGGACCGCCGCCGTGCACCACCACCGGGCGCAGCCCAGCCAGCCGCAGGAAGACCATGTCCTGGGCGAATGCGTGCTTGAGCTCGTCGTCGAGCATCGCGTTACCGCCGTACTTGATCACTACGGTGGCCCCGTGTAAGCGCTGCAACCAGGGCAGCGCCTCGGCGAGCACGGCGGCCTTCTGCGCCGCCGTATCAATGCGCCCATCGCGGCGGCGGGTCATGAGGAGTACGCGCTGTTCTCTTCGACGTACCCGTGCGAGAGGTCGGTCGTGAGCACAGTGGCCGCGCCGTCACCGAGGTGCAGGTCGATCTCGACAGTGACCTCCCGGCCGGTCAGATCCGCCTGGGTGCGGTCCGCGGCCACTGCGCCGCCTTGGCAGAGCAGTACCCCATTGATCCGGATGTCCAGCGCATCGGACTGCACAGTGGCCGGCGAGGCACCCACTGCGGCCGCGATCCGGCCCCAGTTGGGATCGGAACCGGAGAAGGCGGTCTTGACCAGGTTGTCCCGGGCGACCGCGCGGGCTGCGGCGAGCGCGTCGGCGTTCCCGGCCGCGCCTCGGACGCTGATCGCGACCTCTTTGGTGACGCCTTCGGCATCGGCCTGCAGGCCGCGGACCAGGTCATGGCACACCTGCCGGACCCCGGCGGCGAACTCCCCCGGATCGGGGGTGACCCCGGCGGCGCCGGAGGCCAGCAGCAGCACGGTGTCGTTGGTCGAGCAGCTGCCGTCGATGTCCAGCCGCTCGAACGTCGCGGTGGTGGCGCAGCGCAGTACCTGGTCAACGGTGAGTTCATCGACGACGGCGTCGGTGCTGAGCACGCAGAGCATCGTGGCCAGACTGGGCGCGACCATGCCTGCTCCCTTGGCGAACCCCCCGATCGTCCAGCCGACGCCGGTGAAAGCGGCTTGCTTGGGCCCGGTGTCGGTGGTGAGTACCGCGGTGGCGGCGGCCAGACCGGCCTGCGGCGTGGCGGCAAGGGCGGCGGCGGCAGCGTCAATGCCGGTGAGCACCGCGTCCAGCGGCAGTCGCGCACCGATCAGTCCGGTGGAGCAGACCGCGACGTCAATGGCCCCGCAATCCAGTACCTCAGCGACCCGCTCGGCGGTGGCGTGGGTGTCCTGGAAGCCCCTGGGTCCGGTACAGGCGTTGGCGCCGCCGGAGTTCAGCACCACGGCGCGCAGCCGCCTGCCGGTGAGCACCTGGGCGGACCACAGCACCGGCGCTGCCTTGACCTGGTTGCGGGTGAACACTCCCGCGGCCAGCTGGGACGGCCCCTCGTTGACCACCAGTGCCAGGTCCAGACCTCCGCTGGCCTTGATGCCGGCGGCGATACCTGCCGCCCGGAACCCCTTGGCTACGGTGACGCTCATCGCGGTGTCCTCCCCGGAATCTGTTGCGGATGCACGGTCAGCACGGTCACGGGGCGATCCCCCAAGCCGGCAGGCCGGTGGTCTCAGGAAGACCCATCGCCAGGTTGAGACACTGCAGGGCAGCTCCCGCGGTGCCCTTGGTGAGGTTGTCCACCGCACCGACCGCGACCAGCCTGCCCGCGTCCGCATCCACCGCTACCTGCAGCTGCACCGAGTTGGAGCCCTGGACCGCGCCGGTCGTCGGCCAGCGCCCCTCGGGAAGCAGGTGCACGAACGGTTCCAGGCCATAGCTGGTCTGGTAGCTGAGCCGGACCGTCTCGTCGTCAACGCCCCGGTTCAGCGGGGCAGAGCAGCTGGCCAGGATCCCGCGCGGCATCGGTGCCAGCACCGGCGTGAACGACACGGCGACCGGCCGGCTGGCGACGCCGGAGAGGTTCTGCATGATCTCGGGATTGTGCCGGTGTGCGCCGGCCACCCCGTACACGCTGGCCGAGCCCATTACTTCCGAGCCCAGCAGGTGCGGCTTGAGGGCGCGGCCTGCACCGGAGGTGCCGGACACCGCCGTCACCACGACCTCGGCCGCGATCAGCGCGGCGGCCAGCGCCGGGGCCAGCGCGAGACTGACCACCGTCGGGTAGCAGCCGGGTACCGCGATCCGGCGTGCTCCGCGCAGCTTGTCCCGGCCGCCAGGCAGCTCGGGCAGCCCGTAGGGCCAGGCGCCTGGGTGCTCGGAGCCGTACCAGCGCCGCCAGGCCGCAGCATCCGCGAGCCGGTGGTCGGCGCCGCAATCGATCACCACGGTGTCCGCAGGCAGGGTGGCGGCCAGGCCGGCGGAGTGACCGTGTGGCAGAGCGAGAAACACCGCGTCGTGCCCAGCCAGCCGTTGCGGGGTGGTGTCGGAGAGCACCCGTTCGGCAAGGGTGACGAGATGCGGGTGGTGCTCGCCGAGCGTGCTACCCGCATTGCCGCCGGCGGTCAGCTCCCCGATCTCGATCTCCGGATGGCCGAGCAACAAGCGAAGCAGTTCACCGCCCGCATACCCGCTCGCCCCAGCCACCGCGACCCTGAGTGCCATACGGATGATTATGCACGCTCGTGCAACATCATTCAATACGGGTCAGGAGCGCAGGGTGGCTCCGTGTGCCTCGACAGCGGCGGCAACGGCCGCATCCCGGGCGGCGGTGGCCTCGGAGACGGTGAGGGTGCGATCCAGAGCGCGGAAGCGCAACGCGAAGGCCAGCGACCGCTTGCCCGCGCCGACCTGATCTCCGGTATAGACGTCGAACAGGCGCACGTCCTCCAGCAGCGCCCCGGCACCGCGGCGCAGCGTGGCGGTCAGATCGGCGACCGGCACGGCGACATCCACGACCAGCGCGATGTCCTGCAACGCCGGCGGGTACGGCGATACAGTCGGCGCCGGCCGGCATTCGATCAGCGGGAGCGCGTCGAGATCGAGCTCCATCGCACTGGTGCGCGGCGGCAGGCCCATTGCATCGATCACCGCAGGGTGCAGCTCCCCGGCATGCCCCACCGGCACGCCTGCGACCAGTAACTGCGCGCACCGGCCGGGATGCCACGGTGCGGTCTCGGCGACCCGCCGCTCGAGATCGACCCCGGCGGCGGCACCGGCCAACTGGGCGGCCTGCACGGCGTCCGCCCAGGTCGCGGCCCGGCCGCTGCCCCACCAGCCGCGGCGCTCCCACTGCCCGGCGAGCACGGCACCGACACGCAGCGGCTGTATCGGCAACGCACCGTTCAGCGCGGCAAGCTGGGCATCGTCCGGCTGTCGCTGCACCCCGACGTCGGGCAGCGGCGCGGCGTCCGGGCGCGGCTGCACGACCTGGGCGATTCCATAGAGCGCCACGTCGCGCTGGCCCCGGGCGACGTTGCGGATCAGGGCCTCGAGCAGTCCGGGTAGCACAGTGGTGGCCAGCTGGTCGCGGTCGGATTCCAGTGGGTTGAGCAGCGCGGTGGTGCGCCGCCGCAGGTCTTCTTCGGGCAGGCCGAAGGCGTCCCAGGTGCCTGCCGAGACGAACGGGCTGGGCAGCACCTCGACGTACCCCGCGCCGGCCAGCGTCCGCGACACCGCCCGGCGGCGGCGCTGGGCGAGGGTAAGCCCGCGCCCGGGCGGCGCAGGCGGAAGCTCGGAGGGAATGCTGTCGTACCCTTCCAGCCGCAGCACCTCCTCGACGAGGTCAGCGGGTTGGGTCAGGTCGGGCCGCCAGGACGGCGGGACCACGGTCACCGTGGTGGTGCCGTCACCGCCGGTCACCTCGACCGTGCAGCCGATCTGGGTGAGCCGTCGTACCGTGGCCCCCCGCTCGTAGCGTCGCCCAGCCACCCGATCCGGCAGGTCGATCGGCATCGTCACGGCCGCCGGCCGCGCAGGGGTGCCGACGTCGGTGCGGCCGGGCCGGATCTCCCCGCCGCCGTAGCGGGTGAGTAGCGTCGCCGCGAGTTCAGCGGCGACCGGCGGCAGGGCGGGATCCACCCCACGTTCGAAACGCCGGGCCGCCTCGCTGGGCAACTTGTGCCGCCGCGCCGAGCGGGCCACCGAAGCCGGGTCCCAGTTCGCTGCTTCCAGCACCAGACTGGTGGTCTGGGTACCCACCTCGGTGCTCTCCCCGCCCATCACGGCCGCCAGCGAGATCGGACCACTGGCGTCGGCGATCACCAGATCATCCGGATCCAGCTCGCGGCTCACCCCGTCGATCGTGGTGAGCTTCTCGCCCTCGGTGGCCCGCCGGACCATCAGGTCACCTTCCAGCTTGCCGGCGTCGAAGGCATGCAGCGGCTGCCCCAGCTCGAGCATCACGTAGTTGGTGACGTCGACGGCGAGCGAGATCGGCCGCATCCCGGCCAGCTGCAACCGCCTGCGCATCCACCAGGGAGACCCGGCGGCCGGGTCGACGCCCGACACCCGGAGGGTCACGAACCTCCGGCACCCCTGCTCGTCCTCGATGCGCACCGGCCAGGTGGGGCTGGCGGCCTTGGTTATCTCCAGCTGCGCCGGGTCGCCGTAGGGGACGTCGAAGGCGATGGCCAGCTCACGCGCCAGCCCGCGGACCGAGAAGCAGTATCCGCGGTCCGGCGTGATCGCCAGCTCGAGCACCGCGTCGTCCAGACCGAGCAGCTCGATGGCGTTCTCGCCGGGGGTGGCGTCCCGCTCGGGGAGCACCATGATCCCGGTGTGGTCATCACCGAGCCCGAGCTCGGCGGCCGAGCAGATCATCCCCTCGGAGGTCCGGCCGTAGGCGGTACGCGCCTCGATGGTGAAGTCCCCTGGCAGCACCGTGCCGGGCCGCGCCACCACGACCAGATCCTCCACGGCGAAGTTGGTTGCACCGCAGATGACCCCGCGGCGTTCCAGCTCGCCGTCATCGACCAGGCAGTACCGGATGGGCTTCGTTAAGCCGGTCAGCTCCTCGATCTCCAGGACTCGCCCCACCACGAGCGGCCCGCTCACCGGGCCGAGCTGGCGCACCGCCTCGACTTCGAGGCCGGCGCGCACAAAGGCATCCGCGATCTGCTCCGCGGTGGGGGCAGCGATTCCTTCTGGCAGCGCGACGTGATCGCGCAACCACGACACCGGAACGCGCACTTGGCTCAGGCCTCCGTTCCGAATGCGCAGGTGAAGCGGACATCACCCTCGACCATGTCCCGCATGTCGGCGATGCCGTTGCGGAACTGCAGGGTGCGTTCGATGCCCATGCCGAACGCGAAACCGGAGTAGACCGCGGTGTCGACCCCGCAGGCGCGCAGCACGTTCGGGTTGACCATCCCGCAGCCGCCCCACTCGACCCAGCCCGCTCCCCCCTTCTTCGCCGGGAACCACACGTCGACCTCAGCGGAGGGCTCGGTGAAGGGGAAGAACGAGGGACGCAGCCGGGTCCGCGAGGTTTCCCCGAACATCGCCCGGGCGAACGCGTCCAGGGTGCCCTTGAGATGCGCCATCGTGATGCCCTTGTCCACAGCGAGCCCCTCGACCTGGTGGAAGACCGGGGTATGCGTGGCGTCCAGTGCGTCGGTCCGGAATGTCCGTCCCGGGCACACCACGTACACCGGTAGCGCGCGCTCCAGCAGCGTCCGCACCTGGACCGGAGAGGTGTGCGTGCGCAGCACCTGGCCAGAGCCATCCGGCGCCACGTAGAAGCTGTCCTGCATGGTGCGGGCCGGGTGGTCCTTGCCGAAGTTGAGCGCGTCGAAGTTGAACCACTCCGCCTCGAGTTCGGGGCCCTCGGCGACCTCGTACCCCATCGCGACGAACACGTCCACGATGCGCTCAATGAGCGTGGTGATGGGGTGGCGAGCACCAGTGGGGACCCGATCCCACGGCAGCGTGACGTCGACAGCCTCCTCGCGCAGTACCCGGGTGTCCCGCTCGGCCTGCAGTTCGGCACGACGCTGATCGAAGGCCGACTGCGCGGCGGTCCGGCTCTCGTTGAGCCGCTTGCCCGCCTCGGCGCGGGCCTTGGGTGGGAGCGCGCCGATCTCGCGGCGGGCGGTCAACAGCGGAGACCGGTCGCCCAGATGAGCGGGCTTGGCCGCGGCCAGCGCTTCAAGGGTGGCCGCCTCGGCGAACGCCTTCTCGGCGTCCTCGACGGCTTGCGCCAGCACCTCGGAAGCCAGCACGGCGACCTGTTTGGGGTCGTAGGGATCATTGGTTCCGGACATGTGGTGACAAGCTCCTGAGTCTCCGGCTGGTCCGCCGCGCCGGGACCTGCCGTGACGGTACGCGGTCCGGCTCATATCCTAGGTGACCGGCCTCGGCGCAGGCCGGGTAGTTCGGTGTCGATGCGCCCGCGCGCTGGCGTACAAGCAGACAGCCGCTGCGGTAGCCAGGTTGAGGCTCTCCGCGCGCCCGTACAGCGGGACGGCGATGGCATCGTCGGCGGCGGCAAGCAGCACGCGGTCCAGCCCGTGCGCCTCGCTGCCGAACAGCCACGCGGTCGGCAGGGCCAAGGCACCTTCGTCCACGACATCGTCGAGGTCGCGGCCGGTCCCACCATCGGCAGCCAGCACCTGCAGCCCGGCCTCCCGGCAGGCCGCGACGGCCCGCAGCGGATCAGGCTGCACGCCCAGCGCGACGTGGAACAGGCTGCCTGCGGATGCCCGCACGCTCTTGCCGTTGTGCGGATCGACCGCGGCCCCGGTGAACAGCACCGCGCCTGCCCCCGCGGCGTCGGCCACCCGGGTGACCGTGCCCGCGTTGCCCGGGTCGGACACCCCGGCCAGCACTGCGACCAGCCGGGCATCGCGCAGGGCGTCCTCCGCGGGTACCGCGAGGGTGGCGCAGACCGCCACGACCCCCTGCGGGGTGGCCGTCTCGGACAGCCCTGCGGCGGCCCGTTCGGTGATCAGGCAGACCCGGGCGCCAGCCGCGGTGAGCAGATCAGGATGCCGGGCGGCGGCGCGCTCGGTGAGGAACAGTTGCTGTACCGATCCGAACGTCAGTGCCTCCCGCACCGCCTGGGTGCCCTCCACGAGGAACCGCCCGGCCCGCTCCCGGTCCCGGCGGCGGTGCAACCTACGCGCAGCGCTGACCCGGGGCGTCCGTTCGGTGAACAGACCGTCCCCGGAGCGCGGCTGGGCCGTGGATCGCCGGCTGGACACAGTGCACTCGGCTCAGGCGGCGTCGCCCTCCCGGGACTGGTCACCCTCCCGAGAATGGGGGGCGCTCGCCCCGCGGCCGGCCGGTAGGTGGGCTTTGGCGACCTCGACCAGCGCGGTGAACGCGGTGGGGTCGCTGACGGCGAGCTCGGCGAGGTTCTTACGGTCCACCTCGACCTCGGCGATGCGCAGGCCCTGGATGAGCCGGTTGTAGGTCATCCCGTTCTGCCGGGCGGCAGCGTTGATGCGGGTGATCCAGAGCTGTCGGAAGTCACCCTTGCGCGCCCGCCGGTCCCGGTAGGCGTACTGCATAGAGTGGAGGAGCTGCTCTTTGGCCTTGCGGTAGAGCCGGGAGCGCTGGCCGCGGTAGCCACTGGCAGCCTCCAGGGTGCTGCGGCGCTTCTTCTGGGCGTTGACCGCCCGCTTCACGCGTGCCACGGGTTCGTCCTGTCGATCTCGGGGGCGGGGTGACCGCCCGGGGGTCGGGCTCGGGGTGCGGCTGATCAGCGACCGAGCAGCCGGCGGATCCGCTGGCGGTCCTGCGGGGCCACGTCGACCACCCCATCCAGACGGCGAGTGCGCCTGGAGGACTTCTTCTCCAGCAGATGGCGCTTGCCGGCGCGCTGCCGGAGCAGTTTGCCGGCCCCGGAAAGCTTCACGCGCTTCGCGGTGCCCCGGTGGGTCTTGTTCTTCGGCATGTCCGTCCTCGTCCTGCCACCCGGTAGGGCGGCATTGGTCCTGCTCCTTGGTCCTCGCCAGGGCGCGGTAGGCGGCCCGGCCAGCCGCCCAGCGTCACTCTGCTGGCTGGGCCCGGGCTGGCTGGGCCCGGGCTGGCTGGGCCCCGGCTGGCTGGGCCCCGGCTGGCCGCGACTCCGCTGGCGCAGCCGCACCCCGGTCGGCCTTGACCCCCCGCGGCTTGTTGCGGTGCGGGGCAAGCACCATCGTCATGTTCCGGCCGTCCTGCTTGGCCGTGGTCTCCACGAAGCCGAGATCGGCGACGTCGTCGGACAAGCGCTGCAGCAGCCGGAAACCCAGTTCCGGCCGGGACTGCTCGCGGCCCCGGAACATGATGGTGACTTTGACCTTGTGTCCCGCGTCGAGGAAACGCACGACGTTGCGCCTCTTCGTCTCGTAGTCGTGCGTGTCGATCTTGGGGCGGAGCTTCTGCTCCTTGATGACCGTCAACTGCTGGTTGCGGCGGGACTCACGGGCCTTCTGCGCGGTCTCGTACTTGAACTTGCCGAAGTCCATGAGCTTGCAGACCGGCGGGCGGGCTTGCGCCGCGACCTCAACCAGGTCGAGGTCCGCCTCTTGAGCAAGCCGCAGCGCGTCCTCGATGCGGACGATGCCGACCTGCTCGCCATTCGGTCCGACCAGCCGGACCTCGGGAACGCGGATGCGTTCGTTGATGCGCGTTTCGACGCTGATGTGGCCTCCTCGGGTCGTCGTAGCTCCTGCGGCGCGACCACGCGTGACGGGCCCTGCCCGACACACCCCGGACGCAAAACAGCCCCGCCGCCTGCTGGCGTGCGGAGCCCACATCCGACCGATCGACGCCGCTCGTGTTGTTCAACCTCTGTGCTGTTCAACCTCTGAGTCATTCAACCTCTGAGTCATTCAAC
>JBOHGM010000054.1:0-17353 GCA_050699435.1 Pseudonocardiaceae bacterium | reverse complement strand
TTCAACCTCTGAGTCATTCAACCTCTGAGTCATTCAACACCTGTGTCGTTCAACACTGTACGACGTAACGCCGGAATCCCCCCGGGGGATTCCGTGACCGGACCCGTCCGCCTCGCGGCGGTGCAGGTGGGAGCGGGGCTCCACTTTGCGGCCTCCGCCGAAGCGAAGGCTGGTCGCACCGGACAGGCTAGCAGCCGTCGACCGTTACCACCCAGCCCCGCAGCATGTCAGCACGGTCATCCGCATGCTCATTCCACCGGGCGCCAGGGGCGGGGCGGCAGTACCGGGAGATCACTGGGCGAGCACTGGCCGCCGCGGCTGCCGAGGAACCGGAAGATGGCCCAGCCGAGCAGGGCCGCGAGCAGCGAGCCGGTGAGGATTCCGATCTTGGCCTGGTTCTGCAGCGCGGGATCATCGAGCGCAAGTTCGGTGACGAACAACGCCACGGTGAAGCCGATTCCGGATAGCGCGGCGCCGCCGATCAGCTGACCCCACCGCAGTGTGTCGGGAACCTGGCCGAGTCCGGTCCGCAACGCCACCCAGGTGCCGCTGGTGACACCGATCAGCTTGCCCAGGGTGAGCCCGGTGACGATGCCCCAGGTGATCGGCGACCGGGCAGCCGCCCCCAGCGTCTCGGCGTCCAGCACCACGCCGGCGTTGCCGACCACGAACAACGGCACCACCACGTAGCTGCTCCATGGCTGGATCCGGGCCTGCAGCCGCTCGTCGGGCGCGACCGTCTCGGTGAAGCCGGCCCGGGCAGCCAGGGCACGCGCCGGGGTCGGATCGGCCAGGAAACTGCGCCCGAGCACCTGGACGCGCTGGATAGCCGTCGTTGACGGCGCGTAGACATTGACGAGCAGCCCCAACACCACGCCGACGACACTGGGATGCACCCCGGACTCACGTGCCGCCAGCCACATCGCCACACCGAGGAGCACATAGATCGGGGTCCGCCAGAACCGGGCGAAACGGAGCCCGACCAACGCGACAGCCAGCGCACCCGCCGCCAGCAGGGCGTCGAGTTGCAGGTCCTCGGTATAGAAGACGGCGATCGCCGCCACGGCGCCGACATCGTCGAAGATGGCCAGCGCGAGCAGGAACACTCGCAGCTGGTCTGGGCAGCGCGGCCCGACCAGGGCGAGCACGCCGAGCAGCACCGCGGTATCGGTGGAGATGGCGATTCCCCAGGCCTGCGCACCCGGCCCACCGGCGGTGAACACCAGGTACAGCGCCGCGGGTAGCGACAACCCGCCGAGCGCGGCCAGCAGGGGAGCCGCCACCGCCCGCCGGCCACGCAGCTCCCCGTGCACCATCTCGCGGGCGAGTTCCATCCCAACGCTGAAGAAGAAGAGCACCATCAGGCCGTCGTTGACCCAGTGCCGCAGGTCCGCGCCCAGCTCGAAGGCACCCACCTCCAGCGCCAGCTCCGTGCGCCAGAACTGCTCATAGGTGGCCGAGGTGTTCGCCCACAGCACCGCGGTGACGGCGGCGATCAGCAGCAGAGCTGCCGAGCCGGACTCGGTACGCAGGAAGGATCGCGCCGCGCGACTGAGATCCGCGCGCTCGACTAGGGTCGCAGTCGCCACACCGGCATCGTGTCAGCGTCGGGAGGACCATCGGTGACCGAGCCGCTCCTCGATCCGCCGCTCGGCGTACACGACTATGTGCTCGGCACGCTCGGCTCGGCGCGCACCCTCGTGGAGTACGGCGACTTCCAGTGCCCGTATTGCCGACGGGCGGTGCCGGTGATCCATGAGGTGCGGGAACGGATGGGCGACCAGCTGGCATTCGGCTTCCGTCATTTCCCGCTGGCCGATGTGCACCCGTTCGCACTGGCCGCCGCGGTCGCGGCCGAAGCCGCCGGACTGGTGGGCCAGTTCTGGCCGATGCACGGCCTGCTCTTCGCCGGGGAGCCGCGGCTGCGCCAGGATGATCTGCGCGGCTACGCCAGCCAGCTCGGGATCGAGCCCGCGTCGGTAGTCTGGCCTGCGACACAACTGGTGGAGGACCGGGTGGAGGCGGACTTCAACTCCGGGGTCCGCAGCGGGGTCCGCGGCACCCCCACCCTATTCGTCGACGGCAGGGCCTACCGCGGTGAGGTCACCGTCAAGGGGCTGCTCGCCGAGTTCAGCCGCGCCCCCGGAGCGCTGTCCGGATCGGCCTGATCCCGCGAAACGGTCAACCAGGGTCACGAGCCGCACCCCGTCCCCGCGGTGGCCGTCACACCTCGAAGGCGGCCGGCGGATCGGGACGACCACGGCCGGCGGCGGCGGTCGCCCGGTGAGGCCGCGCCGGCGTCGGCGTCGCGGGGTCGACGATGGTGCGCAGGAACTGGCCGGTGTAGCTGGTGCTGATCGCGGCGGTCAGCGGGTCAGGTTCGGCGCCCAGCGCCCGCAGCACCCACCCGGGAGCGTCAGCGGCCCACTGGGCCTGCGCGGCAACCTCGTCATGCCCGGCACATGCTGTCGCGGCCACCACCACAGCCAGCAGAAACCCCAGCTCGTAGCGCAAGCCCTGCCCCGACCGGTGATCAACTACTTGATTCAAGTACTCGGCGAGCGTGCCGCATCCGGCACGAACAGCCGTGAGGTCCCCACCGCAGTCCCGGCCGGCGCTCCCGGTGTGGTTCTCAGTGCTTGATCATCTCGACCAGCCGCAACGCGACGCGGCTCGTCGGCTCGTCGGCCGGCACCAAGCTCCAGGCCCGGCTCAGCTGCGCGCCCTCGGCGCCACCCGGAGGAAAGTCGCAGTCCGGTGCACACCACAGCCGATGCGCCCACGGCGGCACCGGCGCTGGTGGGTCCGGCTGGCCGCCAGGAGCCGGTGGGCGGGGATCGCTCAACCGGCGGCCAGCCGGGGTCTGGGTCGTCTCGATACGCGGTACCGGCGGTGTCGGTGACCGCCAGCAACGCGGCCCCGGCCGCGCTCACCGCGGCACCTCGATTCGGTCCCGGCGGTGCCGGGCCCGACCACCGGGCCGGTGGGGCTCGAACGCCACCACGAGCAACGTCACGAAGTAGATGAGGGCCAGGGGAATCACCCAGACCGCCGCGCTCCCGCTCATGCTCACCGACCGTGGTCGATCACCCACAGCGGGCCGTCCCAGAGCCGGGAAACCCCGTTCCTAAGCCGGGAAAGTCGTTCTAAGCTGAAACGTCGCCCCTCAGCGGAGGGCCTACACCGCCACCCCGGCCCGGTAAGCCAGCCCCCGCAGCTCCATACCTACCGCGTCCCGGCCCGCGCCCGGCAGCAGCGTGGCGAGCACCTCACGGACCCACGGATCCGGCGCACCTTCGTGGGGAAAATGTCCTCCGCCGTGCGCAGCGCCCGCACCGCATCGTCAGCACGTCCCCGCAGCCGGGCGAGTGCTTCGCCGTAGTGCACCCAGTACTGGGCCTGGCCAAACAAGAAGGGGTGCCGTTCGGGGTGCACGTCCTGGGCGATGCTGACCGCATGGTCGGGATCGCCTGCTTGGAGCGCATGCCACATTCGCTCGATTCCCGTATCGGTGGGCGAGTGCGCCCCAGGGAGTCGGTGTCGCTGCTCGCCCCGAAGCGCTGGGCCAGCTCTGCGGCGGCAGCCATCGGCGCAGCCGCCTCACCCGGACTGCCATCCAGCACGGCCGCCAGTGCGTGGGTGGTCGTGAGCGCGCACACCAGACCGGCGGTGTCGGCCATGACCGGCGGCAGCGTCAGTGAGTGCAGCTCTGCTCGCCCCAGTTCGAACGCCCCGCTGGTCAGCAGCCTGCCAGCCACGGCGAACCCGGCCACGGCCAAGGTGCTGACCTCATCGCGCTCCTGGGCCAGGCGTCGGGCCAGGAAGACGACCCTGCGCCGAAGGTCGGCAGGCGCACCGCATGACCGAGCCACAGGCTAGTGACGTGCACATGCAGGTAGACGGCAAGCTCAAGCAGCTCGCCGTGGTCGGCGCCGGTGCCCAGCGTGGTGTGCAGGTTGCGGATCAGCGCAGGCAGGTCGGTGGCGACCTCGGCGAACCGGCAGGCCCGCCGCTCCCGGTGGATCTGGGCCACCTGGTCGCGCAGCGCCGAGACGGGCAGTACGATTCCGCCCGGCTGGCCGATCTCGATGGCGTCCAGCGCCAGCCGCACCGCTTCGATGGTGGAGTCGGTGTGCCCGTTGGCCGGTGCGGGTACCGGCAGTTTGGTCAGCCGCTCGGGGCGATCTCCAGCGCGTTCGCCAGCGCGGCGATCTCCGAGAGGGTCACGGCATGCTCGCCGTGCTCGATCCGGTGCAGCGTCGACGTGCTCATCCCGGCCAGCCCGGCGATCACCCGCAGCGTCTTGCCCCGGGCGTCGCGGATCCGCTGCAGCTTCCAGCCGATCGTACGAGCAGTTTCCAGATCGTCCATCGAGCACCACGCAATCCACCGGAGTCAGCGCCCCCACGGCGAGGCCCCGGGGACCGACCCCGGGGGCGAAACACTCCGGTGAAGGGGGTGTGCCACACGCCAGGCTACTGGCCACCCTCCCGGGTGGTCTGCCGGGCGCGAGAGATCAAGCGCGGCGAGGTGAGCGGCCAGCGCATCGGCCACCATCGCGGGCAATAGCATCGCAGCGAGCGCGGAAATCACTGCCCGAGATCTGATCCGGCGATCGTTGACCGACCCGTCCGGCACCTGAAATGCGGTTCGATGCTCTCTCGCCGAATTCAGCCGGGACGCCATCAAACTCGGACCGTCACGACCGTCGCGGCGGCAACCAACCTGCAACAGAGGCTACGAAGTCTTCGAGGTCCGCGAGGTTCGCGAGGCGAGCAACCACAATGTCGTCGTCGACCTCGACGTAGTCATGCACGAGCACGTTGCGGAAACCGACCGCCCGGCGCAGGTTGTCTGCGAGCTCGGTGCCCAGCACTCCGTGCGCGCCCAGCAGCCGGATGGCGTCGCCGTTGTCCCGCGGCGGACCCCACCCCTCGGACGCGCACAGGTGCTGGGCAACGTCGACACAAGCCTCGATGGCCGTCACGAACGTGTACTTGACCCCGCGCAGCCACAGCGAATCGGCCTGCCGTCCTGGATCCGCTGATGCCTCCGCACGAAGCACGGCAAGGTCGTCCCTGACCGCACGAAGCAGCCGGAGGACCCTGACCTCATCGACCACGTCGGATGGCCTCGGCAAACTCGCGGTGGCTGCGCATCAGCCGCGGCAGCTCGTCGGCATAGATCTTGCGGGTGGTCGCGGTCCAGCGAACCCGCGACGGCGGGTCGTCGTCGAAGAGCAGGTGGCCGTGCAACGCGATCCGGCCCGCGAGCTCAAGGGGAGCGCCGTTGAGCACGACGAGATCGACACCGGGAGGAAGCAACACCTCGAAGGCGGCTGGCGGATCGGACGGCCACCAAGCTGCGACGTCGAAATCGGAATCCGCTCGCGACGTACCCATCGCGACGCTGCCATGCACGAAAGCGAACCCCGCTCCCGCGCCACGCAGTGCCGCGACCACCTCCGCAGCAGTAAGCGCATCCAAGGCCGGGACCGTCACAGCGCATAGTCTGGCATGCTGTTCGGCCAACCTGCCCCCGTTCGAGCTGGCGCGCCGGTCCGGCACACCAGAGATTCGACGCGATCATTCTCGCCCGATGGTGCTCGACGTGCTCAGCCTGCGGCGGCGCGACGACGTTGCCCCGTTGCGGGTGGCGGGGTCGACGATGGTGCGCAGGAACTGCCCGGTGTAGCTGACGTCGACGGAGGCAACCTGCTCAGGGGTCCCCTCAGCGATGAGAGCACCCCCTCCTGCGCCGCCCTCCGGACCCATGTCGATCACCCAGTCGGACGTTTTGATCACGTCGAAGTTGTGCTCGATGACGATCACGGAGTTGCCCTTGTCGACCAGTCCGTTGATGACGCCGAGCAGTTTGCGGATGTCCTCGAAATGCAGACCGGTGGTGGGCTCGTCGAGGACGTAGACGGTGCGGCCGGTGGAGCGCTTCTGCAGCTCGCTGGCCAGCTTGACACGCTGGGCCTCCCCGCCCGACAGCGTCGGCGCCGGCTGGCCGAGCCGGACGTAGCCCAGCCCGACGTCCACCAGAGTCCCCAAGTGCCGGTGGATCGCCGAGATCGGCTCGAAGAACTCGGCCGCCTCCTCGATCGGCATGTCGAGCACCTCGGCGATGGTCTTGCCCTTGTAGTGCACCTCGAGGGTCTCCCGGTTGTACCGGGCGCTCTGGCAGACCTCGCAGGGCACGTACACGTCGGGCAGGAAATTCATCTCGATCTTGATGGTGCCGTCGCCCGCGCAGGCCTCGCAGCGGCCGCCCTTGACGTTGAACGAGAACCGGCCAGGCTGGTAGCCGCGGACCTTCGCCTCGGTGGTGGCGGCGAACAGCTTGCGGATCCGGTCGAACACGCCGGTGTAGGTGGCCGGGTTGGAGCGTGGCGTGCGGCCGATCGGTGACTGGTCGACCTGGACCAGCTTGTCCACGTGGTCCAGTCCCGTCACGCGGCTGTGCCGCCCGGGCACCTGCCGTGCGCCGTTGAGCCGGTTCGCCAGCACAGTGGCCAGGATGTCGTTGACCAGCGTCGACTTCCCGGATCCGGATACCCCGGTGACCGAGATCAGGCAGCCGAGCGGGAAGGACACATCGATCCCGCGCAGGTTGTGCTCGCGGGCACCGACCACGGTCAGCCGCCGGGAGCGGTCCACCTGCCGCCGGGTGACCGGCACCGGGATGCTGCGCCGGCCCGACAGGTAGGCCCCGGTGAGCGAGGTGTCGTGGCGCTCCAGCTCGGCGAACGGGCCGCTGTGCACCACCTGCCCGCCGTGTTCCCCCGCGCCGGGACCGATGTCGACCACCCAGTCGGAGGTGCGGATGGTCTCCTCGTCGTGCTCGACCACGATGAGCGTGTTACCCAGGTCGCGCAGCCTGGTGAGGGTGGTCAGCAGCCGGTGGTTGTCCCGCTGGTGCAGCCCGATCGACGGCTCGTCCAGCACGTAGAGCACCCCGACCAGCCCGGAGCCGATCTGGGTGGCCAGCCGGATCCGCTGCGCCTCACCGCCGGACAGCGTCGCCGAGGCCCGGTCCAAGGAGAGGTAATCCAGCCCGACGTCGAGCAGGAAGCGCAGCCGGGCCTGGATCTCCTTGAGCACCGCGCCGGCGATCATCGCCTGGCGGGAGTCCAACTGCAGGCCGTCGAGGAACTCCGCGGCGTCGCGGACCGACAGCGCGGAGACGTCGGCGATGGACTTCTTGCCCTCCGTGGTGTGCGCGAGAGTGACCGCGAGGATTTCGGGTTTGAGCCGGGTACCGCGGCAGGCCGGGCAGGGCACCTCCCGCATATAGCCGTCGTACTTCTCCCGCATGTACTCCGACTCGGTCTGGTTCATCCGGCGTTCGAGAAACGGGATGACCCCCTCGAAGGCGGCGTAGTAAGAGCGCTCGCGGCCGTAGCGGTTGCGGTAGCGGACATGCACCTGCTCGGCGGTGCCGTGCAGCACGGCCTTCTGCGCGCCGGCGGGCAACCGCCGCCACGGGGTATCCATCCGGAAGCCGACGGTCGCGGCCAGCGCCTCCAGGAGCCGCTCGAAGTAGTCCGCGGTCTGACCGGTGGCCCACGGTGCGATGGCGCCCTCGGCCAGCGAGAGCTCCTCGTCGGGCACCACCAGTTCGGGGTCGACCTCCTTGCGCACCCCGATACCGGTGCACTCCGGGCAGGCCCCGTAGGGCGAGTTGAACGAGAACGAGCGCGGCTCCAGATCGTCGACGCCGATCGGGTGGCCGTTCGGGCAGGCCATCCGCTCGGAGAAGCGGCGCTGCCGGTGCGGGTCGTGCTCGTCGCGGTCGACGAAGTCGAGCACCACCAGACCGTCGGCTAGCCGCAGCGCGGTCTCCACCGAGTCGGTGAGCCGCTGTTTGGCGCTGTCCTTCACCGACAACCGATCGACCACCACGGAGATGTCGTGCTTGTCCTGCTTTTTGAGCGTGGGCGGGTCGGTGAGCTGGTGCACGCTGCCGTCAACGAGTACCCGGGAGTAGCCCGCGGACTGCAGCTCGGCGAACAGGTCGACGAACTCGCCCTTACGGGTCCGGACCACCGGGGCGAGGACCTGGAACCGGGTGCCGGGCTCCAGGGCGAGCACCTGGTCGACGATCTGCTGCGGAGTCTGCCGGGAGATCGGCTCACCACAGGCCGGGCAGTGCGGCTCCCCGGCCCGGGCGTAGAGCAACCGCAGGTAGTCGTGCACCTCGGTGATGGTGCCGACGGTGGAGCGGGGGTTGCGGCTGGTCGACTTCTGGTCGATCGAGACGGCCGGGGAGAGGCCCTCGATGAAGTCCACGTCGGGCTTGTCCATCTGGCCGAGGAACTGCCGGGCGTAGGCGGACAGCGATTCGACGTACCGGCGCTGCCCCTCGGCGAAGATCGTGTCGAAGGCGAGACTGGACTTGCCGGAACCGGACAACCCGGTGAACACGATCAGGCTGTCGCGGGGCAGGTCGAGGTCGACGCTGCGCAGGTTGTGCTCGCGCGCGCCGCGGACGACGAGGCGATCAGCCACGGTGTTCCCTTCGGAACTCGCGATCCGTTCGGATCCGGTGTGTCCAGGGCCCGGCAGGCCCGCCGGCGCGGCCCATCCGAGCGCGCACAGCAGCCGAAGCCGGAGCGTCACCCATGCTATGCGCCCGGTCCGACAGAACCGGCCCCCCGCCCCCTGGTGCCGACGCGCGTTTCGCGGACGCCGTTTCAGCGGACTTCGATGTGCGCAGCGTGCCCGCACGAGCGCGCCAGCCGGGAGTCGCGGGTCAGCAGCGGGCATTCCAGCGCTTCGGCAAGGGCGACGTAGGCAGCGTCGTAGGCGGAGACGTCGTCGCGTAGCTGAAACGCCCGGCGGCGTAGGCCGTCCACGAACGGCCAGCGCTGTATGGGCAGATCATCGAAATCGGTGAGCAGGTCCCCGGCTCTGGCCACGCTGACGTGCCCACCGAGTGTCAGCCCCCGCAGCGTGGAGACGACCTCGACATCGAGCAGGGTTGGAGCGTGCAGTTCCTCGGCCGCCAGACAAGCGCGCAACTCCTCGGTTCCCTCGATCGCGGTGAGTGCGTCGACCAGCGCGGCGCTGTCCACGACGATCAACGGCCGGACCGGCGGCGAAGTTGTTCCTCGCGTTCCGCCCTGCCTGCAACGACGATGTCGCGCGCCGACACGTCAACACGCTCAGCGCGCCGGGCGGCACGATCGAGGACCTCACCGACCGTCGGCCTCGCGACCTCACGGTTGAGGAGCTCCAGCAGGTAGGCGTTGAGCGACTTACCGCACGCGGCAGCACGTGTCTTGAGGGCGCGTCGCGTCTCCTCGGGCACGTCCCTGATCTGCAGCAGCGAAGGCATGCATACATAATACACGCAGATCAATGCGTTTTGCATTCACCAAAGGAGGTACTGGGCAGCGACCCGCGATACGGTCGGCCACTGTGGAGATCCTCGACGACTACGACGGCGCGGTGCATCCCGGCGGACCCGCGCAGCAGCGGACGCTGGACGCGCTGACCATCAGCAAGATCTCGGTCGGGCCGATGGACAACAACGCCTACCTGCTGATCTGCCGGTCCACCGGCGAGGCGTTGCTGATCGATGCGGCCAACGAGGCCGAGCGGCTGATGGACCTGCTGGGCCACGGCCCTAGCCGTCCCGATCTGCGGACGATCGTCACCACCCACCGGCACGGGGACCACTGGCAAGCCCTCGGAGCACTGGCCGGCGCGACCGGCGCGGACACCGTCGCGCACCCCGTGGACGGCCCCCATCTGCCGGTCCCCCCGGATCACCTGGTGGACCACGGGGACACTGTGAGCGTCGGTCACGATTCCACGCTCGGCGCCGAGCGGCCGCATCTGACGGAGTGGCGCGCACGGGGCTGGTGACCCCGGCCGGGGCCACGGGGGGGGTGAGGTCGGGCCTACCCTTCACCCTCCACAGCTCAACCCATCAGAGTGACGCGCCGGTGCATGATGACGAGCCGTTGCGGGGCTACGGACGGCGCTCGCAACGGCTCGGGATACTGCGACCGATCTGCTACTCGTCCTGGCCACGACGTTCAACGGGTACGAGCTCGTGGTCGACCTGCGGCGCGCAGGCGATCCGCGACTACCTCACCGGACCTGGCGCAATCGTCGAACCCGGTGACCTTACGGTGGTGGCAGAGACAGCGCGGCAACTACTTACACGAGGGCACCATCGAGGACGACCCGCCGCGTCGGGATGCAGGACCCGCGATCCTTGCCTTCCCGGATCTCAGCCGGTCCACGCTGAAGGACGCACACCGGCCCCACAATCTGCTGAGTAGCTGGGCAGGCAGACGCCGCAGTGACCGATCCCTTCCGGCACAGCTCTGCCCGAGGCCAGCTCCGCTGGCCCAACGGACCAACGACAGGAGCCTGCATGGCCGACGGCGACCACGATGAGCCGCGGGTAGTCGTCAACGACGACGGCATCAAGCCACCGGTCGACCTATTGCCACCCGCGCATCGCCCGCACACGCCGCGGCGGCCCAGGAGATCGACTGGCGGTGCCGGCACCGGAGGGTTCTGGCGCATCCCACTCGCCGAGTTGCTGTGGGGCCTGTGTCAGAGGGGGATCGTCATCGATACGGTGCCGCGGTGCTGCACCTCCTGGTCGACACGTCGGTCTGGCTGGACCTTGCTCGCAGGCGTGACGGCCAGAAGCTGATCCACGCGATCGGGCAGGTTGTGCTCGATGGCGACGTCGAGCTTGTGGTGCCGGCCCTGATCCTCGACGAGTTCGAGCGCAACCGGACCGGGTCGAGGAATCGATGAGCAAGAGCGTGGCCGAGCGGTTCCGGCTGCTGAAGAAGGACGTGGACAACTTCGGCACCGAGGGCCACAAGGACTTGCTCGACAGCCTGGCGCACGAGATTCCGCTCATCGGCGCCATGACGACCCGCAACTTCAGAGACATCGCAGAGCTGCTGGGAGAGGGCCGCCGGCTGGAGCCGACAGACGCCGAGCATGCCCGGGTCGGTGCAGCGAGGACTCGACAAGCGGGCGCCGTTCCACCGACCCAAGAACAGCGTGGCCGACGCACTCCTAATCGAGCTGTACGCCACGGCGACCGCCAGCCTGGAGGAGGGGGACGAGCGCTACGCCTTCATCACGTCGAACCACGACGACTTCTCGGTACCCAAGGGCAACCGGCAGCAGCCACATCCTGACATCGCGGACCTCTTCCCGCACACGAGCTCGCGGTACTTCTACCAAGTCGACGGTCTCGACACCGCGCTTGCGGAGTACTTCGGCGAGGAGTTCGAGGAGCTGGTCGAGATGTCGGACTTTCAGGAGGAGCCCAGGACGCCCGCCGAGATCATCGAAGCGGAGCAGGAGTTCTTCGACCGCGTCTGGTACGACCGGTCCCTGAACTACACGCACCGGTACGAGACGGGTCAGCGCGACGAGCGCGCCACCGAGGAGAGCTACCGAGTGTCAATCGATGCGCAGGAGCGCGTCAGGGCACGCAGACCAGACCTGAAGCCCGTCGAGAGCGACTACGAGCTGGGCATGTGGAACGGGAAGTTGTCGACCTTACGGTGGGTGCTCGGCAGCGAATGGGACTTCCTGGACACGTGAGGTTCACGTGAGCGGCCGCCCGCTGCTGTCCATGTCCCGTCGGTGAGGTGTAGGCGGTGGTATGCGCAGGCTGGCCTCCATCCCGCCGGCCGCGCACGGGCTTCGGCGCACCCGCCGGTTAGCGGATCCGGCCGCCTGCACCTCGTCGACGAACTGAGGGGCGCCGGTGAGCGCGGCCGCGCCAGGCGCCGAGCGCGCCGTGGGACAGCTGGGAGGTCAGCGACACGGGTATCGCCCCCTTAGTTGCGTGGCTACGGTACCGCGCCCTGCTGATCACGCCGTACGAGCAGATCAACTACTCAGGTAACCAAGCCGCCCACCGGGCTGATAGTCGGGTTAGTCCGGTTAGCAGCAGGGAGGACCCATGCAGGTAAAGGGTCACACCGGCACGGTCGAGTTCGCCAGGACGTCGGTGACGATCACCCGTACCGGGTTCCTCGCCCGCGCCAGCGTCGGCAAGGGCGGCAAGCGCATTCCGCTCGGCCAAATCACGGCAGTGCAGTTCAAGCCCGCCGGGATCCTGGTGAACGGGTTCATCGCATTCACCGTCGGCGGCGGCAATGAGCAGCGCTCCCGGTTCGGCAGGCAGACCACCGACGCTGCGCACGACGAGAACGGCGTGATCTTCTGGACCCGACAGCAGGCCGCGTTCGAGCAGCTGCGGGACGCGATCGAGGCGGCCATGGTCACCCCCGCTGGCGCGGTCCAGCCCGACGCGGTGGACCAGTTGCGGCGCCTCGCCGAGCTGCGCGACGCGGGCGTGGTCAGCTCCGAGGAGTTCAACACCGCGAAGGCGCGTCTCCTGGGTGGTATCTCATGAGCGACGAGGACGACCGCGCCGCGAACCCGATCGACTACGCGCAGTTCTGACCGGTAGGTCCGCACGTGGCGGCGCTGATGAACCGCTGCGTGGAGCTCACCTCGCAGGACGCCGAGCTGCTCGCCGGCGCCTGGTCTCCCGCGCTCGAAGACGACGACCCTGGGAAGACGACGATGACCGGTCGATCCGCGGGTGGTTGAAAGGCAAGGCCACCGATCGGAGTATGACCTGCTCACTCGGCCGTGGCCTACGACCATCGGACCGGCCCACCCGGACGACGCCGGGACGGGCTGGCCGATCCGGCACTGACGCCGCGGTCGCCGAGGTGCTGAGCGGCGTCAGCCGAGGCCCGCTGACTTGGCGAGGGCGGCGCCAAGCACGTCGACGAAGACGTCCCGAGTCATTCCACCCACGCCCCTGAGCCCGGCTTGCAGCTTCGACCGCTTCTCTGGCTCCGGCTCGTGTTCGGCACCTTCGGCGAGCACGGCCAGAACCCGATCCGCCAGCAACTCAGCGTTGTCCGGCCACGCGCCGACCTCACGCAGCGCTCGCTCGGTGACGCCCCTGATCCTGAGGACTTGCACGCCTGGATCGCCCATCGTCGGTCCGCTGGTCAGGATCTTGATGTAGTCGTGCGTACCCAATCGGCGCAGGGAGTGCCGCACAGCGTCGTGCTGCTCGCCAGGGAAGGCTTCCAGGATCCGCTCCGGTTCGAACTCCTCACCGGTGCCCTCGTACAGCTCGACGACCTTAATCAGCACGGCACGGTCGCCGCTCCAAATCTCGTCCACCTGGCACCTTCCGAGCTTCGACCGGAAACAGGCGCCACCGTGCCACACTCTGTGCCGTGCCCGCGACGATCGAGGTCCGCCCGGGACGAGTCGTCAGAGCGCTGGCCTGCTGCCACTACATCATCGAGGACGTGAGCTGGCCCGACGACACCCGTAGATCGAGTTCTCCGGCAGCGACTCCTCACAGAACCGGACCACGTCATCGAACAGGTCACCCTGGTGACCAGCCTGGGTGTGGTCCCCGTCGGGGTCGTGCACCAGCGCGCCCATGGCCAGGCGCCCACCACGCGCTGGCCCCGTGTAGCCGCATCGTCGCCGGCACCAGCAGCATCCGGACGATCGTGACGTCGACGATGATCGCGACGGTGAGCCGACGCCGATCACCTGCATCAGGGCCACCTGTGAGGTCAGGAAGCCGGCCACGACGACGATCAACAGCAGCGCCGCGCTCGTAATGATCGTGCCGGTGCGCTGCAGGCCGACCGCTATCGACTCGGTCGCATCGCCGGTGCGCATCCAGTGCTCGCGGATCCTGGACAGCAGGAACACCTCGTAGTCCAGCGCCAACCCGAACGCGATCGCGAGCACGAACACCGGGAAGTTGACGTCGAGGGCCCCGATCGGGTCGAAACCGAGCAACCCGGATAGGTACCCCTCGCCGAAGGCGAGCCAGATGGCGCCCAGCGCCGCCGAGAGCGACAACAGGTTCAGCGCGATCGCCTTGAGCGGCAGCACCACCGACCCGAACGCGAGGAACAGCACCAGGAACGACACCACCGCAGCGAAGAGAATCATCCACGGCGCATAACGGTCGATCATGTCAACGATGTCGGCCCGCGACGCCAGCATGCCGATGAACGAGGCGGCGCCGTCGAGCGGGGCAGGCTGCGCACGCAGCGCCTGCACCATCTCAAGGGCGTCGCGGGACTGTGGCTCGGGAGAATAGCCGAGGGTCAGCCGGGCGAGGTTGCCGTCCGTGCCGGTCACCGCGACGCCGGTGACTGCTGGTGTTGGTTCCGCTGCTCATCGGGGCCTACGCCCGGGTCGCACTGGGCGGCCTGCGTGAGGCGCAAGCGCGGGCCGCCGACGCGGAGCAGCGCCGGGAGCTCGCCGAGCGCGCCGCCAGGCTGGCCGAACGCTCGGCGATCGCCCGTGAGTTGCACGGCCTGGTGGCTCATCACGTCGCCTCGATGGCGCTGCGGGTCGGCGTCGCCCGGCACGTCGTCCCCGGTATCGACCCGCGGGTGGGTGAGGTCCTCGACGACGTCCATGCCGCTGCGCTCACCACGCTGGCCGACCTGCGCCGGCTGCTCGCGGTGCTGCGCGACCCGGCCGCCGTCGCGGACGACGGGGGTGCGGTCTTCGTGCAGCCCGCCGAGCTGCCCGCCGCGCTGGCGGCGGCCACCGACCGGGTCACCGGCTCCGGTCTGCGGGTGCGTACTCAGCTGGATCGGGCGGTCGACACGCTGGACGCGGTGCGCGGCCTCGCCGTGCTGCGCGTCGTGCAGGAGGGGCTGCCCAATGTGCTGCGACACGCTGGGTCAAACGCCGCAGTCGAGGTATCGGTGGAGGTCGTCGATGACTGCGCACGGGTGACGGTCCGCGATGACGGTGGCACCGCAGGGGGCGTTCAGGGCGGCGCCCGCGCCCGGGACGGTGCCGGCTTCGGGCTCGTCGGGCTCCGCGAGCGGGTCGAGCTGGTCGGCGGGCATCTGGAGGCCGGCCCCGCGGACGGCGGGTGGCGCCTCGCCGCGACGCTGGCGGTGCCTACGCCCCCGCCCACGCCGGCACCGCAGCCGGAGCTGATCCGATGATCCGAGTACTGCTCGTCGACGACCAGCAGCAGCAGCTCGTCCGGGCCGGGCTGCGGATGCTCTGCGAGTCCACCGATGACGTCGCCGTGGTCGGGGAGGCGGCCAACGGCCAGGAGGCCGTCCGGCTCGCCGAGCGCGAAGTGCCGGATGTGATCCTGATGGACCTGCGGATGCCCGGCCTGGACGGCACGACCGCGACCGCCCGCATCCTGGCCGCCCACCCGGCCATCCGGATCGTCATCCTCACCACGTTCGACGATGACGAGCACCTTTACCCGGCGCTGACCGCCGGGGCGTGCGGGTTCCTGGCCAAGAACGCCAGCCCGGCCGATCGCATCGAAGCAATCCGGCAGGCGGCCACCGGTGGCAGCCCGTTCAGCAATGACGTGCTGCGCCGGCTCGTGGAGCAGGCCGTCAGCACCCGGGGCCCCGACCGGGCATCCGGCCCCCACGCCGCGCCGGCATTGACTCCGCGGGAGACCGAGGTCCTGTCCCGGCTGGCCCACGGCCTATCCAATGCCGACATCGCCACAGAACTGCATGTCGGCGTCACAACCGTGAAGACCCACGTCGCCAACCTGCTGGAGAAGACCGGTTGCCCCCAACCGCGTGCAGCTCGCGGTGCTAGCCGCCCGCCATGGCATGACCCACGACTGACCGCGTCTCCCGTCCGGTGCGCAGCCTGCTCAGCGGGACTGCAGCGCGTCCAGCGCGACGGCCATCGACGCCGCGACCCGGAAGTCCAGCCGCGCGTCGGGCACGGTCACCGTGTACCGGTCGCGGATCGCCTTCCGCCGCTCGCTCGTGAGCACCGGCTGCCTGGTGGTCTTCTCGATGAAGTCGAAGTGAAAGACGAACGGCACCCAGATGTCGCCGAGGAAGGGGATGAAGTCCCACAACCGCCGCAGGATCGCGATGCCGAGCCGGCGCTCCTGGCCGACGGCCTCCAGCCCCGGCACGGCCAGATGCCAGGTGGAGCGCAGCAGGCTCGCACCGAAGTCCTTGCGGAAATAGCCCAGCGGCGTGCCGTGCTCGTCGAAGACGTCGTGCTCGGCGTGCACGTCGAGGCGCTGCCGGGCCTTGAACGAGAACGCCGGCTGGGACTTCGACTCGTCGGTGTAGAACGTCACCTGCTCCCGGAACGCCATCCGCTTCTGCTGCGCGAACGCCAACAGCGGCCCCTCGCTGCCGTCGGGGTTGGCACCGAAGATCTGGTAGCGGTTGACCATGAGCGTGATCTTCTGGCGGACATAGAAGCGGGGGACCAGCATCGGGTCCGTCATAGTGTCGAGTCTGCCAGGACGACAGCTCGTCCGAGGACGAGGGGCAGGACTTGCACGCTGGTCACCAGAGGGTGCTGCGCGGGGTGGTCGCGCCGGGACCGAACGACCTGTTCATCTGCGAAGACAGCCACCAGCGGATCTACGGTGAGCGGACGGTGCTGAGCAGGTTCGGTATCGAGACCCGCGGCCGCTCACGTCGGCTCACCCTGAACTATCGGACGTCCGGCAGAACCTCGCCTTCGCCCTGGCGTGATCGGCGATCAGAAGGTCGTCGACCTCGACGGCGAGGACGACACCGTCGCGGGCTACCACTCCGCGTTCACGCGATCGAGCTCGAGGTACGGGTCGACTGACCACGGACTAACCGTCCATGTGACGGCACAATCAAATCTCATCGGATGGCTCGCGCCGCTCCGCGCTTGACATCAATCCGCTGGAGGTGGGAACCACGTAGCCAAGCACCTTGGCCAGCGACGCGTGTGCGTCCGCCCCTCCGGTCGGAGCTGCCACCGACGAGGCGTTGATCCAGCACACCGGCTTGCCATAGATCTCGCTGCCGCCCACCGTCCAGTCGAGCAGGTTCTTGAAGCTGCCCGGCAGGGCTCCCGCGTACTCCGGAGTGCAGAACAGCAGCGCGTCTGCGGCGATCTGACGCCTGAGGTCTGCTACGGCAGGATGCAGCGGCTCGTGGTCATCGTCCGGGTTGAAGGCTGGCAAGTCACAGCGGCGCACACCCGGGCGGTCCCCGCTTCAGGATGCCATCGAGGCGGTGGAGGTAGATTTCACAGGATGGACGAGAACAGGGCACGACGGGTCGCCGACGCGTTGCGCGATCGCGGTGTCGACGCGCATCTGGCGAAGGCTGGTGTGTACCAGTGCGGGGTGCGTGTGTCACTTCCCGACGGGCGAGAGGCGATGTGGGACACCGACGGCACGGCGAGCCTCGAAGCGCAAGTGATGCGCGACGGCGTCCTCGTCGGCTTCGTCCCCGTAATCGAAGGCTCCGAAGGCTTCGATGAGTCTCAGGTGATTGACGCTATTGCCAGAACTG
>JBOHGM010000053.1:0-34352 GCA_050699435.1 Pseudonocardiaceae bacterium | reverse complement strand
GGCCATTCCACCCGCCGGGTGATCCCGTCAACAAGCTTCGTCGTGGGCCTGGTGACTTGGAAGTCGTAATAGTCCTCGGGGTCGATCTCCGCCAGCGGCGTGGCGTCCCAGCTCAGTTGCAGGTGTTCGATTGCCGTGCTGGCGGCGTCCCCGGCATCGTTCCAGCCCTCGAATGCAGCTACCAGCACCGGAGCGGTGAGTTGCGGTAGCCGCCCGGGTCCGCGCGCGGACGAGCCGCCTGAGGTGTCGAGATGGGTCACTGCGCCAGCCTACGACCCCGGGGCCGTACTGGCCGTGACGCTGCCGCAAGGACTGCCGATAATCCTTGCCTCTACCCTGGTCGCATGTCCGAGGTCACCCCGTCGCCCCTGCTCGACATCATGACGCACCGCGTTCTGGTCGCCGACGGGGCGATGGGCACCATGCTCCAGTCCTTCCCGCTGACGTTGGACGACTTCGCCGGGCTGGAGGGCTGCAACGAGATCCTCAACGTCACCAGGCCGGACGTGGTCCGCGCCGTGCACCGAGGTTACCTGGAAGCGGGCGCGGATGCGGTGGAGACCAACACATTCGGTGCCAACCTGGCCAACCTGGCGGAATACGACATCGCTGACCGGATCCGGGAGCTCGCCGAGGCTGGCACCACGCTGGCTCGCGAGGTGGCGGACGAGTTCGCTGAACCCGGCCGGCCGCGGTTCGTACTCGGCTCGGTCGGCCCCGGCACCAAGCTGCCCTCGCTGGGTCATGTCGCGTTCTCGACCCTGTGCGATGCCTATGTTGAGCAGGTACGGGGCCTGCTTGCGGGTGGGGTCGACGCGGTGCTGGTAGAGACCAGCCAGGATCTGCTGCAGTGCAAGGCGGCGGTGATCGCCGCGCGTCGCGCGATGGTCGCCGAGGGACGGACGGTCCCGATCATCACCCAGGTCACTGTGGAGACCACCGGGACGATGCTGCTCGGCACCGAGATCGGCGCCGCGCTCACCGCCCTCGAGCCGCTGGGCATCGACCTGATCGGGCTGAACTGCGCCACCGGCCCGGCTGAGATGAGCGAGCACCTGCGGCAGCTGTCCAAGCATTCCCGGATCCCGTTGTCGGTGATGCCCAACGCCGGTCTGCCGGAACTCGGCAAGGACGGGGCGGTCTACCCACTCACCCCGGACGAGTTAGCCACTGCGCTGGCCGGCTTCGTCACCGACTTCGGCGTCCGGCTGGTCGGTGGTTGCTGCGGAACCACTGGCCAGCACATCTCCATACTGGTCGATGCGGTCGCCGGGCTCACGCCGCGTCCCAGACGGCCGCGCCCCGAGCCGGGGGTGTCCTCCCTCTACGCTGCGGTGCCGTTTCGCCAGGACGCCAGCGTGCTCATGGTCGGCGAACGCACCAACGCCAACGGGTCCAAGGCATTTCGCGAGGCCATGCTGGCCGAGCGGTTCGAGGACTGCGTGGAGATCGCCCGTGCGCAGACCCGGGACGGTGCCCATCTGATCGATCTCTGCGTGGACTACGTGGGCCGGGACGGCGCGGCCGACATGGCCGAACTGGCCGGGCGGCTGGCCACCGCGTCGACGCTGCCGGTGATGCTGGACTCCACCGAGCCCGCTGTGCTGCTGGCCGGGCTGGAGCGCCTCGGCGGGCGGTGTGTGGTCAACTCGGTGAACTACGAAGACGGCGACGGGCCCGATTCGCGGTACCAGCGGGTCATGAAGCTGGTCCGGGAGCACGGCGCGTCCGTGGTGGCGCTGTGCATCGACGAGGAGGGCCAGGCCCGCACCGCGGAGTGGAAGGTCCGAGTGGCGTCGCGGCTGATCGACGACCTGACCACCAACTGGGGGATGCAGACCAGCGACATCATCGTCGACTGCCTCACCTTCCCGATCTCCACTGGGCAGGAGGAGGTGCGCCGCGATGCGGTGGAGACGATCGAGGCGATCCGGGAGCTCAAGCGCCACTATCCGGATGTGCAGACCACCCTCGGGGTCTCCAACGTCTCCTTCGGTCTCAACCCGGCGGCTCGGCAAGTGCTCAACTCGGTGTTCCTGCACGAATGCGTGCAGGCTGGGCTGGACACCGCCATCGTGCACGCGTCCAAGATCATCCCGATGGCTCGGGTCCCGGACGAGCAGCGGGCCGTCGCGCTGGACCTGGTCTACGACCGGCGACGGTCCGGGCCGGAGGACGACTACGACCCGCTGCAGACCTTGATGGCCATGTTCGAGGGGGTCACGACCTCGTCGTCCCGGGAATCGCGGGCCGCGGAACTCGCCGCGCTGCCGCTGTTCGAGCGGCTGGAGCGCAGGATCGTGGACGGAGACCGCAACGGGCTGACCGAGGACCTGGACGCGGCGCTCACGCAGCGGCCCGCGCTGCAGATCATCAACGACACGCTGCTGTCCGGGATGAAGACCGTTGGTGAGCTGTTCGGCTCCGGGCAGATGCAACTGCCGTTCGTGCTCCAGTCGGCCGAGGTGATGAAGGCGTCGGTGGCGCATCTGGAACCGCATATGGAGAAGTCCGACGACGGCGGTAAGGGCCGGCTGGTGCTCGCCACGGTCAAGGGCGACGTGCACGACATCGGCAAGAACCTGGTCGACATCATCTTGTCCAACAACGGCTACGAGGTGGTCAACCTCGGCATCAAGCAGCCGATCAGCGCGATTCTGGACGCCGCCACCGAGCACCGTGCGGACGCCATCGGGATGTCCGGGCTGCTGGTCAAGTCGACAGTGATCATGAAGGAGAACCTCGAGGAGATGAACTCCCGGGGGGTGGCGGACTTGCTGCCGGTGTTGCTCGGCGGGGCGGCGCTGACCCGCGCCTACGTGGAGAACGACCTCGCGGAGCTGTACACCGGGGAGGTCCGCTACGCCCGGGACGCTTTCGAGGGCCTGCGACTGATGGACTCCATCATGACCAGGAAGCGGGGCGGCACGGTCGTCGCCGACGAGAAGGAGCAGGCCAAAGCCGCCGAGCGCAAGGCGCGCAGGGAGCGCTCGCTACGGATCGCGCAGGCCCGCCGGGCTCGTGAGGCCGAGACCGAGAAGCCGGTGGCTGCGCGCTCCGACGTGGCCACCGACGTGCCGATCCCGACCCCGCCGTTCTGGGGCTCCCGGGTGGTCAAGGGCATCCCGGCGGCCGACTTCACCGCGATGCTCGACGAGCGCGCCACGTTCATGGGCCAGTGGGGGCTGCGCGGTTCGCGCGGCAAGGACGGCCCCAGCTACGAGGAGCTGGTGGAGACCGAGGGGCGGCCCCGGCTGCGCTACTGGCTGGACCGGCTCGCCACCGAGGGCGTACTGGCGCACGCCGCTGTGGTCTACGGGTACTTCCCTGCGGTGACCGAAGGGGACGCGGTGCTCGTGCTGTGCGACCCGGCGCCCGACGCGGCCGAGGCATGCCGGTTCACCTTCCCCCGCCAGCGCCGCGACCGCCGGTTGTGCCTGGCCGACTTCTACCGGCCCCGGGAGATGGCGGTGGCCGCCGGAGAGGTCGATGTGCTGCCGCTGCACCTGGTGACCATGGGCCAGGCGATCGCCGACTACGCGGCCGAACTGTTCGCCAAGGACGCCTACCGCGACTACCTCGAGGTACACGGCCTGGGTGTGCAGCTGACCGAGGCGCTGGCCGAGTACTGGCACCGCCGGGTCCGGGAGGAGCTGCATTTCGCTTCCGGGGTAGCAGTGGCCGAGGAGGATCCTGCCGATGTGGAGGAGTTCTTCAAGCTCGGGTACCGGGGTGCCCGGTACTCGCTGGGTTACGGCGCCTGCCCGGACCTGGAGGACCGCGCGAAGATCGTCGACCTGCTGCAGCCGGACCGGATCGGGGTGGTGCTCTCCGAGGAGTTCCAGCTCCACCCGGAGCAGTCCACTGACGCGATCGTCGCCCACCACCCGGAAGCCAAGTACTTCAATGCGTGAGTCGTGGGTGCGTAACAGTGTTCCGGCACTCAGTGCCACTCACGAGCCGGGGCCATCCTCGGAGCCCTACCTGCGCGCCGCGGAGCAGCTGGGTGTGGACCCGGCTTCGTGTGTGGCCGTGGAGGACTCCCCGACTGGCACCGCGTCCGCGGTCGCCGCCGGCTGCATCGTGCTGGTGGTGCCCTGCGAGGTGCCGGTCGAGCCGGGGGAGCGCCGCATCCTGCGCGAGTCCCTGGTCGGCGTCGACGCCGAGATGCTCGGCACGCTCGCTGGGGGTGGGAGATCGCCGGCCGCTGGCTCGAAGGGAAACTAACACTCGCGAAACTTTCACGCACGTTAGTATCGGCAGATGGCTGATCCAAGGTTCATCGGCAGGGCGGCATACCTCCGGGAGTTGTCCGCCCGGCTCGCGCTCGCTGCTGGGTCGGGAGGCGACTTCGTCTTGCTCCGGGGCAGGCGCCAGGTCGGCAAGTCGCGCCTGATCACCGAGTTCCTGGCCCGCAGTGGTGCACGCTCGGTGTACTTCAGGCGGCTCGCCGGCTGGCTCGGGAGGAGCTCGCCTCGTTCACCGAGGCCATCGGGCGGTCGAACCTCGCCGGCGCTGACCTGGTCCGCAACGGCCTCCGGTTCACCACCTGGGAGTCGGCCTTCGAGTGGATAGCGCGGACCGCCTCGCCCGAGGCCCCGGTGGTTGTGGTCTTGGACGAGCTGCCCTACCTGACGGGCACAGATCCCTCGTTCGACTCGGTGTTGCAGCGCGTATGGGATCACACGCTGGAGGGCCGACCGGTGCTGCTTGTCGTGGTCGGGTCGGACCTCCCGACCATGGAGGCGGTGAGCAGCTACGACCGCCCGCTCTACGGCCGGGTTCGCCTGGAACGGGTGGTCCTGCCGCTCAATCTCGCCGAGGTCGCCGAGGTGCTCGGTCTGGGGGCACCCGAGGCGGTCGACGCCTACCTCACGGTGGGCGGTTTCCCGCGCGTGCTGTTGTCCTGGGCGCGGGGAACGCCACGGCGGGAGTTCGTCCGCGCGGGGTTGAGCGATCCCACCTCTGCGCTCGTGGTGATCGGCGAGCGCATGCTGGCCGCCGAATTTCCCGAGCCCGAGAACGCTCGTGCAGCCCTCGAAGCGGTGGGACATGGCGAGCGATCCTTCAGCGCGTTGAGCGATCGGAGTGGCCTCAGCGGGACATCCCTGCACCGGGCACTGGCCCTGTTGCGCGGCAAGCGGGTGGTCGAGGGCGAGGACCCGCTGTCGACCGCGCGCGGCGGGCGCGCCACGCGCTATCGCGTCGCTGATCCCTACCTCCGGTTCTGGCTGCGATTCATCGGTCCGGCGCTGGCCGATGTCGAACGCGGCCGGGCCGACCTGGCGGTCACGCGGGCTGAGGATGGCTGGTCGAGCTATCGGGGACGTGCGGTCGAGCCGCTGGTCCGCCAATCCCTCGAGCGGCTGGCGCCGGTGCCCGGACTTGGCGCGGCGCGTGACTTCGGCGGCTACTGGACCAGGGCCAACGACGTGGAAGTGGACCTGGTCGGCGTCACCGACCGCAGGCAGGTACAGAACGTCGCCGCAGTCGGATCGATCAAATGGCGCGATGGACAGCCGTTCTCGACGGCCGACGCGGCGAACCTCCGCCGGGCTGCATCCGTCGTGCCCGGCGCCGATGACACGACCAACCTGGTGGCCGTGTCCCGGTCCGGCTTTGTCGATGAGCTCGGCGAGGTGGTGCTGCTCGGCCCGAGCGACCTGCTCAGTGCCTGGTCAGGCTGACCACCATTCGGCCGTTCCGGCAATGAGCACCCCGCCCAGCCGACGAGCGTGGCTCCACCCCGTCTCATGTGGCCTCGTCTTTAAGCATAAGCTCGTCCGGATCGGACCTGCAGCCGCTGCCGGAACCGGTTCGTCCGGCTTCGATCGATGTCGACCAGCGCCACCGGGATCGTCGTCGTCGCCTCGTCGAGCAGGAACACCAGCCGCGGCATTCCCGCCTGGCCGGCGACGTCGAACTCGAACTCGGTGTAGGACACCCCGCCATCCAGACCCGGTACTACCGTGCCGTACCGGAAGCCGATCACTCCCAGGTAGATGTCACAGCCGAGCACCTCCGCCCGGCACACTTCCGGTGACCGCTGATCCCTGGCACCGAAGTCGGCCATGTCCACGGCCACCCCACCGGCCCGGCGCACCGCCGCGCAGGCGGCGTCGACGAATGACCGCTTCTCGGGAAAGCTCACCAATTCGGAGGTGTGGCTGACGAACACCCGCAGTGGGCGGACCGGCCCCGGTTCCATAGCGCGGAAAGCTACTCGACCAATCCAGATTTCCGGCCAACAAGTTGTCTCGGTGGAGTCTTGATGCGTAGGTGAGCGGTGTCGTGTCGGAGCAACCCGTCGGCTGGCATGTTCACCGCAGCTGCCAGGATGGTGTTTCGTGAAGACGTTCGACGAGCTGTTCGCGGAGCTCACCGAGCGCGCCCGCAACCGGCCGGATGGCTCGGGCACCGTGGCCGCCTTGGATGATGGGGTGCACGCTCAGGGCAAGAAGGTGCTTGAGGAAGCTGGCGAGGTGTGGATCGCCGCCGAGCACGAGTCCGACGAACGGCTGGCCGAGGAGATCTCCCAGCTGCTGTACCGGGTTCAGGTGCTCATGCTCGGCAGAGGGCTCAGCACCCGCGACGTCTACCGCTACCTGTGAGGTGCCGATGAACGGGACTGTTCCGATGGATGGGGGCGGGCCGATGAATGGGGGCGCCAGGATGCTGCGGGTCGCCGTACCCAACAAGGGCACGCTGGCCGAACCGGCGTCGGCGATGCTGGCCGAGGCGGGGTACCGGCAACGCCACGACGCCAAGGACCTGACCGTCATCGACACCGTCAACGAGGTGGAGTTCTTCTTCCTGCGCCCCAAGGACATTGCGATCTACGTCGGTTCCGGTGAGCTGGATCTGGGAATCACCGGGCGGGACCTCGCGCAGGACTCCGAGGCGCCGGTCTCCGAGCGGCTGGCCCTCGGGTTCGGCGGGTCCCTGTTCCGCTACGCCGCCCCGCTGGGCCGCGACTGGAAGGTCGGCGACCTGGAAGGACTGCGGGTCGCCACCGCTTACCCTCGGCTGGTGCGGACTGACCTGGCACGCCACGGCGTCCACGCTGAGGTGATCCGGTTGGACGGCGCCGTGGAGATCTCGGTGCAGCTGGGGGTGGCCGACGTGATCGCCGACGTGGTCGGGTCCGGGCGCACGCTGCGCCAGCACGGGCTGGCGGCCTTCGGCGATCCGATCTGCTCCTCCGAGGCAGTGCTCGTTGAGCAGGCCGACGCGGCACCATCGCCGGAAAAGGCACAGCTCGCCGCACGGCTGCAGGGCGTGGTGTTCGCCCAGCAGTACCTGATGCTGGACTATGACTGCCCGCGTGCCCTGCTGGACGAGGCGGTCACGATTACGCCTGGGCTGGAGTCACCGACGTTGGCCCCGCTCGCCGATCCCGACTGGATCGCGGTGCGCGCGATGGTGCCGCGCCGCGACGCAAACCGGATCATGGATGAGCTCTCTTTCCGCGGCGCCAAGGCCATCCTCGCCAGCGATATCCGATCCTGCCGGTTCTGAACCCTCGCTATTCGGCCCGGTCACGGGCGGTCTCGGTGCCCGCGGCTGCCGGGTCGGGCCAACCGGGGTAGGGAGGCGGGGTACCGCCGAACGCCGGGCAGTGCGGCTTGTGATCGCACCAATCACACAACCGGCCCGGGCTGGGCCGGAAGTCCCCGGTCTGGGCGGCGCGCCGGATCGCCGACCAGATGGCCACCAGGGTGCGCTCGAATCGGACCAGCTCAGCCTCGTCGGGGGTGTAGCTCAGCGCCTGCCGATCGGCCAGGTACAGCAGCCGCAGCTGGCGCGGCACCACCCCGCGGGTACGCAGCAACACCAGGGCGTAGAACTTCATCTGGAACAGTGCCTTGGCCTCGAACACCTCCCGCGGCGCCGAGCCGGACTTGTAGTCCACCACCCGGATCTCTCCGGTGGGGGCGACGTCGAGCCGGTCGATGTAGCCTCGCAGCAGCACCGGCTCCCCGTCGGCGGAACCGGTGGGCAGCTCCGTCTCCACCAGCAGCTCGCAGGCCTCGGGCTGCACCCGGCGCGGGTCCTCCAGCGCGAAGTATGCCTCGACCAGCGAGCGGGCCGAGTCGAGCCACTCGGCAAGCTCGGGATCCTTCGCGCCGGCGAACAGCTCGGCCAGTTCGGGGCTCTCGGCCAGCACGTCACGCCAGACCGGGTCCACCAGTGCCCGGCCAGCCACAGCGTCCCGCCGTTGCGGGGGAAGTGCGAACAACCGTTCCAGCGCGGCATGCACCACGGTGCCGCGCACCTGCACCCGGCTCGGTGTCTCGGGCAGCCGGTCCACCGCGCGGAACCGGTACAACAGCGGGCACTGCTTGAAGTCCGCCGCCCGGGACGGTGACAGTGCCGGTCGCCGACGGGCGGCTGTGCCTGGGGCGGGTACCGCCACCATCGGAGCGCGCGCCGGGATCTGCGTCATGGCTCTGCAGGGTAGGCGAGTCCCCCGACAGCTCCCCGCACACCCGAAGATGATCGCGTCCCAGGCCGGGATCACGCCAGCCGCACGCCGGGCCGCCTAGCCTCACGCCGTGACCGTGGACCGGGCGCCCCGCAGGCTGCTGAGCCCTGGTGGCTTGATGCTGGGCCGGGTCGGTGGTGTCGCTGTGCTGCTCACCCCGTCCTGGTGGCTCGGCGCTGCGATCATCACCGCGTTGTACGCGCCACTGGTGCACGGACTGCTGCCGCAGGCAGGCACCCCTGCCACGGTGGTACTGGCGGCCACCCTCGCGGTGCTGCTCGCGGGCTCGGTGCTGGCCCACGAGCTGGGCCATTGCGCGGTCGCACGGTACCTGGGCATCCCCGTCCGCCGGGTGCGGCTGTTCCTGCTCAGCGGCGTCTCCGAACTCGGCCGCCGGCCTGCGGGTCCTCGGGAGGAGAGCTTGGTCGCGCTGGCCGGACCCGCGGTGTCGGTCCTGCTGGCATTGGCCGCGGGGGCCGGCTGGTGGGCGCTGGAACCCGGCAGTCCGCTGTGGCTGCTGGTCGCCGAGTTGGCCGTCACGAACGCGGCGGTGGCCCTGTTCAACCTGCTGCCTGGTCTGCCCCTGGACGGTGGACGTGCACTGCGGGCAGCGGTGTGGGCAGCCACCGGACGGCGGGACCTCGGCACGACCTCGGCGGTGGTCGGCGCCGGGTTGGTAGCCGCTGGGCTGCTCGGCTGGGCCGCCCTCGGTCTACTCAGCCGCACTGAAGGAGCCTGGCTGCAGCTGGCGATCTGCCTGCTGATGGCCTGGTTTGTGATCACTGGTGCTGGCGCGGAGGCGGACGCAGAGCACCCCTCCTGGCCCGCGGGGCTGGACCCGGCCACGCTGGTCCGGCCGGTATTGCAGCTCCCCGCAGAGAGCCCGGTGGCCGATGCACTGGCTGTCGCCGCTGGCCGAGGCGTCGTTCTGGTCCGTGCCGACGGGATCGCCGCCGGGTTGCTCGACCTGCCGAAAGCCACCCAGCTGGCCGCGGTGTCCCCTCGCAGTCCGGCCGAACACGCTGCCGAACCGATCCGGCCCGAGTCGGTGATGCTGCCCGGCGAGCCGGGCCCCGAAGTGCTGGACCGAGTGCGGAATACGCCGCACCGGCAGCTGCTCATGGTCGATGGCGAGCGCCGACCAGCGGGCGTGCTGTACCGCGACGACGTCCTGCGAGCCGTCGATAGCCAGCCTCGCTGCTGAGTGAGCCGTGTGACCCCACGGCGGGCCTGCCACCAGGACCGTCTGCCCTCCCCGTCTGCCAGTATGCCAGCCGTGACCCGACGCAGCGGACCCTTCCAACCCGGCGATCGGGTGCAGCTCACCGATCCGAAGGGGCGCAGGCACACCGTGCTGCTGGAGCCCGGCGCGCAGTACCACACCCATCGCGGCGCACTGGCCCACGACGACCTGATCGGGCTGCCCGAGGGCAGCATCGTCACCTCGGCCGCTGGGACCCATTTTCTCGCGCTGCGGCCGCTGCTGTGCGACTACGTGCTGTCCATGCCGCGCGGGGCGCAAGTGGTCTACCCCAAGGACGCGGCGCAGATCCTGATGTGGGGAGACATCTTCCCCGGTGCCCGGGTCCTGGAGGCCGGAGCCGGCTCCGGGGCACTGACCTGCTCGCTGCTGCGGGCGGTGGGTGAGCACGGCACCGTGACCTCCTACGAGGTGCGCGCTGACCATGCTGAGCATGCGGCTCGCAACGTCGAGCGGTTCTTCGGTGCTCCGCCGCCGAACTGGCAGCTACGGGTGGCTGATCTGGTGACCCATCCGGCCGAGCACGCGGTGAACCGCGTCGTGCTGGACATGGTCAGCCCGTGGGAGGTGCTGCCCACCGTCTCCGCTGCACTTGTTGCCGGCGGGGTGCTCACCGTTTATGTGGCCACCACCACCCAGCTCTCCCGGATCACGGAGACGTTGCGGGAAGCGGGCTGCTATACCGAGCCGCACACCTGGGAGACCCTGCTGCGTCCCTGGCACGTCGTCGGGCTGGCGGTCCGGCCCGAGCATCGGATGGTGGCGCACACCGCGTTCCTGCTCACCACCCGGCGGCTGGCCGAGGGCGTCGCAGCGCCCACCCCCCAGCGCAGGCCCAGGTGGTCGAATCGGCTGCCTTAGCCGCGTGATGTTGTTCACTCGTCGATCCGACACGCGTTGCTTCCCTGTCACCTCACGATCTGGCCCTGCGTCCCGTACCGTTGACAGCCGGAGAACCAGACGGGAGGAGGTGCCGTCGTGCAGCACGATCATCCCGGCGACCGGCCCGCCGATGGTCGGGGCATCGACCCTGACCTGGCCGCGCAGATCAGGGTCCTCGAGGACGAGGTGACGCTGCTGCGTCGCCGGCTGACCGAGTCCCCCCGGCACGTCCGATTGCTTGAGGAGCGCCTCGCCGAGGCATCCGCGTCAGTCGCCCAGCTGACCGAGCGGAACACCAAGCTGGTGGAGACGCTGCGGGACGCCCGCGGTCAGCTGCTCGCGTTGCGCGAGGAGGTCGACCGGCTCGCGCAGCCGCCCAGTGGGTACGGCGTGTACCTGTCCGTCTTCGACGACGGCACGGTCGACGTGTTCACCTCCGGCCGCCGGATGCGGGTGGCGGTATCGCCTGTGGTGGAGGTCGAGGAGCTGCGCCGCGGCCAGAGCGTACGGCTCAACGAGGCACTCACGGTGGTGGAGGCCGGCACGTTCGAGTCGACCGGCGAGGTCTGCGCCCTGCGTGAGGTGCTCGACGGTGACCACCGGGCCCTGGTCGTGGGGCATGCCGACGAGGAACGCGTGGTGTGGCTGGCCGACCCATTGATGGCGGGGCCGGACAATCCAGACGCGGTGCCGCTCAAGCCCGGGGACTCCCTGCTGGTGGACACCAAGGCCGGGTACGCCTTCGAGCGGGTGCCCAAGGCCGAGGTCGAGGATCTCGTACTTGAGGAGGTCCCTGACGTCGGCTACGCGGACATCGGCGGTCTGAGCAGCCAGATCGAGCAGATCCGGGACGCCGTCGAGCTGCCGTTCCTGCACGCTGACCTTTTCCGCGAGTACGAGCTGCGCCCGCCCAAGGGCGTGTTGCTCTACGGCCCGCCCGGATGCGGCAAGACGTTGATCGCCAAGGCGGTCGCCAACTCGCTGGCCAAGCAGGTGGCTTCGGTTCGCGGGGACGGCGACGCCAAGAGCTACTTCCTCAACATCAAGGGCCCCGAACTGCTCAACAAGTTCGTCGGTGAGACCGAGCGGCACATCCGGCTGATCTTCCAGCGAGCCAGGGAGAAAGCGTCCGAGGGCACCCCGGTCATCGTGTTCTTCGACGAGATGGATTCGATCTTCCGAACCCGTGGGTCGGGCGTCTCCTCGGATGTCGAGACGACGATCGTGCCTCAGCTGCTCAGCGAGATCGACGGGGTGGAGGGGCTGGAGAACGTCATCGTGATCGGTGCCTCGAACCGCGAGGACATGATCGACCCGGCTATCCTGCGCCCAGGCCGGCTCGACGTGAAGATCAAGATCGAGCGACCGGACGCCGAGGCGGCCAAGGATGTGTTCTCCAAGTACCTGACCACGACGCTGCCGCTGCACGCCGACGACCTCGCCGAGTTCGGCGGCGATCCCAAGGCGTGCATCCAGGCGATGATCCAAGGCACCGTCGAGCGGATGTACGCCGAGACCGAGGAAAACCGGTTCCTCGAGGTCACGTACGCCAACGGTGACAAGGAGATCCTGTACTTCCGGGACTTCAATTCCGGTGCGATGATCCAGAACATCGTGGACCGGGCGAAGAAGAAAGCGATCAAGTCGGTGCTGGAGACCGCTCAGCCGGGGTTGCGGATGTCGCACCTGCTCGACTCGATCGTCGACGAGTTCGCCGAGAACGAGGACCTGCCCAACACCACCAACCCGGACGACTGGGCCCGGATCTCGGGTAAGAAGGGGGAGCGGATCGTCTACATCCGTACCCTGGTCACTGGCAAGAACGCCGACTCCGGCCGGGCGATCGACACCGCCACCAACACGGGTCAGTATCTGTAGCGGCGAAGTCGATCGCACGCTATGCGGCGTGCCCGATGAGGTCTACGCCGCTCTCGCGCAGGCAGCCGAGGCCAATCGCCAGTCCCTCAGTGCGTTCGTGGTCGACCGGCTGACCGAGGTTGCCCAGCTAGCGCGTCTCGCCGACTACGCCGCCGCCTACGTGCCGCCCCAGGGAACGGGTGTGACGCTGGACGACGCCGCTGCGGCGGTACGGGCGGTGCGGGAGGTGTCGTGAGCCTGGCGGTGATCGACGCCTCCGTGCTGGCCGCCTTCTACGCCGCCGACGACCCACGCCGCGTCGCGGTTTCAGAGCGTCTGACGGCCGGGCGCGCTCTGTTCGCCCCGGCCCACCTTGATGCCGAAGTCGTCTCCGCCTTGCGCGGCCTGGCCCCGGCCTGGCCCGCGGCAACCCTGTCCTGAATCAGGCAGTCCGCCGCGCACTGCGACATCTGGCGGGCTTCCCCCTCCGGCGCATGCCGTTGGCCCCACTGTTGGAGCGCATGTGGGAGTTACGCGACAGCATCACGCCCTACGCCGCCGCCTACGTCGCTCTTGCGGAACGACTCGATGGCCCTCTGATCACGTGCGATGTCAAGTTGAACGCGGCGAGCGGTACTCGGTGCGCCGTTCCGGGTCACATCGAGTCCTCGTGAAGGGCGATCGTCAGCGGGTGTGGGCATACCGTGATGGGGTGGATCTCGGTGGTCCTGCCATGTCGAGGATCGCCAAGGACTCTAAGCCGCGACGACACCGAGCGCGACTGCATGGACGCGATCTCCTTCGCTCTGCAAGGCGACCCGAACGACTCAGCCTCATGGACGTGCTTCACCGACGATCCACTCGCCTCCGATAGCGCCCAGTTTGCCTTGGCCCGCCCGATGGGTACGCCGGAGAACACCGACTCACCATCCTCCGACGCTGTGCGTCCCTGGGGACTACGCGGGATGAAGACCTTGTCCGGCACGGGGCAGCAGATCACGACGTGGCGATACGACCACGAACGCCAGGTAGCCGTAGACGGTGATGGAACACCGCTGAATGACACACGGATGAGCCAGCCTACCGCGAACAAAGTCACCTCTAACGATGGTGACGAAGGGCCGTCGGAAGACTTCACCTATGACTTCGCGCCGGACGCGCCATTTTCACCGACATGACGGTACTGATCCTCGCCGCTGATCTCGACGCTAACGCCGACGAGATGGTCATAGCGCTTCACGAGCGTGGGGCGACGGTCTGCCGGGTGAACACCGCGTGGTTCCCCGCGCAGCTTGGGGTATCGGCTACGTTGCTCGGGGCCGCTGGTCCGGGAGGCTGCGCACTCCGGCTCATATCGTGGAACTCGAAGAGATCCATGCCGTGTGGTACCGCAGCCCCGAGGCATACGACATGCCTGCCGAGCTCTCTCCGGTTGAGCGTCAGCACTGCACCCGTGAGGTCAAGTACGGATTGGGCGGAGTGCTCGCCAGCCTGCCTGCCCTGTGGGTCAATCACCCGAGCCGCCTCGCAGATTGTGCGTACAAGCCGGTGCAGCTCGCACGTGCACACGAGTATGGCCTCTCTGTGCCGGACACGGTGATCACAAATGAACCTGATACGGTGCGTTCCTTTGCCGCCGGTGGGCAGACGATTACGAAGCTGATGGGCGCGAACACGATCTCGGAAGAAGGCCGTCGCAAGCTGTCCTGGACCCGTGTCCTCGGGCGCGATGAGCTCGACGATCTGCGCGGATTCTCAGTTACTTCCCACCTGGTGCAGCGCTGGGTTCCCAAGTTATTCGAGGTTCGCATAGTCGTCATCGCTGACCAGCTCACTGCGGTTAAAATAATATCTGGGAGCGCCGCCTCCCATATCGACTGGCGTTCCGATTACGCTGCCTTGACCTACGATCTCATCGAACCACCCGACCACGTGACCCACAGCGTTCGCGCACTGATGCGCAGTTTCGACCTTGTATATGCGGCATTGGATCTTATTGTCACCCCGGACGCCGAATGGGTATTCCTGGAAATTAATGCGGGCGGCCAGTATGGCTGGCTTGAAGCCAAGACCGGCGTGCCGTTGACGGTTGACGGAGTATCTGGCCGACGTTCTCACGAAGGGAAAGCAGTGACCACATCACTGGATACCGGCTGGGCTCCACGGGCTCAGCGGCTGGCCGACCTGCTGGCTGAACGGGGAGATCTGCGCAATCCCGCCTGGAAGGATGCCGTCGTCGCCGTGGCACGCCACGTACTCGTGCCCGCCGCCTACCGGCAGGATAACACTGGCGCTTGGCACTCGGTGACGTGACCTCCCCGGAAGGGCTGGATCTGGTCTACTCGCCGACGACCTTGGTCACCGCGCTGACCGATCGAGGAACGCATCAGGAATCGGTCTCCAGCAGCACCAAACCCGATCTCGTGGTGCGCATGCTCGAAATCCTCGACGTCCACGACGGGCACAAGGTGCTCGATATCGGTACCGGCACCGGCTACAACGCAGCGCTGCTCGCCCACCGGCTCGGCGACGATCAGGTGTACTCCGTTGACATCGACGACGAACTCGTCGAGGGTGCCCGCCACCGGCTCGACGCAATCGGGGCGCGGCCGACGCTAGTCCCCACCGACGGCGCAGAGGGGCTCGCGCAGCATGCCCCGTATGACCGGATCATCGTGACCTGCTCCGTGACCGCGGTGCCGTGGGCGTGGGCCGAACAGCTGACCCCCGGCGGCAAGGTACTGGTCGACATCAAGGTGGCTACTGAAGCAGGAAACCTTGTCCTACTGCACCGCTATCCCGACCGGCTGGAAGGGCACTTCACTACCCGGTGGGCCTCCTTCATGACCATGCGCCACCACCACGATCAAGCACCCGATTCTCGGCAACCCAGGGCCGAACAGACCCGGCAGCGCACCACGACCACCCCACCTAGTCCTTGGTACGACAACCGGGTCGTGTGGTTGCTCGCCCAGTTGCACGGCCTATCCCCAGGCGCACGGATCGGGATGCAACTCGACCCCGACACCCGGCAGCCCACCGACAGCCTCCTCTCGGCCTCCGATGGGTCCTGGGCCGCCGTGAGCCTTGCCAATCACGACAGCCACTACGATGTCATCGAAGGTGGCCCGACGGCCTTGTGGGAACACGTCGAACGCGCACACCAACTGTGGCTCGACCACGACCAACCCGACTGGCCTCGGCTGGGCCTCACCGTCACCCCTGAGCGCCAACACCTCTGGATCGACACCCCGGACGCAACGTCCTGGCCGTTGCCGACCACAAAGCGTATGTCCAGGTAAACCTGCTGCTCAGGCGGCGTGGGTGGCGCGGAGCTGGTCCTGCAGCGCGCGGACCGAGGCCGGACGGCGGGCTGGGGGGAGTGCGGCGAGGTCGGTTTCCAGGCGGTGCAGCACCAGGGCGCAGCGCCGCGAACGCACCGTGGGCAGCCGACGCAGCGCGGTCTGAGCGGCGGGGACCGCCCGGTCCAGGTCATCGGCCGCGACATGCGCCCGGGACAGCCATGCCGCGTGGAACACCGCATTGCGGGGGGTGCTGGCCGGATCGGTGGCGGTGCGGCCGAGGATCTTGTCGGCAACGTCCAGCAGAGCACGGGACTCGCGGGAGGTGACTCCAGCGAGGGTGAGCGCACCCTGGGCGAGCTGGCTCTCCAGCGCGGCCAGCCCGAACCAGGCCAGGTAGGGCGGGCGGGTATCGAGCGCGCCCGGGGTGTCGAGCAGTGAGCGGGCCTCGTTGGCGGCGGTTTGGAAGCCGTGTGCGTTCCCGGCCGCTGCCTGGGCCTTCGCGAAGCTACTCGCGACCAACGCGCGTACCGCCACTGGGGTGGACGGGGCTACCTCGTACGCGGCGTTGGCCAGCTCGACCGCATCGCGGGCAGCGCGAGGCAGGTCGACACCATCGTCCAGTCGGCCCTGATTCACCTGCCGCTGGCTCGCGAAAGCGAGCAGATAGGTACCGACCGAGCGGTCTCCCGCAGTGTGCGCGGCATGCAGCCCGCCGGTGAAGTATCGCTGCGACAGGCCGTGCTTGCCCGCCTCATGCGCCATCCAGGCCGCCAGTTGGGCCAGCTGAGCCCACTCGGTGAGCAGCCGGTCGGCCACCGATCCGCTGGTGAACCGAGCTTGGCGCAGCAGCTTGGCCACGTAGGTCAAGTGGTGGTGCACGAAGCGCAGGTTGTCCTCGTTTCCACCCTCGGCATCACCGAGATTGCGGATTCCAGCGGTGGCGGCGGCCACCGCATCCACCATGGCCGAGGTGACGGTGATGCTGCGCCGGGCGTCGGCCAGCGCGGCGAACGAGCCACCCCGAGCGCCGAGGTGATCGACGTAGCCCCAGGCCGGTGCGGTGAGCGAGGCCCCGCTGACGGCGAGGAAGATGCGGCGGTCCATCCCGATCGAGCCTCCGGTGTGACGGAGCCAGTCGTCCAGGATGTCCACGGTACCTTCGGCCGTCCACGGAAGCTGAAGCCCGGCGTCTGCGGGTACCCAGAACTCGGCGGGCCGGGCACGACCCGACCACAACTGCTCGACCGAGACCTCCCGGTCCAGCCCGTCGGAGATCAGGTGCGCCACCACCGTGGGCAGCGGATGGCGCGGCACCCGATCCTGGTGCAGCCATTCCGAGACGGTGCTGCGAGCGACATAGCCCGGCCCGAGCAGCCCGTTGACCACCTCAGCCAACCGGCTGGGTGACCAGCCCAGCTCCGCCAGCAGCGTCCCCAATATCTCGTTGCCCCGCTGCTCAACCCCCACGGCCGCCCTCCAGATGACCCGACGAATACGAGTGATCCCTGAGCATAACCACACGCTGCGCAGCCAGTGATCGTTTTCCGCGTCGACTCGGGGGCCGCATTCCGGCAAGCCGACGCTACCGCGCCGCGATCATCTCCCGGTGACTCTGTACCGAGCTGTTCCGTCGCTCGCGCGGCACTTCCACGTGCCCGATCCCGTTGGCTGGATCCGGCGAGCTGATCTGCTGGTTCCCACGCATCAGCCACCCGACGAGGGTCCCAGGAACCGGAGTAACACATGCTGAACGATCACCGCATCCCAGGAGACCAGCCATGAACGACCGCGCTGGCACCATTGGCCCGACTCGGAATATCGCAGCGACGCCCGCCAGCAGGCAGGACCGTCCCCCACCAGCCGCACCGAACGGCCGCCCGAGCCTTCGCCATCGAGCGGGCCGGCGAGGACGTCCCACCACCGGCGCGGCGCTGGTCCTGTCGATGGTGGACGGGCGCACAGGAGTACAGCATCTGGTGGCGGTGGAGACGGCCGCGCTGCATCGACGGTCCGGGCGCTATCCGGCTCTCTGCGACACCGTGGTGGTCCCCGCCAGTCTGACCACCCCGCCTGCTCGGGACTGCCAGCAGTGCCTCACCCGGGCCCAGGCGGGTGCAGGTGACGACCTCCGGCAAGGATCACTCCGAACGCGCCGCCCTCGTCTTTGGTGGCTCCGGCGGGCACGCCGTGCGCGTCGAGGGGCACGCGGAAGGGCCGGGCGGGCCGTGACGATGCCTCCTATTCGAATAGGCGTGAATGGGGCGAGTAAGTGAGTGCTGAGCTGAGAGCCGGGTCGCCGGATTGGCGTGATCGGCCGCCGTTGAGTGGAACGGATTTGACTGATTTTCTTGCGTTGCGGCGGGTGTGCGGACGTCCGGATTCCCGGGTCGAGAAGGTGGGGGAGAACTACGTGGAGAATGAGCGCCCGGTGTTACCGTTCATCGCCGACGGCCTGACTGCGCTGATCGAGGTGGGGCATGTCGCGTTCGGCGAACCCGATCTCGTTTCGTGTGGCATGCGGCCGGTCGTGGTCACCGCGAGCGGTCGGGCGCGCTATGAGCAGTTGTGTGACCGGCAGGGGATACCTGCATATCCCGCCGTGGTGATCGACGGGACGCCGGACCGGTGACCGAGGAGGAAGGCTTGCGGCATGACCGGGGCTGATCCACGCCCGGACAGCCGAGGACTCGTCCGGCCCACGCACGTAGGCTTCGAGGTATGCGCCGGATCATGGGAACCGAGGTGGAGTACGGCATCGCGGTGCCCGGTGACTCCTCCGCCAACCCCGTCCTGACCTCGACCCAGGTCGTGCTGGCCTACGCTGCGGCGGCCGAGCTGCCCCGAGCCAAGCGGGCCAGGTGGGACTACGAGGTGGAGTCCCCGCTGCGCGACGCCCGCGGGTTCGATCTCAGTGGCCAGGGCGCGCCGCAACCGGATCCAGAACTGGACGATCTCGGCGCAGCCAACGTGATCCTCACCAACGGCGCCCGGCTCTACGTCGACCACGCGCACCCGGAGTTCTCCGCCCCCGAGGTCACCAACCCCCGCGACGCGGTGATCTGGGACAAGGCCGGTGAGCGGATCATGGAGGAGGCAGCGCTGCGCGCCCGCACGGTGCCCGACCAGCCGCCCTTTCACCTGTACAAGAACAACGTCGACGGCAAGGGCGCCTCCTACGGCACCCACGAGAACTACCTGATGGCGCGCTCAACCCCGTTCACCGCGGTGATCGCCGGGCTGACCCCGTTCTTCGTCTCCCGCCAGGTCGTCTGCGGATCTGGCCGGGTGGGGATCGGGCCCGCCGGAGAACACCCGGGGTTCCAGCTGTCCCAGCGGTCGGACTACATCGAGGTCGAGGTCGGGCTGGAGACCACCCTCAAGCGCGGCATCATCAACACCCGTGATGAGCCACACGCCGATGCCGACAAGTACCGGCGGCTGCACGTCATCATCGGTGATGCCAACCTCGCCGAGTACTCCACCTACCTCAAGGTCGGCACTACCGCGCTGATCCTGGACCTGATCGAGGCCGGAGAACGCTTCGAGGATCTGCGGCTGCCCGACCCGGTGCGGGCGGTGCACACGATCAGCCGTGACCCGTCCCTGCAGGCCACCGTGGAAGTATCCGGTGGACGTCAGTTCACCGGGCTGGACCTGCAGCGCGCCTACCACGAGCGGGTCGCGCGGTTCTACGCCCGGGAGGGCTCCGAGGCCATGGCCGACGGCGCCGAGCACGTGCTGAGTACCTGGGGTGAGGTGCTCGATGCACTGGCCCGGGACCCGATGGAGTGCGCCGACCGGCTGGACTGGCCGGCCAAGCTGCAACTGCTGGAGGGTTACCGTTCCCGGGACGGACTGAGCTGGTCCTCCTCGCGGCTGCACTTGGTCGATCTGCAGTACTCCGACGTGCGGCTGGACAAGGGCCTGTACAACCGCCTGGTGGCTCGTGGCTCGATGAAGCGGCTGGTGACCGAGGAGGAGGTACGCGCGGCCGTCACGGCGCCCCCGGAGGACACTCGCGCCTACTTCCGCGGTCGCTGCCTGCAGCGCTATCCCGCCGAGGTGGCCGCCGCCTCCTGGGACTCAGTGATCTTCGATCTGGGCCGGGAGTCCCTGGTCCGCATCCCCACCCTGGAACCGCTGCGCGGCACCCGCGTGCACGTGGGCGAGCTCTTGGACGCCTCTGCCACGGCCCTGGAGCTGGTGGAGGCGATCACCAGAGGCTGATCACCCGACTGGCGTGCGGGCAGCGGTCGCCGTTGCTGAGTAGTGTTTGCAGCAGATGACTTCATTCCGGGAGGCGAGATGTCTCAGGAGAAGGTGCAGCGCCAAGGCGGCGGCGACGGCGACGACGAGGCGACCGACGGCGCCCCAGCCGGTCAGGAACGTCGGGAGAAGCTCGGTGAGGATGTGGACGCGATCCTCGACGAGATCGACGACGTGCTCGAGGAGAACGCCGAAGACTTCGTCCGGGCCTATGTTCAGAAGGGGGGCCAGTGACCAGCCGTCCGGGTGGCACGTGCATCCTGCTCGTAGCAACGGGAGCTGTGACAGCAGGACACTAGGAGACGATCACAACCGATGGACCGGTCCTCGGTCGGACGCTACCCGGGCGCCGCCCTGCCAGCGTCGTACTTCATGGTGGGAAGTTCGTCGTTCAGCGAGTTCCTCGCTGCGACCGCCCCCGACCTCCTTCCGGCGCGCCAGCTGACCGGTGGGCCCGGTACAACCCCGCCGGTGATCAGTCCGCACGGCACCACCATCGTGGCGGCGGTCTTCCGCGGTGGTGTGCTCATCGCCGGGGACCGCCGGGCGACCAGCGGCAACATCATCGCCCAGCGTGATATGGAGAAGGTGTTCGTCGTTGACGACTACTCCGCGGTGGGTATCGCCGGTGCGGCCGGTGTCGCCGTCGAGATAGTGCGGCTGTTCGCCGTCGAACTGCAGCACTACGAGAAGATCGAGGGCGTTTCGCTGACCCTCGACGGCAAGGCGAACAAGCTGGCCGGAATGGTCCGGGGCAATCTGGAGGCCGCGATGCGGGGCCTCGCTGCGTTGCCGCTGTTCGTCGGCTACGACCTTGACGCCGCCGACCCGGACAGGGCTGGCCGGATTGTTTCCTACGATGTCGCGGGCGGCCGCTACGAGGAGTCGGCGGGCTACACGGCGGTCGGCTCGGGATCGCTGTTCGCCCGCACTGCGCTCAAGAAGCTGCACGATCCTGACCTGGACTACGATGCGGCCGTCCGGGTCGTGATAGAAGCCCTTTATGACGCCGCAGACGATGACACCGCGACGGCTGGACCGGATATGGTGCGCCGGATCTACCCAGTGGTGGTCACCGTTACCGCCGCGGACGGGGCTGTCCGGCTGCCCGACGAGCAGGCCGGCCAGGTTGCCGAGGCTGTACTGGAGGGCCGCAAGCAGAAGCCCGGAGGCTGACTAGTTGCAGAGCCTCGAAACAGCCAGATCGACGACCAACCCGACTACCTCCGGGTTCCTGGTGGAACCCGTCGTCTCTCAGGAGTTTCCGCCGTGACAATGCCGTTCTACGCCTCGGTCGAGCAGATTATGCGCGACCGTTCCGAGCTGGCCCGCAAGGGTATCGCCCGGGGACGCGGCGTCGTGGTATTGAGCTACTCGCGGGGAGTTCTGTTCGTCGCCGAGAACCTCTCCACGGCGCTGCACAAGGTCTCGGAGATCTACGATCGGATCGGCTTCGCCGCCGTCGGCCGCTACAACGAGTACGAGAACCTCCGCCAGGCCGGGATCCGTCACGCCGACGTCCGCGGCTATTCCTACGACCGGCGAGATGTCACCGGGCGGGCCCTCGCCAACGCCTACGCCCAAACCCTCGGGACAATCTTCTCGGAGCAGCAGAAGCCCTTTGAGGTGGAGCTCTGTGTCGCTGAAGTAGGCGCAGACCCGGACTCTGACCAGCTCTACCACCTGACCTATGACGGCTCGATCGGTGACGAGCCCGATTTCGTGGTGATGGGTGGCCAGGCCGAAGCGATCACGACCGCGCTCAAGGCATCCTTCCAGCAGGACATGGATACCGCCGACGCCGTCGCCGCGGCGGTGGCAGCGCTGAGCTCGGCCTCCAGCGCAGGCAACGGTGCTGGTAAGCGCATCCTGGGAGTAGGCCAGCTCGAGGTCGCGGTACTGGACCGGTCCCGGCCGCGGCGAGCTTTCCGCCGTATCGAGGGGGCTGCCCTCACCGCGTTGCTGCCCAGCGACGACACCGCCAGTACCGACCCGGCCGGCTCAGAGACGCCCGGAACGGGCGCGGTGCAACCGGAACCCGGCGCCGACGAGCATCCCGGCGATGCCGGCACCGAGGACTGAGCGCTGAGGACTGAGCGCTGAGGACTGAGCGCTGAGGACTGAGCGCTGAGGACTGAGCGCTGAGGACTGAGCGCTGAGGACTGAGCGCTGAGGACTGAGCGCTGAGGACTGAGCGCTGAGGACTGGGCGCTGAGGACTGGGCGCTGAGGACTGGGCGCTGAGGACTGGGCGCTGAGGACTGGGCGCGCAGCCTCAGCGGTCTGGGGCTGGGTCCGGGCGGTAGACCTCAAGCGCAGCGGGCCGGTTCCAGAACCGGAATCGGCTACCCTCCGTGCCCACTTCGCCGTCGGTGGCCAGCACCACCGGCGCGCCAAGCATCTCCATCCGCAGCTCGGTGCGCTCCTCCTGGACGTAGGTGCGGCTTCGTTCCAGCGCACCGGACAGTGCCCCGATGAGGAACCGGCTCCGGGACAGCCGCCGGTCAGCCCGCACGTAGCGGACGTCGAGCACGCCGCTATCCAGCCGATGGCGGGAAGCGGCAGCCGAACCGCGCGGCCGGTAGCGCCCGTTGCCCACGAACACCAGCCACACCTGCTGCGGGCCACCGTCGATGAGCACCGTCAGCGGATGCGCCTCCCGCAGCACCCGGATCAGCGCGGCCGCCGCCGCAGGCCACTTACCCCAGCGTGTTTGCATGCCTTCCCGGAACCGCACCAGGTCTGGGTAACCGCCGAGGCTGGCGGTGTTGACGAACCACCGTGGCGGTGTGTCGTCAACCTGCACGGCTCCGAGGTCTACCACCACCGCGTTGCCCTGGCGCACCGCATCGACGGCGTCCTGCACCGAAGTGACCCCGACGTCGCGGGCGAAGTGGTTTAGCGTGCCTGTTGGCACGACGACCAGTGGGAGGCCGCGGCTGGCTGCCATCGCCGCCACCGCCGCCACCGTGCCGTCTCCGCCGGCCACTCCCAGCGCCCGTACCGGCCGGTCCGAGGCGTCCAGTTCCGCATCCAACTGCTCGGTCAGGTCGGTATCAGGCTTGCAGAACACCAGATGGGCCGCAGGCCAGGCAGCGGCCAACTCCGCACCCGGATGTTCGCTGTCTGTCCCGGAATGGGGATTGACCAGCATGACAAGGCCATCGCCGTCCTTCAGTGCAAGCACTCGGGCCGGGTGCTCACTCTCGGCGGGCTCCTCGACCCGCAGCGGCCACCACCTCCGGGTGGCCAGCGCGATGCCGGCGCCCACCATCGCCCCGGCGGCCACGTCGGAGGGCCAGTGCACGCCGGTGTGCACCCGGGAGTAGGCCACCGCCGCAGCGACCGGAGCCACCGCGATCCCCACGGCCGGGGCCTCCATCGTCACCGCGGTGGCGAACGCGGCCGCCGACGCGGCGTGACCGGAGGGAAACGACGATGAATCGGGGCGCTCGCCATGGTCCAGTCGGCGTGCAACGGGCACGTCCTCGTACGCCGGGCGCCGCCGCGGCAACACCGGTTTGGCCAGCATGTTGGCGGTGAAGCTGGCTCCGCCGATCGCCAGGACGCCGCGCATCGCGGCCCGCCGGGTGACGCCCTTGCGGCTCGCCAGCGCAGCTGCCACGGCGAACCACAGCAAGCTGTGGTTGGCGGCCGTGGTGAGCATCTTCAGCCCAGGATCGGCTGGTGAGCGAGGAAGGGCCGCGCTTCGTCGTACCAGCTCGCGGTCGACCCAGTTGACCTGATGCGCCACGCGACGCAGCCGATCCAGCACCGGTGCAGACTAAGTGAGCCCGTACGGAGGGCCTGCAGCGCGGCTACGGCAGCCTAGGCTGGAGGTATGCAACGGCGGATTTTCGGCATCGAGACCGAGTTCGGGGTCACGTGTACCTTCCATGGCCAGCGTCGCCTCTCGCCGGACGAGGTCGCCCGCTACCTATTCCGCCGGGTGGTCTCCTGGGGTCGATCGTCCAACGTGTTCCTGCGCAACGGATCACGGCTGTACCTCGACGTCGGCTCGCACCCGGAGTACGCCACTGCGGAGTGTGACGACCTGGCACAGTTGGTGACCCACGACAAGGCCGGTGAGCGGATCCTGGAGGATCTGCTGGTGGACGCCGAGCGCCGGCTCGGCGACGAGGGCATCGGCGGGGACATTTTCCTGTTCAAGAACAACACCGACTCCGCGGGCAACTCCTACGGCTGCCACGAGAACTACCTGGTCGCTCGGGCTGGGGAGTTCTCCCGGATCGCCGATGTGCTGCTGCCGTTCCTGGTCACCCGCCAGCTGGTCTGCGGCGCGGGCAAGGTGCTGCAGACACCCCGAGGTGCGGTGTACTGCCTCTCGCAGCGGGCCGAGCACATCTGGGAGGGGGTCTCCTCGGCGACCACCCGGTCCCGCCCGATCATCAACACCCGGGACGAGCCACACGCCGACGCCGAGCGCTACCGGCGGCTGCACGTCATCGTCGGCGACTCGAACATGTCCGAGGTGACCACGCTCCTCAAGGTGGGCACCGCGAACCTGGTGCTGGAGATGGTGGAGGAGGGTGTTGCGTTCCGTGACTTCACCCTGGACAACCCCATCCGGGCGATCCGCGAGATCAGCCACGACCTCACCGGTCGACGCGGCGTCCGCCTCGCCGGCGGTCGGGAGGCGTCCGCACTGGACATCCAGCGGGAGTACTTCACCCGAGCGGTGGAGCACGTCGCCCGCCGCGGGTCCGACCCGTTGACCAACCGAGTGGTGGAGCTGTGGGGCCGCACCCTGGACGCGATCGAGCAGCAGGACCTCAGCTTGATCGACCGCGAGATCGACTGGGCGATCAAGCACCGGCTCATCGAGCGCTACCGGTCCAAGCACCGGATGGACCTGTCCAGCCCGCGGATCGCCCAGCTGGACCTGGCTTACCACGACATTCGCCGCGGGCGCGGGCTGTTCGACCTGCTACAGCGTAAGGCGCTGGTTGACCGGGTGACCGACGATGGCGAGATCGAGGCGGCCAAGGACACCCCGCCGGCCACCACCCGGGCGAAGCTGCGCGGGGACTTCATCGCCGCCGCCCAGGCCGCGGGCCGCGACTTCACCGTGGACTGGGTGCACCTCAAGCTCAACGACCAGGCCCAGCGCACCGTACTGTGCAAGGACCCGTTCCGCTCCGTCGACGAGCGCGTCGAACGGCTGATCGCCTCCCTCTGAAGGTGAGCTGTTCCATCTCGGCGATTGTCGGCTCTTCGCCGCCGGACGATCCAGGCGCCGATCAGTTGCTGCGCGTGGAGCGATTCTTGTCGATGATGCCGACGAGGATTAGCAGGAAGGCGAGCAACCGCAGCACGTAGAGATAATGGCGTGACTCGACGGGCGGCTGGGCGATGCCAAGCCCGATCCAGTGCAGCGCGAAAGCCGCGAAGGCTGTCGCGAAAAATAGGAATAGCCGATCGCGGCTCTGCATCCAGAAGCGCAGAAAATAGAGCGCCACCGTCGCCGAGGCCATCGCGAGGGCTCCCCATAGGAAAAGAATCATACCGCCCACTTCACTTCGCTTCCCAGACGAGACCAAAGATCAGCACACCGAGGCCAGCAAGCGCCACGACGCTGCGCCAGGCTCCAAACAGATCGATCTCCGGGACGATGACAGCGTCAGCGAACAACATCACATTGTTCAGCGCGAGCCCGCCGAAACAGAGGCTGCTCCAGAAGAGCAGCCGCATGCGGCTCGCCCGGTAGCCGCGAAACAGCAGCACTGCACACCCGACGCTCGTCAGCGCGCAGAGGATGTAGATCGCCTCAGCCATCTTTCTTGTCCTTTTCTCTCCCGAGAACGAAGGCGGCGGCAAATACCCGCAGCGTCTCCGTGCGCATCCGATCGATCGCATTTGCGCTGATGAGCTGCACAATGCCGAGCCAGTTGTCGCGATACTCGCGCATGAACAACTCGACGGATCGCGACCGATTTGCATCAAGCGGCGCATAGCGGTACGCGGCACCCATCTCGCCGAGACTGCGCCGCACCAGGCCGTTGTCGCGTAATCGCTCGAGCGCGCTCTCGGCGAGCGAGACCGAAATCTTCAAGCGCCCACTCACCGACTGCGCCGTGAAATTCGCCGCCGGCTCCTGCGCAAGCAGCAACAGAATCCCGATCTCCTCGTGCGAGTCGATGCATTCACGGAGCAGCGTCTGCACCTCTCCGGGAACTTCGACTTCATCCATGCAGCGCTGTGCCCTTGCCTTGCTCGTCGGGCGCCGCCTCTGCTTGGCCACGCCTACTGAAAGAACGGCGAGGATAACGCGCTCGCTGCGGTGGGTAAACCCCTCAGGCCAGCCTCAATCCTCATCCTACGACCGCCACCGGGCATGCTGGCAAGTGATCAAGAAGGGTCGAGTCGGGCCACGCCGTCATCGACCGGGACTCTACCCTGCCCAGGTGCCGAAACCGACGACCGGGAGCAGTGCGCCGACACGGGACCCACCGCGCTGTGGGGACCCGTTCCGCCGCGCCGCTGGCACCCGCAGCGGCGGGTGATCGCCAAATGGAACCATCTGCAGCTCCAGTGCCCCCGCTGACCCCCAAATGGAACCATTTGCAGCCGCCCCCGGTAGGTTGTGATCGTCCCGGCCCCCGCAACGTGCCCCCACGGCCACCCAGCCATGCGGACGGACTTCGGGGACAGCGCAGTCGTAGGCTGCACCCTGTGTCGTCCACCCGCGCGGAGCGCCTGGTCAACCTGGTGCTCTGCCTGCTGTCCAGCCGGCAATACATGCCCGCGACGAAGATCCGGCAGATCGTGCCCGGCTACGCCGGTGCCCCCTCCGACGAGGCGTTCTTCCGGATGTTCGAGCGGGACAAGGCCGAGCTGCGCGAACTGGGCGTCCCGCTGGAGACCGGCCACACCCCGGGGTTTGACGCGGGCGAGGGTTACCGCATCGCGCGCCGGGACTACGAACTGCCCGATATCGACCTCGATCCCGACGAGGCCGCCGCCGTAGCGCTGGCCGCCCGGCTGTGGGACTCCCCGCAGCTGGCCGGGGCGGCGCACGGTGCGGTGCACAAACTGCGGGCCGCCGGGGTGGAGGTGGATACCGAGCCTTCGGCGGTGGTCGAACCGAGGGTGCGGGCCGTCGAGCCGGCGCTGACCCCGCTGATCTCGGCCGTTCAAGCCGGCCAGGTCGTCACCTTCCCGCACCGCAGGCATCCCGCCGCGGAGCCGGCCACCCGCACCCTCGAGCCGTGGGGGGTGGTGTCCTGGCGGGGGCGCTGGTACGTGGTGGGCCACGACCGGGACCGCCGGGCGACCCGCTGCTTCCGGGTCTCCCGGATCGTCGGTCCGGTGCGCACCGTCGGCCCGCCCGGTGCGGTGCCACGCCCCGAAGGGGTGGATCTGCTGGCCATCGTGGCTGGTTCCGCGGGACCACCACCGGTGGCACACACTGCCCGGCTATGGCTGGCCGACGGACGCGCCCATGGCCTGCGCAGGCACGCAACGCAGCTGGGGAGGCTCACCGTGGACGGCATCGACGGCGACCTGGTTCAGGTGGAGCTGCCGGGCTGGGACGTCGCCGCCCGCTGGATCGCCGGGCACGGACCCGATGCCGTGGTCCTCGAGCCGGCCGCCCTGGCCGACGCGGTCCGGGCCCGGCTGCTGGCGGCCGCCGGGAGGGCAGGCTGATGCCCGGAGTTGCCGAACGGCTACCCCGGCTGCTGGCCCTGGTGCCCTACCTGCTGGCCAGGCCCGGCGCGCCGATCGATGAGGTGGCCGCCGACTTCGACGTCACCCCCCGGCAGCTGCGCCGTGATCTGGAGCTGCTGTGGATGTGTGGGCTGCCCGGCTACGGGCCCGGTGACCTGATCGACCTGTCCTTCGAGGGCGACACCGTGACCGTCGCCTTCGACGCCGGGATGCGCCGCCCCCTGCGGCTGTCCGGCGCCGAGGCGACCGCGCTGGTGGTGGCGCTGCGGGCGCTGGCCGAGACGCCCGGGGTGGTGGATGGCGGAGCGGTGCGGCGGGCGCTGGCCAAGATCGAGGCGGCCGCCGGGCAGGCTGACGGCGTCGTGGTCGGGCTGGCCACCAAGGAGGAGGCCGCCCTGGCCGCAGTCCGCGACGCGCTGGATCACCGCCGTGCACTGCGGATCCGCTACTACACCGCGTCGCGGGACGCGGTGGGGGAGCGCACGGTGGACCCGATGCGCCTGCTGCTGGTGGAGGGCCGCAGCTACCTCGAGTCCTGGTGCCGCTCGGCTGAGGGGGTCCGGCTGTTCCGGCTGGACCGCATCGAGCACGTCGCCACCCTGGACGAACCGGCCGCGCCACCCCCGCAGGCCCGCCCGACGGACGTGTCATCCGGGCTGTTTCGGCCGGATCCCACCCAGCAGGTCGCCGTGCTCACCCTCGCCCCGGACGCCCGATGGGTCGGCGAGTACTACCCGGTGGACGAGCTGATCGAGGCCGAAGGGGGCACCGCTACCGTGCGGATGCGCTATGCCGACACCGGCTGGATGGTGCGCCTGGTGCTCGGGCTGGGCGCCGACGTGGTCGTCCGGGAGCCCGCCGAGCTGGCCGCGGTGGTGGCCGAGCGGGCTCGCGCGGGGGTACGACGATCTGATCACCTGCTGTCCATCGCGCAGCGCTAACGTCACTGCCATGCCGTACGTCATCAGTCTGCTCGCGGTCGCCGCAGCCAGCGTCGCGCTGCTGGTACTGCTGGTCCGCCTGAGCACCCCGGTCCGTCGGTTGACCGGGACCGCGCGCTTGTGCAGTACCTACCTTGCCGAGCACCTGGGCTTGCTGAGGGCACGGATCGCGGGCCTGAAGGTGGAGCTGAACCGGCGGCGCCACGCCCGCCGCGTGCGCGATTCCGGCGGCCCTACGGCCGCGTAGCATCGAACTCACGAGGTGAGAGAGGAGTCCCACGATGGGCATTCCAACCGGCTGGGAGCTGATCCTGCTCCTGGGCGTGCTCGTCCTGCTGTTCGGCTCGACTAAGCTCCCGGGGGCTGCCCGCTCCATCGGGCAGTCGATGCGCATCTTCAAGGCGGAGACCAAGGGCATGCGCTCGGATGACGAGGAGGAGGCTCCGCAGGGCGGTGGGCGGCAGGCTTCCCAGCAGCAGCCGTCTCAGTCCCCGCAGGCGGGTCAGCCGCCGCAGCAATCGCTGCCACCAGCGGGGCCCGCGGTCGCGGCACCGATCGAGGAATCCCAGCGGGGCAGAGACGCCAGCCGCTGACGACGAGGATCGGGTGAGCGGGATGCGCTTCCCGCTGCGGCGGTCGGACAACCGGCGCAAGGCGAACCCAGACGGCTCCATGACCCTCATGGAGCATCTTTATGAGCTACGCAATCGGCTGTTCGTGGCCGTCCTGGCGATCGCGGTGGGCGGCACCCTCGGTTTCCTGTGGTGGAGCACGTTCCCGTTCGGCCTGCCCAGTCTCAATGACCTGCTCACCCGCCCGTACTGCGGACTGCCCGAGACGCTGCGGCTCACCCCCACCACCGGCGAGTGCCAGCTGCTGCAGACCAGCCCGTTCGAGGCGTTCACCATCCGGATGCAGGTCGGGCTCGCCGCAGGTGCGGTACTCACCGCACCGGTGTGGCTCTACCAGGTCTGGGCGTTCATCGCACCCGGCCTGCACAGCAGTGAGCGCAAGTTCACGCTGACGTTCGTCGGTATCGCCAGCGTGCTGTTCGCCGCCGGCGCGGTGCTCGCCTACTTCGTGGTTCCCGCCGGGCTGGCCTTCCTGGTCGGACTCGGGGACGGCGCCTTCATCACCGCGTTGACCGGCAAGTCATATATCGGCTTCATGCTCACCCTGCTGCTCGCGTTCGGGGTGTGTTTCGAGCTACCGCTGCTGGTCGTGATGCTCAACCGGGTCGGTGTGCTGCCATATGCCAAACTGCGGTCCTGGCAGCGCGGCATCCTGTTCGGACTTTTCGTCCTCGCCGCAGTGGCGACGCCCGGTTCAGACCCGATCTCGATGCTGGCGCTGGCGGCTGCGCTGGTGGCACTGTTCGAGGCTGCCGTGCTGATCGCGTGGCTGCACGACCGCAAGCTTGCCCGCAAACGAGCCGAGCAGGGCTGGGACGATCTAGATCCCGACCAGCCCTCGCCGCTGCAGCACCGGGCGGAACCGGTGGAGGAAGAAAGCCGATGAGTGGCGATGCGAGCGATGACATGTATCGCCACCCGCCGCGAAGCGGGGCATGACATGATCCTGCCTCGTGCGTGCCACGCTGATCGTCAATCCCCATTCCGGATGTGGTGCGGCGGGCCGGGTGGCTGGCGCCGTCACCGATACGTTGCGCGCGGCGGTGCCTGGGTTGGAAGCGACGGTGACCGACGACGCGGCGGGGACCTCCCGGCTCGCCGCGCTCGCCGCGCAGCGCGGTGACGAGGTGCTCGCCGTGCTCGGGGGGGACGGCACCGCGCATCTGGCCGCCCAGGCCGTCGCGGGCACCGACACCGCGCTAGCGGTGCTGCCCGGCGGCAGCGGCAACGACCTCGCCGCAGCCCTGGGCATCCCCACTGACCCAGTGAACGCCGCGCGGCATATCGCTGAGGTGCTGCGTAGCGGGCAGCGGCGGCGGATCGACCTCGGCCGGGTCGAGGGCGGATCGTGCTTCGGCACCGTGCTGTGCACCGGTTTCGACGCCGCGGTGAACGCGCGGGCCAACGCGATGCGCTGGCCGAGCGGACCGCGCCGATATGACCTCGCGGTACTCGCGGAGCTCGCAGCGTTAACTCCGCGGCGGGTGCGGGTCAACGCCGGGAACAGCGAGGTGACGCTGGAGGCGACCCTCGTCGCCATCGGCAACGGTCCCAGCTACGGAGGCGGGCTGCGGATCTGCCCGGAGGCCAAGCTGGATGACGGTGAGCTCGACGTGATCGTGATCGCGGCCGTGAGCAGGCGTCGGCTGCTGCGAGTATTCCCCAGGCTGCGAGCCGGTGGGCACATCGACGAGCCGGAGGTAACCCTGCTGCGGGGCCAACGCGTGCACATCGACAGCGACCACGGTTGGCCCGTCTACGCCGACGGCGAGCCGCAGGGCACATTGCCGGTGACCGTGCACTGCGAGCGCGCTGCGCTCACCGTCGTGGCCTGAACCGCCGGGGAGAGCGGCCAACCCGGAGGGTATGACAGCCTGGGATGGTGGCAAGTCCCTCTCCTGCCGAGGCGTACGCCGCCTCCCGTCGCCGCGTCGCCTGGCCCCGCCTCGATGAGTTCGCCGGCGGCCTGAGCTTCGAACTCGATCCGTTCCAGCTCGAAGCGTGCGAGGCGCTCGAAGACGGGCACGGCGTGCTGGTCTGCGCGCCCACCGGCGCGGGTAAGACGGTGGTGGGGGAGTTCGCCGTGCATCTGGCGCTGGCCCAGAGTCGCAAATGCTTCTACACCACGCCGATCAAGGCGCTGTCCAACCAGAAGTACGCGGATCTGGTGGCGCGCCTTGGCGCGAAGAACATCGGCCTGCTCACCGGAGACACCTCGATCAACGGGGCGGCGCCGGTGGTCGTGATGACCACCGAGGTGCTGCGCAACATGCTCTACGCCGGGTCAGCCACGCTCGAAGGACTGGCTTACGTGGTCATGGACGAGGTGCACTACCTCGCCGACCGGTTCCGCGGTGCAGTGTGGGAGGAGGTGATCCTCAACCTGCCGCAACCTGTGCGGCTGGTCGGGTTGTCCGCCACGGTGAGCAACGCCGAGGAGTTCGGCGAATGGCTGATCGAGGTACGCGGCGACACCGCGGTGGTGGTCGACGAACACCGCCCGGTGCCGTTGTGGCAGCACATGATGGTGGGGCGGCGGACGTTCGACCTCTTCGCCGGGGAGAACGAGGCTGGCCGACTCACCGTCGATCCGCAGCTGGCCCGGCACGTGCACGAGCTGGATCGCCGGCACGACCGCTGGAACCGGCCCCGCCGAGGCCCGCGTACCAACGGCGGTGGGCCCCGGTTTCGGCCCCCGGCTCGGGTGGATGTGGTGGCGCAGCTGGACCGCGCCGGATTGCTGCCCGCGATCACGTTCATCTTCAGCCGGGCAGGCTGCGACGCGGCGGTCACCCAGTGCGTCCGCAGCGGGCTGCGGCTGACCACCCCCGAGGAGGCCGAGGAGATCTGCAAGGTGGTGGACACCCGGGCCGCCGATCTGCCCGAGGGCGACCTCGCCGTGCTCGGTTTCTGGGCGTGGCGGGAGGGTCTGGAACGGGGCTTCGCCGCGCACCACGCCGGCCTGCTGCCGGCCTTCAAGGAGACCGTGGAGGAGCTGTTCGTCCGCGGGCTGGTGAAAGCAGTGTTCGCCACCGAGACCCTCGCGCTGGGCATCAACATGCCGGCCCGCACGGTGGTGCTGGAGCGGTTGGTCAAGTTCAACGGCGAGGCCCACGTCGATCTCACTCCGGGCGAGTACACCCAGCTCACCGGGAGGGCCGGGCGGCGTGGCATCGATGTCGAAGGCCATGCGGTGGTGCTCTGGCAGCCCGGCGTCGACCCTCGGCAGGTGGCCGGGTTGGCCTCCACCCGCACCTACCCGCTGCGCAGTTCGTTCCGGCCGGGCTACAACATGGCCGTCAACCTGGTCGACCGGGTGGGGGTGGCTGCCGGCCGGACACTGCTCGAGCAGTCCTTCGCCCAGTTCCAGGCCGACCGTTCGGTGGTAGGTCTGGCTCGGCGGATCGAGCGCAACACCGAGGGGTTGCGCGGCTACGCCGAGGCGATGGCCTGCCACCTCGGTGACTTCGCCGGGTACGCCCAGGTGCGCAGGCAGATCTCCGAGCGAGAACGGGCCCTGGCCCGCCAGGGTGCCGCAACGCGGCGGGCCGAGGCGGCAGTATCGCTGGAGCAGCTGCAGCGCGGTGACGTCATCGCGGTGCCGGGCGGGCGCCGCTCCGGTCTGGCCGTCGTGCTCGACCCAGGCGACCGGCCAGGAGAGGACGCTCGCCCGCTTGTGCTGACCGAGGACCGCTGGGCCGGTCGGCTGTCGGTCACCGACTTCCCGGCCCCGGTTCAGGTGCTCGGCCGGATGCGGCTGCCCAAGCGGGTAGCGCATCGGGTACCCCGGGTGCGCCGTGATCTGGCCGCAGCGCTGCGCGAGACCGGTCTCGCGCAGCCGCACCGCTCCCGGCGACGCAGCGAGGCCGCCGATGACGTCGAGTTGGCGGCGTTGCGCCGGGCGCTGCGGGCGCACCCCTGTCACGGCTGCGACGACCGGGAGGCACACGCCCGGTGGGCCGAGCGGCATGACCAGCTGAACCGGGAGACCGAGACACTGCGCCAGCAGGTCGCCGCCACCACGCACTCGCTGGTCCGCACGTTTGACCGGATCCGCGCGCTGCTCTCGGAACGGGGCTACCTGGACGGGGAACGGCTCACCGAGCACGGCCGCCAACTGGCCCGGCTGTGGTCGGAGAGCGATCTGCTCACCGCGGAGTGCCTCAGGCACCGGGTCTGGGAGGGGCTGGCGCCTGCCGAACTGGCTGGGGTGGTCTCCGCGCTGGTCTTCGAGGCGCGCCGGGACAACGCCACCGCACCTCGGGTACCTACCGGTCCGGTGAGCGACGCGCTGGCAGCCACCGTCCGGTTGTGGGCCGAACTGGAGGCCGATGAGCGGCGGCATCGGCTCGAGCGCACCCGGGAACCCGATCTGGGCTTCGCCTGGCCGGTGTACCGCTGGGCCCGGGGAGAGTCGCTAGCGGCAGTGCTGACCGCAGCGGAGCAAAACGGTGCCGAACTGTCTGCGGGGGACTTCGTCCGCTGGTGCCGGCAGGTGCTGGACCTGCTCGATCAGGTGCGCGGCGTCGCCGGGGAGGACTCCGGGGTAGGAGCGGCCGCGGTCGGCGCCGTGCGCGCGCTGCGCCGCGGCGTGGTCGCGTTGGGGACCGTCTGAAGACAGCTCACCAGGAACGAACCGACGGTGCTCCAGCCCGGCTCACCAGGGTCGGATCCAGTGCGGCACCGGTGTGGTTGGATCCGTCCCGGAGCGCACTGGGCGGATATCCTCACCCCGCGCAGACCCGGAGGCCACCATGAGCATGCCGTACGGCCCGCCCGGCTCGGAAGAGCCGGCGCAGCGCAGGCAGCAACCGCCCGGCCAGGGGCATCCCGGCACCCCCTCCGGCGGCGTTCCGGTGCAGGACCCCAACTGGGGTCATCAGCAGGGGTCTCCGCCGCCGGGCTATGGGCGGGGCTACCCGCAGCAGCCGTACCCCCAGCAGGGTTACGGCCAGCAGGGTTACGGCCAGCAGGGACACTCGCCGCCGGGTTATCCGCCGCCGGGTTATCCGCCGCCGGGTTATCCGCCGCCGGG
>JBOHGM010000052.1:27653-34782 GCA_050699435.1 Pseudonocardiaceae bacterium | reverse complement strand
CGTTCACCCGAGGCTCGGGCAGTGACCCGTCGGCAACGGCCTGCTCGAGGTGGTCGAGTACCTCGGCGAGCCGATCCGTCGTGATCCACAGTGCCAGGTCCACCCCGGCGGCGAGAGATCGCCGGACCGCCTCGGGCAGGTCGACCCGGTCGGTGATGGCCGCCATGGCAGCGAGATCGTCGGTGACCACCATGCCGTCGAAACCGAACTGGTCGCGCAGCAGCGCGAGCGCAGCCGGGCTGATGCTCGCCGGGGTGCCCGGTTCGGTGAGCCCAGGGACGTCGAGGTGGCCCACCATCACCGCGGCGGGCTGACCATCCAGCAGCTGCCGATAGGGCAGCAGATCGACCTCGCGCAGTGAGGTCAATGGTGGTGTGCTGACCTCGCCCCGGTGCGAATCGCCGGTCGCTCGGCCGTGTCCGGGGAAGTGCTTGAAAACCGGCAGCACACCGGCATCACGCAAGCCCCGCGCGAAGGCGCCGGCATAGCGCGCCACCGTCTGCGGGTCGCTGCCGAAAGAGCGATCCCCGATCACGGCGCCGTTCGGTTGGCTGGAGACGTCGACGCTGGGGGCGAAGTCGACCGTGACACCGCGAGCGAGCAGCTGGCGCCCGCGCTGCACGGCAAGCTCATGAACCTGCTCGAGGGACAGGTTCGCCGCCATCGATCGTGCGCTGGGCAGCTCGCCGTCCAGCTCGTCGATCCGCTGCACCCGGCCGCCCTCGTCGTCCGCGGCCACCGCCACCGGCACCGCAGCGGCGGCCTGCACCTGCTCCAACGCCCCGCCGGAGAGTAACCCCGTGGCGGAACCGGCCAGGAAAATGCCGCCCACCTGCTCAGCGGTGACAACCGCGAGCGCCTCCTGCGGCCCGCTGGCGTCCACCCCGACCATGATCAGCTGGGCCAGCCTGCGCCGGATCGGCCACTGCGCGATGGCCGAGTCCTGACTGCACCGCAGTGGCTCAGCTGACGGGGCCACCGGGGCTACGGTCCCGGCCGATCGAGGTGGCTGCGGGTCAGCTCCGCCAAGCATTGCCCGCGCGCCCACCAGGGTCCCCACCGCGCAGACCACGAGCACCATCACCACCAGCGGTGATCGTGGCGTGCGTGATCGTCCTGCTCGGTGCGTCACCGGCTGACGGTGCTTCCGTCGGGCCCAGCGGCGGTGGAGAGTCGCTTCGCAAAGCAGTTCTTCCGGTCGATGACCTGCCGGTCACACCAGGCGTTCGCCTCCGCAGGCGTGCTGAACGGCTCGGTCGCCACGGTGACGTAGAAGTCCCCGTCTTGGAAGGTCGACCAGTCGCCGGACCACACAAGCCGTGCACCATACCTGGATCGCAAGGCAAGGTGGTCATCCAGAATGTCGAGATAGCTGTAAGGGACGCCATCCACCACCAGGCCCGGCCGTTTCGACGACAGTTGAGGCACCCAGGCCTCGGCCAGGTCCCGCTGTACTTGAGGCCGGTCGAGTGAGATCTGCTGGGTCAGCTGATCCAGGGCAGCCCCCTCGGAACTGACCCGCGCGGGCGGAGCCGGAGCGTGGCTGGTCGAGGTTTCGATCGGAGGCAGGGTGGGCGGTGGGGAGGGGGTGGGAGCTGCGGCAGTGTCATCGGTCAGGAGGGCCCAGGCCGCGACGCTAGCGCCGAGGGCCAGGACCAGTGCGGTCAGGGCGACCACCAGTCGGCGCGGCGAGCGGGAGTCGGTAGGTGGGTAGGTTACCCAGCCATGATCGTCACCCCAGCCATGATCGTCCCTCTGCGCTGTGGGGGGCGGCTCGGACGAGGTAGCACTTGTTGCGCTGACCTGTTTGCCGCAGCCGGTGCAGAACCGGCTGCCGGGCTCCTGGGGAGTGCCGCACTCGGTGCAGTAGGTCATCGGAGCCACCCTCCGGGGCCTGGGGACCAGGCGGAAGCTACCACTTGGTCGACAGGCTGCGGCGTGCCGAGAGCGGCACAGCTCGGTGGCCCGGTGAAGATCAGGGTCTCACCGCGAGGACTTGCTCTTGACCCGGATCTGCTTCGGTCCCGGGGCCTCCGCGCAGTTCCGCACGGTGATCTCCAGCACGCCCTCGTCGAACTCGGCCTCGACGTCCTCGTCACGCACGCCCTGGGGAAGTGAGATCACCCGCCGGAACTGGCCCGAGTGCCGCTCTTGCACGTAGAAGTTCTCGTCCGGCTCCGGTCCAGGATCGCGATGGCCCTCGATGGTGAGTGCGCCGTTCGAGAGATGGACATCCACGTTGCTCGCCGGGACGCCGGGCAGTTCGCAGCGGATCACCAGGTCCGAGCCGTCGGCGAGGATGTCCGTTGCCGGGCTCCAGGCATCGGTGTGCCCGCGTGCCTGCGTCACGGGCGCCGTTTCGGCGCCCCTCATCCGGTCTGACATCCGGTTCATCTCGCTCACGATGTCACTGACCCCACGGAAGGGGTTGCGGTGCTTCTTCGGTGGCATGGTCACATCGCCTTCTTTCCGAGCCTGCGGTGGCCCGCCTGCTCCACTGTGCCGGTGGTGGACATGTCAGGCTCCTCATCGTGACAATCGAACGTGGCGCACGCCTCCCGGAGGCTGGTGTCACTCGTGGCAAACGATCATGCTTGGACAGCTCGATAGGGGACACCGGATCCGGTGAGGTTGCTGCTGAATGTGAAGGTACACAGGTGGACGTATCTGCCGACCGCCAGCAGAGTCCGTTTCCTAGGCACTTCCGTCTGTGAGCCAGCCCACGGACGGTCTGAGCCCTAGGCACGGACCCGACTGGGAGGCCGCATGTACCCACGGTGCGAACAGCTGAGCTACGACGGGTCGCGGTGCCCTGCGGAGGAGGAACAACGAGCGTGGATGAACTCACCGACCTCGTTCGCGCAGCCGCTGACGACGACGAAGACGCGTGGAGCCAGCTGGTCACGCGGTACCTGCCATTGGTGCGGTCGGTGATCCGGGGCCACGGTCTCTCCGGGCAGGACGCGGAGGACGTCGCCCAGGTTCTGTGGCTGCGGCTGGTCGAGCACCTGAAGGATCTCCGGGAGCCCCGTGCCCTGCCGGGATGGATCAAGACGACAACGCGTAACGAGTGCATGCATCTGCTCAAGAGCGCGCGACGCACGGTGCCCGTGGGCGCTTCGGTCGAGCCGCAGCCGGTGTCGCTGGTCGTCCACGATCCGGACGAGGACCTGCTGCGCGCCGAGCGGCACCAGGCGCTCCTCGAGGGGCTTGCGGAGCTTCCGGAGAACCAACGGAATCTGCTGGTGCTGCTGGCGGCCGACCCGCCGTTGTCCTACGCGGAGATCAGCCACCGGCTCGGCATGCGGATCGGCAGCATCGGACCCACCCGGGCCCGGGCACTGAGTCGGTTGCGGGAGTCCCCTGCCGTGGCCGCATTGATCGAGACGAATACGGAGGTAACGCCATGACCACCCTGCCCGACAATGACGACCAGCTCCTCATGGAGTTGGGCGAGGCGTTGCGGAGCGCCGGGCCGATCACCGACGATGATCTGTCCCGGGCACGGGCCGTGTACTCGTGGCGCACGGTGGACGACGAACTCGCGCTCGCGTCGCTGGTCTATGACTCGCGGGTGGACGAGCGGCCGCTAGTAAGGGGCGAGTCCGCCACCGGGGCGCGCACCCTCGTCTTCGAGGGAGAGGCCGTCTCGGTCGAGGTCGACGCCACCCCGGACGCCCTTCGCGGGCGGGTCGTGCCGCCGGGACGTGCCGATGTCTCGCTCCTGACCCTCGGTGGCCCGGCCGGGGAGACAACGGCGGACGACATGGGCTCGTTCGTGCTCACAGCCGCACCGCCGGGGCCGGTGCGGCTGCTGTGCAAGACCGCCACGACGAACCTGGTCACCGACTGGGTACGGCTGTAGCAGTCCCGAGCGGTAGCTCGACCCGGACCGAGGTTCCGCGACGCGGGCCGGGACCGATGACACACTCGCCACCGAGCTCGGCCGCTCGTTCCCGCATGGAGCTGAGGCCGACGCCGGCCCGGGCCGACGAGGCGATGCCGACGCCGTCATCGACGACCTGTAGCTGCAGGGCGTCATTGCGGTGGACGGCGACCCGGCAGGTATGTGCCCGGGAGTGGCGCGCCATGTTCGTGAGCGCCTCCGCGACGATCCGCAACGCGGCGACTTCCACCGCGGCGGGCAGCCCCTCCAAGCTGCCATCCACCTCGCAGTGCACCGACAGCCCGGCGGCGTCGAAGCGCTCACACTCGGTGCGCAGCGCGGCGTCCAGGCCCCGGTCCAAGGCGGGTGGACGCAACTCGTCGACGAGTTGGCGCACCTCCGCGGTGCACGACTTGAGGTCGGCGGCGAGCGCGTCCAGGATCTCGGCGGCACGGCTGTCGCCGGGCAGCAGCCTGCGGGCGGCCCGGACCTGCATCGACATCCCCGCCAGGCTCGGGCCCAGCCCGTCGTGGAGATCCCGGCGGAGCCGGCGCCGCTCCTCCTCCCGAGCCGTGACCAGACGCTCCCGCGACAGCTGGAGGTCGCGGTTCAACCGGGTGGCCTCGGCGGCGACCGCGGCCTGCATCGCGGCATCCCGCAGCAGCCGGCACTCGTGCCGGGAGAAGCGGCTGCCGGTGCTGCGCCGGGCTACCAGGAGCCGGCCGATGCGCCTGCCCTGCGACACCATGTCGAAGGACTCGGTCATGTTCAGTGGCCTTCCGTGTTCGGCCACCAGCACCGGGCCATCGCGCTCCTGGAGCTCAACGGCGACGTAGGGGACCTGGAGTGATTGCGCAATGGTCCGGGTGACCAGCGGCATGACGGTGGTGGGATCGACGGTGCGGCCCAGCACCTCGCCGAGCCGGGCGATGACGAGGTACGGGTCGTCACGGTCGCCGTAGAGCAAGCGGTCGACCGCGCGCTGCACCCTGCGGTGCAGCGGCTCGAACGTCACCACGGCGAGCCCGGTCGCGAGTAACCCGGCGCCGTCGCGGTCGAGAGGCAGCACTCCGCTGAGGATCCGGACGATGGCGATGACCCCCACCACCACCAGCGCCGTCATCAGGAACCAGACGATCGTCCGGTTGACCAGAAGATCCACGTCGTAGAGCCGGTACCGCAGGATCGCGACGGCCATCCCGAGCGGAACGGCGCCCGCGGTGAGAGCCCAGGCGCCCTCAAAGGCGAGCGATTCGAGGACCAAACCGACGAGGAACACCACGCAGGCGGGTAGCAAACAACTCAGTTGCCTACGGGTTTCACTGTCCGCGTGCCACCACCGGGACACCAGGGACCATAAGGCGCCGAGGTAGGCGGTGGCCGCGACCAGCGCTGCGATCAAGCCGATCCGGGCCGCCCGGGACGCCCAGGGGTGGACGTCGGGTGGGCGGTCGGGCAGCAGAAATGCCGGCTCGATGGCGGTGGCCACGGCGAGCCCCAGCATCCCGACGGTCGTCCCGATGATGATCAAAGCCGCGACCGGCCGCCAGCGCGGGGAAGGGAGGCGCCCGTCGGGGAACAGCAGGACGGCGAGGAATACCAGGCCGATGCTGGGCACCCAGGTCCACTGACCGAGCCAGCCCAGCGGCGTGACCTGAACCCAGCTGAATCCCACCAGACTGACGGTGGCGGCCAGCCCAGCGGCGATCATCAGCCGGCCGACGGGGTGCTCGGGCACGCTCATGAGCACCAGCACGCCCAGGATCGTGAACGGCACGGCGATCCCTGCGGTCAACCCGAAGAATCCACCACCAATGCCCATACCGGTCAGCTGACCGGCTGCGACGACGGCCATGATGATCACTGCGGCCGCCGCGGCCGCGAGTTGGCGCAGCGGGAGTGGCTGCGCCGCAAACGGCTTCATCACCGGCTCCGGTGCCCTGTCGCAGCGCTACAGCTGCCAGCCGGCGCCATGCCACCAGTTGTGGAGGGGATCACGAGTCCGGTGCAGGACATTGATCTCCCTCGTCCCCTGGTGATCGCCGTCCGGGTGGGCCAACTCCTTCAGGCACGTTTCGAAGTTCGCCGACTCGAGATCCTGAACGCGCTTGAGCGACTCGGCCACGGTCGTGCCCAAGACGCGCGCCTGCTGGGAATTGTTCTCGATGTAGCGCCGCACGCGGTCAAGGCTGTTCTGCACCCGTTGCCAGACCAGAGCCGGGTTGGGCGACTCAGTGGTCCGGGTCAAGCCCAGCAGGCGCCACTGCCGGTCATACTCCCCGATAAGCCGGTGGCCTTCGCTGTCGAAGAACTCGATCGGCCCGGAGCGCTCTCCGTCGCCGGCGCCAATGGCGTGGTCCCCCAGCAGCTCCTGCTCATCCTGATAGACGTGCAGGAAGTCGTCGCGGCTCCCGATGGCTATGATCATGGGCCCTGCCTGGATCATCGGCACTGCCTGGATCATCGGCCCTGCCTGACCTTCGCTCATGTCCGTTCCCTTTCCCGGGTGTGGCCGGTTGGTCCTGCTCACTGTCTCGGTGGTGATGTCCCGCAGGGAGGGGACAGGCGTCCCGGACCGCCGGGCCGAAGTGGCGGCTATGTCCCCGTCCCGCCCGGGGACCGCCAGACCTGCTCCCATGCACACGAAGCCCGCCGCCGCTGCTCGAGCACCCGGTGGGCCGCCCACCCACTGGTGCTGCACGAGGGCCAGCGCCTCGGCGGCGCTCATCCCGTTCGCGAGCAGGCGGTGGAAACCCGTCATGAGCTCGACCGCCGCCCCGTCCGGGATGGGCACCACGGCCGCGACGAGCTGGCGCGTGCCCAGGCCGAGGAACGCCGCGCTGAGCCCGAGCGGCTCGTCCCCGGCTCGCACCACCGACCGACCAGCGTCGCACGCAGCCAGCACGACCGTGTGCGGTACGGCGTCGAGCCGCTCCAGGTCGTAGACCGTCAGCGGGCCGTCGGCCAGCAGCAACGAGCTGAACAGCGGGTTGTCGCCGCGGATCCGGCCGTGCGTGGCGAGGTGGGCGACGCTCGCACCGCGCAGCGCCGACCCAACCGCCTCCACCGTCGCCGCAGCGCCGGACAGGCTGATCGACGCACCGCGGTAGACGTCCACGATCCTCTCGACCTCCACCTGCGCGCCCGGCAGATCCGGCCCCGCCACGGCGAGGACGCCACTAGCGGCGTGCCCCTGGGTCGCTGAGTGCCCCTGTGTCGCTGAGTGCCCCTGGGTCGCTGAGT
>JBOHGM010000052.1:0-27553 GCA_050699435.1 Pseudonocardiaceae bacterium | reverse complement strand
GTCGCTGAGTGCCCCTGGGTCGCTGAGTACCCCTGGGTCGCTGAGTGCCCCTGGGTCGCTGAGTACCACAGCGTCGCCGAGGGCGCGAGGGTGACGGGGCGCCTGGCACAGGAAGGAAGCGTCGACCACGGCACTGCCTGCAGGGCACCCGTCGGCACCAGCACGAGTGGCCGCTCGCCAAGGTGGCAGGCCAGCGGGCGCAGCAACGACTCGTCGAGCTGCCCGGCGCAGTGTCGCAGCCGGGCCCACCCAGCCTCGCTGCCCTGCTCCGACCGAGCCGCGGTGAGCCGGTACAGGGCAAGGGACAGGGCGTCGGCGAGCTGGCGCGCCTGCCCCGCGTCGCCGAGCCGGTGCAGCCTCAGGTCGCCATCGACCAGCGTGACGGCCTGCAGCACGCCGTCGACCTCGATGAACTCGACGAGCGCGGCAGCGCCGAGGGCGCGGCCCAGGATCTCTGGGCGGGGTGGCTCGGCGGGCCGGGTTCCCGGCTGGCCCGGTTGCTGACGGCAGTGGTCCCTGATCAGCCGCTCCAGGGCAGCCTGGTGGTGCAGGAGTTTCGCGGCCCGGTTGCCTGCGCGATAGGCGAGCTCGATATCCGCGACCGTGGCGCGCAGCTCGGCGAGATGGCGGGCGAGGATCGGGTCAGCTGGTGGGCTGATGGTGCGCAGCAGCCGCTGGGCTCGGCCCCGCTCCGCCCAGCGCAGCACCTGATCGGCGCGCCCGTCCTGCAGCGCACTTCGCAGGGCGAGCCGGGTGAGCTCGGTGCGCCGCCCCGCCGCCGAGGCACGCAGGTCCGTCGCCCCCAGGCAAGCCTGGTGCTCGTCGAGGATGCGCAACCCGGCGGTGACCGCCGAGACGGCACCGCGACGATCCCCCTCGGCGAGCCGCAGCAGCGCCTCGCCGTACCACGCCTGGGCGCGCATGGCCGCGGGGCCCCGGCGCCTGCGCCTGCTCACGCTGCGCAGGTGGACGCGGGCTACCACGAGGCGGCCCCCGTCGAGGGCGATGCGCCCGGCGAGCAGCCGCGCCTCGAGGGCAGGGACGGACCAGCCCGCCGCGTCGAGCGCATCGGCGACCGCCGCCGCATGCGACGGTCGCACCGGGCGGGAACCCTCGGCGAGTCGAGCCGTGAGCAACTGCAGCCGGGCCAGGGCGGCCCAGGCGGACCGCTGCTGCCGCTCGAAGGCGCGCACAGCCCGCCCGGCTTGGTCGAGTGCGCGCTGCGGGTCGCCGTCCAGGGCGGCAGCTCGGGCCAGCAACAGGTGTGCCTCGGGCAGGGCGACGTGGCGGTGGTCCCGGGTGAGCTCGCCAACCGCCTGCTCGGCGGCGACCCGTGCCTCATAGATCAGGCCCACGGACAGCAGCAGCTCGCTGCGGTCGGTGAGCAGCGAGCCGGTCTGCGATCCCAGGGCCCGATAGTGCTGCTCCGCCGCGTCGAGGTGGCGCAGCGCAGCCGGCACGTCACCACGCCGAACGTGCACGAAAGCGAGGTTCTCTTGAGCAAAGCCAGCTGCCAGCGTCAATCCCAACTGGTCGCATATCCGGGCGGCTTCCTGCAGGTCCGCCTCTGCCGCGGGGTAGGCATGGCGAAAGGTATGCACGATGGCGCGGTTGGCCAGCGCACGCTGGACCCATTCGAGGTCCCCGGCCTGGCGCAGCGCGGGCAGCGCCCGCCGGTACCCGGCCAGTGCCTCGTCGGAGCGCCCGAGCTGTTGGTGAATGGCCGCGCGCTGCACGAGGGCCCGGGCCCGGGCCACCCCGTCCAGATCGGCGAGCGCGGCCTCGATCTCCCGCAGCGCTCGGCGCAGGTGGCCGCGTCGGCCGAGCACGAATGCCAGTGACATCCGGGCCTCCGCGACGAGGACCGCGGTTCGCGCGCGCCGACCCCGCGCCACGGAACTGCGCAGATGGGAGATCGCCTCGTCGAGGTCGCCGACGTAGGTGTACGCGAGACCCAGGGCGCGCTCCGCGACGGCCTCAGCGGCTGGGTCGCGGTGGGCGCGCGCCGCGGAGACCGCGTCGCCGGCAATGTGCAGCGACTGGGCGGGCGCAACCTGGACCAGTCGCAGTGCCTCATACGCGGCTTCGCTCGCCGCCGAGGTCGTCCTGCCGGTGCCGGTGCTGGTCATTCCGCGAGGCCCATCCGCCGGGCGAGCAGTGCGGCCTGCACGCGGTCGGCGACCTCAAGCTTGCTGAACACGTTGGTCAGCTGGTTGCGCACGGTCTTCTCGGTCACACCGACCTGGCGGGCGATCCGCGCGTTGCTCTCCCCCGCCGCGAGCAGCGTGAGGATCTCGTACTCCCGCGGGGTGAGCTGGTCCAGCGGTGGCGGCAGCCGGGCGGGCTGGCGCTGGGCGGACATGATGACCGCCAGTCCGATCCGCGGGCCGAGTACCACGCCCCCCGCGGCGACCGTCCGCAGCGAGTCGATGACGGTCTCCGGGTCGGTGTCCTTCAGCAGGTAGCCACGCGCCCCCGCTTCGAACGCCCGCGCCACGATGTCCTCGTCATCGGTCATGGTGAGCACCAGGACCCGGACGTCGGGGCGGGCCCGCATGATGCGGCGGGTGGCGTCGATCCCGTCGCCATCAGGCAGCGCGACATCCATCGCCACTACGTGCACCTGCTGGGTGACCGCCTCCTTGACCGCCTCGGCGACCGTGGCGGCCTCGGCGACCTCCTCCACCCAGGGTTCCCCCTCGAGCATCGTGCGCAATCCACGCCGCACGACCGGGTGGTCATCCACAATCAAGACGCCCAGGCGCTCCTTCACGAGCTCTCCTCCGGTACGGCCCGGTCCGCGTGACGGTGTGTACCGCGGTTGTGCTGCTCCGTAGCCCGAGTCATCGTCCTCCGCTGGTCGGTGAGCGGCACCCCTGTTCCTCGATCCGTTCGGAAGCGCCGGGACGATCGTCCCGGCCCGCTTCACGCGCCGGGCCTTACCGGGCGAACGTCCTGTGGAAAGGGGGTGCCCGTCCCATGACCGGGGGACGTGCCGACACCGACTGTTAGAGGGCAGGAACGCCCGGGTGGATACCCGCCCAACAGAAGGAGAGTCGACATGATCCGCATCCCTGCCCGCCACACCTCGACTGCTACGAGCATCGGCCTGCGCAATGACTACGTCGTGTCAGGTGGTTAGCCCGAGAGCGGGAACCTCAAGTGCCCCGAGCTCAACACCAGAGCTGTTCGCCGCAGCACGGACAGCTCTGGTGTTGAGCTCGGGACACTCAGCGTCGCGGAAGGCGACGCCCTCACCCAGCAGTTGTTCATTGGTCGGCGGTCGGCAGCGCCCGCCCATGGGCGATCAGCCGGGGTCGCCGCAAGCCAGCTTTGCCGACGGCGGCGCCATCACGATCGTGGACAATCAACGGGAAGCCCCCGCGCCGCTGGTGCGCGGGCCGGACCTAGTTCGGGCGGCGGCCATGCTGAGGTAGGTTCCGGTGTCTGAGCACATCGGGGATGGTGCACCCCAGGTCGGGGTGCCCCAGGTCGGGGTGCCCCAGGTCGGGGTGCACAGTGTGATCCTTTGGATAGCGTTCCCCAGGCGTGGGCCGGTCCGAGCGGCGCAGGTCCTCAAGGTGGAAGCGGACCCGCCCGTTGCGCAGCATCCGGAAAATCGGCTCGCAATCGTGGGTTTGCCGCCGCTTGTGGTCAGCGCGCGCCCGCAGCTCGACGTAAAGCGTGAGTAGGACACCGACGGTCAGGGCGGCCACAACGGCGCACAACTGCAGTATCACGACGTACCGCCCACGTTGATGGGCAGCTCGGCAACCGCACCGCGGCAAGCGCACATGTGCGGCGAGTTCGACATCAAAGTAACCACCTGTCCCGAACCGAGGTATGGGCAGAGCAGGGGGGCGATGTATGTGGGTTTGGTGGACCCTGGTAACACCCCAATGACCTGCACCATCGAATCGGGCGTGGTGCTGGAGAGTGCCATATTGCCGCAGCGCTGCGTGATCAGGGTCGGGTGCGAGGTGCACCACCCGGTGGGGCGGCCAGACGTAGGCTACGCCATCCGCCACGCGCCGAACGGTGGGGGAGCGTCCTGCTCGCAGATCAGTTGCGATGGCCCTGGGCTTCGCGGTGAACGGGGTGCTACCCAGGTCTCGTCCAACCCCTGGTGCCGGTTCGCCGTTCCGCCCAGCGCGCCGCCGACGCTGACGTTCGGAGGCCGTGCGCCCCTGACACCAGCCGCCGGAAGGGTGCACCTGCGGTGCACCCCCTGGATTCACCGAGTCGACACCCGAGTCACACCTGGCCGCCAGTGACCTGATGATCTCGATGATCAGCGAGCTGTTCGCGGTGTGGGACGGCCAACCCGCCCGCGGCTACGGCGGCACCGCCGATGTCGTCACCCGTGCCCGTGACCGCGGGCGCCCGGTGCGGGTGATCTGGCCCGACGGCGCGACCCGGGACTGACCCGGCTTCGGGCCCGGCGACGTCGCGTACCACAACCGAATCGTCCAGCGACAGATACCAGCCTGATACGCCTCCCAGGCGTGCGGCCAGCAGGTTCAGGTCCGCGACTACGGGCTGCTCGAAGCGGCCCGCGGCGACCGTGTTCGGCTCGGACGCCTACCCGTCGTTGCCCGCCAAGGCAGCGGCCGCACGCCACCAAGGATGAGGTGGTGTCCGTGGCCGACGGCACGCTGGCCGACCTGGAGAAGATCGCCGAACGGCTGGCCGCATGGAGCCGGCCCCGGTAGGAAGCCTGCACGCCGGCGACCGAAGCGAGCCACGAGACCGTGACCACGAGCGGAAACCGAAGCGTGCGTCCATACGTCCCAGCACCTGCGACGGAGGACAGGAGGTAAGAGTGAGCAGTGGGTTCACAATGCCACGGCCGTTTCAAGATCGCTTTGTCGTTGTGGAACCTGCATAAGCATCCATGAGACGGCTACCGCGCCCGCCAAAATCTGCACAAGCATCCATAAGACGCGCAGGAGCGCGAGCTATCGGGGTAGTACAGCCCTGCGGGTGTTCCGGAGACTGCGTGGCGGCGGGGCGCTTCATGTACAGGCCCTTCCCGATCCCCGAACCAAACAGATGATCTTGAACGTCGGGGGTTCAATGCTGATCTTGAAACACTCGACCTGGCCGCGACGTCAAATCGCTCAGACTATGCGGGACATGGAAGTCATTGATCCGAGTTCCCGACGCGCGTGGTTCAGCGCCTCGTCGGTGCGGTTCCTACCACAGCACCTCAGTGATCCGGCGGTTGACGTGGGCATCCGGCAGGCGCTCGGACAACACCGCGATGTGCGCATCGACGGTCAGCGCCGGGCTCATATAGTCCTGGTTCTGCACGGTGCTCGCGATCCCGTCCACGGCCCGACGGGCAAGCGGTGCCCAAGTGTCCTGCTGTCAGGAACGAATAGCGGCACGCTGATCGCCCGGCTCACGGTGGTCGGTGAGAAATCGGGAGCGGGGCAGCAGCGGGCGGGGGTCGAAGACCGCTCGGATTCGGTGCGGGCGGCTCAGCCGGGTGCGAAGGGCCCGGCACAGCTCGTCGCTGGTACGCCAGGCGGTATCGGCAGCGTCCGAGGGCAGGTCGTCGGGGGCGAACGCGGCCCGGTCGGCCAGGTCGCCGAGCGCGCCCAGAGCGGCCGGATGTGGTGTCGGCGGGGCGGCCGCCCACAGCTTCACGGCGGCCTGCACCACCTCCGCGGTGGTGGTTGACCGGCCGATCGGCAGGCCGGACTCGACGAGCCGGTCGGCCACCTCCCGCCACGCGGCCAGGGCGCGGGTCCGGGGGGTGCCGCGGTGACGGCGCCGGGAGCGCCGGACGGCCTTACCGAGCGGAACCGCGAATATCGGGGCGGCGAGCGCCAGCACGACCAGCCCGATGAGCAACGCCGTGCCGTGAAGCGAGTCATCCCTGGCCGGGGAGGGTGATCGGGTGGCGGTGGAGCCGGGTTCGGGTGGGGCCTGCTGCTCGGCGTTGATCGCGTCGGTGATCGGGTCGTCCGCACGGCCCGACGGCGCCGGGGCGTTGTCCTCACGCCGCTGCACGTCGACGGTGCGGGCCGGGGTCGGGTCGACGCTCACCCAGCCCAGCCGGGCGAATCGGACCTCCACCCAGGCGTGCACGTCCTCGCCGCGAACCGTCAGTTCGGTCCCCTCGAACGAGGGCCGGAAACCGAGCACGACTCGTGCGTCCCAGCCCAGCGACCGGCACATCAGCGCGAACGCCGACGCGTACTGCTCACTGGTGCCGCGGTGCTCCCGCAGCAGCGCGGAGATCGCGAACAGCCCGTGCCCACCGGGTGCCTCGGCGGACGTGTCGGTGGCGAAGGGCGGATCGCTCAGCTTGCTGTAGAGCGCGGAGAACCGGGGAAAGCCGGCCGGCACCCCGGCGGTCGCGGCGCCGACGAACTCCAGCAGGTCGGGCGGCAGTTCGACGGCGAGCGGCGCGGACGACGACGTGGGCTCGTCGGCGCGCAGCGCCTGCGACGTCGGCACCGCCTCCGCCCCGACGATCCGGTATCGGGCCGGCGTGGACCGGGTGTCGGGGATCACCACATCACCGGTCTGCTCGTCCACGCCGAGACCACCGACGCTGACCCGCTGCGCCCGGCCGGGGCTCGGCAGCCAGCCGAGGGTGTCTGGATATCTGACTGTGACGTCCATCGCCACGGTCCGTACCGGAGCCGCTGTCGCCGACGTCGGGGGCGGGGGCAGCCGGCGCCCGGCTCGTCGGTAGTCGGCGTGCACCGACCAGCTTCGGCCGTCGAACTCGGTGAGCGTCACCATACGGAGCCGGTCGAACGGTCTGGCGGCGGTGCCGGTGATCTCCAGCGGCAACGTGCCCTCGCGCAGCGCGACGTACTGAGCGAACGGGTTGATCCGCGCCTTCGGCTGCACCGGCAGATCGACCAGGTCCCGCACGTCGCTGGGGTCGCGCCCGGCGCCGGGCAACACGGTGCCCTGCAGCGGCACCGCCGCGGCCGCGACAAGGGTGATCACTCCGGCACTGCTGAGCAGGCCGATGCGGACCCCTCGGCCGGGCCCACTCAGCGCAGACCCATTCAGCGCAGGCCCACTCAGCCGGCCGGTGACCAGCAGCACCGCCACCAACACCAGGAACACCATCGGGTACCAACCGGGCAGCGAGCCGGTGCCCGCGCCGAGCGCGAGGCCGCCGACCAGGCAGACCAGCGCGGGCGGCAGCGGCGCCAGCACGGCGTCGCTGACCAGCGCGAGCCAGACCGCGACGAGCGCGGCGAGGCCGGTGAGTGCGGACACCGCGGCCAGCTCCGGTCCCGTCGCCTCGATCGGCAGCGCGCTGGTCAGCAGCCGGAACGGCCCGGACGCCACCTGCCGCCCGGGCCGGGTGACCACTGCGACCGCGGCCAGCACGGCAACGACTCCGGCCGCGCTGGCCAGCCCACCGGGGCGCGCCGTGACGACGCTGGTCACCAGTCCCCAGGCGATCGCCACCCCGGCCGGGACCAGGACGGCGAGGAGCAGGATCGGCGGGCCCGGGAACCCGGCCGCCCCGAACACCGGGCCGAACGACAGTCCGGCGAGGGCCACCAGTGCGCCACCCAGCAGCAGCCGAGCCCAGGCCGACGACTCGGATCGATGCTGGTGCGCCGGCCCGGTCATCCTGGCTCCCCCGCCACCATGCGGTTCCAGGTGGTGGCCGCCCCGGCCCCGTCGCCCGCGGCCAGCACCGCCATCCCCGGCCGCCGGCGCAGCGGCGGCGCCTGCCGCGGGTCGTCGAGCACCACCAGCACCACCACCGGCGCGAACCGGCGGCGCTGCGCGGCCAACCGGGCCACCATCGTCGGCTCGGCACCACCCGTGACCACGACCAGCGCGCCACCGGGCTCGGCACGTTCGACGAGGTCGAGCAGCCGCACCGGCTCCCCGGCCGAGAGCCGGACCGCGGCCGCCAACCGGTCCGCGATCGACACCGCCCCGGCCTGGGCGAGCGCGCCGGCGTCCGCTCCGACGATGTGCAGGCGGGCGGGCCGCCCGTTGTCCTCGGCGGCCTGGGTCACCGAGGCAGCGGCCTCGACGGCGTGCTCGAATGCCGCCGGAGCGAGGACGTCGGCCCGGGTGTCGAGCACGATGGTCGTGGTCGGCTCAGTGGTGTCGATGTGCTCGCGGACCATCAGCGACCCGGTGCGCGCAGTGGAGCGCCAATGGATCCGCCGCGGGTCATCGCCGACCACGTACTCCCGCAGCGCGGAGAAGGTGACGGTGCCTGCTCGGGCGTTGTCGGTGCGCCGGCCCTCGAAGTCCGGCACCGTCCCCACCGGCAGCGCTCGCATCGGGTGCACCCGTGGGTGCACCCACAGCACGTCCTCGCCGCCGAGGGGCTGAGCCCGCCGGAACAGCCCCAGGGGATCCCGCCGCTCGACCGTGACCGGCCCCAGCGGCAGCCGGCCGCGCCGCGAGGTCGGCACCGGGTACTGCACGGTGCGCCAGCCGCCCGCGGCCAGCCCAGGGACGGTCAGCTCCAGCTCGTCACCGGCGATCCGGTCGACGAGCACAAACCCCGGCGCGGGCCAGCGGGACAGGTTGCGGATGACCACGCGGCCCAGCGCCGGCTCGCCGACCCGCAGCCGGTCCGGCGTGATGGTGCGCCCCAGCGAGACCGTCGGCCGGACCGAGACGAACACTCCGGCAGCGATCAGCAACACCGCCCCGCCGATCGCCAGCCCGACCAGCACCAGGTAGCCGAGCAGGGCGCCCATGCCGTAGAGGACGGCGGAGCCGGCGAGCACGCCCCAGCCGGTCCCGGTCAGCGGCAGGGACTGGTGCAGCCGGAGGAGGTCTCGGGACACCAGGACCCGCTAGCGGACGACGACCGGGGCGGGGACCGTGCTGAGCACGTCGGTGAGCACCTCGGCCGCGGTGTGACCCCGTACGTCGGCCGCTGCGGTGAGCACCAGCCGGTGGGTGAGCACCGGCCCGGCCACTGCCTTGATGTCATCGGGTACCACGTAATGGCGGCCGAGCCCGGCAGCGAACGCCTGCGCACTGCGGATCAGGGCCAGGCTGCCCCGGGTACTGACGCCGAGCCGCAACGCCTCCTGCGTCCGGGTGGCCGCGGCGAGCATCGCCGTGTACCGGGTGAGCTCGGGCGCGACGTAAAGGCCCGCCGCCACCTGCTGCAGCCAGGACACCTGTTCCAGCGTGGTCACCGGGCGCAGCACCGGCGCCGGGGCGTGTGCCCGGCCGGCCAGGATCTCGGTTTCGGTGTCCAGGTCGGCATAGCCCAACGACAGCCGCATCAGGAAGCGGTCCAGCTGCGCCTCCGGCAGCTGGTAGGTGCCCTCCAGGTCGATCGGGTTCTGGGTGGCGATCACCAGAAACGGCGCGGGCACGGGATGGCCCACCCCGTCCACCGTGACGTGGGCTTCCTCCATCACTTCCAGCAGGGCCGACTGGGTCTTGGGGCTGGCCCGGTTGATCTCATCGGCGAGCACGACGTTGGCGAACACCGGACCGGGCCGGAAGACGAACCTCCGCTCACCCTGATCCCAGATCGACACCCCGGTGATGTCACTGGGCAGCAGGTCGGGAGTGAACTGCACCCGCTGCCAGCTGCCGGTGACGCTGGTGGCCAGCGCCTTGGCCAGCGACGTCTTGCCGGTGCCTGGCACGTCCTCGATCAGCAGGTGACCGCCGCCGAACAGGCAGGCCAGCGCGAGCCGGATCGCCGCGGTCTTGCCCCGCAGCAACCGCTCCACCTCGGCGAGCACCGCATCGTGGGTCTGCCGGAAGCGCGCGATGACCTCTGACGAGGGGCTGGCCTGCTGGGTGGTGGTCACGGGCGTCCAATCGGGGTGGGGCGAGCAGCGTGGGCTCGGTGCTGCGGTCGGGGATCAGGAGGGTTCGGCGAACGTCGGGCAGGGGGCCGGCGGCGGGGCGGGCGGGGCGCCGGGTAATCCGAGGGCGATCACCTGGTAGCAGGATCCGCTGCGCGGGTCGGGGTCGAGGAAGGTGGTCGTGCCGGGCGGCAACGGGTTGCCGGTGGCCCGGTTGTCGCGCAGCACGAGGTAGCCCCGCAGCCCGCCCAGTCGCTCGGCGTCGGCCGACCAGGACAGCAGGACCTGGCTGTTGTCGCCGACCGTCGCGCTGGCCGGGATCGCGTAGCCGGCCTGCGAGTCGCGGGGCGGTGGGGTCGGGGGTGGGTCCGTCGAGTCGGCCCACCACACGCCGGCCGTCAGCCCGAGCACCACGGTGGCCAGGGCGGCAGCCACGAGTGGCCATCGGCGCCTGCGCCGGGCCTCGGGCGGCGGCGGGCGGACCGGCGGCGGGCGGGTCCCGGCCTCGGTGGGCTGAACGACGTCCGCTGGAGCCGGTGCGGAGCCGGCCGGGGGTGATGGGTGGTGCCCGGCACTGACCGCCGGAATCGGGGCCGGTTCGGCGACGCCTGACGAGGGGACGGCTGACGAGGGGACGGCTGACGAGGGGACGGCTGCCGGGGGAATGTCGGCCTGGTCGACGGCGGGCGGGGGGTCGTCGTCGACCGCGGCTCCGAGCCGTCCCAGCGTCTCCGCTATCTGCCCGACGGCGGGCCTTCGGGCCGGGTCCTTGTCCAGGCAGGCGGCAACCAGGTGCCATAGCGGCTCCGGCAGGCTCGCCGGTCGGGCCGGGGTCTGGTCCAGGTGCGCCCGCAGCAGCGCGGCCGTGTTCGGCGCATGGAACGGCCGCCACCCGACGAGCAGCTCGAAGATCATGATGCCGAGCGCGAAGACATCCGCGGGTGGCCCCGCCGGACGGCCGGCGACGAGTTCCGGCGCGAGGTAGGCGGGGGTGCCGAGGACCTGGCTGTGCCTGGTGAGAGTCGGCGAGTCCAGGACCTTGGCCAGCCCGAAGTCGGTGAGCCGCGCCTGGCCCCGCGGACCGCGGGTGACCAGCACGTTCTCCGGTTTGACGTCGCGGTGCACCACACCGGCCCGGTGCACGGCCGCCAGCGCGGCCGCCACTTCTGCGAGCAGCCGCACTCCGGTGGCGCGGCCCACCGCCCGCCGTCTCAGCAGCGACCTCAGATCCTCGCCGTCGACCAGGTCCATCACGATCGCGAGCTGGCTGCCCTCGGCGACCAGGTCGTGCACCGGGACCAGATGCGGGTGCGACAGCCGCACCAGGGTGGCCTGCTCGGTGAGCAAGCGGATCCGGATGGTTCGGTCCTCGGCGAGGTCGGCGCGCAGCAGCTTGGCGGCCAGCATGACGCCATCGCGACGACGCCGGGCCCGCCACACGGTTCCGGAGCTGCCGGCCCCGATCTGGGCCTCCAGCAGGTACTGGGCGCCCAATGGCCGCAGCGACGAGCCGACCGGCTCGATGGGGCGGTTCTGCGACTGGGTCGCCATCTGCTGCCGGGCGGCTCGCTCCCGATCGATCCCGGGCGTTTCGGCGAACAGTGCGGCCAGCTCGGTGGCGCTTTCCGGGCGATCCGCGGGGTCGGGGGACAGGCTGGCTCGCAGCACGGCCTCGATCGGCTCCGGCACGTCGGTGCGACGCAACGGCGGCGGGTCGTCCCCCAGCAACCGGGTCAGCCGCTGTTCGCGACTGCCACCCGCCGGTGGCCTGCCGGCCAGCAGCGTCCAGAGCGTCGAGGCCAGCGCGTACACGTCGGCCTGCGGGGTCCAGTCACCTCCGGCGAGCACCTCCGGCGGCTCGTGCCCGGTGCCGTCGGTGGTGGCGGTGGCGAACTCCACCAGTACCGGCAGCGGAGGGCAGCCCAGCACGATCCGCCCGTCCTTGTCCCGGACCAGCGCATCCGGCGTCACTCCGCGGTGCACCAGCCCCGCGCCGTGCAAGGTGTCCAGCCCGGCTGCGGCCGCCTCAGCGGCCGCCAGGACCAGCGCCGTCGGTCGCGGGCCTGCCTTGGCCAGCTCGTCGGCCAGGGTGCCGTTGATGCGACCGGTGACCAGCACCACCCGGCCTTCGGGGTCGGTGCAGTGGTCGAACAGCGGCGTCAGCGCCGTGCCGGTCCGGCCAATGGCGCCGGTCCGGGCACTGCGGCCGGTCAATGCGGTGAACAGCTCGGCGGCTTCGCCGCCGGCTCGGCGCCGGGCAGCGGCGTCGAATGGCGCCAGCACGACGTGCAGCGACACCTCACCCCAGCTCTGCTCACAGATCGCCGGAGTGATGGCGACGAGGCCGGAGGAGTCCGGGGTCGACGGGCCGACCGGCCGGTAGTCACCCCATCTGCCGGCTCCCATCGCCCCAGTAGCCACGGCGTCACGGTATAGCAGCGAACCGGGCGGTCGGCTCGGGTACAGCAGGGCCACGGCTGCGTAACATGGGGTCACGCTGAACGAGGAGGTACCACAGTGGCCGCACCGCTGAGCGCGACCGGACTCCTCACCGCTGCCGACTTGTCCCATGAACCGGACGACGGCCTGCGCCGCGAGCTGCACGACGGAGTGGTGCTGGTGGTTCCACCGCAGAATGACGATCACAGCTGGGTGGTGCGCGCGGTGGATCGGACGCTATCCGTGACCGCGCTGGATGACGTGTACATCCTGCAGAACCTCGGGGTGCATGTCGGGTTGCGCCAGCTCTACGTGCCGGACCTCGTGGTGGTGTACCGAGGTACTGCGTTTCATGACAACGGATACGACCCGGGTGGCGTGCTGCTCGCTGTCGAAGTCGTCTCGCCGTCGTCGGTGACGCTGGACCGGATCACCAAGCCCGCAGTTTACGCCGAGCAGGGTATCCCGTTCTACTGGCGCATCGAGGCCGAGCCGAGGTTGCTCTGCCACCGCCTGGACCCGGCCACCGGCGGCTACGTCCTCGACCGGGAGCTAGCGCCCGGTGAGAAGGCCGAACTCACCGAGCCATGGCCACTGACCGTCGACATGGCCGAGCTGGTCATGCCGCACAAACGCTGACGCAACGGCGGCCGTTGCAGTCCCTGGTAACCCCAGGCCAACGTGCCGGGGCATATCCGAGGGCGCCCCCGGACAGCTTCCGGCGGCAGGCAGGGCAGTACGGATGTCACATCAAGATCAACTCAGCCTCGTACGGGTTGACCCGGTACACCTACCCGGCGGCAGTCGTGCCTGCAGGCGGGCCTCCATCTCCTCCTGTGGTACTAGCCGGGACCCGGGCAGAACGTCCCCACCGGTGCGCAGCGTGTACTCGGCCCGCTGCAGCATCAGCCGATGCGCCTCCGGGTCGGCGTCGGTCATCCAGGCGATCCGCCGCCAGGAGGCCATTGTCTGGTGCAGCTTGTCCAGGCTGTAGGTCTCGGCGGCCTCGCGCAGAGCGTCGGCGTACTCGGCCTCGAACTGGGGTAGCTCCTCGGGCAGCAGCACCTCGCGGATCTGCGCTGGGGAGGCGTCGGCGAAGGGGCGGCTCGATGTCACGACGGATGACATGCGGGCAGCATAGCTCTACATACCTTGAATAACAGCCGTGCGACACTGGCTCAGGCGCGTTCCGGGCACCACACCTCGATGGCGCTGCTCAGGGACGCCTCCCGCTGCTGCGCAGGTCCGGGCGGCACCAGCTCCAGGGCCTGCTCCCGACTACCGCCATTGGCCATCATCCCGCACGCACTGGCGCCGGCGTCGACAGCAGCGCGCAGCGATGGGCCTAGGTACGCTCTATCTCGGCATCTCGGTACGCTCTATCTCGGCATCTCGCCCACCGGGTGGGGCCGTGGTGCTCTCGATGGACGAGAAGACGCAGATCCGAGCGATAGTCCCCTCACGCGCGATTGTCGGGGGCGGGCGAGGCATCGAAGACCGCGCCGCTACGCGTGGGGAGCGTCAGCATCAGTTTGCCGGGGGCCATCTCGGTGGTGGGTGAGCCGTCTGTCGCGAACAGAATTGTCGGCGTGGCGGGCTGCGCCGGCAGAGGGTCGGTCAGCGGTATCTCGAACCGGCGTGGTTGCTCGGCGACGTTGACGGCAGCGATCAGCATGCTGCCTTCTAGGATGCGGGCGAAGGCATAGACATCCGGATCGGCGTAGATGGGGGCGTAGTCGCCTGTCTGGAGGGCGGGGTGGGATCTACGGAGCGCGATGAGCGCCTTATGGAAGGCGAGTGAGTCGAGGTCCCAGTGGTCCGGGTGATCCCAGGGGAAAATCTTGCGCGCCCAGTGGTCTGGTAGCGCCCCGGTCAGGCCGATCTCGTCGCCGTAGTAGATCGAGGGAGCGCCGGGGAAGGTGAACAAGAGCAGCGTCCCGATCTGGACGCTGGCCCGGTCCTCGCCGGCGATGGTGAGGAAGCGTGAGGTGTCGTGACTGTCGAGCAGGTTGAGCTGGGTGAGCTGGATCGGCCAGGGATAGAGCCGCAGGAGGTGCTCGATCTTGGCCGCATAGGCGCGGCCATCGATGCCCGGCCAGGGGGAATAGGAACGATTTTCGACGGTCTCGCGGCGGACGCGATGGCCGGCGCTGAAAGCGATCGCCGCCTCGGCGAAAAGGTAGTTCATGACACCGTCGAACTGGTCGCCTTGCAGCCATGGCCGGCTGTCCCCCCAGACTTCGCCGACGATGTACGCCTCGGGGTTGATGGCCTTGACCCGCTGCCGAAATTCCTGCCAGAACCCCTCCGAGTGGATCTCGAACGGGACGTCGAGCCGCCAGCCGTCGATCCCCTTCCGCAACCAGTACTCGCCGACGCGCATCAGGTACTCGCGGACCTGCGGGTTGTCGGTGTTGAATTCGGGCAGGGCGTGCAGCCCGACCCAGGCCTCATAGCCGGGCGGCTGGCAGTGGTCGTAGGCGTTCGCCGGGTGCTCGTGGAAGATGAACCAGTCGAGCCACGGCGACGCTGAACCGTTCTCGAGCACATCGTTGAACTGGAAGAAGCCTCGACTGGCGTGGTTGAACACTCCGTCGAGCACGATCCGCATGCCGCGCCGTCGGCACTCGGCGAGCAGCGCGTCGAACGCCTCGTCCCCGCCGAGCAGCGGATCGACCTTGTAGTAGTCGTGGGTGTGATAGCGATGGTTCGACGCCGACTGAAAGATCGGGTTGAAGTAGAGCGCCGTCACGCCCAGATCTTGCAGGTAATCGAGGCGCTCCCGGACACCAGCCAGGTCCCCGCCCTTGTACCCGAACGGCGTCGGATCGCTGTCCCACTCTTCGAGGTTGTGTGGCTTGTCCAGACTATCGCTCTTGGCGAACCGGTCCGGGAAGATCTGGTAGAAGACTGCTTGTTTGACCCAGTCCGGCGTGATGGCGGCAGTCGATGAGTCGGCAAGGCGGCAGGTTAGCAATTCGTTCGTCGGCTGTGATGCGTATGCCGGAGTTCGATGTGCTATTCGGTCCTGCATTTGAGGGTTCCCTGCTTCCGGCCGGAAGTCGTGACCGCGCCGGACTCGCGGCCCGTTGAGTAACTGCTGCTCATCCACATCTTAGAAACGTGTCAACCCGGTCCGGGGTCACGATGGCTGAGCGTGCAGCCGGCCCGGCGCACACCCTGGGCGTGTCGGCATGACCAAAGCAGGGAGAAGTATTCTGCCAATGTGCCGGTCTGTCGCGGCCCGGGTGTCTACCCTGGTCAGATGGATCCGATCTCCCTGATCATGGGTGCATTGGCGGCGGGTGCGGCGTCGGGGCTGGCCGATACTGCCACGGGTGCGGTCAAGGATGCGTACGCGGGTCTGCGGGATCTGGTGTGGCGACGCGTCGAAGGGCGCAGGGTGGCGCGGACGGCGTTGGAGGAGCATAGACGGGCACCGCAAGCGTGGCAGGTGCCGTTGTCGGCGGAACTGGTGGCGGTGGGCGCGGACACCGACGCGCAGATCGTCGCGGCGGCTCAGCGGGTGATGGCGCTGGTGGACGAGGCCGGCAGCGCCGCAGGGAAGTATGTGGTGGATCTGCGCGGCGCGCAGGGTGCGCAGGTCGGTGATCACAACACCCAGACCAACACTTTTACCAGCCCACCAGGGAGCTGAGTATCGGCGTGGCTGGCCGACCGAGGCCGGGCGCACAGCCCGCAGGGACCGACGCTCGTGGCGCGCAGGGCGTGCAGTCAGGCGAAGGCAACCTTCAGATCAACATCTATGCTGAGTCGCAGTCTGTGGTGTGGCCCCATCAGGTGGGTTCGGTGCCGTTGTTGGCGGATTGCTATCAGCAACGGGAGCGGGAGACCGCCGGGCTTGACGAGGCTGTGAGTACCGGGACGGTGGTGTTGTCCGGCCTGGGCGGTGTCGGCAAGACACAGTTGGCGGCGGATTACGCCCGGCGGATCTGGGCCCAGCACGGTGCCGAGTTGCTGGTGTGGGCGACGGGCAACAGCCGCGCGGCGGTACAGGTGACCTACGCGCAGGCCGCGGCCGAGATCGGGCACCTCCCGGCCCAGGATGTTGAGCGGGCGGCAGAGTGGTTTCTGGGGTGGTTGCAGAACACCAACCGGGCATGGCTGGTGGTGCTGGATGATGTCGTTGATCCCGGCGATCTGCGGTGCTTGTGGCCTACCGGCTCGTGCGGGCGCACGGTGGTCACCACCCGCCGTCGAGATGCGGTGTTGACTGATCGCGGCCGGCGGTTGATCGATATTGGTTTGTACACCGCGTCCGAGGCGGTTGCCTATCTGCAAGACAAGCTCAGCGGCCGGTGCATCGGGGTGATGGCCGAAGCGGCCGAATTGGCTCACGATCTTGATCGTCTTCCGTTGGCGCTTGCACAAGCGGCTACCTTCATCCGGGATCGAGGTGAGTCGTGCGCAGGTTATCGCCGTCGGCTGACCAACCTGCATCGGCTCAACCTGATCAGCGTGGATCCCGCTGGTGGTGCTCGGGCGATCCGCACGCATGCGTTGGTGCAAAGGGCAACTCTGGAAGGCCTGCCCACCGACGTGGTGTCGACCACAGTGCGGGCGGCCGCTGATGCGCTGGTGCTGGTGTGGCCGGAGATCGAGCGGGATACGGACCTGGGCCGGGTCCTGAGGGACTGCGTGGCGAGCTTGCGGGCCCGGCATGGTGGATTGTTATGGGACCCCGACGGACACGCAGTGTTGTTCCGTGCCGGCCGCAGTCTCGGGGAATGCGGGCTGTTTGGCGCTGCGGTCGGCTATTGGACACACCTGGCGACCGAGGCAGGTGCGACACTGGGCCCCGACCACACCCACACGCTGACCACCCGCCACCGCGTCGCCTACTGGCGGGGTGAAGCTGGTGATCCCGCTGGTGCTGCCGCGGCTTTCGAGCAGCTGCTCACTGACTGTGTGCGGGTGCTGGGTGCTGACCATCCGGACACCCTGGGCACCCGCCACAACATCGCCTACTGGCGGGGAGTAGCTGGTGATCCCGTTGATGCTGCCGCGGCTTTCGAGCAGCTGCTCACTGACTGTGTGCGAGTATTGGGTGCCGACCATCCCGACACCCTGGGCACCCACCGCAGCGCCGCCTACTGGCGGGGGGCAGCTGGTGATCCCGCCGGCGCCGTCGCGGCATTCGAACAGCTGCCCACTGACTGTGAGCGGGTGCTGGGTGCTGACCACGCTGACACCCTGGGCACGCGCCGCGATCTCGCCCGCTTACGGGGACAGGCCGGTGATCCCGCCGGCGCCGTCGCGGCGTTCGAGCAGTTGCTCACCGCTTACCTGCGGGTCCTGGGACCCGACCACCCCGACACCCTGACCGTCCGGGGGGACTTCGCCCACTGGCAGGGCAAAGCTGGTGATCCCACCGGCGCAGCTGCCGCTTACGAGCAGCTGCTCACCGACCGTCTGCGGGTGTTGGGCGCCGACCACCACCACACTCTGGGCACGCGCCGCGCCCTCGCCCTCCGGCGGGGACAGAGCGGTGACCCCGTGGGCGCCGTTGCCGCGTTGGAGCAGTTGCTCACCGACTATGTGCGGGTGCTGGGGCCCGACCGCTTCGACACCCTGAGGATCCGCCACGACCTGGCCCACTGGCGGGGGGAGGCCGGCCGCGCCATGCCCAACGGCTTGTAGATCGGCTGGCCGCCCTCTTGAGCGATGGTGGGGTGGTGAGCTAAGAGCTACGTTCCGTCGAGACCACCGACGACGGATTCAGTATTCTGCACGGCTCGGGCACCAGGTTGCGGTGGGTACTTGGATCCTGAGGGTGTGGCCGCGGCGGACCAGCAGGCCGCGTCCCGGGGGCCAGCCGCCGTTGATCGAGCGCGGCAGCTTGAGGTCGAAGACCTCACCGTCGAGGTAGGAGGCCGGGTTCAGCAGCAGCCCGCTGCGGCTGCGCCGGGCCGCAGCAAGCCAGCCGCGGTAGCGGGCGACCAGCAGGTCCTCGGTGGTACCCGCGGCGATCACCAAACAGCCGCGATCGCGGGCGTCGCGCACCAGGCGCTCCAGCACGGCCGCCGGGTCGTCGGCGAGCAGTTCGGCGTCGTCGACCAGGACCGCGACCGGATCGCCGACCGCTGCGAGCGCGTCGTCCAGCTCGCCGCGCAGGTCGATACCGGCGGTGAGGACGGCGGCAACACCGGCCGTCCCGGCGATTCCGCGCAGCGGGGAGGGCCGGGGGCACACCGCGATCACCGGCAGGGTCCCGTCCGCCAGGCCGGCCAGGCTGCCGGCCATTGCGAGCAGTGCGGTGCTGCGTCCCGAGCCCTGCGGGCCGCACACCAGGAAGGTGCCTCCCGCGTCGGCGAGATCGACGTCCACCGGCGCGAGGTGGTCGCCGCCGGCCCCGACGGTGCATGACGCCCACCCTCGCGGCGGGTCGCCGACGCGCAACCGGGCCAGCTCCTCGACGCTGACCGTGGCCGGCAGCGGGTCGATCCGGTGCGGGAGACGGGCATCGCCCAGCCCCTCCCAGCGGTGCCGGAGCACGGCGCCGAGCCGCTCGATCGCGGCGGTCTGGCCGGTCCCGTCGGGGTCGGTGATAGCGCCGGAACCGGGGTCGGGGCCGAGCAGGGCCACCTGCACCTCGACACCGCTGGGCAGCACGACGGCGCGCCCGGGCGGCATGCTGCCGGGGGCGTGCCGGGGCGTCAGGCCGTAGACCGACATGTCGTCGGAGTGGGCCTGGCGCAGCACGATCCGCGTCGCGGCCACCGTGGACAGCCGGTGGGTGAAGCCGGTGCGGTCGGTGCTGAGCACCGCCACGATGCCCGCCGCGGCTCCCCGGCGCAGCACCCCGTCCAGGGTGTCGACCAGCTGACCGCCGTCGGTCTCCTGGTGGCGGGCCAGGAACGTCTCGTACTGGTCGACCAGCAGAACCAGGTACGGCAGCCGGTCCGCAGGCGCCGCCGAGGCCCGCTGCTCGGCCATCGAGCCGAACCCGCCCGCGGCGAGTAGCCGCTGCCGGCGCCCGAGTTCCGCGGTGAGCAGCGCCAGCAGCCGCTGCGCCCGGTCGGTGTCGTCGGAGTCGACCCAGGCCCCGCAATGCGGCAGGCCGGTCAGCGGGGCCAGGGCGCGGCTGCCGTAGTCCAGGGCGTAGAGATGGACGTCGGCCGGGCTGGTGCGGGCGGCCAGGCCGGCGGCGAGCGTGCGCAGCACGGTGGACCGGCCGCTGCGGGCCATCCCGGCGACCACCACGGGTCCGGTCTCGTCCAGGTCCAGGACGAACGGTGGCTGCGCCTGACGGGTGGGGTGGTCGGCCAGCCCGGCTGCGACCGCCACCGGCGAGCCGGGCAGGACGGTATCAAGCTGCGCGGCGCTCACCTGGCTCGGCAGCGGCGGCAGCCAGGGGCCCGGCGGCGCGGTGACCCCGACCTGCCCGGCGGCGGACCGGACGGCGGCCACCAGCACCGTCAGGTCGGTGGGTCCCTGCTGCCCGTCCGGCGGCTCGGACGGGTGCTGCCCGCCCCGGCCCCGCCCGATCGGCGCGACGCCCAGCGCACCCAGCGAGCGCGGCGCGACCGTGACGGTGTCCGGGATGGCCGCTGCGGGCTCGTGGCGTGGCCAGCCGATCCGGGCGCACTGCAGCATCGCGAGGTCGCTGTGCCCGGTGCGCAGGTACGCCCGGCCGGGATGGTGCCGGGAGATCCGGGCCGCGTCCGGCACGTCGATCACGTCCGAGCTCTCCGCGCCGCTGGTGACCCGCAGGCACAGCCGCAGGTTCACGTTGGCCCGCAGCTCCGCGTTGACCACACCGCCGGGACGCTGGGTGGCGAGCACCACGTGGACCCCGAGGCTGCGGCCCCGCATGCCGATGCCGACGACCCCCGTGACGAACTCCGGAACCTCTTCGACCAGCGACGCGAACTCGTCGATCACGATGACCAGCCGGGGCAGCCGGGCGCCGGTGCTCGCCCAGTAGTCCTCGATGTCCTTGGCGCCAGCAGCGGCGAGCAGCTCCTCGCGGCGACGCAGCTCAGCGGACAGCGAGGACAGCGCGCGGCTGACCAGATGCCCGTCCAGATCGGTGATCATGCCGACGCAATGCGGCAGCTCGGCGCACTCGGCGAACGCGCTGCCACCCTTGTAGTCGACGAGCATGACGTTGAGCGCGTCCGGGGCGTTGCCCAGTGCGAGATCGGCCACCAGGGCCTGCAGCAGCTCGGACTTGCCCGCCCCGCTGGTGCCGGCGACCAGTCCGTGCGGGCCGTCCCGGCGCAGGTCGAGCTCGACCGGGCCGTTCGGTCCGACGCCGATGCGCACCCTCGTGCACCGCCCGCCGGGGTGCGCCCGCCAGCCGGCCAGGATGTCATCCGGCTCGGGGTCCGGGCCGAGCCCGACGTGGTCCAGGAAGCGCACCGTCTCGGGCAGATCGCCGTCGTCGCCGAGCCGGGCGCCGAGCACCCTGATCGGCGCCAGCGCGGTGGCCAGCCCGCAGGTCAGCGGCGCGGTCAGGCCCTCGGCGAGCACGTCGTCCAGCGGCGGGGAGCCGGGCCGGCTGACCCGGAACCGGGTGGACGAGGCGGCCGCGACGACGGTGGCGCGGCACTCGTCGGGCAGGCTCGATTCGGTGGTGTCCAGGCACAGCGCGTACACCCCGACCCGGGGGCCGTCGGCGAGCAGGCCGGCCAGCCCGGCGAGGCCCCGCAGCCTGCGGGCGCCGTCGGCCACCACGACCAGCCGCCGGCCCAGTGGCGCCCCGTCCCGAAGCACGGCCCGCTGCTCGTCGCGTCGCCGGGACACCAGCTTGGCCAGCTCGGCGATCCGGGTCTCGGCTTGTTCGAGGTTGCTGGCCACCATCCGGCGCGAGGTCATCTCGGCGGTGTGCGGCAGGGTGTGCGGCAGCCAGCCCACCCACTCCCAGTCGGGCACCTCGTCGGTCCCGGTGAGCAGCACGATGCCCAGGTCGTGCGGGGCGTGCAGGGTGCCCGCCTGGGCCAGCAGCGCCCGGGCGAGCGGCAGCGTGGCGTCCCGCGGACCGGCGACGCCGAGCACGCCCACCTCGGCCAGGTCGACGGTGACCGGCACCGCGTGCGCGGTGGGTGGCTGCTCGTCACCGGCGCCGGGGCCGGTGAGCGCGACGTCCGTGGGCCGATCGGCCAGCCCCACGCGCATCCGGAGGAAGTCGGGGTCGCCAGGCCGCCGCTCGAAGAGCCGGCTGGTCGGTCCGGTGCCGATGCGCACCACGGCCGCCGGATCCGGCAGCTCGCTGCGGCTGCTCCGCTCCTGCTCGATGGCCAGCTCGTTCAGCCGCGCCCTGGCTGCGGTCAGGCCCTGTTCGTACTCGCGCAGCGCGGCCTTGTACTCGGCACGTCCGCTGCGCCGGTCGCTGATCACGTTGGCGACGATCATGAGCGGGGAGAGCACGAGGAAGATCAGGAAGTAGCCGGACCCGGGCCACAGGAGGTACAGGGCGCCGGCGGCCAGCAGCGGCAGCAGCACCGCCAGCACCGGGAACCGGAAGCCGCGCGCGGGCCGGGGCCGACCCGGCACGCTGACCTCCGGACGCGCCGCGGGCCGCGCGATGCGGGGCGGACGGTTGAACTGGAGCACCCCCGGCCCGCCCCCGGTCTCCAGCCGGGCCGGTGCGCTGCGGTACCTGCGCAACCCCAGCACCGTCTCACCGAGCTGGCAGACATCGTGCTCGGCGAGCCTGGTCGCGCCGTCGATGCGGTAGCCGCGGACCCCGGTGCCGTTGCGCGAGCCCAGGTCGGTGAGCGCGCCGGCGCCGCTGTCGACGACGCTGACCCGGGCGTGCCGGCGGCTCACCTCGGGGTCGGGCACAACGAGTTCGCAGCCGGTGTCTCGTCCCACGGTGACCGTCGCACCGACCGGCACCGGGAGGGCGTCGCCGGCGCCCCGCCCGCCCACCACGGCCAGCTCGAGATGCTCGTCCGCCCGGGCGGGTGGACGCCGCACCGGCGGGTGGACCGGGGCAGCCGGAAGAACCGGGGGATGACCGACGGCCACGGCGGCCCCCGCCACCAGACCGGCCGCTGCGATGGACAGTTCATCGGACAGCAGCCGACCGGCCAAGGTCAGCACGGCGGCGTCGGCGGGAACGGCCAGCTGTGCCGCGACGGCCCGGCGCAGCTGAGCCACCGTGGCGTGCTCACCCGCGTCGATGATGACCGGCGTTTCCGTGGCCCGGCGGACGAGTCTGATCTCCCACTCCATGGCGCCCTCTTCGCGGATGTGGGCGCGCCGGCCGATCAGTAGGCGTCCCCTTGGGAGTGCGCCATCGCTCGCGCCCGGTTGTCCACCTCACGCCCGCCGAGGTGCAGTGCCTCCGACATCCGCGACAGCGCGGGCTCGAACTCGCTCTGCCAGGCAGAGCGGAACTGCTCGGCGGCGTGACCGGTCCACTCCGTGCTGTGCAGCTGGTTACGCAGCTCCCGCAGTAGCGCGTCGACGGTGTCACCCTGCCGCTCGAGGTTGCGGGACATCAGCCGCATCGACTCGAGATCACCCTTGATCAACGACATGTCGCTCTCCTTTCCGTGGTCAGGCCCAGAACAGGCCCGCATCAGGTGCCGGCCACGCTAGGAGCGCCCCTCGGGTGGTGGGAATCGGAAGCCCTTCCCATGCCCGGTGGGCAGGGCTTCCCATTTCGACCCGGCTTCGTCCGTGCTTAGCTTCGGACGCATGTGGCAGTTGACATCACCGCAGTGGCTCGCGAGCTCACCGAGCTGCTGCCCCGAGGAGATCACGACATGAACTCGACACACGGCCCTCACGGACACCGAAAGCTCATCAGCACATCTGGCCTCACCCTGACACTTCTGCTGCTTTTTCTGCCCTTCGTCGGCGTCTCCTGTGAAAGCGGAATGGGCTCGGTCAACGCTGAGGTCAGTGGCTGGGATATGGCCGTCGGTGGAAAGCCATCGGTGTCCACCACGGGCTTGTTCAGCATGGGCACAGCCGCTGACCAGGACGTCGACAGCATCCCCGTGCAACCGCTCATGGTGCTGGCGGTGGTGGCGATCCTGAGTGCGATCCTGCTCGGCGTCGTCCTTCGCAGCGTCCTGGGGCGGGCACTCGGCGCTGCAGCTGCGTCCGGGGTGGCCACTGTGCTCCTCATCAGCAATCAGATCAACGTGACCAACGACCTCACCGACCAAGCCGCGCAGGACATGGACAGTGTGCGCACCCTCGCCGCCGACTGGGTTGGCTCCCGGGTCGGATTCTGGCTCACCTTGGGCGTGCTGCTGCTGATAACCGCGTACCACGTCGCGGGTGTCGCAGCGAGCCGACGAGCCGGCATTTCACCAGCCGCAGATGAGCTGGCCCACCCCCACCGCCCGGATCCCCCAGCGTGGTAACTCTCGGTGCCCTGTCACACCGAGCGTTCCAGTTCACTGCCGTCCAGGGCGTCGGATCCGCCGACAGGATGCTCATGGCGCGATGATGGCGAAGTACTCGTGCACAGCGACGTTGCGGAAGTCCGCGATCCGTCGCCACGGCACATCCGAGTGTCGTTCCTTAAGGTGATTATTGACGCTCCGGCTGGCTTCGCCGATCATGGTCAGCTGCTGCAGCACGGCCGCCCGCAGCATGTCGTCGTCGTTCCATCCCTGTGCATCGATTCCACTGAGCCAGCGGGAACTCGGTCGATCGCCTCTACGATTTCGGCGAGGTAGAGTTCGTCACGCGGCATACACGGGCCTGGCTTCCGCGAGCACGCGGTCTCGGATCACCCAATGCAGATTTCCCTTAGGCACCAAGTCGACTTTGCGGCCGAGTAGTTGCGCCAGTTCGTCGCGTAGTTCCCATAGCTCCCAGAGGGAAATCGTGCTGTCCGATACCGACATGTAGAGCAGATCGACATCGCTGTCCGGGCGGTCCTCCCCCGTGCGACTGAGCCGAACACGCTGAGTTCCGCAATCCCGTAACGACGGCAGATCACTGCGATCTGATCGTGTAAAGCGTCGAACTCCAGACTCACGCGGATCACCTCGGTCAGGATATGGACAGCCTTGGTGTATGTCGCAACGCCAGCCTCCACCGTGGAGCATACCGGTCAGTCCCCAGGGGGTTCGCCCTCTGCGATGCCGGTGTCGGCGGGCGGAGGGGTTGCCCCGGGGAGGACAGCGGGAGGCCAGCGCCCCGATCGGGTCGGCGCCGGGGAGGATCGGGGACAGGGTGCGCCAGCCCGGCTCGTCGGCCATCACCGGCGTCAGCCCGGCCCGGACCAGCGAGGACTTGCCGCATCCGGACGGGCCGACGACCAGCAGTGCCGCACCCTGCGCCGTGGCGCGCAGTAGCTCGGTGAGCTGCTTGACCTCCTCTGCGCGGCCGAAGAACACCCGATGCCGATCGATGTCGAACGGCCGCAGTCCCGGGAACGGGGAGCGATCGTCCGCCCAGCCCGCGCCCCCGGCGTCATCGACCCGGCGCATTGCCTCGGCCAGCGTGGCCCGAGCGGCCGCCCGGTCCCGCGTCAGGTCGGTGTAGTGGACCTCGGCCAGCAGGGGATGGGCCACCTCCGGCTCGGCCAGCAGCGGCAGCAGCCGGTTGCCCCGGAACTGTGCGGCGGCGACCTCCGCCGTGCACCAGGTGGATGCCAGATAGGCCGAGGTGACCACGCAGACCACCGCGTCGGCCCAGCGCAGCCGCTCGTGCAACCGGTGGCGCCACTGCTCCCCGACCGTCATGCCGTCGCGCAGGTCCTGATCCAGGAATGCCTCGTGGCCGGACTCGGTCACCCACCGATGCACCTCGCGGGCCAGCGCGATGTCCTCGCCGGCATGGCTGACGAACACCCTGATCACTCGCACCCCCCGCCAGCCGTGCAACAGAGCTTGTAGACGCTCCGCGTCACGCAAGAACATACCGTCACCGAGGGTCGACACGGGCCGTACGCGAGATCAGAAGGTCGCGATGGCCAGACGGGCGCCGTCGTCCACGGTGATCAGCCGGGCTTCGGCCAGCCGGTCGAGCACTATGGCGGTCTGCGGTGAGCGTCGACGAGCTCGGTCTTGGCGAGGCGCCGGCGGGTGGTGGCGGTGTCGTCGATCGCGGTTAATCGCAGCAGCACGTCGGCAGCGATGCGTTGCTGCTCCTGGTCAAGGGCGCCGAACACAGCCTCGGCCGTCCGCACGAGCGCTCCGCGTACTCCTCCCGCGGCCTGGTAGACCGCGAGGGTGAGCACCTCGCCGCGCCGCCGCCGCCACGTCTCCAGCAACGCGTGGGAGATCAGAGGCAGCGCCCCTGGTTGCCCTTCAGCGTCGTTGATCACGGTGACAAGTAGCGCACGCTCGATCGACAGCCCCGGTCGGCCAGCGCCAGCATCGCGTCAATGAACTCCGCTCGCTCGCCGGACCCGCACAGGGTGAACAACTCTTCGAACTGGTCGACAACGATGAGCACCTCGCTGTGCTGCGGCAGCTCGTCGACAGCGCGGTTGACCGCCGCCAGCCCCTCAGAGCCGATCCCGTTGTTCGACAAGGCCGGTGTCCCCAATGGCCGGGCAGCTGCGCCAGCAGCCTCGCCCACGGTTGTTCCCCTGGCGTGGTGACCAGCAGCCGCCGGTCGACACCCTCGGCGGCGGCACGGTCGCGCAGCGCGGGCAACACCCCAGCGGCCAGCAGCGGGGTTTTACCGGCCCCGGACGCACCCAGCACGACGGTCAGCCGCTGCCGGGCAACCTGCTGGACCACCTCGGCGACCAGGTGGTCGCGGCCGAAGAACAGGTCGGCGTCCTCGGCACGGAAACTGGCCAGCCCCCGATATGGCGCACGGTGCACCGTGTCCGGCGCGGGGACAGGACGCTGCTCGGCCATCGCGACCGCGGCCGCGTGCCACCTGGCCTCCCAGTCGTCGTGGTCACCGCCACACGCCCCGGCGTAGGCCAACGTGACGTCCATGCTTGGCAGCTGTCGTCCACCCGCGGCGTCCGACAGCGTCGACACCGAATACCCACTGCGCGCGGCGAGCTGCCGGTAGGTCATCCCACCGGCTTCCCGGCGCAGCTTCCGCAACTCGACGGCGAAGGACTGGACGATGCCGGCCGCCGGATCCACCGGCCGTTCCGGACGAGGCACGATCCACCCCCTCGTGCGTGCCGAACCTTTCCTACCCGAGGAGACGAGTTGTTCGAATCCCCGGTTGTCCACAACGTGGCACAACCCGAACTCTCCTACTTTTGGACAGGTGCCGTCGATATTTGTCTCTTTCGTTATCACGACCGCTCGCTTAGCGCCTGATCAGGCCGCCGTAGACACGATCGTGCCTACGGTCGACACCTGGAGCGGGCCTAGCCTGCGCCGGAGGGACTGTGCCGCGAACGGCACCTCTCTGTGTCAAGCCGTCGGCGAGAGAGAGGAAACCGTTCGTGAGATAGACCCGGACGCCGCTCCTGGACTCAGCGGCACCGCCCGCGGGAGTCGACCGTCGCGATGACACGGCGTAATGGGAGCGGGAGGAATCGTCCCGAACGTGCCCATGGCCGGAGGCTGTTCTTGGCCGAGTGCAGTCGCGAGGCGGGTAGGGCGGGTAGGTACAGCCCATCGATGAGGAGTTCGATGTCCTGGGCGGTGTTGATGGTCAGGGTGAACTCGCTGCGTTGATTGGAGTGTGTGCGGAAGCCGTGCCGACGCAGTGTCCGGGCCAGCCGGTTGGTGGCTTGTGGGTTGGGCCACTCCAGTCGGCGCACGCTGAGCGCACGCAGTACATGGTTCCAGTGCAGCAGTCCGACCGGCTGCAGGCCGGGTCGTGCGGGTACCAGGGCCACCAGCATCCCGCCGGGCCGGAGGACGCGGCGTACTTCGTTGAGGACGGTGTCTAGCGGGGTGAGGACCTGCAGGCTCAGGGCGGCGCAGACGGCGGTGACGGAGTTGGTCGCGATGGGGAGTGCGGTCGCGTTGCCGCGGATGAGTGGTGTGCGGCCGGCTGCGGCGGCGTAGCCGAGTTCACCGGCGGACGAGTCCAGTCCGATCCACCGGCGGTCGGGCAGCGATGGCCGGGTGGGTGCTGAGCCGCAGGCGAGGTCCAGGATGGGCCCGTTCTCGGTACGGAGGGGCTCCCCGAGCCACTCGTATGGGGATGGGGTGGCCATGCTGAGTAGCTGTTCGGTGATGGCGGGGCGGTCGTCGTGGTAGGCGGCCAGATAGTTCCGCCAGCGCTGTGCGGTGGTGTTCACGGAGTCGAGGTAGGCGGGTGGGCGCCGTCGGCCAGCGCGGCCAGCCGGGTCTGGTCGTGGACGACGATCTTGCCTCGGCGGAGCTGGATGAGGTCGTGTTTGGCGAGTTCGCCGAGGGCGGTGGTGGTGCGTTCGCGGGTGGCTCCGACGAGGGCGGCGA